>CAYZZU010000006.1:0-100684 GCA_964483105.1 uncultured Nitrospirota bacterium
GGGGAGGATAGGTGCCAGGCAAATTGAAGGAGGGAGCCCGAATCCGGCGATAGGAATGTTCAGATCGTTTTGTTGAGGATGGTAGGCTGCGTGACAGGGGGGATGCTCCCCCTGCGGGGGAGTCGGGTTCGCATATCCTGTCGATCCGGTTCATCCTGTCAAAAAGATTGGGTTGTGGAGAGCGCGTCACCCCTCCCGGTCTTCGGTTTCACCTTACAGGTGAGTCGTATGCTCACTATAAACCGTTAAACCAAGAGGGTTTTTTGTTTAGGATGAAACTCCTATCGCTCATTTAGGGGTTGCCTTCCTGCTTGAACGGAGATCCACTTTGCTGTATGATTTTTTCATCCTCTTATGGGTGTTTCTTTTTCATTGCCTCATAGACTTCCACGGTTTTTTCGAAGCAAGAGGGGCGTGTGCGAACCAACCACCCCGTACCATAAAAAGGGGAAAGAAAGGTCCGGAAAGTGTTTCTGCCCATCAGTGATATGCCGAACCCCCGTGGCACTCCGGTCATCAATTATCTGCTCATTGGATTGAATGTCGCGGTCTACCTGATCTTTACCCTTCCTCTGAGCATGACACTCCCGAACCCGAATGATCCTGCTTTCCTGGAGTATGTTCGGGCGATTCCCCAATATTGGAATATTCCCATTACGCAACTGATCCGTCACATCACGGCGTACGATCTGTTCATTTTCTCTCATGGTTTCAAATCCGCTCATCCCGCCCTGGACGATCTCTTTTTTTCCATGTTCCTGCACGCGGGCTTTTGGCACCTTGCCGGGAATATGCTTTTTCTCTGGATTTATGGAGATAACGTGGAACACCGTCTTGGTTCCTTCAACTATCTTGTCGTCTATCTCCTCACCGGAACGGCGGCAACCCTTTTTTACAGTTTGTTCCGACTCAACTCGTTGATCCCGATGATCGGAGCTTCCGGGGCGATCTCGGGTGTTCTCGGACTCTATTTTCTCTGGTTTCCGAGAAATAAGGTGCGGGTGTTCGTCATGCTCTTCCCTCTCTTTATGGATACCGTGCTGCTCCCCGCCCGGCTGGTGCTCGGGTTTTTTCTCGTTGTGGACAACCTTCTTCCGTTCCTGTTTGCTTCTGGCAGGGGCGGTGGAGTGGCCCATGGCGCCCATATCGGCGGTTTTCTGGCCGGGCTTTTGATTGCCTATGGGATGGACCGTTTTCCGGAATTCTTCAGTCAATTCAAATGGCGTTCCGCCTGGCGGTTCCCCTCAAACGACTCCATTCCGGATGCGGTGGAAGGAGAGGCCCCCATTGACATCCGGGTACATGAGGCTGTCGTACGGGGAGATTTCAGGAAGGCTGTTTCAGAGTACTTTTCCGTTTCCTCCGGATCGGCGCGAAGGTCCCTTATGGCATCCGACCGGATCCAGATCGGGTATTTCCTCCTCAGGGAGGGGTACTATGCCGAGGCCCTGTCCGTGTTCCGGCATTATATCGCGGACCACCCCTCGGGGGGGTTCCTGGACCGGGCCTGCCTCGGCGCCGGTGTGGCCCTGTATGAAGGGTTGGGGCAATTGACTTCGGCCTACCAGTATTTTCTGGCCGTCCTGGATGTGGGTCCGGAGCCGGAGGTAGAACAGGAGGCAAGGCGGTACCTGGAGAAGATCGAGGCCATGCAGAAGATTCAGATACGGAAAAAGGAATGACCCGATGATCACTTCCGCTACGGGAACAGGCCAACCATCCGATAGGAAATACCACCTCCATACGATAGCGTGAATCAGAAAACAATGCTATAGTTATCGCACTTCACCAATACAGATGGACTCGTAAAAAGCCGTTTTATACCGCGAGCGGTATTTTATTTGGTACGAAGTCGATATCATTTGCCGGAAGAATTAACAACCATGTAATTTGATAAAAATCAAGAGGTTATGTACATCCGGCAAAACGACTTCTTTGGAAGTGATTTGGAGTTTCAGGGATGATCATTGACGGAAGAGGAGCCGATGTTTCCGCCCCATACGACCAAGTGGAACGCCTTCTGACTCAGGACGGCTGTCTGCTGGAAGATCATATAGAGGTATGGGTTGATAGTGAGAGCGCGGCAAAAAAGATCAACGTCCTGGCCACGCTGGCCGGTTATGATACCGTAACGGAGGAGGCGAAGGATGGCTGGGTCTTGAAAATCGACACCGGCAAGCGCAGATGTTTGTAGGGAAATTCAAATCGAAGCGGGTTCCGTAAAAACTTTTCCGAAAAGGAGCATAAAATGGAACAGCGGAAAGAAAGAAGACAAAGACGTCGTTTTCTGTTCCATTATAAGTATCAGACAGGTCCGGGTGAGGTAGATTCAAACCAGGCGACTGTGGTGGATGTAAGCGATCGCGGGGTTCGCTTCGAAACCCGGGAAAAGCTCCATGTGGGAACCCGGTTGAAACTGTACTTCGATCCGGAATCCTCTTTGAGCAGGAATCTTCCCTCGGAGAGGGAAGGAATCGTAGTCTGGAGCATCCAGCCCGATCCGGAGGTTCCGCACTACCTGGCCGGTCTGAAATACCTCTGATACCACCACCTCCCGGGGTGATCCCTCCTTTCCCCTCTCTTGTGTAAGATTCCCTGTCGTTTTCCTCGGAGTTCAGTGTAAGGCGAAGATGCGTCAGACGTGGTGCGTGCAGGCCCGTCTGTTCAAGCGCCCGATTCTTCTTGGAAGAAGTCCCGATCTGTGGTATAAAAAATAAGATCTCCGTGGTACGAAAAACTGTAGAACCTCAAAGGAGCATTCTGTAATGACGATTCGTCGGCTGGAGGATCAATTCGAGCCGCGCACAGTATCCGAAATCAGAAAGATTTCCAAAGCGTATCAGGAACTTCGCGTCTGTCTAAAGGGGGAATCAGCGGGTTATCTGATCTCGGGGATCCGGCGTTCCCTGGAGGCGGGCATTGTTCTCGGCGCGCTCAGTCTCTCATTCACCCTGCTTGAAATGTTCCTTCATGATCTGGTCATTGCCCAGTGCCCCCCAAAAAACATCCACGATGACTGTTCCAATGGGAACGAACCGTGGGTCTGCCCGGGGCATGCACGCCTTCCTTTTGAACGACATCTGCATGCCTTCATCCGGAAAGGGCTGATCCAAAAAGAGGATGGGAGGCAGATCCTTGGGATTTACCGAAAAACCGGGGTTCCTCTCCATCACATTTTTTCTCGCCGGATTACCCAGTTCTCCAAACCCCTGGTTTTGGGAGAGGAGAATCTTCTGGACCGGCTGCTTCATCGAAGTCTTGGAGAAATCCACCGGATGGAGCGGATCATTGAAGACTATGCCTTGGAGACGTTATGGATCATTGCAACTTTCATTGAAAGATACCGCGGTCTTGGTGTCGCCTTGGAGGAGGCAGTGCAATAGAAGGAACAGGCGGTGTCACTCCCTGCGTGGATGGACCGTGCCTCCGGATGGGGCTCCAGCCCCAGGATTTCTTCTTCTCCTTTTTACTTACATTTCCAGCCGTTTGATCGCCATGCCTCCCAGAAAGAAGAAAAGCGCCGCGTAGAGCAGGATGATCCCCAGCGACAGGAAGGGGATCCCCGTGCCCAGGGCCGTGCTTCGCAATGAAACGGAGGCGTGGGTCAACGGATAGACCGAAATCAGGATCGCGAAAGGTTTCGGAAGACGATCGGGCGGGAAGAAGGTCCCGGAAAGGAAGGCCATCGGAAGGATCACGAAGTTGGTGAAGTTGGTCATGTCTTCATGCGAGCGGGCCAGCATGGCCGCGAGGACCCCCAGGGAGGCGAAAACAAAACAGGTCAGGAAGAGAATCACGAAGAAAGAGAGGGGGTAATGGATTTTTACCTTCAGCAGCAGGCTGATCAGAATCAGAAGCCCTGCGGAAAAAAGCCCCTTGAAACATCCGGCCAGCACCCGACCCAGCGTGATGGACCAGGGGCCCACCGGCGAGACCAGAATTTCTTCGATCGTCCGGTAATAGAGTTTGCTGATGTTCAGGGTGACGGCTACGCCCGTGAAGCTGTTGTTCATCGCCGAGAGGGCGATGATCCCCGGCAGAACATAGACCAGATAATCCTGTCCCTTCATGGAAATGCCCCGCCCCAATCCCCATCCGAAGGTGACCAGATACAAGGAAGGCATCACCAGACTTCCCGTCAGAAACTTCACAAATTTCTTCCGGATGCTGAGCATTTCACGCCAGAAGATCGTGTAGAACCCCAGATTAATCATCCAGAATTTTTTCCCCAGTCAGATTCAGGAAGACATCTTCCAGGTTGGTCTTGCGAATCGTGACGTCCCGGGTCAGTCCTCCGGCATAATCCACCGCTTCCCGGCGTGTCCGGAAGAACTCGATTTCACATCCGTTGTTTTCCTGACACTCCACGGCATATTCTCCCACATCCCGTTTAAGCCCCGCCGGGGAATCCAGGGCGATCAGCGTTCCTTTACGCAGGATGCCGACCCGCCGGCAGAGAACTTCCGCCTCCTCGATATAGTGAGTGGTGATCAATGTGGTGATTCCCCGGGATTTGAGCTCCATGATCAGGCCCCAGATTTTCCTTCTGATCTGCGGATCCAGACCGACCGTGGGCTCATCCAGGAAAAGAACCCTGGGGTTGTGCATCAGCGCCCGTGCGATCAGGAGCCGCCTCTTCATCCCGCCGGACAAGTGGTCGACCTTGATCTTTCGTTTTCTCTCTAATCCTACAAAACTGAGGAGATCAGACACGCTTTTCTTTCTTGACTGTCTGGACATTCCGTGCAATCTGCCGTGATACTCCAGATTTTCTTCCGCCGTCAGTTCGATCTCCAGATTCAAGCCCTGCGGGGCCACGCCTATGATCTTTTTCACTGCGATGGGAGATTTCTCCACGTTGTATCCGTGGATCATAGCACTGCCCGATGAAATCCTGGCTAAAGTCGTCAACATGCGGATTGTCGTGGTCTTACCGGCACCGTTCGGGCCGAGGAGACCAAAAATTTCACCCGGCTTAACAGAGAGATTTAATCGATTGACCGCAGTCAGTTTACCGAACTTTTTTGTGAGATTCAAGGTCTGGATCATCGGGTTACGAATCAGGAGGGGGTCCCCAAATGACCGGGAATGCACTTGTGGATGTACTCTATCAGAACGTCTGAATGATAACAGCCATGGTCGAATGTGTCAAGAGAAATGCCGGTAGGACTTCTCCCAATTTTTTATGGGGTGATTCAGATCCTTTCCGGGGGGGGGTAGAATCCTGACCTGCAAAACTGAAAATCAAATCAAGCTCAGAAGCTATGGACCGGGGGTACGGGGTAAAGATCGGAAACGAAAATCAAAACCTTTTTGGCAGGATGAACCGGATCGACAGGATATGCAAACCCGGCTCCCCCGCAGGGGAAGCATCCCCCCCTGTCACGCAGCGGAGCATTAAAGACAAGGTCGGGAGAAAGAGTGAGATCGTGTCGACCCGAAGGGGCGACCATGCGAAGCATGTTCAGTGGTCCTTTTCGTAAACGGAGCGCCGCACCGAGAGGGACGCAGGGCTGTCTCGTCAAGGCTTGCGAGTGAGGCATATCCCCCTGCGGTATGTCGCAGGGAGCATAACGCAGACGAGGCGGCTCCGCTACGCTCGGATGCCGCTCTGTTTGCGAAGAGGGCCACCGGACACTTTTTAAAACGAGCTTCCTCAACCAAACGATCTGAACATTTCTATCGCTGGCTGTGGGGCCTCTGGCGGTTGACACCCTTCCCCGGCAGGGTATAGAGTGTATGAATGGAGAGTTCGACGCAAGGAAGCAGATCATGAAACTGGAACTGTACCAATTTCCAACCTGACCTTACTGTCTGAAGGTCCGTAGGGCCATCCGGAAACTCAAGGTCAAGGTGGAATACAAAAACATCCTCTGGCCGGCCAACCTGAAACGGCTGGTCAAGGAAGGAGGAATGTATCAGATTCCCTGTCTGTTCATCGACGGCAAGCCGATGTACGAATCGGATGATATCATCGGTTTTCTGAGGGCGAATTTCCCTGAAGGAAAACCCTTATAAGAACTTTTTGACGGCCTCGGTGAAGGGAAGCGGGGAAAAGTTGAAATGTTTCTCGATCGAGTCGATCTCGCAAAGATTGTCCCGACTCAAAAGCGACAAGAGTTCTCCGGTCACAGCAGGAATTTCGCGCCCGAACAACTCCGCAAAGGATCGCAAGACCCCCTGGAAGGGAAGGGACGTCCGGAGAAGCCCCATCGGTAGATGGACCACCGGTTTGGCAATTTTCAAGGCCTTCATCATGGCCGTGAGGATTTCATTATAAGTCAGTTGCTCCGGTCCACCGATTTCAAGCACCCGGTTTTCCAAGCCTCCCCCTTCCAGAAAGGCGCTGAAACACCGGATCCAGTCTTCAATATAGAGAGGCTGAAACCGGGAATTCCCATCTCCCGGAACGGGGACCACGGGTCCGGCGGAGAGAAGCTGCTTCATTCTTTCCGTGAAGCCGTCTCCCGGTCCGACGATAAGGGAAGGCCTGAAGATGGTATAAGGAATGTTCGCAGAAATGACAACCCGTTCCGCCCGGGCCTTGGTGTTCAGATAAGAAGAGGAAGAGCCGGGATCCGCGCCGAGAGCGGACTGATAGAAAAAATTTCCAACCCCGGCGGCGATCGCCTCATTGACAAGGTTCTCCGTTCCCCTGACGTGGACATCCTGAAAGCTCCGACCCGGTTTTTCCTCAATGATTCCCACCAGATGAACGACGGTTTTCACTCCATCCATCACACCCCGGAGAGAATCTTCATCCGTAATGTCGCCCGACACGGTCTCAAACCCGAGGGAACGGACCCACTCCCCTTTTCCCGCGTCCCGAACAAGACACCGGATCGGAAGACCTTCTCCCTCGAACGACCGGAGAAGATTCCTGCCGACAAACCCTGTTCCACCGGCAATGAAGATCATCCGCTTCTCCAGAACCGGGAGCACCACAACCTCCTTCGTGGCCCCACGGCTCCAGAACGCAAAGAAACCCGCCATCCCCTCAACGTGCTATGATGGGAGACTCGCCATTCTTCCGGCAGGTAATCAGAATACCGGAAAAGATAAAGGAGGAGCCCTCTTCTTCTTTCACACGCTGATAAAAATCGCATTGGGTGCACGTTGCAATCTTCCGGCTCCTCACTCCCGTGATCGTGCCGTCACAGAAAGTCCCGGCCACAATCCAGCAGGAACGACCCGCGTTTCTGCCTCCATGAACTCCGTTCAGATTTTCATCCACAGCGGCCGGACAGACCCCCAGTTCCTGCTCCCGTTTCCCGCCGGGCTCCCTGCCGCACTGATTGTATTCCCAACAATTCATCTTCATCCGGGTACTCTCTCAGAGACCATCAACGTACCTTAACAATCTTAATGCAAAAATCAGGGAAAGGCAAGTACCCCGAATCCCCCGAATCCAGCGATAGAGAATGTTCGGACTCCCCTGTTGAGGAGTTCAGTGGCGTTCCTGACCCGTCAGGATTGGGCAATCACGGAAAGCGTATCTCCTTTTTCTGCCGGAATGATCTCAGGCAGTGTTCCGGCAAGAGCTCAACGCCTTTTCCAGACACACCGCTCCCTCGTTGCTCCCCAGGATCTTCGGTTGTAGAGGATGATGCCCCATTCGGCAAACGGAGGGGATCCGTTTGTAGTCTCCCTCGGCCTGGAGCCGCTATCTTGTCTCCCGCATCCACCCCGCCTGTGCGTAACAGTAACAGCACGCTGACAAACGAAGCGGACTGATACCGGCATAGTGAGGTGGGAAGAGCAAGTGCATTACACCACGCCTTTTTCTTTCAGGACCGGGCCGTACTTCTTATCCACGACTTGGATATGGTTCACCAGCCACTCCCGGAGAAATTTCATGACGTCCAGAGATAGCATGAGTTTGCCTGAATTAAAATCTTCCTGATATTTCAATGCCTTATTTACAAAAGCATCATGTTCCGCTTTATGTCCAGGGTAGGCGGAATATCCGGCTTTCGTCATTGCGGATTCTTCGGCGGTAAAATGAAACTTTGTGTAGTCCACCATCCTCTCAATGACTTTGGACAGGACCGCTTTGCTGCTCCCCATTTTCATCGCATCGTGCAATTCATTGATCAGACCGATCAACTTTTTGTGATGCTCGTCCAGTCTCGGAATCCGGACACTGTACTTCTCTTCCCAGGTTATCAAAGACATTTGCATCCCTCCCTGTTCCGATGAATTGCTCCTGTTGCTTGATATTGATTTATTGGAACTCATCGGAATCAGGAAGGAATCACTTTAGGGGAAAAGAACGGTTCGTTCCAACCTATTCAGGGGAAACACGTCATCGCAGGTTTCAACCTCCCCCTCACCCGGAACACCCGGGGGCTATTTCTCTCCCGTTTCACTCAGGCGTATGGATAAAGATGCCCCTTGAATTCATTCAACTGCTCCACCAGAACGGCGTTCTTTTTTCCGTCCTCCAGGAGATATCGAAGCAGTTGATTCGTGATGTAGTGCGGGCGGCTCTTCAGCGCGACCCGAGCCAGTTTGTCCGTCCTCTTCCGGATTTCAAGATGGTCATCAAGCAGGCTCGTCAGTTCCCCCAGTTCCTCCGGGGTAATGGTCACGGTGCAGTCAAAACAATCCAGTATCGCCTGCAGGATTTCTTCATGTTTTTCCGCATCCCGTTGAAGGGCCTTCGTTACAATCTGAACGAAATAACTGTCGGTCCGTTTGTACAGTTCCGCTGCGCTTCTCTGCAATTCCTCCTCTCTCTCTTTCCATTCTTCGATCCTCTCCGGCAAACTTTCCTTTTTTTTCATTCTGACATGAGCGCTCATCTTCTCCCCTCCATGAAAGAAGTCGATCTGGTTTTCATCCGGCCATATTCCATTTCATCAATATAATCGGATCTTATCTCAAAAAAGACATTCCATTGTGACATGGATCACAACCGATCAAAAAAATAAAGAGGGGCCTGCGCTGAGCAGGCCCCATGTGAAAAAACCGATCCTCTCCTCAAGAAGGAGGGCAGAGTCATTCTATTTCAATAAATCCTTCAGATCTTCCCTTTTCCCCTCTCGAAAATCGCGCCGGTCCTCCCGTCTTTCCTCTCGGAATGTCCGGGCGTCCTCACGGCGTTCATCCTTAAACCCCAGGACATCCTCACGACGTTCTCTGCGAAAATCCCGCGCATCCTTCCTCACTTCATGACGCACATCTTTACGTTCTTTAGGTGTACCGGCGTCATGAAAAGCGCTGCGGTTTTCTCTCATTTCGGTCCGGAATTCCCTTCGATCCTCTCTGCGGTCCCGCGTAAACTCCCTGCGGTCCTCTCTGCGGTCCCTCCGCGCGCCCTTTATGTCCCGATGCCGGTCTTGTCTGAAGTCCCGGCGATCATGGTGTCGATCCATCCTGAAATGATGAACCTCCCTGTGCGTCGGTCGTTGCCACGCCATCGCGGGCAGGGAGAAAACGACAAGCAATGCGGCGGTCAGAATGTAAGTCAGGGGGGTTTTCATGAGTTTCTCCTTTCCGTTAGATTCGAAAACCAATCTCCATTCACCGAATTAGACGGACAGAGGAATAAATAGTTTACAATCCGGATCGTTTTAGACTATTTTATTAGAGCAACGGAGTTCTTGTGAAAATACAGAAAGGACGTTTTGCATGGGTCTGTATGACAGAGACTATATGCGGAATCACTATAAGCCGGAGAAACGCCCCCATTTGAAGATTTCTCTGTGGAACCGCCTTCTCTTCCGAATCTGGTTGTTCTTCCACCCCGGAAAACGGAACGACAAGAACCGCGGCTGAGAAAAACAGCAAGGCAGAACCCCTGCCCCCTGTCATATCCCGGCAGGCCGATTTTCTTGACTTTCCGTACAGGGGATGCAGAATTTTCTGCCTGAAATTTCCCGGATACGGGGTCCCATGACTTTCTCACCGCATTGCTCACATCGAACAGTGGGATAAAGACGGGCCTTTGGAGGAAGCGGGGCATGGATATCCCGGATTGCCAGGAGCTTCTCCTGAGGCAGACGGAGGATCTCCTCCACTTTTTTGATCTTGATCTTCCTGATTTTCTCTTCCAGGTCCGAAGAGGAATCTCCCTCCTGGACTCGTTTCCAGATCGTCTTCTCGTCCGGAGACTCCTGACGTGAGTAGATCACGGAAATCCGAATCCCCTTACCATTCTTCCGGCTGAAGAAGGTATAGACCTGCTTTCCGTAATCCCTGAAGATGAGATTCCCTTTTCCAAACGTGCAACCGGTCATAACCTGTATCGCGTCCACGGCACAGGAATTGTTTTCCACCACAGCCGCGATCTCCTCGTCTTCGGCGGGATCTCCCAGAATCTCCAGGGCCGCTCCGGCCACGCGATACCCATAGGCCAGACCTGGACAGAGGTGACCGTGAAATTCCACCACCCGGTTCAATGTCATATCGCTTTTCATATCGGGTCCTTTCCTCAACATAAGATTCACTTTATTTTATCTGATTTCCATGGAAAAGCCAACCTCCCGACCTTGTCTTTGATACGCGGCTGCGTGACAGGGGGGCGCACTCCCCTTTCGGGGGAGTCGGGTCCGCCTATCCTGTCGATCCGGTTCATCCTGTCAAAAAGGTTTGGTTGTGGAGATCGTATCACCCCTCCCGGTCTTCGGTTTCACCTTCCAGGTGAGGCGTATACTCACTATCAACCTATAAACCAAGAGGGGCTTTTTGTGATCGGACTGTTTCTATCGTTCATTCAGGGAGAGGCGAGTATCGCTTTTTGTAAACCGGGTGGCGGTTTCACGGATGAAAATTGTGTAATCCCTTACATAACTATGTAACGGATTCCATAGTTTTCCTTTCTGCGGACCTAAACGGGAAAAGGCTCCCGTCTGGAGTTTCTCCATAAAAAATCATGGGTTAAGAGGAATCCATCTGCCGATCCGGACCTGGCATCCTATTTGCTGATTCACAGAGGGCATGGAGCGACCGGCATCTATTCCAGTCGGAAAGGATCTTTTGGTATGAGAAGGAGAAAAAGGGAAGAGAAAGGTTTCACTCTGATCGAGGTGATGATCGCCATCGTTGTGCTGGCGATCGGGCTTCTGGCCGTGGCCCAGATGCAGCTCCTGGCGGTGAAGGGGAACAGCTACGGGAGCAAGATGAGTGTCGCGGCCCTTTTGGCGCAGGATATGATCGAGCGGATCCGTCAGAACGCCGTGAATGTCGCGAGTTATAACAATCTCGATACCAACAATATTTCGACCCGGCCGGCGAGCAACCCGGCACAGAGCGATTATGACCAGATCAAAAGTTCGATCACGCTCTCCGGCCTGCCCCAGGGGCGCTGCCAGGTGGCGGTTGCCCCGGTATCCCAGGGGAACCAGGTGACCGTGACCGTGACCTGGGTGGTGGACGGCGCCGTCCGGGTATTGACTGTCCCGACGATTATTTGAGATGGAAAGGGGCCTTATGATGTCTGGAGATTTCAGTACAGGACCGGTGAGGAGTCAGGCCGGCTTTACGTTGATCGAACTCCTGGTCGCCCTGGTGGTCACGGGGATTATCGTGGCCGCGGCCTATTCCATCCAGATCCAGGCGTCCCAGTCGTTTTCCGTCCAGGACCGCGTGGCGGAGATGCAGCAGGAGCTGCGGATTGCGTCCAACTCGATCGTGAAGGACCTGCAGATGACCGGTTACAAGGTGCCAGGACGGCAGGGGCTGGGGTTCATGAGCGGGGCGCCGGGGAGCATCGGAATCGATCAGGACGGGGACGGAACGGCGGACCTGGTGATGGTGATGGACGGCAACGGTACGTCGAAGACCGACGCGGTGGAGATCTGGAAGGGCGGCGCCCTGCCGATCGATATTGTTTCCTACAACGCGCCTGCGGCCACTGCCTTTGTGAACGCCGGGTGCGGCCTGACGGCGGGTCAGGTGGTCATGGCCCTGTCGGCGGCGGGGACCGACTATTCTGTGTTCCAGGTTTCGAGCGTGACCACAGGGATTGCCGGGGGGACACTGGACCGGATCGGCTTTGCCCCGGGACAATCCCCCCTGAACACGTCGCAGGGACTGAGCGCGGACTACACCGGCGGCCAGATTGTCAGTTTCACCAGTCTGGTCTATTACATCGACTGGGTGGATACGGACGGAGATGGCGTTCTGGATACGCCGGAGTTGATCCGGAACGTGAACGGCGCCGCAAACGTGGTTGCCAGGAATATCGAGGATCTGCAGTTGCAATACGGAATCGACACGAACAACGACAACGTTGTGGACAGTTGGGTGGATGATCCTTCAGCGAACCTGACACAGGTCCGTTCGGTGCAGGTCGCCCTCCTGGCCCGGACTTCCAGACCCGACCGGTTCTTCAACGGCGGCGCGTTCGCCGCGCTCTATAACGGAAACGCGCATGCGGCGGACGGCAGGCGGCGGCGGGTGCTCACCACCCGGGTCTTCATGCCGAACATGCAGTTTGTCAATTAGCGGTCGGACCTGATGGGGAGATGGGTGACATGATGAAATACGTGAGGAATCAGGAAGGAATCGCGCTGATCGCGGCGCTTCTGCTGCTGGTCACTCTGACCGTGATGGGACTGGCCGCGATGATGACCTCCACGGTGGAGGAGTCGATTTCCGGGAACGACCGGCTTTCCAAGACGACCTTCTACACGGCCGAGGGAGGCGCCCGGGCCGCCCTGACCTGGCTCCGGAACGTCTGGAGCACGAGCGGAGGACTGGCCCCGGTCAACAACTATACGGATAACGGAAACCTGGTGGTCCGGGATCCCGTAGTCACCACGAATTACGGCGACCAGACTGCAAACCTCGGGTCGGGAAGCTACACCTTCAACCTCTTCAGCCTGACCGAGAATGAGACCCAGAACAATGTTCCCGCGGCCTATAAACAGATGACGCGGATGCCCGGCCCGGCTCCGAAAAACTATTCCATGACAACCGCCAGCGGGTATGGGGGGGACGACAGCAATGTGCGGGCCTATTATTACGGGGCGCAGGTCACCGGTACGGGCCCGAGGAACAGCTTGTCCAGCATTACGGTGGAGTTCCGCTATTACGGCGAGGCCGTGGACAATTAAAGATCGGGAGGAAAGATGATGAAACGATATCTATTCTGTCTGATCGGGTGCTTTTCCCTGATCGTCCTGTGGCGCGCCGGGGCCGCGGCCAAGGCACTTCCCCCCGGGGCCACGAAGGCCGTTCCGCCGAATGTGCTGATTTTCTTCGATACCTCCGGAAGCATGGCCTGGGACACGGTCCATTCCGGTTGGGATATGGTGACCTGGGGGGACGGGAGCGACAACCACTGGGGATGGGACACCGACTCTTCCAACAACGATCACGCGGACAGCAACAACTATTACAACGCCGGGGCGATCGGCTATCCTTCCAACGACAGCCGGATGTATATCGGGAAACATGTGCTCTGGGATATCCTGAGCAGTTCCGACCTGACCCAAGGGGTTCGCTACGGACTGATGCGGTTCGGGCAGGCGGAATATTCCTATCAGATCCCGGTTTATTGGTACTATCCCGTCAATTCCAATTCGAGTCGTTACATCCATTATGATGGAAGCTATTACGAGGGGGATCTCCTGGTGGAGATCGGGGATAACAATGTGCCTGCGATCAAGGAGTGGATCGACGGTCAGGAAAACTATCCCGACAACAAGGAACTCCGTGCCGATGGTTCGACACCGACCGGTGAGGCGATGCAGGATGTCCAGAGTTATTTCAAGGGGACCTACAAGGACCGGAGGCGATATGACGGGTCGCGTACGGACGTGACCTATAACAGCCCGATCCAGTATCCCTGCCAGCAGAATTATGTCATCGTGATCACGGACGGTCAGTGGAACGGCAATGTGAATCCTGCTACGGTTGCCGGACAGCTCCGGAATCTGACTTACAATGGGAACACGTACGATGTGAAGACCTATGTGATCGGTTTTTCCATCTCCGACCAGAAAACGATTGACAGCCTGAATGATATGGCCGCCCAGGGGGGAACGGGAAACGCCCTCTTCGCCGATGACTTCAATACGTTGAGCAACGCCCTGCGGGGGATCATCAACAGCATCATCGCCTCCGCCTATTCCCTGACCACTCCGGTGATCAATCCGGGAGTATCGGGAGAGGGAAACGTCCTCTATATGGCCTCCTATATCCCCGTCCAGAACCACCAGTGGCAGGGACATCTGCGGAAATATCATATCACCCAGACCGGCGATATCGATGACCGCAACGGGGACGGCAAGATCACCGGGAGTGACGCCTACTGGGACGCAGGCTATCTCCTGGGGGATACCGGGGGCACGCTCTCATCGTCCGGTCGGCAGATCTTTACGATCGGTTCGGGCCTGGGTTCCTCACTCAACAATTTTACACTGTCCAACGACTCGAGTCTGAAGACGCTCCTGGGGTATGGGACCGACAGCGATCTGACGAACACGGACAAGCTGATTGACTTTGTCCGTGGAGTCGACGTCTTCGACGAGGATTCCGACGGGAACAGCACCGAGGACCGCTGGAAACTGGCGGACATCTATCACTCCATTCCGATGGAGGTGGGCAAACCCCCGTACTACATCGTGGACTGCGGGTCCGAGTACCTGACCTTCAAAGCGAACCATCAGGACCGGCCCCGTACCGTCTACGCAGGTGGGAACGACGGGATGCTCCATGCCTTTGACGCCGATTCCACCGGGACCGGGGCCGGCGCCGAACGATGGGCCTTCATCCCGCCCGATCTCCTGGGCAAGCTGAAGAACATGGTCTCCGCCTATCCCAACGAGTCGAACAGTGAATACTACGTGGACGGGGCGCCGACCATCGACGATATGTATATCCAGACCCTGGGTGCTACCGCGCCGGCCTGGCGAACCATTCTTGCCGGCGGGGAACGGCAGGGGGGAAGCGGCTATTTCGCCCTGGATGTTTCCGATCCACTGAAGCCGATCTTTATGTGGGATGTGGCGCATGACGCGAGCCTGGCCGAGATTCATGTCTGGGATTACAGCGGGGTCTTGAGCACACTGAAGACCTCCGGCCAGATGAAGATCAAGAGTAAATCCTACGCCTACGACAAGCTGGGGGAGACCTGGTCCCGTCCCACGGTATCGAGGTTTATTCCCACCAGCCAGGGCCAATCCGGCAGCGATCAATGCAAGAACAACGACTACACCTATGTCGCCGCAGTGGGCGCGGGGTACAGCACGGACCCGGACCTGGGCGACGCGATCTACTTCATGGATCTGGCGGACGGAAGTCTCGTTCACTCCTTTACTCTCGGTGAGGGAACAACGTCCAACACCATCAACAACAACGTTGTTTCCGAGGTGTCCCTGATCAATGACCAGACCGGGAACCTGGAGTTCGGCTACGTGGGGGACCTGGACGGCCGGATGCACAAAATGGATCTCTCCGACAGGGATCCGACAAACTGGAGTATTTGTACGCTCTTCGACATGGAGACCACGGACGCCAATCAGCGGTCGATCTATTTCGCGCCGGAGGTGGCCGAGGATTCCACCGGGACCGGCTGGGTGATGTTCGGTACCGGTAACATCAACGACTTCGACAATCCCGCGGGGGACAACTATTTCGTTGTGGTGCGGGATGAGAACATCAACGGCGCGGATCTTTCCTGCCCGGCCGGATCTCCCTTCGATCTTTCCGCCCTGGATGATGTGACGGCCGCGGGTACGGTCATGTCCGCCGGCGCCCGGGGATACAAGATCCATTTCGCGGCGGGAGAGAAACTGGCCGGGAAACCGATGGTCTACAACGGGGTCCTCTATTTCACAACCTATACGCCGAGCAGTTCGGGCGGATGCGATCTCGGGACCGCGGCGCTCTATGCCGTTGTCTTTCACAGCGGAGCGGGGGCCTGGGATCCCGGGAAGAAGAAAAAGGAGATCGGCCCCGGTGTTCCGACGGCGCCGGTTGTTCGCGGGAATAACATCTATATCGGCATCAACGGTGAACCTTATGTGGAACCGGCGCCTCCGAGTGTTTCGGGAACCCCGGGTGCGGTGATCGATTCCTGGTATCACTGAAGGTGAAACCATCTGTTGGAGGAATCATTCTATGAAACGAATGGCGATTGTCTGGGGAGTGGCGCTCTGCATGGTGCTTGTATCATCGTTCGTGACGGCTGAAGACCGTTTCCCGGACAGGGGGCGTCCGCAGCCGGAAGGTGTGATCGTCGATATCGGGAGCGGAAACCGGAGTTTGGTGCTCGACAACGGGATGAGGGTCCTGATCCAGGGTGTCTTTTCCGTTATCGGGAAGGATGGGAAGCCGATCTCCCCGAACAGGCTGCACCGGGGTGACCGGGTTGCCGTCGAGGGAGAGATGGGGATCGGAGAAACCCTGTTCGCTTCGAGGATCGTCCTGGTGCCCGGGTCGGGGCCGGCATGCTCCACCGGGACGGAACGTGAACACGAACAGAAACACGAACAGAAACGTGAACGTAAACAGGAACGGGAGTACGAACACGAGGCGCGGGACAGATGAGGAACAGGATATTTCAAACCGTCTTCTTGCTGCTGTTTCTTTGGATGTACGGAACCGGGTGTCGAAACGCGGTGGATTCCGGCTCCCTGATGGATCCGGAAAGAGAGGTTCGGGCCGGTGCGGCGCTCTCGATTCAACCCGGGCACCCTTACACCACGGATACATTGCATGTCGTGTTGGAGAACGGATCTTTGTCCGGTTGGGAGTTTGAATGGACGCGCAACGGCCGCACCCTTCCGGTCAATGGAAATGAACTGGCCGCCTCCTCCTTTTCCAGGGGGGATACCATCCGGGTGAAGGCGGTATCTCCCGGGGCGGAACGGGTGCTGGTGTCCGATCCGGTCGTGGTCGTCGATTCTCCGCCCGTGATCCAAGAGGTCGCTGTCCGGATTGAATCCGGTCCGGAAGGATATTTCTTCCGTGCCGGAGTTAGGGCGACGGATGCGGATCAGGACACCCTCGTCAACCATTTTGAATGGTGGGTGAACGGGAAGAAAATAAAAGGGAGTGATTCCGACCGGTTGCCCATTGGAACTCTGAAACGTGGGGATTGCGTCCAGGTCCGGGTGCTGCCGGACGACGGAACGGTCCGGGGGCTTCAGAAAGATTCTTCCTTCTTCCGGGTTCCGAACACGCCGCCCAGGATTGTTTCCGAGGCCCCGGCCCGGATCGCCTCCAATGGAAATTATGAATACCAGGTTCAGGCGGTCGACCGGGATCGCGATCCATTGAGGTTCTCCCTGAGGCAGGCGCCCGAGGAGATGAGGATTCAACCCGATACGGGCCGACTTGTCTGGGAGACGGGGGGAATGGCGTCCGGGCCGCACAAGGTGGTGGTGACCGTTTCGGATGGGGTGGATGAAACCGACCAGGTTTTTACCATTACGTTAAACAGAAAGGCTTCCTGAAGGGTGTTGAGATGAAAACGTATTGCGTACGCTCAAGAGACGGCGGGTTTTCCCTGATTGAGCTTTTAATTACGATATCCGTCATCATCCTGACCGCGGCCATGGCGGTCCCGAGCATCTCGGACTGGGTTCCCTTCTATTGTCTTACGGGGGATACCCGGGCCATAGCGGGGCTCATGCAGAAGGCCAGACTCGAGGCGATCAAGATGAACCAGGCTGTCAGCATGCAGTTTGTGAATACCGAACCGGATTCCTGCGTAGTCTATATCGACACGAACAGTAACGGGACCTACGATGCCGGCACGGATACGCTGATCGAGTCCTACAACCTGAATCAGCGGATTGATTACGGGACCGACGCGACCCAGGATACGAGCGGAGGAAGCGGCACCCCGCCGGCGATCAGTTTCGCGGGCAATAACGCCGTGTTCAATCCCGACGGAACGGCGACCGCCGGAGACCTTTATCTGCAATTTGACGGTTCGGTCGTGGATGCGCCCAACAAGAGCCGGGCGGTCAATGTGGACACAGGCGGGAGTGTCCGGGTGATGACCTGGAAAAGCTGTGAAGGCAAGTGGGACGACTCCTGATGCTTCCTTCGTTACAGAATCGGATCGTTATGTGCGGCCGCCGGTTGAAAAACCGGCGGCCGTTTTTTGGTGCGCCTGACAGGGCGCGCGGTGCCGTAACCGGCACCGATCCATCGGAGATTGTGGTGACAGAATGAGTGTGAATAACTTGACCTTTTTCAGTAAGTCTGGTATAGTCAGGCAAAAATTTGATAAAATATTACAATAATGTATGTCATTATTATGACAGATATGAAATTGGCATTTTTTAAAGAAAGCGGCGGAATCGATTTCCGGTCCGGGTGCACTTTTCATTGTATTGCGGAGAGACAACACGATGATGCGTAAGTTTTCGGGTGAAAAATCCGGATTCACCTATATTGAGCTGATGATTGCCGTGTCCATCATGGCGCTGACCCTGGCGTTTTCCGGCCCGGCCCTTGAAAGGTATGCCGCCCGGAACAAGACCAAGGCGGCCGCCCGGGAGATCTATACCCTGTTGCAGAAGGCGAGAATCCTGGCGATCAAGGAAGATGCGACGATTTCAGCTGATTTTACCGAGGCTGGAGCGGGCGGCTGTCCTGCCGGTCAGGTGAAGATCTCCTATCCGGACGGGAAGATCGATCTGCTGGACCTGTCAGGCAGAACAGGGTTCAGGGATGTGTATATCAGGCGGAACAAAAGGACCATCGATGTGAAATTTTACGCGAATGGAACGGCAACTCCTCAAACGATTGAAGTGCGTCATCAGAAGGACGGGAGTGCGGGATATGATGTTATCGTCAACGGGTCCGGAGGAATCCGGATGGGAAAGGAAACCTCGTGATGAGGCGGGTTTTACGCTGATCGAGCTCCTGATCACTTTGGTGGTCCTTTCCTTCGGACTCCTGGGGTTGGCGGGACTCCAGGTCCAGGTCGTGAGAGGTAGCGCCTTTAATCAGGATATGACCATTGCGACCTCGATCGGCACGGAGATCCTGGAGTCGAGCAGGGCGCAATTGATGACGGATTTCACAAGCCTGAAGGGGAAGGATGCGCCGGTCTGCCGAAAGATGGATCTGGATGGAGACGGGAAGCCGGAGGATCCCTACCGGGGACGGTACGGAATCGTGCGGACGGTGACGACGGTCAACACGACGTTCAAAAAAATTAAGGTCACGGTCTCCTGGAAGGATGTGACCGGGGCGATGCACGCGTTGACCTTCACCGGCGGCGTTGCGAGGAGGTAAAGCAGGACGATGAATCGACGGACCACCCGGCCGGACGGAGGATTTACCCTCGTTGAGATCCTCGTGGTTCTGGCGGTCACCGGGATCGTGACCGCGGGATTGTTCAATTTCATGATCTCGCAGGAGCGGAATTACAGTCTGACGGAAGATCTGCAGGAGCGGAATCAGAACGTCAGGGTGGCCATGGATTATTTCGTGAGAAGATTGCAGGGAGCGGATCAGGTCCGGATCACCGGTTTGAAAGGCGGGGAATGTAAACCGGAGATACCGATTCTGGTTCTGGACGGGCAGACGTACTACTTCAAATTCCGGACCGGCGATGCCACCCGTGACCTGGACTCCGAGAGCATCGGAACGGGGACCACGGACGTGGCCTATTTTCTGCAGGATGTAGACGGAGACAATCAGCCGGACCAGCCGGTTTTTCAATGCGATCCGACGGACAGAAAGATCGTGATCGTCACGATCATAGGCCGGACAAGGCACCGGGACCCGAGGTATCAGCAAAACGGAGGCTACCATACGATGGTCCTCACCCGGAAGGTCTATTTAAGGAATGCGACATGTTCCTGATGAACGGGGGTAAAAGAGAACGCGCATGCGTCAGGCTTATCTCCGGAGGAAGAATGGGCCGGGTCGTGAAAGGTGTTGTGCCGGGGGATGAACGGGGGATGGCCCTGGTAACCGCCCTGCTGATCCTGGCCGCGCTGACACTCCTGGCCGTTACGGCGATCACCAATGGCAGTATTGATACCATGATCGCGGGGAACGACTATCAGGCCGGTCAGAGATTTTTCGCCGGTGAAGGGGTGGCCGAGGTTGCCTATGCCTCGCTGCCCGGCATGGTGTCCGGCGTCCGTCTGAAGGTGAAGGACGGTGAGGGGTGCGACAGCTATCGTCGATTCCGCAGAGTGAAGGATCTGCTGCGGTATCAAAGCGGGGATATGACTCCCGTTCTGGATGCCTATCTGTCAGAGAAGGCAGGCACGAATCTTCATGCGCTTTTCCCATCGGACAGTTATCGGGTCCGTATCCTGGATCCGGATGATTCGGACGGGAAATTCAATCTCCAGGCCGGGGTGTCGGGGAAAAACGGGGACCAGGAGCTGGTCCGGCTGACGGTCTGCCGGATTGCGGATCTCTTCAAGGGGACGGTGAATCTTCTGAATCCTGACAGAACGGGAGACACCACGTATTCTTTTGTCAGGATTGTCTTCGGTGACGACAAGGATCGTGGATCCGGCCGTGAAGGGGCCGGCAGAATGAAGATTTCGGGTGAGGAGAGCAAGGAGGATATCGTGACTACGGATACCATGGAAATCACAGGTCCCAAATCCGATCCCGACCTGTCCACTTTCAATCTTCTCGATTATACGTCGAGGTCCTCCTGGGAAGATCAAAAAAAACCCGGCATCGTCTACCTTCCCCGTGATTACGCCCCCGGGATGGATGACCTGGCCGGATTTGTTGATCAGCTCAAGGGAGGGAGAAACCATCCGGATGCCTCGAAGAAGACGATCAGGATTCACGGTGACGACGTGAAGCTTCTGGGAACCCGGGATCATCCCAGGGTGACTTGGCTGAAGGGGAATGTTGTGATAGACGGTTCTCACGGTTACGGTGTGCTGATCATCGAAGACTACGGAGACAGGGAGGGCTGTCCGGAAAGCGTATCGTGCGGCCTGACCATGAAGGGGAATGCGAAGTTTAACGGTCTGGTGATTCTCCTGCCGCGGGGGGACCGGTTCAAAAAAAGGTTGAAGATCGCCTTTCAGGATCGCGCCAGCCTTGAGGGAGCCTTGATCGCCGCGTCCTCCTATCAGGATCAAGGGGATCCGGCGAGAGGCGGAATTCGTTTCTCCATCCGGGATCGCGCGCGATGTGTCTACAACGAATCGGCTGTCCTGAATGTTTTCTCCAGTCCGTTTTACGTAACGGGGTGGTCCTACCATTAGCTTCCCTCCGGTGAGGACATCGGTCTCCCGTCTTCCCGGTCATTTTCCCCTTGTGACTCTTTTTCTCTGCGGGTATAATACCTTCCAACGCTTGAAAGACGGGTGAGGATGAGGGTTGGACTCATCAGGCTGCGTCCTGGTTCTGATTCTTTCCGGGAGGTGAGGTGACCGAAAAAACCGCTCAGGCCCTGCTCAACGTGGATCCTGCGAATCTGCCCGCCTTGTACGGTCGTCAAGATGAAACCCTGGACCTGATCGAGAAGCTTTTCAAAATCAGAGTCACCGCGCGGGGGAAGAGACTGGAGATTTTCGGTGAACCCGAAAGGGTGGAGCAGGCCCGGCGTGCTGTGGAAGAGGTGAACCGCTCTCTATCCAACGGGACCATTCAGGCCGAAGATCTGGGATTCGCCTTGAGGGCGCTGGCGGATCACGGCCGCATCCAGCTTCAGGAACTCTTTACGGAAGGGATCCGTGTCCCTTCCCGTAAGAAGTTAATCGTTCCCAAGACACCGGCGCAGAGAAAATATATCGAAGCGATCCGCTCCTCGGATATTGTTCTGGGGATCGGTCCGGCCGGTACGGGAAAGACCTATCTGGCCATGGCCATGGCAGTCGCCGCCCTGACGAACAAGGAAGTGGGGCGGATCATCCTGACACGGCCTGCGGTTGAGGCCGGAGAAAACCTCGGTTTTCTTCCCGGAGATCTTTATCAAAAGATCCATCCCTATCTGCGTCCTCTCTATGACGCCTTGTATGATATGATGGATCCCGACCGGGCCAACCGGCTGGTGGAGCGCGGTACCATCGAGATCGCTCCGCTGGCCTACATGCGCGGCCGGACTTTGAACGATTCCTTCATTATTCTGGATGAAGGGCAGAACACGACGGTCGAACAGATGAAAATGTTCCTGACCCGTTTGGGATTCAACTCCAGGGCGACCATCACCGGTGATATTACGCAAGTGGATCTTCCGAAGGAAAAGCAATCCGGGTTGATCCAGGCCCAGAAGGTCCTGAAAGAGATCAAAGGGATTCATATCTCTCTTTTTACGAACCGTGATGTGATCCGACACAAACTGGTTCAGGACATCATCCGTGCCTATGAACGCTATGAGGAGAGATCCCTTTGATTCTCCAGGATGGATCACGGACTTTTTACGAAGCCATCCATAATGATCAGGCGGTATCGGCACGTTTCCTGACGGCATTGCAGTGGGCGCCATGACCAACGGAAAAGAGAAACGTAACAAGAAGACAGTTCAATCCTGGAGCTTGAAGAGGCTTTTCAAGGAGGTGGGAACGGCCTTTTCAGAAGGGTTGAAACCCGGCGGACTCCCCTTTTTCAAGAGAGCGGGTTTTCTGAAGGGGGTGCTGGCTGTGGTGGTGGTTCTGGTTCTGAGCCTGTTTGTGCTTCCGGACATTCAGTTTGTCCCCTCCCGTTACCAGATCGGAGGAATCAGTCCGAAGAATGTCAAGGCTCCGCAGGATTTTGACGTCCCGGATCAGAAGGCGACGGAAGAGAAACGGCGGCAGGTCATGAAAGGCGTCCTTTCCGTCTATGACTTTGACCTTTCCATTGTGGATACCCTGAAGGAAAATATCCAGGAAGCCTTCCGGGTGATGAATCGCTATTATGTCGGGAGACGGCTCCGAATCGAAAATGCGGCCCAGCAGAAGGCCCTGAAAAGAAGGCAGTTGAAGAAAAAAACGCCATCCGGTGAGGCGCCGACGCGGACAAAAACGGAGAAAGAACTTTTTGAAGAGAGCTATCAGGAATTTCAAAAACTCCTGGAGATCAAACTCCCCGGAAAGACCTTAAGGGTCCTCGAGACGGAACAGTTCTCACCGGAACTGGCCACTGCGATCGGCGCCCTGCTTCAGGATGTCATGAATCGGGGTATCGTCAGTAGTCCGGATCTGCTGCTGAAGGAGACCGGTAAGGGCATCACGATCAAGGGGGTGGGGGAATCCTTTGAAAGGGAGGTCCGGGATGTCAACGCCTTTCTGGACCTGAAGTCCGCGAGGGAACATATCCGGAAAGACGACAACCCGGCCCTGCGGTCTCTCTCACCCGAAGCGGTCCGGGCGGTTCGGGAGATTGCATTCAGCCTGGTGGTCCCGAATCTGACCTTCAACAAGAATGAGACCGAGTTTCGCAAGAGTCAGGCGAAAGATGCGGTCAAGACGGTCTTCTACAAGGTTCAGAAAGGGGAGATGATTGTACGGGAAGGAGAAAAGATATCTCAGGAGGAAATGGCCAAGCTGAAAGCCCTGAATGCCGTTCTGAGAGAAAATAATCCGTTCCGCGTGTTTTTAGGACTGGTTTTTTTCAATTCCATTCTTCTTGCCGTTTTTCTTCTTTATATTAACCGCTTCAAGAGGTCAGTCGCGGCCGATCTCCAGAAATTGACTCTGCTCGGTCTGATTATTATTGGATCCCTGGGATTGATCAAGGCCTTTTACTGGATCGCACGGATCCTGATGACCAATCTCCAGTTTGTGGACCCCGCTTCGGTTTTATTCGGGATCCCCTTCGCCGTCTGTGGTATGCTCATCGGTGTTCTGTTCGAGGTGCGTATATTCAACTTTCCGATCCTGATTATCAGCATCCTTTCCGGAATTATGATCCATGAAGACCTCTCTTTTACCCTCTATGCGCTCATCGGTAATGTCACAGCGGCCCTGACGGTCCAGAACTGTCGTCGAAGGAGCGCGCTTCTGCGCGGTGGATTGATGGTGGGGGGAGCCAATGCGCTGACCGCCCTCGCGATCTCCATGGTGCACAATGATCTCTCCCTGGTCGGGGGGGTGGAGGACGTTGTCTTCGCGTTTTTTGGAGGACTCCTTGTCTCGGTTCTTGTTTCGTGGATGGTCCCCATCCTGGAGAGCCTTTTCAGGATCACGACGGATATCCGCCTGCTTGAATTGTCGGATACCAATCAGCGGGTACTCAAGGAGCTCCTGGTGAATGCCCCGGGGACGTATCAGCACTCTCTGATGGTTGGCAATCTTTCCGAAGAGGCGGCTGAGAGCGTGGGGGCCAATTCACTGCTGGCACGGGTGAGCTCCCTGTATCACGATATCGGAAAGATCCAGAAGGCGGAATATTTTGTGGAGAACCAGATCAACCTTGAAAACCGTCATGACAAATTGATGCCGAGTATGAGTGTCCTGATCCTGACCTCTCACGTCAAGGATGGTGTGGAACTGGCAAGGGAAAACAAACTGCCTCCGGCGATTCTCGATATCATCCGGCAACACCACGGGACCAGTCTGATCACCTATTTCTATCAGAAGGCCAAAGAGAAGGAAAATCCTTCTCTCCATGCCATCAAGGAAGAAGACTACCGTTACCCCGGGCCGAAACCTCAAACACGGGAAGCCGCCATTGTCATGATTGCGGATGCGATCGAGGCCGCGTCCAGGGTCCTGACCAACCCCACACCGTCACGCATAGAGGGGATGGTCAACAAACTGATGGAGCGTATCTATATCGACGGGCAACTGGATGAATGTGATCTTACGCTCAAGGACCTGAGAAAGATCAAGAAAAGTTTGATTCCGATTCTGACCAGTATTTATCATCACAGAATTGACTATCCTTCGGTGAAACTGGCGGAAGGAAATGAGGGGACGCGCAGGAATGAACGTATGGCTCAGTCAGGAGGGGACAACGCACAGGATTCCACCGGCATGGGTGAAGTCCGTCTTGAAAAGAGTCTTCGAAACCGTACATGAAGACGGGGAAGTCAGCGTATTGCTGGTGGACGACGAGGAAATCCGGAGACTGAATCGGGAGTATCGCGGAATGGACCGCTGCACGGATGTTCTCTCTTTTGCGCTGAATGAAGGGGAACCACCCGATCCGCATCCCGAGATGTTCGGAGATATTGTGATTTCCGTTGAAACCGCTCTTCGCCAGGCCGAGGGTTCCGGCCAGTCCCTGGAAAGAGAAATCACCTGGCTCCTGATTCATGGCGCCCTGCATCTTCTCGGTTATGATCATGAACGTTCTGCCGACGAAGCGCATCAGATGAGGCAGCTTGAGAAACGGATTTTATGCGATTGTTTCAAGCCCGGTTTTCCCGACCGGACCGGAGAATAATCGGCTTGCCTGAAGTATTGAACGGTTCAGACACGCTGAAGGATGATATCATGGCTTTCTTCAAAAGAAAAAAGAAGGACAAGAGGATTGAGGACGTTACGCAATGGGCGAAGGGATATCTGGAGTCCCGTGAGGACCGGGAATTTCCTCCGGATATCCTGACACCGGATGAATGGAGGACGGAGCGGAGAGAAGGTCGGGAAGACGTGATCCCCATCGCGACTCCTGCGCCCAAATCCGGAGTGGGAGAAGACACTGGATCCGGTTCCGCTCCGGTGACGACTGTACCGGCGTTTCCGGAGAAGGGAGAACCATGCGAAGACTCGATCCACAACGTTCCCGAAAACCCCGAGGAAGGTGAGGCGGGCACGGAGGGGTCCCGGGACGGTGAGATTTCGGCGCTCGCCCGGGAAGAGCGGAAGGAGGTCGCTGCATCCAAACCTGTTCACGAGGAGGGGAGGGGGAGCGGGATTCACACGGGGTTCCTCCAGCGGCTCCGTGTCGGGCTTTCCAGAACACGGGATGGAATGGTGGGACGGATCGACCGGCTGCTTTCCATCGGGAAGAAAATAGATGCCGCGACTCTTGAGGAATTGGAAGAAATTCTGATTGAGTCCGATCTGGGTGTACAGCTTTCCCTCTCCCTGATCCAGAAGATTCAGGAAGGGGTGCGTCGACGTGATCTGAACGATTCCGGAAAGATCCGGACGTTGATCCGAAGGGAGCTGGAAGGGATTCTGAAAAACAACAACGGTGGTCTGAACCGTCCGAACAGCGGACCCTATGTGATCATGGTGGTTGGTGTGAACGGGGTGGGTAAAACCACGACCATCGGAAAGCTTGCGCGACACTTTGTCCGGGAAGGGGAAAGTGTGATCCTGGCCGCCGGCGATACTTTCCGGGCCGCTGCCGCCGAGCAGTTGAAGATTTGGGGGGAGCGAGTGGGCGCCGATGTGGTTCAACACAGGAATGGATCCGACCCGTCCGCCGTAGTTTTTGACGCACTGAAGGCCGCGGTTTCCAGGGGCGCGGATGTGGTGATTGCCGACACTGCGGGGAGGCTCCATACCCGGACGAATCTCATGGAGGAACTGAAGAAGATGAAACGGGTGATGAATCAGGTCATCCCCGGATCCCCCCATGAAATCCTCCTTGTCCTGGACGCAACCACGGGTCAGAATGCGCTTTCACAGGCGAAGACCTTCCACGAAGCTGTAGGGGTCACCGGTATTGTGTTAACCAAACTGGATGGGACCGCCAAAGGCGGCATTGTTACGGCCATTGTGGGGGAACTGGGTCTTCCCGTCCAGTGGATTGGAATCGGAGAGGCAATGGATGATCTTCGGAATTTTGAGCCGGAGGCGTTTGTGGGCGCCCTCTTTGATGATTGAGGATGGGGTGCCGTTCTTTCAGTTTCTTACATTGCTTTGGGATTGTCCGGGAAAATCTTCCCGGGATTGAGTATCCCCTTGGGATCGAGGCACGCTTTGATCCTCTCCATGGCTGAAAGGAGGGGCGGGGCGATCTCCATCCCGATAAAAGCGGATTTGGTCAGACCGATTCCATGCTCGGCGCTCAATGTGCCGCCGAGACGCAACACTTCCTCGAAAAGATCTGGGAGACATTTCCTTGCCCGAGGAACCTCTTCCTTTTCCGCCAGGATGTTGACATGAAGGTTTCCGTCCCCGGCATGGCCGAAGGTCAGTACCTGTAGATTCCTTTCTTCTGCAAAGCGCTGGAGAAAATCGAGGAGTTCAGGAAGACGGCTTCTGGGAACGGCCACGTCTTCATTGATCTTCGTGAGCCCCATCCGGTTGATGGCCTGAGAAAGATTCCGCCGGGCCTTCCAGAGACGGTCTCGTTCTTCCTCTTTCCCCGCGGTCAGGATTTTCTTTGCCTGATGTTTTCGGCAGATCTCCCCAATGGTTTTCATCTGCCGGTCGGTTTCCTCCCGCGTTCCGTCCACTTCAATGAGAAGCGCTGCCCCGGTCCTGGGGGGAGGGGAGAGAGGGAGGAGTTCCTTGACGGCATGAATACAGTTTTCGTCCATGAATTCCAGGGCACTGGGGACAATCCTGGAGGCGATGATTTCAGAGACTGTTTTCCCGGCATCCAGGTGACGCGTATAGGATACCCAGGCCGTCCGTTTCGTTTCCGGCTTCGGGATCAGCTTGAGTGTGATTTTCGTGATGACTGCGAGGGTTCCTTCCGACCCGACCAGGAGGCGGGTCAGATCGTATCCGGTGACTCCCTTGAGAGTCCTGACCCCGGGATGAACGATTTCACCGGTCGCGAGAACAGCCTCCAGTCCCAGTACATAGTCCCTGGTAACCCCGTATTTGAGGGAACAGAGTCCTCCGGCGCCTGTGGCCACGTTTCCTCCCAGGGTTGAAAAGGCCATGCTGCCCGGGTCCGGGGGGTAAAAGAGGCCCAATTCCTCGACGGCCTTTCGGAAGACGCCGTTGATGACGCCGGGTTCGACTTCAGCTGAAAGATCTTCGGGGTAGACTCCCAGAATTCGGTTCATCCGGTTCATGGCCAGGGTGACCCCACCGCGAATCGGGACGGATCCGCCGGCGAATCCGGATCCCGCGCCCCGTGGATAGACCGGAATCTCTTCCCGATTGCAGAGGAGAAGAATACGGGAAACTTGCTCGGCATCTCCGGGATAGAGGATAACCTCGGGTTTGTGAGAGATCTGTGTGGCGTCATAGGCGTGGCAAACCCGCGCGCTTTCCGAGGAGTCGAGGCGTCCGTGACCCACAATTTTCTGGAAACGTCGAAGGATCTTTCTGCTGATCAATGGAATTCGAGTCCGTTATTCAAAACAGTCTGCCTGAAAAGGGGAGGATCAAGAAAACGTCCACCTGTTTTTGAGGCCGGCTACGCACTCATTTGTGCTTCATGGCCATCATTGAAACGGACGGAAACCATTTTGGAGATTCCCGGTTCCTGCATGGTGATTCCATAGAGCGCGTCCGAGGCCTCCATGGTGCTTTTGTTGTGAGTGATTACAATGAATTGTGTGTCCCGTGTCAGGAGCTTGATGAGCTCATTGTAGCGTTCTACATTGGCGTCGTCAAGAGGGGCA
Source organism: uncultured Nitrospirota bacterium (assembly GCA_964483105.1). Lineage (GTDB taxonomy): Bacteria > CG2-30-53-67 > CG2-30-53-67 > CG2-30-53-67 > CG2-30-53-67 > CAYZZU01. Next base: position 28,358 of record CAYZZU010000006.1, read on the forward strand.
TCCGCCTCATCCAGAAGACAAAAAGGAGTGGGCTTCACCAGGAAACCGGCAAAAATCAAGGCAATGGCGGCCAGGGCCTTTTCTCCTCCGGAAAGGAGGGAGAGGTGCTGTGTTTTTTTACCGGGGGGTTGAGCGATGATTTCCACACCGGCGTCCAGGACATCTTCTCCCTCTTCCAGTCTGAGTTCCGCGTGTCCTCCCTGAAAGAGTTCTTGGAACACCTTCTGAAATTGCCGGTTGATGGCGTCAAAGGCGTTTAAAAAGCGTTGTTTGGAGGTTCGATTGATCTTCCGGATTGTGGACATCAGGATATCCACCGATTCCTGAAGGTCCGCTTCCTGGGCGGTCAGAAATTCGAATCGTTCCTGCAGGGCATTGTATTCCTCAATGGCCGTAATGTTGACGGGTCCCATCTGATCGATTTTCCGCTTTAACTCCTCCAAACGGTTTCTGCCGGTGGCCGGATCGATGGACTGCTCCAGATAGCCGGTATAACATTCCTCGATGGTCTGTTGATATTTTTCCCGGATTCTTGATTGCAGATGATCCATTTTAATGGAAAGCTCGGTTTTCCGGACTTCGACTTCATTCAGGACCTGACGAAGTTGATCCAGCTCATACCGGAGCGCGCGGAATTCTTTCTGTTCGGCATCGCGTTCGCTTCTCAGGGTTTCAAACGTATCCTGTTTCTGCGCAAAAAGAAGGGAGCGTTCTTCTTTACGTTCAATCAGGGTCAGAATCAGAGCTTCGGTCGACTCCTTTTCTTCATGGGTTTGATCGAGCTGAATCTTTGCGTCCTCGCTCTCGCGTTTTCTCGATTCAATCAGATTTCTGATGTTTTGCAGGGCCGATTGATTTTTTTCAATATGGGAACGTATGGACGCGCTTTTCTCCTGCAGGGACGCGATTCGGACACGTTCTTCCGTGATCTCTTTTCGTTTCTCAACAAGATTACGACGTAGACTGTTGATTTTTTCCATGGCACGCGAGACGCTTGACTGTTGTTCCATCTGTTCCCGCTCCATGACGGAGAGGTCGTTCTGCATCGCAGTCAGGTCCTGTCCGACTGCGAGGAGTTTGGATGAGCGCGCTTCGTAATCCTGTGACAATCCTTCCATCTTCTGACGGAGATGCGCGGCCTCAGCCGCGAGAGAGGTCTCTTCCTTTTCCAGCTGCACCCGTTCCGAGTCCAGGGCTTGCAGTTCGGACGATGTCTCCCTGAGTTTCTTTTTTATGTTCGTGATCTCCTGGCTCAGACGGTCCCGTATGGATCCGCTCTGCCGGAGACGCTCCTGGAGTGCCTGCAGGGAGATTCTCAGTTCCCGGATTTCTCTTTTCCTCCGGATAAATCCACTCGATGTCTTGTGCAGAAGGCCGCCTTCGACTGTTCCGGAAGGGTGCAGAATTTCACCGTGCAGAGTGACCAGTGTGCGTTGGAATCCGTTCCTGCGGAACAGAGCAACGGCCTGCTCCAGATTTTCCATGACGACCACGTCTCCGAGAAGATGTTCGGCAACTCCCCGGAACCTTGCATCGTAACGGACCAGATCCAAAGCCTCTCCCACCACGCCGGTTTCCTTCGCGCGTACGAAAGGGGTCCTCTCCGTATTTCTGGGGGCAAGCGGGATGAAACAGCCCCGGCCGATCCGGTTTTCCCTGAGATGATCGACGGCCCGGAGCGCCTCTTCCGGGCTGTCGACGACCAGGCTTTGATACTGACTGTTGAGGGCTGATTCAATGGCTACCTCGAACCTCGGGTCCGTCTCGAAAATTTCGGCAACCAGTGAATGAAACACCGGGAGTCCATCCCCATGATCCGGGTTTCTTGAAGTTTGAAGGAGAGAACGTACTCCCTTGTCATATCCCTCCATACTCTCCTGCAGTTCAACCAGCGTGGAAAGCCGGGAGCTTCCCTGGCCTGCCTGTTCACGAATCCGGGAGAGTTGCTCCAGCACCGACGCGAGTTCGGCCTCTCTTTCCTCCAGGGTTTGAAGGATCCGCGCCTGCTCCGCCCGTTTTGTCTCGACGGCAGTCAGCAGCGTCCGCAGCTTTCCCGCATGGCTCCTTTGTTGTTCTTCTTTCCGGGTGAGCCGCACTTCCAGGTCGGCGCGCATGGTCTTGGAGTCTTTGTGGAGATTCAGGAGGGTTTCCCGTTCCCGGAGGTGGTTCTCTATCCGGTTTTTCTGAATAGCGACCCGACGCATCAAATCGGTGAGCAGACTCCGTTTTTCTTCAGCGTTCTGTTCGCATTCTTCCTGAACCTTGCTCAGCGCGTCATGCTCTTCCTCCCTTTCCCGGAGTTGTTCTTCCGATTCCTCCATGGTTTGAGAGACTCTTTGAAGTTCTTTCTGCAGGTTTTCCGTCGCGGTCCGGGTGGTTTGGATTCCCTCTTCGAGACGTTGTATTTCCCGGTTGGACCCTTCGGAAATCGACCGGAAATGAGAAATATTCTCCTTCAGAATTTCAACACGGTTCTCTCTCCGCGAAATGTCCGTTTCAATTCCCCTGATTCCATCCTGAAGCGCGCGGAGATCTTTCTCCAGGTCCAAAACCTGAAGTTCCAGGTCTTCAATCCGGGTTTCCTTGGAAGAAATATGGGAAAGGATTTCAGCCTCACGGGTTTTTCGGGTCTGGTACTCCTGTTCCAGACCGGCGCCTTTTCCCTTCAGATCCGCATATTCCAGGGCGGAAAGAAACAAATCCAGTTCCTGTATCTCTTTTTTATAATTCTTGTAACGTTCCGCCTTCTTGGCTTGGCGATCCAGAGAGTTTCTCTGTCGTGCTACTTCCGCGATGATATCCCGTACCCGGGACAGATTCTCCCGGGTGCGGGAAAGCTTGCGCAGTGCCTCTTCTTTCCTCGACTTGTATTTTGATATACCCGCGGCCTCTTCAAAGAGAAAACGTCTTTCCCTCGGTTTCGCATTCAGGATGGACGAGATACTTTCCTGTCCGATGATGGAGTAGGCCTTGGCGCCCAGGCCGGTGTCCATGAAGAGTTCACGGATATCACTGAGTCTGCAGGGAATCCGGTTGATCAGATATTCGCTTTCTCCGGAGCGGTAATACCGTCGGGTAATCTGGATTTCTTCGAAGGCGCCGAAATCAGGAGAGATACCCGGATCGATATCGGTGATGACCAGCGTGACCTCGGCCATCCCCATGGGGGCCCTGGATCCGGTTCCGTTGAAGATGACATCCTCCATCCGTTCTCCCCGGATCTGTTTAGCGCTCTGCTCTCCGAGTACCCAGCGGATGGCGTCGGAGATATTACTTTTTCCGCAGCCGTTCGGGCCGACAATGGAGGTGATCCCGGGCTGAAAATAGATCTTGGTCTTATCGGCGAATGACTTGAAACCGGTCACTTCAAGGCTCTTGAATCGCATGGCCGCTCTCCTGTTCTGATTTTGCGTTGAGTACTATCATGAATCGGCGAAGATGTAAAGTGTAAAATACAACAAAATGAATGATTAATTTATACACCACAATATATGGTATTTCCAGCAGCGGGTGTTTAAAGAGTGTCATTGTTTTGAAATAAAAAATTGACTTGAAGAATAAACAGTGAAATAATAAAAAAATAAAGAGGCTGAGGAGGCTGAGGAGGCTGAGGAGGCTGAGGAGGCTGAGGAGGCTGAGGAGGCTGAGGAGGCTGATATGGCACATTTCGCGGATGGGTACACGCTGGAAGATATTCTGTTGATTACGTCTCTGCAGAAAAAGAGCGGCGAATTGACACTGGAAACGGAGAAGGGCAAGGGATCCCTTATTTTTCTAAACGGCAATATTATTGATTCGAATGCTCCGAACGCGACCCCTCTGGGAGATATGCTGGTACAGAAGGGGGTCATGACAAAAGACGAAGTGGTTTCATCTCTTGACAGGCAGAAGAGAGAGCCGAAGAGCGGAAGGATCGGTCAGATTCTCGTGGAATCAGGCAGTGCGGATACACCTTGTATTCAGCGGATGGTCAAAGAACAAATCTTTTCTGCCATAGAAGATTTCAGTACCTGGCGGAATGTTTATTTCAAGTTTCAGGAAAAAGAGATTACAGCGAGCGATAACATTCACGTGAGCCTGACGGATATTATCAACCGGATGGCCGTGGATTGACCGTAGTTTTGCATTCCGGATCAAGCAGTCCCACCAAAGTACCCTCCTCCGGAGAACCCGTTTCCTTTTTTGAAAAGGTCTTGTTCGTCAATACGGCGGCCTGTCCGCGTGCTTTTCTCCCGTACAGGCTGATATTTGAGTGCCGCAGGACGGCCTTTGCATCCTTGCGCTCCCTGCGCTGTACCCGGAAGGAGTGCGCCGCCGGTTGCGGGTCTTGATGAGACCGCCCTACAGTTCTCTCGGTGCGTCACCGTAATTTACGAGCAGGACCACCGGGCCGTACCCTTTGCAAAAAGTTGTTGAAAAACAGGATGGTTTGAGTTAAGTTTCAGATCTTACCGGAGTCTGTTTATGCTCCCGTCCGGTTTCTCCGGTTTGGGAGAATTTTCCAAGGAGGGGAATTTGATGATGCCTATCAAACGGTTTTGGATCTTCATTCTGGTAGTCCTTTCCTTTTTCGGGGGAGTTTTTTATGCGGAATACAGTCCTCTGAAAGCGGCCCACGCCGCTTTTGATTTTTTCAAGCCACGTGAGCAGACGAAACCGCATAAGATTTCTCCGACCATTGAAAAGAAAGCTCTTGGTTCCATGCAGCAGGCGCCGATTTCTTTTGTCGAGCTTGTGAAAAAAGAAAAACCCGCCGTGGTCAACATCAGCACAACGCAGGTGGTAAAACGGAAAGGGTTTCCCCATCCCCCTTTCCAGGGCGGGCCGAGTCCCTTCGATCGGTTTTTCGGAGACGATTTTTTCCGGAGGTTTTTCGGGGATGGGCAGTCCCGGGAGTTCAAGACCAAAAGTCTGGGTTCCGGTTTTATCATCGACAAGGAAGGGCATATCCTGACGAATAATCATGTGATTGAGAACGCGTCGGAGATTGTCGTCAGACTTTCCAACGAAAAGGAATTCAAGGCAACCCTGATCGGACGGGATCCGAAAACCGATATCGCCCTGATCCAGATTCAGGCGAAGAACGATCTGCCTCTGGTGAATATCGGGGATTCGGATCAGGTACAGGTTGGAGAGTGGGCGGTCGCTATCGGCAATCCTTTCGGCCTTGAGCAGACGGTGACCGCCGGTATCATCAGCGCGAAGGGACGCGTGATCGGTTCGGGTCCTTATGATAATTTCATCCAGACGGATGCCTCCATCAACCCCGGGAACAGTGGAGGTCCTCTCTTCAATACCAAAGGTGAAGTCATTGGGATCAATACGGCGATCATTGCGGGCGGACAGGGGATCGGTTTCGCAATTCCCATCAATGTCGCCATGAACATTCTTCCTCAGCTCAAAGAGAAAGGGAAGGTGGTGCGTGGCTGGCTGGGGGTGATGGTCCAGCATATCACGCCGGATCTTGCGGAGAGTTTAAAGTTGAAGAGCAACGAGGGCGCACTGATCGCCGAGGTGGCCGAAGGCGGCCCGGCCGACAAGGCGAAGCTCAAGCGGGGTGACGTCATCCTCGAATATGACGGGAGGAAAGTGGGGCGGATGCGGGATCTGCCTTCCATGGTTGCGGGGACACCCGTTGGGAAAGAGGTGAAGGTGCTTGTGCTCCGGAACGGCAAGGAAAAGGTATTCACCGTCAAGATCGGTCAATTGAAAGAGGAAAGGGCGGCCGTTGTCTCCAAAGATGAGAGCGAACGGTTCGGGATGAAGGTCCAGGAGATTACACCGCAACTGGCGGAATATTTCAAACTGGAAGAGAACGAGGGCGTGGTTGTGGTGGAAGTCGAGAAGTATGGTCCCGCCGATGAGGTGGGAATCCGGCGTGGCGATATCATCCTGGAAGTCAACCAAAAACCGGTCCGGACTCTTCGTTCTTACAAGGAAGCTCTTTCCCTGAAAAAGGCGGGCGAGCCCTCGCTGTTCTGGGTCAAACGGGGCGGGAATACGCTGTACTTCGCGATACGGAGTGAACAGAAGAAATAGAGCCGGATCGTTTCACCTGTCCAGGCTTTGGGGAGATTGAAAATTCTGAAATCGGCAAAAGGCATTGAGGACCAGACTGTGTGTAATCTGTTCCTCCCGGATCAAAGTGGGAATCTGCTCCAGGGGGATCAACTGGATGTCGATATCCTCACCGGGGTCCAGGTTTTGCCCACAGGTCTTTCGGACATCGGTGGCCAGGAAGAAGTGGCATCGGTTGTTCATGATTGCCGGGTTGGGATGTACCGAACCGAGGGAAACGATTCGTCCGCCTTCATATCCGGTTTCCTCTTTCAGTTCCCGTGTGGCGGCCTCCAGCGGGGATTCGTCCGAAGCATTCACCAGCCCTCCGGGTACCTCCAGGGTGAAGCTCCGTATTCCCGCGCGGAATTGGCGGATCATGACCACATGGTTGTCGGGAGTGAGAGGGACGATATTGACCCAGTCTGAAGTTTGCAGAACGAAGAAAGGGTAGGGCCTTCCCGTGCGTGGTGAGAGGTAGGTCTCCAGCATCAGGTCGAAGACCGGATAGCTCTTGATGCACTCTTTCTTGATCGGTTCCCATTTACGCATGTTCCTCAGGATCCTTTCTGTTCGACATGCGCGATACCTTATCATGAGTTCCGGAGGGTACAAAGCGTTTTTTCCAAGTTATTCCTTTTCAGTTGATTCGGAAAGGGGCCAGGGAGAGGAGGCGACCCGGTGAAACAACGAAATCTCTGGTTTTCGGGATTGCTTTTCTTCGCGATCACCTGGGCGGGAGGAGAGGCTATGGCTTTCGAAATGAGAAGCACTGCGTTTCAGAACGGAGGACAGATCCCATCCCTTTATACCTGTGACGGTGAGAACCGGTCTCCTTCACTGTCCTGGTCAGATCCGCCGGAGGGAACCCGGTCGTTTGCCCTGATTTGCGATGATCCTGATGCCCCGGTTGGTGTCTGGGTCCACTGGGTGGTCTACAACATTCCGCCCGACAAGAGAGGAATTCCGGAGGCCTTTCCATCGGACGGGATCCTTCCCGACGGGACCCTTCAGGGAGTGACGGATTTTCGCCGTACCGGATATGGGGGTCCCTGCCCCCCCGGAGGTAGCCACCGGTACTATTTTAAATTGTACGCGCTGGACACGGTTCTGAGCCTTCCGCCCGGAGCCACCAAGCGGGAACTCCTTTCCAACATGAAAGGACATACGATTGGAGAGGCTGTGCTGATGGGAACGTATAAAAGGTAGGTAAAAAATGATGAAATTTTCGGGGAAAAAAGTGGTTTTCCCGGCCCTGATTTTTCTGGCGATTCTTCTGGCGGTCGCGGTTCGGGAGCTTCGGCACGACAGGATGGCGGGGCCGACAAAGAACAGGAAGTTGGCTCCGGATATTGTTGTGAAAGATTTGGACGGGCATTCAGTGCGTCTTTCCGATTATCGGGGGAAGCTGGTTTTTCTGAATTTCTGGGCCACCTGGTGCCCCTCATGTCGGGAAGAGATGCCTTCCATGGAACGGCTCAACCAGTCCATGAAAGGCCGTCCCTTCCAGATGCTTTCTGTAAGTATTGATGACACGCTGGAGGACATTCTCCGATTCCGGAAGACCTTGGGGTATACTTTCCCCATGTTTCTGGATCCGGATCATAAGGCAGCCGCGCTTTATCAAATCACGGGGATTCCAGAGACCTTTTTGATCGCTCCTGATGGAACGTTGTTACAAAGGGTGATCGGTCCGGAAGACTGGGCAAAAGATGATGTCATTGCGGCGATTGAGAAGCTCCTTCCATAGGATTGATTACGGTCCCCTTGCCGGGATGTCTTGGCGAAATCTCCCAACCTGCCGATTTATTTAGGAAAACCTGGTTTTTTACCCTTGACACCAAATTGCGGGTATGCTAACTTGTTAGAAAACAAAGAGTTTACTGTAATCCTGCCGGTTTTCGGGACAGAACGAAAATATCCGGAGTCTTCATTCAAGGAGGATCTTTCTGTCGGAATGGCAAAGGAGGACGAAATGACCAAGGCGGAATTGGTGGAGACTGTTGTGGAAAATTTAAACGGGTTGACGAAGAAGCAGACGGAGGTCATAGTCAATACTATTTTTGAAAGCATCAAGGATGCCCTGGCTCGTGGTGACAAGGTCGAACTCAGAGGGTTCGGGAGCTTCAAAATCCGCCAGCGGCGTTCCAGGGAAGGACGAAACCCCAAGACAGGCGAAATGGTTGTGGTTCCTTCCAAGAGGGTTCCCTTTTTCAAGGCTGGGAAGGAATTGAAAAACCGGGTGGATAATTGAAAAATCGATCGTGTTGGCTCACTTTCTCCTCGCGAAACCCGGTGTCGATCGGGTTTCTTTCCTTCCGATCTCCACAAGGCTTCATGATTTTTTCTTGACTCGATATGAAATAAATGTTATTTAGATATTCAAATACGATAGAAATCGAATAGTCAGATAGTTTGAGGTTTGATAACATTTCGTAAAAGGGGAGGTACACTGTGGGATCAGATAAAATTATGGTGTTAACAGACCAGAATTTCCGGGATGCTGTAAAAAATTCTGAACATCCGATCTTAGTTGATTTCTGGGCTGAGTGGTGTGCCCCCTGCAGGATGATTGCCCCTTTGCTTGATGAAATCGCTGAAGAGTATGAAGGGCGCTTAACGGTCGGGAAGGTGAACGTGGACCAGAACCGGACGATTGCTTCTCAGTATGGTGTGATGTCGATCCCGACTCTGATGCTTTTCAAAGGGGGAGAGATCGTGGATCAGATGGTTGGAGCGCAACCCAAGGAAAACCTGCTGAAGGTGATTCAGTCGGCTCTGTAGGCCCCTCCTTTTTTCCCGCCGGGGAGTCATGATGGATTTTGAGAATGTTGCAGAATTGCTTAAGATAATGGGCCATCCGACACGGCTGCGGATTCTCATGTATTTGAAGAATGAAAATAAGTGCGTTAAGAATATCTGGGAAAGTCTTGAACTTCCGCAGGCGAATGTTTCGCAACATCTGATTCTGATGAAGAACAAAGGGATTCTGGATTCGGAAAGAAAGGGCTCCCAGATCTGCTATTTTTTGAACAATGAGCATGTAATGAATATCCTGAACTATCTCGAGTCACCGGCCAACGGACTCGGCAAGCCGCTCTCCGATCAGGCGTTCAAAAAACCGCATGAAAAAACATATTGAAATCTTCACCCTCGTTTCACTTCTCTGACTGACCGGTCATTTCGCTTCATTCCCTCCGATCTGAAGCCGCCACCTCTGGTTGTGGACCCGGAGAGGTTCAACCGGTCTGTCTGCGTGTGACGCGCAGACAGGCACGGAGACACAGGTTCGGTTTGAGAACGTTTTGGTTCATCTCTGCGGTGTCAGGCTGTGTGACCGGGGGGCTTCAAAAGACCATCCGCGATGCAGGTGACGAACCATGAAGCGGAATGGTACTTTTGATTCATCTTGTTCCCCTGGAATGGGTATGATATAGTTGGCCGCGAATTCTTCCGGCGGAATCTTCCACAAGTGGAATCCTCCACAAGAATCCGTTCCCGGGGATCGATGGATATAGTGATTCGTGGATTGTGATGGTTCCTGCGAATCGCTTGGAAAAACAGAACAGCGGAAAGGCAATGGGGCGTAATCGCGAGATCGCGAGGGCGGCGGGGGTCATCGCCGGGGGAACACTGTTCAGCCGCTTATTGGGATATCTCCGGGATGTCATTATCGCGAGTCTCTTCGGTGCAGGCCCGGCTACGGACGCCTTCATCGCGGCAGCCCGGATCCCGAATTATCTGCGGCGTCTCTTCGGGGAAGGGACTCTGAACGCCTCCTTTGTTCCGGTGTTTACGGATTATCTGGAACGTCAATCGAAGGAGCAGGCGTGGGAACTCGCCCGCGTGGTGATTACCATCCTTTCATTTCTCCTGTTCCTGTTCGTCATTTTCGGGATGATCTTCGCCCCTCAAGTGGTCCGGCTGATTGCGCCGGGGTTTGTTCCAAACCCGGGAACCTTTTCCCTGACGGTACTTTTGACACGAGTCACCTTCCCCTTCGCGCTTTTCGTCGGGTTGTCCGCTTCCTTCATGGGCATTCTGAACTCTCTGAAACACTTCGCGTCTCCCGCCATTGCGCCCGCGCTTCTGAATATCATGATGATTCTTTGTGCCTTGACATTGACTCCCCATCTGTCTGTCCCTGTTCTGAGTCTTTCCATTGGGATGCTTCTGGGAGGATTTTGTCAATTGCTTCTTCAGATCCCTTTTTTGATCCGGAAGGGGTTTCGTTTCTTTGTGCGTTTTGACTGGAATCATCCCGGGATGCTAAGGGTCTTCCGCTTGATGGTTCCCGGGATCATCGGCCAGAGTGTGCTTCAGATCAATATCATTGTCGGAAATATTCTGGCGTCCTTCCTTCCCGCAGGAAGTATCTCCTATCTTTTTTTCGCTGACCGACTGGTTCAGTTCCCCCTGGGGGTTTTTGGAATCTCGGCGGCTACTGCCATACTCCCCACGCTTTCAGCACATGCGGCTGAGAAAAAGATTCCGGATATGGTTGAGGCCCTTTCCAGGACCATGCGGATGGTTCTCTTCCTGATGATTCCTTCCATGATCGGGTTGATCTCTCTCCGGGTCCCGATTACAAGTGCCCTTTTTCAAAGAGGGAGTTTTCAGTATTCAGCGACGGTTTCAACTGCCTCCGCGCTGATGTATTATTCTTTCGGTTTGTGGGCCTTCGCCGAGGTCCGTGTGGTTGCGCAGACTTTTTATGCCCTGCAGGATACCTGGACGCCCATGAAAATCGGGGTTCTGGCCGTTTTGATCAACATTCTTTTCAGCCTTGTGCTGATGGGGCCGCTGAAACATAACGGCCTGGCATTAGCGAACTCCCTTGCCTCCGTTTTGAATGTGGGGGCGCTCGTCTGGATCCTGAGGACCCGGATCGGGCCGCTTCAGGGAAGGCGGTTTTTCCGTTCCTTCCTCAAGATCCTTCTGGCTTCCCTGGTGATGGGTGTTTGTGCCTATTATGGTGCCGGTGTGGCCTTCTGGGATTTACCGGGACATCCCTTGACGAAGTTTCTCCATCTTGGACGGGGACTCCTTTTCGGAGTCCTCTCTTATCTGTTGATGTGTTGGATTCTTCGTGTAGAGGAATTCAGAAGCGTCCGGATGTGGTTTGTGAAGAAAGGTGGGCTGGATGGCGGGGAAGAAAAGAAAACGACGGCGAAGTAATCGGAACAGAAATTCACATCGGGCGCTCTGGGTTTCCCTTGTATCCGTTTTCGCAGTGCTTTTGGTCGCAGTTTCCATCCTCTTATACCTGGAGTTTCATAGAGAGCGTCTGCAGGATTGGCTGCGGAGCGTATCGGTTTCCTCTCTACGCACCACCCCACCGTCGGGGAACAGACGGTCCGATCTGGAAACGAAGAGGCGCTCTTTGCTCCGCTCTCCGCGGGGGGGAAAGGCCCCGGAGAGTCCCGGATCATCTTCCGGGAGAATCTTCCACGGGTCGCCGAAGGTGGCGATTATCGTGGATGATATCGGGCAAAGCCTCGATCCGGTGAGGAAGCTTTTATCCATAGATCTCCCTTTGACGTTTTCCGTCCTTCCGGGACTCGAGAATACCGAACGTGCCGTTCGGATGATTCATGGTCACCGGAGGGAAATCATGTTGCACCTTCCGATGGAACCCATCGATTATCCGAGGGAAAATCCAGGGAAACTGGCTTTGATGATTCGGATGGGTCCGGATGAAATCCGGATGCGCACGGAAGACCTGCTGCGTGAGTTTCCCTATCTGGACGGGGTGAACAATCACATGGGTTCCCGGTTCACGCAGGATCGGGAACGGATGGACATTGTGCTTCGGGAAATCCGGAACCGGGGTTTTTTCTTTGTGGACAGCTTGACCAGTCCGGAATCTGTGGCATTGGAAGAGGCGCGGCGTCTGGGTGTCAGGAGCGGGCGAAGAGACATTTTCCTCGATCATGTGGATGATCGGCAGAGCGTGGACATCCAGATCGACCGGTTGATCGAATTGGCCAGGGAACGGGGATACGCCATTGCCATCGGCCATCCGCGGAAAAACACCATTCAGGTTCTCAAAGGTTCCGTGCAACGGTTTCGCTCGCGGGGCGTTCAGGTGGTTCCCGTCTCCCGTTTGATCACGCTCCTGTCCAGGGAAAGGGAGGAGAGAAGGAATGTTATGTCTCGGAATTGAATCTTCCTGTGACGAGACCTCGGCCGCGGTCGTGGAAGACGGGTCCCGGATCCGTTCGAATCGGATTGCGTCCCAGATCCAGATACACAGCAAATATGGGGGTGTGGTCCCGGAACTGGCCTCCCGTCACCATGTGGAACAGATCTCTCAGGTGGTGGATTCCGCTCTGGATGAGGCAGGCGTCACCCTGCAGGATCTCGATCTGATCGGGGCGACCCGGGCTCCCGGACTGGTGGGGTCTCTGTTGGTCGGATTGTCCTATGCCAAGGCACTGGCCTTTGCTATGAATCTTCCCTTTGTGGGTGTTCATCATATCGAGGGCCACATCCACGCGGTTTTTCTGGAGGAGCGGATCCCACATCCTTTTTTGTGCCTGGTGGTCTCGGGTGGGCATACTGAGCTGATCCGGGTCCAGGATTTCGGTCACTACAGAATTTTAGGGAGGACCCGGGATGATGCGGCCGGAGAGGCCTTCGACAAGGTTGCCAAGATGATGGGTCTCGGGTATCCGGGTGGGCCGGTTCTTGACAGGCTGTCGGAGGAGGGGGACCCCGGTTTTGTGACCTTCCCACGTTCCATGATTTCTGAAGATTCTTTCGATTTCAGCTTCAGCGGGCTGAAAACGGCGGTCATGAATTTTCTTCTGAAAAACGGTTGGGGCCCGGAAGGGGAGGGCGCCGAAGCGTTGAGGGGGCATCTTCCGGACATTGCTGCCGCGTTTCAGGATGCTGTGGTCGACGTCCTGGTCGCCAAGACGTCGCGGGCCATGAAACAGGAGAAGTTGTGCCGACTGGTTCTGGCGGGCGGTGTGGTTTCCAACCGTTTCTTAAGGCGGAGATTCAGTGAGGAGGCAAAACGGGCAGGTTACTCCCTTCACGTGCCTTCCCCGGTTCTCTGCACGGATAATGCCGCCATGATCGCAGCGGTCGCCTCCAGGTCTTATGAACGGGGGGTTCGGGATTCCCTGGATCTCAACGCGGTCGCTCATCTTCCTCTGGGGTCTTCGTGATCCCGGGAAAAACATCCGTTGACATCGGAAGAACCTTCAACGTAAACTGGCTGCATGCAATCGGATCGAGTGTTGAAAATCGGGAGTCTTTCACTCGGCTTGGGACTGGTGCTTGCCCCGATCGCGGGTATCACCGGGGTCCCCTTCCGTTTGATCGCAAGGCGGAGCGGAGCGGATTTGGTCTTCACCGGGATGATCTCCTCCGCGGCCTTGGTCCGTTCCTTCAGGAAGTCCGGAACTGTCGACCTTGGAAATGCCGAAGCGAGGCCGGTTGCGGCTCAGATCTTCGGCGGCGATCCCCGTGAGATGGCAAAGAGCGCGGCCTGGCTTTCCGAGCGGGGGGTGGACCTGATCGACATCAATCTGGGATGTCCCGTGAAAAAAGTGGTGCGCTCCGGTTCGGGCGCGGCTCTGCTCCGGGATCTGCCGAGGGCCGAGGCCATTCTGCGTTCCGTGGTTCAGGCCAGCTCAAAACCGGTCACCGTAAAGTTCCGGTCCGGATGGGACGAAAAATCCTTGTGCGCGGTACGGATTGCACGGATCGCCGAGGATGCGGGCGTCTCAGCCGTTATCCTGCATCCCCGAACAAGAACTCAGGGGTTCCGGGGGAAGGCGAATTGGGAGCATATCCGAAGGGTTAAGGATGCCGTGAATATCCCTGTAATCGGAAACGGGGACATCCGTACGCCGGAAGACGCCCGGAGGATGCTGGATGAAACCGGATGTGACGGAATGATGATCGGCCGCGCGGCTCTGGGGGATCCATGGATTTTCGGCCGGATTCGTGATGTGCTGCTTCACGGGGGAAGAGGTATGGCTCCGGACCCGGAAACCATTCGAAAGACCCTGCTTGAACATCTGGAGTTGGAGGTGAAGTTCTCAGGAGAAAAAAGGGGGGTTCTGCGAATGCGGAAGTTCGCGGCCTGGTATTCCAGAGGACTCCATGGAGCCACGGGATTTCGGGATCGTATCAACAAGATCGTATCTTATGATGATTTCCGTGAAGCGGTGGAGGTCTTCTTTCTGGGTGCTTCACGGCGAGGTGTTCAGCATGGAATTCTGAATACTGCGGCAGAAGGATGATGAGCGGAGAAAAAAGGTCCTCAAAACCTTCTCTGAAGGGTACGGGGAAGATGGAGGAATACTACGAGAACATCTTCAGCAGCCTGATCGACGGGATCGTGGTGGTCGACGCGGAGTTCAGGATCTCCACCTTTACGGTGGTCGCGGAGCAGATGACCGGTCTTCAGTCTGCTGCCGTCCTGAACCGTCCGATCTCGGAAATCTTCCCTGAAAACCCGGAACTCCATACCCTTCTTCAGAAGTCGATGCGTACGGGCAGAAGTTACTCGGATTCAAGCTTTTCTCTTCAAGGCTGCCTGGGAAAACGACGGGATGTCGGACTGGTCACATCGCCTCTCATCGACCTGAAGGGGCGATCCGTTGGAGGAGTGATCGTCTTTCGTGATCTTTCCAGGATGAGGGTGCTGGAAGAACGCCTTCGGAAGAGTGAACGTCTGGCCTCTCTCGGGATTCTCGCGGCAGGGATGGCACATGAGATCAAAAACCCCTTGGGGGGAATTCGCGGCGCCACGCAGTTGCTCCGGGATGAACTGGGAGAAGGAAATCCTCTTCGGGAAAATACGGATATTGTGGTTCGGGAAGTAGACCGGTTGAACAGGATCGTCCAGGAATTATTGGAATTTTCGAGGCCCCCACAGTTGGAACTCCGGGCGTTGAATGTCCACCAGGTGCTGGACCGGGTCATTTCCCTGACCCGTATGGAGAACGCCAACAGCCGGGTGTCGATGGTCCGGAACTTTGATCCGAGTCTTCCCGAAGTACGGGGAGATCCGGATCAGTTGACTCAGGTCTTTTTGAACCTTCTCCGGAATGGGATTGAAGCCATGAATCACGAAGGAACTTTGAAGCTGACCACCAGGATGCTACCGGGGTACCATGTCCTGGGAGACGGAGGGGAGAAGATTCGGATGATTGCGGTGGACGTGGAGGATTCCGGAGGCGGAATTTCTGCGGAAGAAGTCGGGAGAATTTTTGACCCCTTCTATACCGGAAAAGCAGGTGGAGTGGGACTCGGGCTGGCCCTTTGTCATCGAATCATCGAGGAACATGGCGGAAAGATCGATGTGGGAAATACGACGCAAGGGGCTTGCTTCACAGTGATGCTTCCAATCGATACAAATGACATGCACTTTCCGATCAGGGGGAACGATGTTTGAAAAAAAAGTCCTGGTCATTGATGACGATGAGAGTATGCGATGGGTGATTGCGAAGGCCCTTGAAAAAGAGAGATACATCGTTGTTTCTCTGCCCGGCGCCGAGGATGGTTTCCGTTTCCTTGAAACCACCCCCTGCCCCCTCATTATACTGGATATCCGGATGCCGGGAATGAGCGGTCTGGAATTTCTCCGGAAAATCCGTGAGAAAGGGATCCCCTCTCAGGTGATTGTCATGACGGCTCAGGCCACCATGCAGAACGCGATTGAAGCCATGAAGCGGGGGGCCTTTGATTATCTGACCAAACCCTTTGATATGGATGCCCTGAAACTGATTGTGGCCAAGGCATTTGATGTCATGGAATTAAATGAGGAGGTGCAGACCCTGAAAGGGGAAATTCTGGAGAAGTTCGAGTCGGACACCGTGGTGGGAGAAAGCGCCGCCATGCAGGAGGTCTTCAAGACGATCGGGAAAGTGGCGGAAAGTGATATGACGATCCTTTTGACCGGAGAGTCCGGTACCGGGAAGGAGGTAATCGCCAAAACCATTCACTACAACAGTTCCCGTTTCGGGAAGCCCTTTGTGCCGGTGAATCTGGTGGCCATTCCGGGGGAGCTGATGGAATCAGAGCTCTTCGGCCATGAAAAGGGGGCCTTTACCGGCGCGGTCTCACAGAAGATCGGGAAGTTTGAACAGGCCAATGGCGGAACCATCTTCCTGGATGAGATCGGCGACCTGGAGAGAGGTTTGCAGACCCGGCTTCTTCGGGTCCTCCAGGAGAGGGAAATCGAGCGGGTGGGAGGGAGCGGACCCATTCCCGTTGATGTAAGGATCCTTGCGGCAACCAACAGCAATCTCGAGGAGAAGGTCCGATCAGGCCAATTCCGGCCGGATCTCTTCTTCCGGCTCAATGTGGTTCCCATTCGGATTCCGTCTCTCAGAGAGAGAAAGAATGACATCCCTCTTCTACTGCAATTCTTTATTGAAAAGACGGTCCATGAAACCGGGGCACAGGTTACCGGTTGGACGGAGGACACCCTGGATTGTCTTCTTCAATATGATTGGCCCGGCAATGTGCGGGAATTGGAAAATCTCGTGAAGCGTGCTGTGGTGATGTCCAGTGGCAAGAACCTGACGCCGGAGTCTTTCCCCACGCTTTCAATGGGTCATGGATCCCTGACGGATCAGAGAGAATGCTTCGACCGGATGGTTCGCGAATATTTGGCGGACTTCGTGCGTAAGATGATTCAGGCTGATGGACGGGGGATCCGGAAACTGATCCTGGACCGTATTGACATTCCTCTGATTGAGATGGTCTTGCAGGAGGTGGGAGGAAACCAGATCAGGGCGGCCGAACTTCTGGGCATCAATCGAAATACCTTGCGGAAAAAGATCAACGAATACGGAATGGATCCGAAAAAATTTCGATCATGACCCTGCCGCGGGAAGGGATCGTGCAGCGGAATCCTGCATGAATAAAGGATCCCTGTCCTTTTTCTCTTGACAAGCGTCGAAACGGTTGATATTTTATTGCGGAATTTACCATCCTGATATAAATCTTTGAGAAACAGATCTTCATGAGTGATGAGAGGAGGGCGTTGGATGACTAAAACAGAATTGATTGAGGCGATGGCTGCGGATGCGAAGATCAGTAAGGCATCTGCCGGCAAGGTTCTGGATTCCATGATCAAGCATATCTCCAAGACCCTGAAGAAGGGAGGCCGAGTCACCCTGGTCGGGTTCGGCACCTTCTCTGTGGTGAAAAGGAAGGCCCGCACCGGAAGAAATCCTCAGACAGGCGAGAAGATCAAGATCAAAGCGAGAAAAGTGCCGAAATTCACCCCGGGCAAAGGCCTTCGTTCCGCTCTGTAAGGGGAAAAGACGTCAGGATCCTCCGAAATCACTCTATGCGTTATTCATACCGGCAGGGGATCCCCAAAGGAAATCTTTGTAACAGGTTGATAAAATGAGGCAATGAAGGGGTTCATTGCCTCATTTTTATCTTGACAAGATCTCGTTGAATTCTTTACATTATACAGAATTCAGGATGACGGAGGCGGTTAGCTCAGTTGGTTAGAGCGCCACGTTGACATCGTGGAGGTCGCTGGTTCAACTCCAGTACCGCCTACCAGGCCACACGATCACTATCAGGAACGGAACATTGGTGAAATAAAGTTCGAAGGAAGGGCATCACAGCGGTTCCATGAGAGGTGTGATGCCCTTTTTGTTTTTCTATGGGTCTATGATGCAGTCGGATAAAGTCAGAATTTGCCTGGAGCAGGGAACATCCGGTGATTTCGATCGGGGGACCGAAATCGGTGAGGTCCTTTCCGTCCTCTCAGATGAAGAAGAGGAAGCTCCTGTTGCGGCGAAATGGAACGGAAGACTCGTGGACTTGAGTTTCCGGCTTTCGGAACCCGGAGAGGTGGTGGGGGTATCTCTTTCCACTCCGGAGGGAGTGGATATCCTGAGACACACAACGGCCCACATCATGGCCCAGGCCGTCCAGGAACTGTTCCCGGGTACCCGTATTGCGATCGGGCCCACGATTGAAAACGGATTTTACTACGACTTTGAACCCGAGAGACCCTTTACGCCGGAGGACCTTGAAAAAATCGCCCTTCGGATGAAGGAAATCATCAAGCGGGATGAGCCCCTGGAACGGATTGAGATGGACCGTGACGAGGCCATCGCCTTTTTCGAGGGGAAAAAGGAAACTTACAAAGTAGAGCTGATCCGGGATCTGGGGGATTCCGAGACCATCTCCTTTTACCGCCAGGGAGATTTCGTGGATCTCTGTCGGGGGCCGCACCTTCCCAGGACATCCTATGTCCGGTATTTTAAACTGCTCAGTGTAGCCGGCGCCTATTGGAGAGGGGATGAGAAGAACCCGATGTTACAGCGGATTTACGGAACCGCCTTCCCCGCCAAGAAAGAGCTCAAGGCTTATCTGCGGATGCTGGAAGAGGCCAGGAAGCGGGATCACAGGAAACTGGGGAGGGAACTGGAACTTTTTCAGGTGAATGAGACGGTCGGTGGCGGGTTGATTCTTTATCATCCGAACGGAGCGCGGCTTCGATGGATTCTGGAGGACTTTGAAAAGGAGGAACACCTGAAGCGGGGTTATCTTCCGGTCGTGGGCCCCCAGATTTTAAAAAGCGATCTTTGGAAGATTTCCGGTCACTACGATTACTACCGTGAAAACATGTATTTCACGGAGATTGAGGGGAATGAGTATGGAATCAAGCCGATGAACTGCCCCGCTCATATGTTGATCTACCAGTCCAGGACTCGAAGTTACCGTGATCTTCCCCTTCGTTTTTTCGAGCTGGGCACCGTGCACAGGCATGAGAAGACCGGCGTGCTCCACGGGTTGTTGCGGGTACGGGGGTTTACCCAGGATGATGCCCATATTTTTTGTCTCCCTGAGCAATTGACGGATGAGATTGCCGGTGTGATCGATTTTATCCAGGATGTCATGGGTGTTTTCGGTTTTGAATATTCTCTTGAGATCAGTACCCGTCCGGAAAAATCGATCGGGACCGATGAAGAGTGGGAAAGAGCGACCCGGGCGCTTCAGGATGCCCTGCATGAATTGAATCTCTCCTACGAAATCAATGAAGGAGACGGGGCCTTTTACGGTCCGAAAGTGGACGTCAAGATCCGGGACGCGATTGGGCGGCACTGGCAATGTGCCACGATCCAGTGCGATTTTACTCTTCCGGAGCGGTTCAACCTTCATTACGTGGGCGCTGACGGGGCGGAACACCGTCCGGTTATGCTCCACCGGGTGATCCTGGGGTCCCTGGAGCGTTTTATGGCGGTTCTGATCGAACACTATGCCGGAAAATTTCCCCTTTGGCTGGCTCCGGTACAGGCCGTGGTGATCAATATTACGGATCGCCAGCTTGAATACGCAAAAACGGTAAAAGGAAAATTCGATGCCGCGGGAATCCGGACGGTGTTGGACGCGCGTAACGAGAAGATCGGCTACAAAATCCGGGAAGCCCAGGTCCAGAAAATTCCCTATATGGTGATTGTCGGGGACAGGGAGGTTCAGTCTGAGACTATTTCCCTCCGCTCCCGTGACAAAGGAGATCTGGGGAGCCGCGAAATCGGGGTTGCCCTTGAGGAACTCAGGATGGAGAACGATGAGAAACGGTACGCTTCTCAGACGGGATGATAACCTGGTTGTTTGATCCCCCGATGAGGGGGCCACTTTAATCTGGAGGCGACTCTGAGAAACAATCGACACGCAAAGGTAAAGAAACGCAAGGAGAGGATCAACAGGGAAATCACCGTTCCGGAAGTTCGCGTTGTGGATGAGGATGGTACTCAGTTGGGGATTCTCGCCACCAGTGAGGCGATCCGGATTACGGAGGAAAAAGGCCTGGATCTTGTGGAAGTGGCCCCCATGGCCAAGCCTCCCGTTTGCCGTTTGATGGATTACGGGAAGTATCAGTACCAGAAGAGCAAAAAGGCCAACCTGGCGAAAAAAAAGCAGCAATTCGTTCAGGTCAAAGAAGTGAAACTACGGCCGAATACAGACAAACATGATTTTGACTTCAAGCTTCACCATGCGGAGCGCTTTCTCAAAAGCGCCAACAAGGTGAAGGTCACCGTAAGGTTCAGGGGTCGCGAGGTTGTGCACGCCGATCGTGGGAAGAAGATACTGGAGATGTTTGCAGATCGTGTTTCTGAAATCGGAAGCGTCGAAACGATGCCGACCCGGGAAGGGCGGGCGATGATTATGATTCTGGCACCGAAGCAGGGAAGCGCACCCAAAAAGAAAAAGGACGAATCCACACACGGGTCTGGAAAAGAATCGGTTCAGACAGGAAAGGAGTGAAACAGCATGCCGAAAATGAAAACACACCGTGGAGCGGCGAAACGTTTCCGCATGACCGCGTCCGGGAAAATCAAAAGAAACAAGGCCTATGCCAGCCACATCCTGACTTCAAAAAGCACCAAAAGGAAACGGGATCTACGTAAAGGGACGTTGATGGATGCTTCGAATGAAAAGGCCGTGAAGAAGCTTTTACCCTACGCGTAAGATTCGAAACAATCTAAAATTTTTACGTGTCCCCGCAAACCGGGGATTTGAGGAGGAATCCAAATGCCGAGAGTTAAAGGAGGCAACAAACGGCTCACCCGGAGAAAAAAAATACTGAAACTGGCCAAAGGGTTTTATGGTGGGCGCAAGAATCTCTTCCGAACAGCTCTGGAGGCCGTGGACCGTTCGATGCAGAATGCCTACATCGGGCGGAAGCGTCGAAAGAGGGATTTCCGGGCACTCTGGATTACCCGGATTAACGCCGCGGCGCGGGAAGAAGGGATCTCTTACAGCCGGTTGATCCAGGGGTTGAAGCTTGCAAAGGTAGGGATCAATCGAAAAATGATGGCGGAACTGGCAGTTCACCACCCCCAGGATTTTGCCCGTTTGGCCGAAATCGCCAAAAACAACCTCTCGTCCCTGTAATGGTCACCTTGGTCCCGGGTTTTTTTCGCACCCCTGCGGTGGATGGCCTCTGATTCTGCGAATATGTCCGATATTTTTGTACAACTGAAGATGATCGAAGACGAAGTAGAGCGTCGCATTCCCTGTGTGGATTCGCTGGATGCTCTTCAAACGATCCGGGTTCGTGTGTTGGGGAAGAAAGGATCTCTCACGGCCCTGCTTGCCGGAATGAAAGACATGTCTCCTGCCGAGCGTCCGGTAGTGGGGAAAGAGGTGAACCGGATCAAGAAAAGGATCGGCGAACTCCTGGGACAACGCACGGAGGAGATCTCCCGCCTGGAGCAGGAGCGAAGGCTGGAGCGGGAGCGTATTGATATTTCCTTGCCCGGTCGACGTTACCACCGGGGGACCCTGCATCCGATCACGCGGACCTTTCAGAAGATCGAAGAGATCTTTTCAGGTCTCGGATTCGAGATTGCGGAAGGTCCAGAGGTGGAAGAAGACTTTTACAATTTTGAAGCCCTGAATATTCCTCAGGATCACCCCGCCCGGGACATGCAGGATACCTTCTATATTACCGATGATATCCTTCTGCGCACGCACACCTCTCCGGTACAGGTCCGAACCATGAAAAGTCAGTCGCCTCCCATACGGATCATCGCGCCGGGGAAGGTGTATCGCTGTGACGCCGACGTATCGCACACCCCCATGTTTCACCAGGTGGAAGGTTTAATGGTGGATCGTGGCATTCGCTTCGGAGATTTAAAGGGGGTCCTGGAAATTTTTCTGAGACGGCTTTTCGGAGAATCGACCGGGGTCCGGTTCCGGCCGAGTTTTTTCCCTTTCACCGAACCTTCGGCCGAAGTGGATATCGCCTGCTTGATCTGTGAAGGGTCAGGGTGCCGTGTTTGCAAGAATACCGGTTGGCTGGAGATTCTGGGGGCGGGGATGGTGGATCCGGAGGTATTCCGGATGGTCGGATACGACCCGGAAAAGGTATCCGGTTTCGCTTTCGGGATGGGTGTGGAACGAATTACCATGCTCCGATACCGAATAGACGACATCCGGCTTTTCTTTGAAAATGATCTTCGTTTTCTGTTTCAGTTTTAGAACACACACCCGAATGGATTTTTCGCGAAGCCTTCAGGCATGATCGGGATTGGAACCTATGCGTATCAGCATCAACTGGTTGCGGGATTTTGTTGAGATTCAGGATTCTCCTCAAGTGATTGCGGATCGTCTCACTCTGGCTGGACTCGAGGTCGATTCGGTTGTTTCCTTGCAACAGGGGTTTGACAAGCTCGTCGTAGGACGGATACTTACGGTTGAAGCGCATCCGGACTCGGATCATCTGACCATTTGCCGTGTGGATGCGGGAGGGGAAACGCTGCAGATTGTTTGCGGTGCCCGGAATCACCGGGAAGGAAACAAGGTCGTGCTGGCACTCCCCGGCGCTGTTCTACCCGGAGGGGTGGAAATCGTTCCGTCCAACATTCGAGGCGTCCGGTCTTCCGGGATGATTTGTTCCGCGAAGGAACTCGGGATTCCCGAAGAATCCTCCGGAGTGATGATTCTGCCCGAGGATGCCGAGGTCGGGCGTTCCGCGGCGGAGGTCCTTGGGCGAAACGATACGGTCCTGGAAATCGACTTGACTCCGAATCGTTCTGATTGTCTCAGTCATTTCGGTGTAGCTCGGGAACTCGCCGGATTAACGGGTGAATGCCTGAAGCGTCCGGAGATCAAGATCCAGGAAGAAGGGCCCTCCATCGATTCGTGGATTGCCGTTACAATCCGTGATGCTGAACTATGTCCCCGTTATACGGCCAGGATGATTCTGGACGTTACCATCGGTCCTTCTCCCCGCTGGCTCCGAAACCGGCTTTGCGCGGTCGGACTTCGCCCAGTCAACAATGTTGTGGATGTAACGAACTATATCATGATGGAACGGGGACATCCTCTCCATGCCTTTGATTATGACAAAATCGAGGGACGCAGAATCGAAGTCAGAACGGCTCGCCCGGGCGATGTTTTAAAGACCCTGGATGGTGTAGAGCGAACGCTGGACTCCTCCATGCTTCTGATCTGTGACGGGAAGAACCCTGTAGCTGTGGCCGGTGTTATGGGAGGAGAAAACACGGAAGTCGATAGTGGAACGAAACGGATTTTCCTGGAGGCCGCCTGTTTCCAGCCCGTGTCGATTCGAAGAACCTCCAAAAGACTGGGGCTTCATTCCGAATCGTCTCACCGCTTCGAACGGGGGATCGACATCGAAGGATTGGTTGACTCTTTGGATCGTGCCGCCGCCCTGATTCAGGAGGTGGCGGGAGGGAGAATCGCGAAGGGAAGGATAGACCATTATCCCGCGCCCTATCCCACGCAAACGATTTCTCTGCGGACCGGGCGGGTGCGTTCGCTGCTGGGAATTTCGATCTCATCCGATGAGATCAAGGAGATTTTAACGCGTCTTTCCCTGACGGTTGAGAATTACGGCGACGACCGGTTGGAAGTGAGGATCCCTTCCTTCCGAAACGACCTGACTCGCGAGATTGATCTGATCGAGGAGGTGGCGCGTTTTTTTGGATATGACCGGATTCCAACCACCCTGCCGAATGCCACCCTGACTTCCGGGAAAAGGTCGGGGACCAGGAGGGTTCAGTCTCTCTGCCGCTCGATCCTCATCGCCCGGGGATTTTTCGAGACGATCCACTACAGCTTTCAGAGTCCGGAGGATCTTGACAGGCTCCTGATTCCGGAGGGAGATCCTCTCCGGGCACAGATCCGAATCCGGAATCCTTTAAGTGAAGACCAGAGCGTCCTCAGAACCTTGCTTCTTCCCGGTTTGTTGCATACCCTGAACCGGAATCTCGCTCATTCCGTGTCGGACATTCGAATCTTCGAGATCGGCCGGATTTTTCAGAAAAGGAATTCCGGGCTTCCCCTGGAAAGTGGGCGGCTGGCCGGTCTGCTTTCGGGGAAGAATTGTCCGTTGGGATGGGGGAACCGTCCGCGGGCTTTCGACTTCTTTGATCTCAAGGGGGTTCTGGAAGAACTTTTTGAAGCGGTGGGGTTGATTCCTGTCCAGTGGAGCACGCCGGAGGATCTGCCTTTTCTGCATCCGGGAAGAAGCGCCTGGATGGCATGGAAAGAGGAGAAGTTCGGTTTTGCCGGAGAAGTTCATCCCGAGGTGCTGAAACGATTCGGTCTTTCCGAGAAGGCTTTTTGCTTTGAGTTGAACCTGGATTTTATCAGTGAACATTTTGTCGACACGGTTCTGTACACTTCACCGATCCGCTTTCCCTTTGTGGACCGTGATCTGGCGCTGATTCTGTCCGAGGAGGTCTCCGCGGGAGAAGTGGAAGAAAAGATCCGGGCGGTGGCACCGGATCTGATCCGGGAAGTCCGGCTTTTTGATGTTTATCGGGGAGAGCCGATTGCTGAAGGGAAAAAGAGTCTTGCTTATTCCATCCGTTTTCAGGCGTCGGATCGAACCCTCACGGATCAGGAGATCAATGGGGTACGGGACCGGATTGTGGAGGAACTGAATCAGGTTTTCGGCGCCACTCTTCGCGAATAAGCTGCGATGCGGAGCCATCCCAATGGGGCGATCGATGATTCCTACAGTGGAATGGAAAGACGGAAAGGTTCGATTGATCGACCAAACCCGGCTTCCCCTGGAAACGGTTTTTGTGGAATATGATGATTACAGGGACCTCACGGAAGCGATCCGGAATCTGGTCGTTCGGGGCGCTCCCGCCATCGGAGTCACCGCCGCCATGGGGATCGCTTTGGGCGCCCAGACCGTTGATGCTGAAACCGTTCCCGAGTTTCTGGAAAAGCTTCAACCCATTTGTGATTCCATCGCGCGGGCACGCCCTACAGCCGTGAACCTGTCCTGGGCGATCAAGCAGATGATGGAATTTGCCTCTCGGAACCGAAACGCGGGTGTGAGCGAACTGAAACAACGGATGGTCCACGAAGCCATCCGTCTCAAGGATGAGGACATTGCAATCAATCGTGCCATGGGGGCCTTCGGCGCCGAATGGGTGCGGGAAGGGGACGCCATTCTGACCCATTGCAATGCGGGATCCTTGGCTACCGCAGGGTTCGGCACGGCTCTCGGTGTTCTTTATGCAGCCTTTGAGGCCGGGAAAAGGTTCCGGGTCTTTGCGGATGAAACCCGCCCTGTCCTCCAGGGGGCCCGACTGACGGCCTGGGAGCTGAAAGAGGCGGGCATTGACGTGACCTTGATTACCGACAACATGGCAGGTCATTTCATGAAAATGGGGAGGATCGATCTGGTGATTGTTGGAGCGGACCGGATTGCGTCCAACGGGGACGTGGCGAACAAGATCGGTACCTATTCCGTGGCGGTACTCGCCCGTGAGCACCAGATTCCTTTTCTGGTGGCTGCTCCGTTTTCAACGATCGATTATTCCATCCCCAATGGAGCGGGCATTCCCATTGAAGAGCGTGATCCTCAGGAGGTCACACGGATCTGGAACCGGCTCCAGATCGCGCCTTCCGATATTCCGGCGGAAAACCCCGCTTTTGACGTAACCCCCGCCCGATATATCACGGCCATCGTGACGGAAAGAGGAGTTTTCGCCCCGCGGGATATCCGGAAACTGAATCGGAAAGAAGTCGATCCGGAAAAACTGAGGCTTCAAGCACGAAGCAGGTGATCCGGTTTAAAGAAAAAGTTTCCGAACCAGAGATGTCCTGTTCTTCACCCCGACCTTATCGAAGATATGCTTCAGGTGAACCTTGACGGTGTGTTCACTGATGAACATACGTTCGCCGATCTCCATGTTGCTGAATCCCTGAAAAATCAGAGTGGTAAGTTCTTTCTCCCGCTTGGAAAGTCCGTACCGGATGGCGAAGGTATCCGGATCGAAAGGTAGATTCTTCAGGGGGACCTGTGTCATGATCAGTGTGTAGTCATTTCCCAGGGGATCTTTGGCGTCCTTCTCCAAATGCATGACCAGGACCTTCAGAACATGTCCGTCCGGAAGGGTCCATTCCGTGTCGGACCGTTGAGATCTTTTCCTCCGCCGGGCGGTCAGGGTATCCCCATAGAGCCTTTTCAAGAGTTTGACCACGGAAGGATGAAGTCCGTAAGGTGGCTTGATGCGCGTCTTTGTGCCGGTACTGTACCGCGTAAAGATTGCCTGTGCCCCGGGGTTCATATAGACGGGCGTTCCTGCGGTATCAAAGATGATCATGGCCATCGGCGCTTCGTTACAGGCCTGTTCGAAAACCTTCCGTTCTTCCGTCACCTTGCGGAAGGTGTCGTCCATGGCTATTTTGTCACGAATGGAGGCCCGGACCCAGGCCAGAAGTTCGGCTTCCTGAATCGGGCGGGTCAGATATTTGTCCGCGCCACCATCCAGGCCGGAGACAATATCCTCGGTGGAGGAACGTTCGGCCGTGAAGAGGATCACCGGGATCTTGGCCGTCGCCGGATTTTTCTTGATCTTTTTGCAGAGTTCGATCCCATTGATCTCCGGCATGTTGACATCCAGTATCACCAGATCGATCGGGTTCTTCTTCAGAACTCTGGTTGTTTCCTTGGGATGTTGCAGAGCCACAACCTGATATCCGTTCAGCTCCAGGATGGTTTTCAAAAGAAGAAGGTTATCTTGAATGTCGTCCACAATCAGTATCGTGTTCATTTCTTCTCCCTATTCAGGGAAAAATAGAATTCCATTCTTCCCTTTTTCTGGGACACGGAAAGTATCCCACCCATAAATGTTACGTAAAGACGGGCCAACAGAAGGCCGAATTTCACCTTTCCCGGGATGTCTCCGGGTTCGTTCCAATCAAAAAGGACCTGGGGATTGAACTTCCCGCGGCAGAGAAAGACCATCCTGGTTTTGACAACATCACTTTCTTGACTGTCCTTCGGATCAGCTTCATCCACATCCACCCGGATTTCGCGGGGATGAAAGATCAGAATTCCCGCCTGAAGGACTTGGCTGAGAACCAGGGTAAACTTCTGTTCTTCACCCACTACCCTGTAGACCCCTTTGGGAGGAAGATAGACCAGCTTCGGACCTCCAGGGGGGATTGTGTGCTTCAGCCTCTCGACGGTTGCATTCAGAAAGGGATTGAGTGCGAATGTAGCGAGGTGGATGGAAAGATCATTTCGGATAAGCCGGCAGTATTCAACCAGGTTGTCGATGATGGAAAGCAGTTCGCTCCCTCTCCGGAGAATGATACTCAACTGTTTTTTCTGGTCACTTTTCAGCTTTCCCAACCTCTGGCTCAGAAGAATCTCCGAAAATCCGATAATGCTGTTCAGAGGTGAGCGAAGATCGTGAGAAAGAGCGGAAAGAATGGTGTTCGTGTCAGGAATGGATGTCTTGGAATTTCTGAAAAATTGCGTTAATAAGTCATAATTACCCTTTTGAGTGTTTCTATCGTTCTTTTTTTCGATTTTCGGACTTGAACTCATAAGATTGTCGTATTTAACTTTATTATAATTCTCTGATATTACAATATCCTTTTTTAAAACTGGTTTCATAATATAGCATTTTTTTTGAGCAAGTTCAACCCATATCTAACCTTTTTGATTGGGGGGGCAAATGGACAAACTGGTCCTTTTCATGTATATTTTTCAGTGATGAAACTACGGATGTTGTCATATCGGATCTCAATGGTTTCGTAGCCAGTCTTTCCCGGAATGAGTCCGACCCTTCATCCGGGGGGAGGTTGGCGGATCCCGAGAAAGGAGGAGGAGTCATGAACACGGATCAAGTGATTTCCCTGATGAATCAGGCGATTCAATTGGAATATCAGGCTTTCATCCAGTATTTTTATCAGTCCATCCGACTGAAGGGGTATAACACCCTTGCTCTCAGTCAGTTCCTGGCCGCGGAGGCCGATGTGGAGTTGGGGCATGCCAAACTGATTGCCGAAATGGTGGTCAATCTTGGGGGAGACCCCACGGATCAACCGGAACCGGTAAATATCGGAAGGGACCCCGTGGAAATGATTCAGCATGATATCGAACGGGAGGAGATGGCAATAGAGGTCTACAGAAAACTGCTTCCCCTTGTTCAGGAAAATGAGTACATGTATGATATCCTTTACAAGATTCTTCTCGACGAGATCAAGGATCTGGATGAGTTCCGGGTCCTCCTCCCGTAGGCCATGTTTTCCTTCAAGAACGACCAGGAGGGGAAGGTGAAAAGAGCGCTACAGTTCGGTTTCATTTTCCTGAATTTCCTGTTTGTTTTCGGTTGTGTTTCTCAGGTCGTCCCTCCTGCCGCCCGTTCTCAGGTTAACCGGTCGATTTCTTTTGAAAAGCTCGTCCAGTCTCCGGGCCGGTATGTGGGGGAATGGGTGGTGTTCGGTGGGGTGATCCTTTCTTCAAGGAATCGGAAGCGGGGAACCGAGATCGAGATTATGCAGAAGCCGCTGACTCGATCGGATGAGCCCGAAGAGAGCGATGAATCCAAAGGGCGTTTCATTGCCTTTTATCGGGGATATCTGGAAACCAGTGTTTACAAAAAGGATCGTTCGGTGACCGTTTTCGGGGAGGTGACCGGTCAGGAGAGGCGCCTCATCGGAGAGATGTTTTACACCTATCCCGTCGTTACGATTCGAAAGATTCGTCTCTGGCCGGATCGTGACCAGTTTTACTATCCGCCCTATTGGTATATTCCCTATGGGTATGATGGGTATTATTATCCCTGGCTGGGATATGGATACCCCTACCGCTATTCTCCGTACTGGCCGTAATCCCGATGGTTTGATTATAAAAGTCCGTTTCTTCTCCGGCCGGGAGAAAATCTTTTCGGATGGCGGCAATCGTCTGTCCAGGCGGAAGATTGCCTGATTTCCATGACGAAGATGGATTGACATGGAAATTTGAATCTGTTACCCTCAGCAGCCAAGATGAATTCAACGCGGGGAAGCCGCTTCGGGTCAATCAGGTTTTCCGGCCGGAGAAGTTCGTAGGGAAAGGGGAAAAACATGGCAAGGGCGAAAAAGGCTGTCTTATTCATGGAAGAGGTTCAGAAGAAGATCGAGGAGTTGAAAAAGTCCGTAAAGGAAAAAAAGGGGCAATCCGAAGATCCCAAGGGAGACAAGGAACTTCGGGAACTCCGGAAGAGGCTGAAGCGGTTGCAGAGAAAACTCGCCCGGATCACGGCCATGGCCAAGAGAACGGACGCCAGGGTCGGGAAATCGGATGAAGAAAAAACCTCCGGGGAAGGGGGAGCCGACGCGGAAAAAGCCTCCGCATAGATACCTTGACGCCTTCGGAGAAGGGCTGTATCGAGAGAGACTCTTTAGGAAATGATGAAACTGGCGCCATCTATCTTATCGTCGGATTTTTCAAAGCTCGGAGATGAAATTCGTGCCGTGGAAAAGGCCGGTGCGGATTATATCCATGTGGATGTGATGGACGGTCATTTTGTTCCTAATCTTACCATTGGGCCCCCGGTGGTCCAGGCCATCCGGGAAGTGACCCGTCTTCCGCTTGATGTTCATCTGATGATCGAAAATCCTTCGGAGTTTATCCCGGATTTTGTGCGCGCCGGAGCGGATATACTGACCGTGCATGTTGAGGCCTGTATCCATCTGGACCGGACCGTTCATCAGATCAGGGATCTCGGGGCACGGCCGGGAATCGCCTTGAACCCGCACCAGCCGCTGCACGTTCTGGAATATATCCTGCAGGAGACGGACCAGGTTCTCCTGATGTCTGTCAACCCCGGATTTGGAGGGCAGGCTTTCATACCAGGGGTATTGCCCAAGATCTCGCGCCTCAGGGAGATGATTCTGAATTCGGACCTGAAAACGGAGATTGAGATCGACGGGGGAGTCAAGATCGAGAATGCCGGGAAGATCGTTGAGGCCGGGGCTGATATTCTGGTTGCAGGATCGGCGATTTTCGGAACGGATGATTATTCCGGTACTCTTCAACGGTTCAGAGATCAAATCAAGTGAACGTGGCCCAACAATCCCCCCTGGTTGGAAGTCCCTCCTTACATGTTTATCCTTCCGGGATGCTCCCGGCACTGACGGGATGATTGCGAGTCCGTCAACTGTGGGAATTTCCTTAATTTTCTTGACAGAGTTGCGGAAAAAAAATAATATAACAAACTTTAAGCAAAAGAGAAATCATTGCGGCTTGCTTTTCCAATCAAGAGCCGAAACAAGGAGTGACTTACTTGTTTGATACGCTTTCGGAAAAGTTGAACAGCGTGATCCGGAATGTGACCGGGAAGGGGAAACTTTCGTCCGAGAATATCCAGGAAGCCCTCAGGGAAGTCAAGATGGCCCTTCTGGAAGCGGACGTGAATTACAAGGTGGTTCAGGGATTTCTCCAGCGGGTGCGTGACCGTTCTCTCGGAGTCGAGGTCCATCGGAGTTTGAAGCCCGGCCAGCAGTTCATCAAGATCGTCCAGGAAGAACTGACGGCGCTGATGGGGGATCGGGACAGCAGAATACAGCTCTCTTCCAACCCGCCGACCGTAATTATGATGGCCGGTCTTCAGGGTGCTGGAAAGACCACAACCGTTGGAAAACTGGCCCGGATTTACAAGAAGAAGGGCCACCGTCCGCTCATGGTGGCCGCGGACGTGTACCGCCCCGCCGCCATGGATCAACTTCAGATCTTAGGGGACCAACTCGGGATTCCTGTCTACCGTTCCGATGGGAAGGACCCTGTCGAGATTTGCCGGGAAGCCAGGGACAAGGCGAAGTATGAAGGGTTTGACATCGTCTTTCTCGATACGGCGGGGCGTCTTCATATTGATGAACCTTTGATGGAGGAACTGGAACGGATCAAGAAGGAGGTTTCCCCTCAGGAGATCCTTTTTGTTGCCGACGCCATGACCGGCCAGGATGCCGTACGAGCCTCACGGCAATTCAACCAGCGGCTGGACATTACGGGGGTGATTCTCACCAAGCTGGATGGAGACGCGCGCGGTGGTGCGGCTCTCTCCATACGATATGTCACCGGAAAGCCGATCAAGTTTGTGGGGATGGGGGAGAAACTGGATCAACTGGAGGTTTTCCATCCGGATCGGGTAGCGTCGAGAATTCTCGGGATGGGTGATCTGCTGACCCTGATCGAGAAGGCCGAGGCGACCTTTGACGAGCAGCAGACCAGGAAACTGGAACAGAAGATCCGGAAGCAGAACTTTACTTTGAATGATTTTCTGGAACAGCTCAAAGGGATCCGGAAGATGGGTTCGTTAGAGCAGCTCATGAAATTGATCCCCGGTTTTGGAAAAATTCGCGAGCTTTCCAATGTACGGCCTGATGAGAAGGAACTGACAAAGATTGAGGCGATCATCTGTTCCATGACCGCGGAGGAACGGGAGACCTGCCAGATCATCAACGGCAGCCGCAGGAAGCGGATCTCCAGGGGGAGCGGAACCACCGTCACCGACGTGAATCGTCTCCTGCAGCAGTTTACCAGGATGCAGAAAATGATGAGCATGTTCGCCAAGGGCGGGATGCCCTCTCTTTCCGGAGGATTTCCGGGAGTGGATATGGGGAATCCCTTCAGGATGGGGGGGGCGCGCGTGCGAAAGAAACTCAGGAAGAAGAGAAAGATCAGACGTTGAGCGTCCCGGTTTCCGTTCGGCGCCGTTTGAGAAAAACAGTATCTTGATTTTTTGAAGGAGGTGAGACGATGGCAGTATCCATTCATTTGAGCCGGTTCGGCGCGAAGAAAGTTCCTTTCTATCGAATTGTGGTCAGCGATTCGAAACGAGCCCGAGATGGGAAGTTTTTGGAACAGGTGGGCACATACGATCCTCGCAAGGACCCGGCCGAAATTGTCCTGAAAGAAGAGGCGATCCTGAAGTGGCTTTCCCAAGGGGCGCGACCCACGGACACGGTGAAGCGATTCTTGAAACGTTCCGGGATTTGGCGGAAGTTTCAGCAAACGACATGAAATCTGAGGACGGCATCATAGAGCAGCTTGACTTGCGGAGGGTGACCGACGATGAAGGATCTCATTTTGTATGTGGTACGGGCGCTTGTGGATCGGCCGGATGAAGTGGAAGTCCAGGAGTTGAAAGGAGAAAAGACAACGGTCATTGAGCTGAAGGTCGCTCAGGAAGATCTGGGGAAGGTCATCGGGAAGCAGGGGAGAACGGCGAGAGCCTTGCGGACCCTTCTGAACGCCGCCGGAACCAAGCTCGGGAAGCGTTGCGTGCTCGAGATTATTGAGTGATTCTGCAGACGTCACCCTGAAGTTGATGGAAGAGTGGATTGAGGTAGGGATCATTTTTCGAAAGCACGGCGTTCACGGGGATGTAAAGGTCTATCCGTTGACTGACTCTCCCAGGCGTTTTCTGAAGCTTCATCAGGTTCAGGTGGAGACCCGTTCAAAGGGACGTTACTCTCTCCGGATCGACAGAGTCCGGTTCCAGAAAGACCGGGTGATTCTTCATTTCGAAGGAAAGGATACGCCGGAAGCGGTCGAGCCGCTGCTGAAGTCCAGGATCCTGATTCCAAGATCCGACGCCCTTCCGTTGCCGGAAGGGCATTACTACTGTGCAGACATGATCGGCCTCGAGGTATTTGCCGAAACGGGAGAGTATCTCGGAACCGTGACGGACATCTTCGCAACGGGAAGCAACGATGTTTATGTAGTCCGGCGGGAAGGAAAGGAGGTGCTGATTCCGGCGATCCGGGAGGTGATCCGGAAGGTCGATTTAGAGAACCGGAAATTGATGATTCATCTGATGAGGGGGCTCCTTGGCTAATTTTATCTGGGACCTTCTGACCCTTTTCCCGGAGTCAGTCTCCGGATACGTGGATGCCGGCGTTCTGGGCCAGGCCCGGAAAAAGGAGGTCCTCACCGTTCGGGTTCACGATATCCGGGATTTTACCATGGACAAACACCGCACCGCCGATGATTATCCGTACGGCGGCGGTGAGGGGATGGTCCTGAAACCGGAGCCGATCTTTCGTGCCGTGGATCACATTCGTGAGAGGGTCCCGGACACCAGGGTGATCCTGATGTCTCCCCAGGGGAGAAGGTTCGATCAAAAGAGGGCGCGGCAGCTCGCGGAAGATGCACGACCGGTCACATTGATCTGCGGTCGATATGAAGGGGTGGACGAACGGGTTGTAAAGCATCTGGCTGAGGAAGAGATCTCCATTGGCGATTATGTGATTTCCGGAGGGGAATTGGCGGCGTTGGTTGTGCTGGATGCCGTCTCACGATGTGTCCCCGGAGTAGTCGGAGATCCGGACTCGGTGACGAGGGATTCGTTTTTCGGAGGGCTCCTGAAACATCCCCAATATACCCGTCCGGAGATCTACCGGGGATTTCGCGTGCCTGAAGTGTTGCTGTCCGGTCATCATGAACAGATTCGCCGATATCAGCGATACAAATCGCTGGAAAAGACCTGGTTGAACCGGCCGGATTTGATCGAGAACGCTGTTCTGAGCGAGGAGGACCGGGTGATGCTGAATCGAATTCGTTTGGAGCAAAAGACAAGGGGATGAAAAACCAGCGGATGGGACGGCCTCTTTCAGTATTTCATTTTTTTGAGAAGTTACGATAACCTTATGTTAAGGAGAGTGGAAAGTGAATGTCTTAGAGTCACTGGAAACACGGAATATCAAAGAGACGCTTCCCGAGATGAAACCGGGAAGCACCGTGCGGGTTCATGTCCGTGTGGTTGAGGGGAAAAAGGAAAGAATTCAGGTTTTTGAAGGGGTTGTGATTGCGATTCACGGCGCCCGTTCACGCAGAAGTTTCACAGTTCGGAAGGTTTCGAACGGTGTGGGCGTGGAAAGGGTCTTCCCTCTTCATTCCCCGATCATTCACCGCATCGAGGTGTCCCGGTTTGGGAAGGTTCGCAGGGCGAAGCTGAATTATCTCCGCAATCTTTCCGGAAAGGCGGCCAGACTCCAGGAAATTTCCAGGGAGAAACGGGAAAAGATCGCGAAAAATCATTCCGGCACCGAGGCCTGACTTCAGGTTCGGAGGTGGGGTACGTTGCCTCCAACCATGGGGGGAAAGATTCTTGACCGCAAGATCCGAAAGAGGAAAATCCGAATCGGGAGAACTTTTCCCGGTGCCGTCCGGTTTCGACCCGCTTTACTTTGAGTCCGAAGCCCGTCGTTACGGATTTGCCCGGATCGCCGGGATTGATGAGGCGGGAAGGGGTCCCCTGGCCGGCCCGGTTGTCGCAGCGGCCGTGATATTGCCGACCGGATGCAGGATTCCCGGTTTGACTGACTCCAAAAAACTGACCCGCTGTCAGCGGGAACGTCTTTTCACCGAGATTCACAAAAAGGCCCTTTCACTTGCGGTCGGGATCGCGGATGCGGAACTGATTGATCGAATCAATATCCTGGAGGCGACCCGTTACGCCATGACCCAGGCCGTGTCACGGCTGGCACCTCCTCCGGACTTTCTGCTGATTGACGCCATGACAACCGATTTCCCCGTTCCTCAGAAAGGGATTAAAAAAGGGGACCTGTTAAGTCACTCCATCGCCGCTGCCTCTGTGATCGCCAAGGTGACACGCGACCGGATGATGGAGGAGTATCATCAACGCTATCCGGAATATAACTTTGCAAGGCATAAGGGATACGGAACGCGGGAACATTGTGACAAGATCCGTTCCCTGGGCCCCTGTCCGTTACATCGGAAGACCTTTCGGAGAGTCCGGGAGTATTGCCGGGTTTCATCTCGATGAATCGACGATTCTTCATGCACACCATGCGCCCATTTTTACTTGGGAAATTCGGTGAACGCCATGCTGTGAAATATCTTCGAAAAAGGGGATACGTCATTGTGGAACGGAACTACCGTACTCCCTTTGGAGAGATCGATATCATTGCCCGGGAAGGAGATGTCCTGGCCTTTGTCGAGGTCAAAACGCGTTCCTCCCGTACATTCGGGCTTCCGCAGGAGGCGGTGGATTTACGGAAACGCCGCCAGATTATCCGAACGGCGCGGGCCTTTCTCAGGGAGCAGGGCGAGCCGTCGATATTCTGCAGGTTCGATGTTCTGGCTTTGGAAGCGGATCGCGGCGGGAACGTGCGCCGTGTCCAGTTGATCCGGGGGGCCTTCGATGTCCCTGTGGATTCATGAAGGAGACTACGGGACATCTCCCTCTTCAAGGAGGCCGGTCAGGACGTCCGTGACCCGGGGATGAAACTGAACGCCCCGACAGCGACGGAGCTCCCGGATGACTTCGTTCTGATCGGTAAATCCGTTCCGGTAGCATCGTGCGGAGGTCATGGCGTCGTAACTGTCCGCCACAGTGATGATGCAGGTTAACAGGTCCAGTTCGGGACCCGGGATCCCTTTCGGATATCCATTCCCGTCCCAGCGTTCATGATGGCGGGCCACGATCGGAATTTCCCGATCCAGAAAAGAAAGAGGTTCGAGGATGTGAGCGCCGATGGTGGGGTGTTCTTTCATCCTGTTCCATTCTTCTTCCGTAAGGCGTCCGGCCTTGTTAATGGAGCTGAGATCGATGATCAGTTTCCCGACGTCATGAAGCTCGGCGGCGCGCGTCAGGGTGTTGAGATCTTTCCGGGAAAGCCCCATGCTCCGTCCGATGGTTTGGGCGATTCGTGTTACCCGCGCTGAATGTCCGGCAGTGTATGGGTCCTTCTGCTCCATGGCGTTCATGAGAGAACTCATAATCCCGATATAGACGTTCTCCATTTTCTGCCCATACTCCTGCAACTGGCGGTTTTTTTCAGCCAGCTCGACAATCTTTTCCTCCAGGTGTCCCACAAGCCGGTGACTGTATTCCCGGAGATAATTCCTCTCAATCGGTGCGTGGACTTTTTCCCGCGCTCCACTGAGATAGTTCCTGATTTTTTCGGGCAAATCCCGGGCTACGATCGGTTTTGCCAGATAACCGTCACATCCGGCGATCAGGGATCGTTCACGATCTCCTTCTCCGGACTGACCTGTCAGAGCGACGATCGGGATGTCCTTCAGTTCGGGGATGCTTTTGATTCGTGTGGTGGCTTCATATCCGTTCAGGCCGGGGATGTTGATATCCATGAGAATGAGATCCGGCAGGAATTCTTTGGCGATATGGACACCTTCGATGCCGTTGTCGGCCTCGAGGATTTCATAACCGTTCCGTTCGAGTATCTTCCGGATTAGAAGCCGGCTGGAGGGGTTGTCCTCGATGCAGAGAATTTTGGGAGAAGCCATAAGATCCGTCCTTCTTGCTAAAGTCCATCCTTCCATCCCGACGAGAGACGCCAGGTGTCTTCCCTCCATTCCCCGGACATTCCGATACTATACCACAGGTTTTTCTTTTTGTGTATTCAGGGGACTGCGGTGTCTGAGGCCCGATCCAGGACCCGCCTGGGATCCCGGACCAGGAAAATCAGAATCAGGAGGCCGATTGCAGTCAGCCCCGCGGAGAGGGCGAAGGCCGCGGTATAGGAGAAATGATCCACGATCATGCCCCCGACAATCGGAGAGAGGGCGAACACCGGGGCCGCAAAACTGTTGGAGAGGCCGATATATAGAGGTCTTTCTTCCGGTGGGCAGAACTCCAGGACAAGATTCATGTTCGAGACCAGTGTACCGCTGATATACCCTCCCGCAAAAATGAAACAAGCATAAAAAAGAGTGACCGTAGGTGCGAACAGTGCCGTGAGGGATGCCAGAATACTCATGATGGCCGATCCCACCATACTGATCTTGTGGCCTTTTCGGTCTCCGATGAGGCCCCAGAGGATTCCGGTCGCCCCCTGGGCGGCCATGAAGATCGCGGTAAAAATCCCGGCGTAGCTGCTCGTCAGGTGAAACCGTTCCACCGCGTAGACTGCGTAGAAAGCGAGGGTCAGATTCGTGAAGGCGATCAACGCGAAGGCGACATTATAGAAAAAGAAATTACGGTCTTGTCGAAGAATGCCCGGCAGGGATCGGAGGAAACGAAGAAGCTCAATTTTTTTCTTGACCACGGGATAGGGAACCTCCCGGGTCAGAGCGAAAAAGAAGAGAGAAACATTCAGGATGATAAAAGCCGCGGCGAAGCAGAGAGAGAAGTTGTAAGGGAAAGGGAAAGACCGGATCAAAAAGTAAGAGAAGACCGCCCCCACCACCGCAAAGGCGCGTCCGAGGGTAAAACGCATCCCCAGAAAGGCTCCCCGCTTTCCGGGAAGAATGATTCTTCCGATCATGTCGAGCCAGGGTGGGATGACCAGTCCCCATCCCAGCGTAAAAATGAGGTAGAGTGCGAAAAAAAGCCCCACGGAATAGAGGGAAGGAAGATGAGTCATCCAGGGCAGAATCAGGGCCAGGATCAGCCAGGGGAGACGCATGACCACTCCCACAAAAACAACGACCCCTTTCTTTAAAGGCATGGACTCGATGTAGTGGGCCGAGAAGATCTGCGGGAGAAAAATCCCGACCATGGTAAAGGTATGGACCAATCCGATCGTGAATTTGCTTTCAGTGAGCAGTCTCAGAAAGACCGGGAGTACGGTGATATGTGAAATCAGACTGCCGCCCAGGGCAAAGAAAATCCCGTCCAGCCAGCCGACGGAGATATTCCAAACGTGGTGGCGTCGAACTGAGTGTTCGAACTGGTCAAGTGGGTTCATGTTGCTTCATGAAAAGTCGGCTTTCTAAGTGATGCCGCGTTGCGACAGCCGGGTTGAAAGCTCGAATGTCCGGGGCCGGGCCGAAAGGCTAAAGAGTATTCCGCTCTTTCCAGATTGAAACTGGAAATATAGCATACCCTTCTTGCCCCACAAAGGTTTTTTTTGGGAATCCTGCCGGGATCTGATACCGTGTCCGCATCTCTTGACAGGCCATGAGCATAAAATGTATAGTACCGGCCTTGAGTCTCTTCGTGTGGACGGTTTGCGTGTGGGGCGTTTTTGCCCTGTTTTTTTCGGAAAGGAATGGAACGGTGTCTATGAAGGAAGACGATCGAAGTTTTCCGGCCCTGGAGAAGGTGTACGATCCTCAGGGTACGGAGAAAAAATGGTACGACTTCTGGATGGAGAAGGGGTATTTCCGGGGAGGACTCGATCCCGATCGTCCCTTCTTCTCCATTGTGATTCCTCCTCCCAACGTCACCGGATCCCTCCACATGGGACACGCTCTCAATAACACGATGCAGGATATTCTCGTGCGGTGGAAACGGATGCAGGGGGCCAATACCCTCTGGATGCCGGGGACGGATCATGCCGGGATCGCGACGCAGAATGTGGTGGAACGGGCCCTCGCGTCGGAAGGGAAGAACCGTCATGATCTCGGTCGGGAGGCCTTTATCGACCGGGTCTGGAAATGGCGGGCGGAGTACGGCGGCGTCATTATCAATCAGTTGAAACGGATCGGCGCTTCCTGCGACTGGAGCCGTGAACGATTTACGATGGACGAGGGGCTCTCCCGGGCCGTCCGGGAGGTCTTCGTGCGGCTCTACGAGGAAGGACTGATCTACCGAGACAACTATATCACCAACTGGTGCCCTCGCTGTCACACGGCCCTCTCGGACGTGGAGGTGGAGCACGAGGAGACAGCGGGCAAGCTGTACCATATCCGCTATCCGCTCGTTGGACGGGATGGGTATGTCACCGTGGCGACGACCCGGCCGGAGACCCTGCTGGGCGATACGGCCCTGGCTGTGCATCCCGAGGACGAACGGTATCAGACCCTGCAGGGTGCGTACGTGCTGCTCCCCGTCCTTGAACGGAAACTGCCGGTGATCGCTGACACCTATGTGGAACGGGATTTCGGGACCGGTGTGGTGAAGATTACCCCCGCTCATGATCCGAACGACTTCGAGGTAGGGCTCCGTCACAACCTGGAACAGATCTGTGTGATGGACCGGGATGCCAGGATGAACGAGAAGGCCGGCAGTTATGCCGGGATGGACCGGAACACCTGCCGGAAGGCACTGGTTCGGGACCTCAGGAAACTCGGGCTCCTGGAGAAGATTGAAGATCACAACCATGCGGTCGGGCATTGTTACCGCTGCAAGACCGTGGTGGAACCGATGCTTTCGCTGCAATGGTTCGTCCGGATGAAAGAGCTGGCCGCACCCGCCATCCGTGCGGTGGAGGAGGGACGGGTGCGCTTCATCCCTTCGGGGTGGCAAAACACCTATTTCGAGTGGATGCGGAATATTCGGGACTGGTGCATCTCCCGGCAGATCTGGTGGGGACACAGAATCCCGGCCTGGTACTGCAAGGACTGCGGTGAAATCACCGTGGATCGGATCGACCCCGTGCGTTGCGCCCATTGCGGGAGTTCCGGAATCCGCCAGGAGACCGATGTCCTGGACACGTGGTTCTCCTCCGCGCTCTGGCCCTTTTCCACCCTGGGGTGGCCCGATCGGACGCCGGAACTGAAATATTATTATCCCACATCGGTTCTGATCACCGGGTTTGACATTATCTTTTTCTGGGTGGCCCGGATGACCATGATGGGCCTCAAGTTCATGGGGGAGGTTCCCTTCCGGGATGTTTATATCCATGCCCTGGTGCGGGACGCCGAAGGGCAGAAAATGTCCAAATCGAAGGGGAATGTGATCGATCCCCTGATTATGGTCGACAGGTATGGAACCGACGCCTTCCGCTTTACCCTGACCGCCTTCGCGGCCCAGGGGAGGGATGTCCGGCTTTCGGAAGAGCGGATTCAGGGCTACCGGAATTTCGCGAACAAGATCTGGAACGCGGCCCGTTTCGCCCTGATGAACCTCGATGGGTATTCCACCGATGCGCCGGCTGCCGAGCCGGAACTGGCGGATCGCTGGATTGCCAGCCGGTTGAATCGAGCCGTTTCTTTGGTAGAGGAGGCGCTTTCCTCTTATAAATTCAATGAAGCGGCATCCACGCTCTACCAGTTTTTTTGGCATGAGTTCTGCGACTGGTACCTCGAGATGATCAAGGAGCGGCTCTACGGGGAGGATTCCGAACGGAGACAGCGGGCCCGCAAGGAGTTGGTCCGTGTCCTGGACGAAAGTCTCCGACTGCTCCATCCGGTCATGCCTTTTATCACCGAGGAGATCTATCAGCACATTCCAGGACACGGAGAGAGTATCATGACGGCGCCCTTTCCCGAGGTGCAGCCGGCGCGGGATGATCCGGAGGCCGAAGAGGAAATGTCACTGGTGATGGACGTCGTGACACGGATCCGGAATATCCGTGGAGAGATGAACATTCCGCCGGGCAAGGGACTTCGTCCGCTCATCCGTGCAGGAGACGAGGTTTCGGCCTCGGTCCTCAGGAAGCAGAGCGGCTATATTCTGTCTCTCACCCGATCCAGGGATCTTCAAATCGGGACCGGTCTGACCCGCCCCCCCTCGTCCGCTACCGCCGTGGGGGACCGGTTCGAGGTTTTTGTTCCGCTCGAAGGTCTGATCGACTTTGACGAGGAACGAACCCGGCTGATTAAGAGTCTCCAAAAGGTTCAAAAGGAGATTACCGTGGTTTCGCGCAAACTGGCCAACGAGTCCTTTATCGCCAAGGCGCCGTCCGAGGTGGTGGAAAAGGAAAGGTCCAAGCGGGAAGAGCTCCTGGCCAGAGAGAAGAAGATCGAAGCCGGGCTCTCCGCGCTTGATTAGTTGAAAGCTTTCTATGGTATTCCCGGACTCAGTGATTCAGAGGATCATTCGGAAGGCGATTGAGGAAGACGTCGGTGCTGGTGATATAACGACCGAAGCGATCCTTCCTTCCGGAAAGACGGCGACCGCCGAGGTGGTCGCAAAAGAGGATCTGGTCCTGGCGGGCGCCCGGACGGTCCGTGCGACCTTTCACCATGTTGATCCGTCGCTGGATGTGACGGTTCACTGCCATGATGGAGACAGGGTCGTCAGGGGGAAGGTGATGGCCACGGTCCGGGGATCCGTGGCTTCTATCCTCAAGGCGGAACGGGTCTGCCTGAATCTTCTGCAACATCTCTGTGGGGTGGCCACGGTGACGGCGGCCTTCGTGGCGAGGGTATCGGGCCTGCCGGTCCGGATACTGGACACCCGGAAGACCCTTCCTGGATTCCGGGTCCTTGACAAGTACGCGGTCCGGGTCGGAGGGGGATACAACCATCGTTTTGGACTCTACGACGGGATCCTGATCAAAGACAATCATATCGCCGTGGCCGGCGGGATCATCCCCGCCGTCCGCCGTGTCCGGGAGCGGTTTTCCGAGCCCGGCCCGATCGTGGTGGAGGTGACGAATCTGGATGAGGTCCGGGAGGCGGTGGTGGTTCAGGCCGATGTCATCATGCTCGATAACATGAACCTGGGCGACATGCGGGCCGCCGTGGAATGGATCGGGAAACGAGCGGAGACAGAGGCGTCGGGAAATGTCACGTTGCGGAATGTCCGGGAGGTGGCGGAAACCGGTGTGGACCGGATTTCGGTCGGTGCCCTGACCCATTCGGTTCAGGCATCGGACATCTCTCTCGTGATCCGGATTTGATGCCGGTCTTTTCACCTGTTTTGAGTGTGTCTGGAGAATGAACAGCGAAAACCGGGAAGCGGAAAGGGAGCATCCCGAAGCGGCAGGGTTCTTCACCTCTGATCAGATCCGGGAAAATCTCCATACCCGAATCATCGGACGCAGCCTGTTCTGCCTGTCCCATGTTGATTCCACAAACCGTCTGGCCCGGGAACTGGCCGCAGAGGGTGCAGAAGAAGGAACCCTCGTGGTCGCCGATTCCCAGGATCGGGGGAGGGGGAGACTCGGCCGGTCCTGGTTCTCGCCGTCGGGTTGCAATCTTTATCTTTCTCTTATACTCCGTCCCGCTCTTTCTCCTTCCCGTGTTGCTCAGGTTACCCTCATGACCGCGGTTTCCCTCTGTGAAACCCTGATTCATCAGACCGGCCTTCCGGTTCGGATCAAATGGCCCAACGATCTGTACATTCGGGGGAAAAAGCTCGGGGGGATTCTGAGCGAGGGCGTACTCCATCGGGACCGGATCCGGTTTCTGGTGGTCGGGATCGGGATCAATGTCAATCTGAAGGAGGAGGATTTTCGCGGGGAATTAGGCCGTACGGGCACTTCCCTCCTCGTGGAAGGAGGAAGGAGGCTGGACCGCTCTGATCTGCTGCGATCCGTTCTGGTCTCCCTTGATTCCGATTACGATCGTTTCCGTCGGGAGGGGTTCACTTCTTTCCGGAGGCGTTGGGCGCAACTCTCGATGACGCTCGGAGAGCGGGTCCGGGTCCGCCTGGCCGATCGGGAGGTGACCGGTACGGCCCTGGGGTTGGGCGGGGAAGGCGGCTTGCGGGTGCGGGAAAAGGATGGTACCGTGATCAATATAGAGAGCGGGGATGTGATTCAGGCCTGTTCGGGGACCGGCTTGAGTTCTGTCTGAAGATCGGTTGAGAAAGAGGAGAGCGCACGGGATGCTTCTTGCCATGGATGTGGGCAATACCCATACGGTTCTGGGACTTTTTTCCGGCAGCCGTCTGGTTCGGGATTGGCGGATCCGTACGGTTCGGGACGGCACCGCCGATGAGTACGGGGTCATGGTTGGGAATCTCCTTCGGAATCAGCATCCGGGGGAAGGGGCGGTTGCCGGGATGGTCATTGCCAATGTGGTTCCTCCGCTTGATTCCGTACTGAAGGAGATGGCTGCAACCCGTTTCCAGCTTGATCCGCTCTTTATCTCCGCTGAAAGCCTTCCCGGTGTTACGGTACGCTACCGGGAACCGCGGGATGTCGGGGCGGATCGGGTGGTCAACGCCTTGGCCGCATTGGAGAGATACGCCCCTCCTCTGATCATTGTGGACTTCGGAACGGCAATCACCTTCGATGTGATCAATGCCGACGGGGACTATGTGGGAGGGGCCATACTTCCCGGGATTGGGATTTCACTTTCGGCGTTGTTCCGGAATGCCTCCCGGCTTTTGCCGGTGGATCTGATTTGTCCCCCTTCTCCGGTGGGGAAAACAACCGAAGAGAGTATTCAGTCCGGTGTTTTTTATGGTTACGCGAGTCTTGTCGAGGGGATGGTATCCCGTATCACAGCAGAAGTCGGGCCGGTTTCGGCTGTGATCGCGACGGGCGGATTCGCCCCTCTGATGTCTGAACGGATCCCGGTGATTACCGAAGTCGACACTCATCTGACGCTCAGGGGGTTACAGATCGCCTATAGCCGGACGAAGAGTAAAGGATGAATCGATTTTTCCTGATATTGACTTTCAATGCGTCATAAGAGAGGTGATCATGATGAAACGTAAATTCGTTTTTTTTCTGATGGTTCTCTTTCCGGTTCTCTTGTCCCTGCCGGAGGGAACCCGGGCGGGTGAAGAGGATCTGCCGGACCTTCGGGTCATCATCCAGGTCAGTGAAGATTCTCCGAAGATCATGAGCATGGCTTTGAATAACGCGATGAATCTGGTTAAGGCGGTTGGACAGGATGAAATCGCAATCGAGGTGATCGCCTACGGCCCCGGAGTCCGCTTTCTGATGCAGAGCGATCAGAAATTCAGAGACCGGATTTCGAGCATGATGTTTTACGGAATCCGCTTCGTTGCCTGCGGGAACACCTTAAAGACGATGCATCTTCCCCGGAAGGATCTGATCCAGGGAGTGACGGTTGTTCAGACAGGGGTGCTGGAGATCATCCAGAAACAAAAACAGGGATGGGCCTATGTGCGGCCATGATGTGGGCGTGTCCGTTGTGCTGCGTGAAAATACGTTTTCGACAACGGCCTCCAGGTGAAAAGACCCCCGAATCCAGCGATAGAAATGTTCAGATCGTTTTGTTGAGGGAGCTCGTTTTGAAAAGTGTCCGGATAAACCTTGAAACCAAGAGGGGCTTTTGTTTTGGATTAAACTCCTATCGCTAATTTAAGACCCGGCCCATCTTGACGGAATCCGGAGTTTATGGTATAAAAAACAGTAAACTTCATTCCAGGGAAGTAGGGGGGGCCTGGAGATGCAACCCGACCATGCAACGAAGAAATCAATCCTGGTCGTAGATGATGAGGTCCATGTACGTGAAGGATTGTGTGAAATCCTTCAGAATGAAGGATTTCATGTGGAGACGGCCTGTAACGGCAGGGAAGCTCTGACTCTCACGGTCAATAAGAAGTTTGACCTCCTGATTTCCGACATTAAGATGCCGGAGATGGACGGGCTGCAACTTCTGGATGAAGTGCAAAAGGTCAATCCGGAAATCCGTGTGATCATGGTGACCGCTTTCGGTGATGTGCAGACCTACCTGAAATCCATGCAACTCGGGGCGCACGAATATATCAATAAACCGATCAAGGTACAGGAACTAAAGCGCGTGATCTCCACGATCATGGCCGAGTCCTGATTCATCTCGAATCCGATCCCGCGGAAAAATCTCTTTCCAATCAAAGCTCCATTCATTTGATTTGTTTTTTGTCAAAAAAAACTATTTAAAACTTGACAGTTGGTTTATTCTTTTATACATTAACTTTAAGTTAACCGAGTTAACGTATCAATTATGAAAAGATTATATCACTCGGCGCGTCCATACCTCCTCTATTTTTCTCTTTATTTCCTGGTAGTAGGGCTTTGTGCCTCCCCTGTTTTTGCGCGAAACACGGCCGAAGATCTTTATCAATCCGCAAAAAAGGAATATCATCGTTTTTCCCGGTCCTCCCGGCAGCGGAAGTACCGCGACCGGTGGGAGAGAGTGATCCACAGATTCGAGGAGATTGCTTCCCGGTATCCTCATTCCCGCCGGGCTGATGACGCCCTCTACAATGCCGCGCGGATTACGCTGAAGCTCAGAAGACGTTCCCGCGCCGCCCGGGATACGGATGCCGCCCTGAAAATTCTCGCGCGGATCGTTCGGGATTATCCCAAAAGCCGATACGCGGACGACGCCCAATATCTG
This sequence comes from uncultured Nitrospirota bacterium, assembly GCA_964483105.1. GTDB lineage: Bacteria > CG2-30-53-67 > CG2-30-53-67 > CG2-30-53-67 > CG2-30-53-67 > CAYZZU01. Next base: position 73,077 of record CAYZZU010000006.1, read on the forward strand.
ATCGGAGAGATCTACCGGAAAATCAGAAACAATCCGGTGGAAGCCTACCGGGCCTATGCCGTGATTCCGAACCGTTTCCCCCACGGGGATATGGTGAAAAAGGCCAGAGCCCGACTTGCCGGGCTTCCCGCCCCGAAGAAGGTTCGTACCCTCCCGGTTGTGGCCGCCGCACCGGTTTTGCCTCCCCGCTCCGGGAGAAGAGGAATGGCTCAAATCACGGGAATTCGGCACTGGTCCGGGAGCGACTATGTTCGCGTGGTGATCGACCTGAGCGGACCGGTCCAATTTGAAAAACACCGTCTTTCAAACCCGGCCAGGATCTATGTCGATCTGAAGGGATCCCGCCTTTCAACCGCCCTTGGAAAGAATCCGATCCCGGTTTCCGGAGGATACCTCAAGGCAATTCGGGCGGGGCAGTTTGATCAGGACACGGCCCGTGTGGTTCTCGATTTTGAAAAAATCCGGAACGTTTCGATCTTCCCTCTCCAGGGGCCGGACCGGATCGTCATGGATGTGGCCGGGGAGGAATCCGTTCTGGAGAGACTGTCCAGGGTCCGTGAAGGAAAGATTCAGGGAGACCGGTATTCTCCTTCCCTGTCCGAGCAACTCGGTATGAAGGTTGCCAAGGTAGTGATCGATCCCGGCCACGGCGGCAAGGATCCGGGATGTATCGGTCGAAGCGGGCTGAAGGAGAAGGATATCACGCTGGATATCGGGCTCCGCCTGAAAAAGCTGCTGGAAAAAAAGCTCCGTCTGCAGGTGGTCATGACCCGCGACCGGGATGTCTTCGTTCCCCTGGATGAGCGGACCGCAATCGCCAATCGAGAGAAGGCTGACCTCTTTATTTCCATTCATGTCAATGCCGCGAAGAGCCACAGTGTGCGGGGGGTGGAGACATGGTTCCTGGACTTGGCCGCGTCGGAGCGGGCCAAGAAGATCGCCGCCCGGGAGAATTCTTCTTCGTCAAAACCGATGAGTGACCTGCAGTCGATCCTGAACGATCTCCTGTTGAGCAACAAGACGCAGGAGTCCAGCCGTTTAGCCGAGACCTTACAGGAGTTTCTGACTCAGGATTTGAAGGAACGCTACAAGGGAATCCGGAACCTGGGGGTGAAAGGCGCTCCCTTCGTTGTCCTGGTCGGGGCACGGATGCCGAGCGTCTTGAGTGAAGTCTCCTTCATCAGCAACCCCTCGGAGGAGCGGAGGCTGAAACAGGACCGTTATCGTGATTCCATTGCCATGGGACTTTTCCAGGGGGTTTCCGCATTCATGAAATCTCCGGAATACGCATTCACAAAGCCCGGCGCCGGTCTGAAGGACTGATGGGCTCTCAAGGAGAAACAATATGGCAAACCGCATTGATCTTGGAAAGCAGCTGCTGTTCGAGGGAGTGGAAGCGACTCAGCTTCAAAAGATTGCCGGCAAATTGTCCGTGATTATCCTGAACAAGGACCATTATCTGTTCCGCGAGGATGAAGAGGCGAAGGGGATATACCTCGTCGATTCCGGAAAACTGGAGATCTCAAAGACCACTCCGGATGGTTGGAAACAAAGCATCACGGTTTTCAAGGCAGGTTCTTTCTGCGGGGAGTTGGCCGTGTTGGAAAAGAGACGTCATGCGGCGAGCGCGATCGCACTGGAGGACAGCAAGCTCTTTCTGCTTTCAAGAGATGAATTTGAAAGACTGCAGAGTGAAGATACCTCCCTCGCGAATGTAATCCTGAGGAAACTCTGCATCATATTGAGCTGCAACCTGAGGTCCATGAACGACCGGCTCCTGAAGACCTTGGTGGGGTATTAGGAGACCGGGAACAGGACGGACGCTGAGCGATGTGACCTTCCATCAATGTCGTTGCTCCAAGACCCTGCCTGATGTCAAGCCTTCAATCCTTACGGCGGTAAACTTGTAGCTGTATGTATCTGTGTACGTGTCTCGTGCGCCGCCGGTGAGGATGTTGATCGGGATTTCCGAATAGTGAAAGGAGGTGAATGCCGTTCCTTCGAGGATTGCAGGCTTCGCCCTCACGGTCATCATCACCGCCCCCCTTCGCGAGATGATTCTCACTTGCTGGCCGTTCTCCAGGTTTGATCTTTTCATGTCATAGGGGTTCATGTCGAGATATTCATCCATGCCCGTCGCGGTTCCTGACCGATCCGTCTGCGCGGCGTTGTTGAAATGGTAGAGTCGTCTGCCGGTCATCAGGATGATTGGATATTCTTCTGTCACTTTTTCCGAGGGTTCGTGGTAGGGAATAGCGGAGAACGAAGCCCGGCCCGCGGGAAACCCGTTGATATATAATCTCTCCGTGCCCGGATGGGACGCATGGGTACAGGGCCACTGCAATCCCCTGGATCCGAGTCTCTGATGGGAGATCCCTCTGAAATAATAGGATAGGGACGCCAATTCATCGTATATTCCGGCGGGTGATTGAAAGTTGGACCGCAGTCCCATCCTGTTGGAGAGCTCCTGGAAGATCTCCCAGTCCGCTTTGGCCGCGCCTGCAGGTGGAACCGCCTTACGCAGGAGCTTGACGCGTCTTTCCGTGTTTGTGAATGTGCCGCTCTTTTCGGCAAAGGATGCGGCCGGCAGGATGACATCCGCGTATTCTGCTGTTTTTGTATAAAAGAGGTCCTGGTAAACCATGAAGTCGAGTGATTGAAGCGCCTTGTGGATATTCAGGGAATCTCCATGCGTCTTGGCCGGGTCTTCGCCCCAGATATACAGTGCCTTGATTCTTCCCTTTCTCGCGGCGTCCATCATGTGGGTTGAATTTTCCCCGACCCATGCCGGAATCGGCTTCCCCCAGCGTGCTGAAAACCTCCTGCGGATCTCATCGTCCGTGACAGGCTGGTAGCCGGGAAGGAGACCGGGAAGACATCCCATGTCACACGCACCCTGAACGTTGTTCTGCCCCCTGATGCAGAACACCCCGGTTCCGGGCAGCCCCACGTTTCCCGTAGCCAGCGCCAGGTTGATCAGCGCCAGCATACCTGCCGTACCGTATTCATGTTCATCCACTCCCAGTCCGCTGATGATCATAGCGCGCCTGCTGCTGCCGAAAATCTTAGCCGCTTTCCGGATCCTCCGTTCAGGCACACCCGTAATGGCTTCGACCTCCGGGAGAGAGAGGGAGAATGCCTCTGCCGCCGTTTTCTCCCATCCGGTTGTATGTTTTTCAATAAATTCCCTGTAGAGGAGATTCTCCTCAATCATGACTCTCAACATACCATTGAAAAGGGCTATGTTGGTCCCGGGCCTAAGCTGGAGATGGAGTTCGGCCTCGTTCACCAGTGGAATCCTCCTCGGGTCGATCACGATCAGCCTGGCCCCCCTCGTGCGAGCCCACTTGATGTGAAGAGCGCTCACGGGATGAGCCTCCGTGGTGTTGGAACCGACTACCAGGATGACTTCGCTGTATTCGAGATCCTTCAGGGAGCAGGTGGATGCGCTCATCCCGAGGGCTCTCTTGAGGGCCATGGCGGCCGGTATATGGCAGAGCCGTGCACAGTTGTCGATGTGGTTTGTCCCAAGGGCCGCCCGCATCATCCTCTGAAACATGTAATTGTCCTCGTTCGTGGCCCTTGCGGAGCCGATTCCACCGATGGCGGCGGGACCGTATTTATGCTTGATCTCAAGCAGCCTGGCTGTGATGAGTGAGAGCGCTTTCTCCCATGACGCCTTTTGAAACCCGCCGCCGGATTTGATCAGAGGTGTTTGAAGCCTGTCGGGGTGGTGGATGAAACTGAAACCAAACCTGCCTTTTACACACAGGTTTCCCCTCCCCACCGGATCGAGATCATCCGATGTGACGCCGATTACCTTGTCGTCCTTGACGTCCAGATAGATACTGCACCCCGTTGCACAGTAGGTACATACGCTCTTGACTCTCCTTTCGGCCCGGGTTCGGTATATCTCGACGATGGCGCCTGTGGGACAGATGACAGCGCACTGTCCGCACCGCTCGCATTCCTTGCTGAAGGTGATCTGATCCACATCCGGTGACAGGGCCGGGTGGCGCAGTGCGCCGACCCTGCGTATTTCTCTGCATACTCTTACGCATTTGCCGCAGCCAATGCATTGATCCAAATTGACTTTGATCTTATTTTGTATGATCTCTTTGTGTGATTCGTCGGCCGAGGTAAAAACCGGTCTTTCCAGCCCTACGGCGTCCGCCAGTTCCAGAAGACCGCAGAACTCATATTGCGGGCAGGTTGCACAATTGCCCTTGTGTTGCCTGATAATCGCTGTTACACGTTTCCTGCGCGCCTTCTCGGCCTTCCTGGAGTGGGTGGTCACGACCATCCCGTCTTCGGCTTTTGTCTTGCACGCCGCCCTGAGTTTCCCATTGATTTCGACAAGGCAGACCATGCAGCGGCCTGAAACGCTGAGTCTGGGATCATGGCACAAGGTGGGAATAAAAATCCGGTTTCTGTTTGCTGACTGAAGGACGGTCTCTCCGGGAAGGATCTCTGTTCTATGACCGTTGATGACCAGGGTTTTTCTTCTGTGACGGGACAGTTCCATACTGGGCCTCCATGCCATTTAAAGCCCAGACGGACGGCTTCGTGGTGATTGTGGCTTCCCGATGGTAACCCATCTTGATCCCGTCAGTTGCCTTCTTACTCATTAACAGGAAATCTTGGGTGATGTCTAATTTAAAGAATTTATACCGGTATGAGTTTTGTTTATTTCTTGATCATGCAGGGTTGCCGAATACGTGAGTCCGTGTCATGCAGCGGCCATGTGAAAGAGCAGGCTGAAGGACCCCCCGCATTGCGTATTTCATCAAATCCTAACCTGTTCCTCATTTTATCCTAAGATTCCTCTTTTATTGTATCCGCCTGTATGCCGCCGGAAAATTTTGAGGCGGCTTCCCACTTCATCTTACTTAGGGAGGAAAAGGCTATGAGTATGAAACCGGGATGGTGGAACGGTAAGTACGGCAGTCTGTTGATTCACGGTATGGTCTGGACTCTGATGATGGTAACGGCTATTCCGGGGGCCTGGGGTGAGACAGCCGGCGCCAGGTCGGAAGATCCTTTAATCCGGCTTCTGATTCAGAAGGGGATTCTGACGGAACCGGAGGCGGCCGGGATTACGAAGGAAATGGCCCGAATGGATGGAAAAGACCGGGAGGGCAGTGGACCGGTCTTGCCGGACAGACTTTCCGGATTGAAGATCGGGATGTTAGGGTATATCGATTATTCCTCCGGGGAGGAAGCCCTGACGGATGGCCGTTCGGAAGGCTTCAACCGCTTTACGCTCACGCGGGGATATTTCACGGTGAAAAAAAAGATCCGTCCCTGGATGGGGGTCCGGATGACCACGGATATTCACCAGGATGCGACGGAAGACTGGAAGATCCGGTTGAAGTATCTCTACGTGGAGTTGAAGCCGCTCGATTTCGGTTTTTTGACGAATATGAAGTTGGAAGCCGGTCAGGGCCATATCCCCTGGCTCGATTTTGAGGAGCATATCAATCCATACCGTGCTCAGGGGCCCATGGCCATTGAACGGTCGGGGATATTCAACTCGGCGGATGTCGGTGTGAGCCTGCGCGGTAACTTCGGGGGGAGGATCCGTAATGCCGCAGCACTGACCGGGAACCGGCATTATGACGGACGGTACGGTAGTTGGCACGTGGGTGTCTATAACGGGGGCGGATACCATGCCACGGAAAGGAACAACAACAAGGTGCTGGAAGGGCGTTTTACCCTGCGGCCCCTGCCCGCTATGCTGCCCGGCCTGCAGGTGAGTTATTTCGGAATCTACGGTAACGGGAACCGTGCACCGTCAGCGGGCAGCGTTCCTCGCTACCGTGTCAACCTCGGCATGCTGAGCTGGGAGCATCCGTTGGGAATCGTGACCGCCCAATACTTCCGGACCAGGGGCAATGCCGCGGGGACCCTCGTGGATGCTGCGAACCGGAGTCTTGATACGTCCGGTTACTCTTTTTTCGGACGTGCCAAGCTGCCGATATGGAGGGATCGCCTTGCCCTCTTCGGACGGTATGACCATTTCAACCCGGACAGGAACGGGTTGATCTCCCGGCGTGCATCCTATAACCTGTCAGACGCGGGGCTTTCTCTGAATCTTGATAAGGGAAACATGATCCTGGTGACCTATGAGTCCACGGACTATGAACCAGACAGCAACGGCCGGGGAAAGGTCCCGGTTCCGGACATCCGTTTGGGAGATGAGCATCGTATTCAGATGGTCTACCAATTGGCATTCTGAACATTGGGGGGTCTCTTCAAAATCCTGCCGTTTCCCGGACCGGGATGGACCCTGTGTAGACGGGTCGGTGATTTTCCTTTATAATGGCTGTGTTTTATTCTTTGACGGAAGAGAAAAAGGTAGGGTTCCATGTCCCGGAGAAATCTGAAGCTAACCATCGAATATGAAGGAACGGCATATCACGGCTGGCAGGTCCAGCCGAACGGAGTGACGATCCAGGAAGTGATCGAAAGAGTCTTGCTGCGGCTGACCGGCCGGAGGCCGAAGGTCGTTGCTTCCGGCAGGACCGACGCCGGTGTCCACGCGGAGGCCCAGATCGCCCATTTCCATACGGAATCGGCCATGGAATGCTGGAAACTCCGCAGGGGCTTGAACGCCCTTCTCCCGGATGATATAGTGATCCGCAGGGTGGAAGTGGTATCAGATGACTTTCACGCAAGATTCAGTGCACGCGGCAAGACGTACCGGTACGTCATCCTGAACCGTTCCGCTCCGTCCGTCTTTGAAAGGAACCGCTGCTGGCATGTCTGTTTCCGACTTGATCTGTCGGCCATGCGGGAGGCTGCGGCCTGTCTTCAAGGGTGTCACGATTTTTCGGCTTTTCGGGCCGCGGATTGTTGTGCGAAACACCCGAATCGCGAGATCCACTTCATTGAAATCGATCAACAAGAGGAGTGGATCCGGATCATGATCTCCGCGAACGCCTTTTTGAAGCATATGGTCAGAAATATCGTGGGGACCCTGGTGGAGATCGGGCGGGGAAGGCTGCCGCCATCGGAGATGAAACGGATTCTGGAAAGCCGTGACCGCCGCAGGGCCGGGCCTACGGCTCCGGCTTGCGGGCTCTTCCTGGTTTCCGTGGATTACGGCGGACGGTTTTGCAGAAACCCCTCTATTCCGGCAGGTTCTTGCGGATCCCTAAGAAAGGAAAACGATGAGCCGGGCAGAGATCCTGATTGTGGAAGATGAAGAGGAAATTCGCGAGTTGGTTCGCTATAACCTGGAACGGGGAGGGTATCAGGTGGCCGGCACGGATTCGGGAGATGATGCCCTGACCCGGGTTCGGTCCCTGAAGCCCGATCTGATCGTGCTGGATCTCATGCTGCCCGGTCTGGATGGACTTTCGGTCTGCCGGATCCTGAAAGAGGACCCGGAGACCCGTTCCGTCCCGATCATTATGTTGACCGCCAGAGGAGAAGAGAAGGACATTGTCGCCGGTCTGGAACTCGGGGCGGACGATTATGTGACCAAGCCGTTCAGCCCTCGGATCCTTCTGTCCAGAATCGAGGCGGTTTTACGCCGGACGCGGAGGGAGACGCAACCGGAGACTGAGGAAATCCGCTGCCGGGAATTGACCATCCATCCCGGTCGTCATGAAGTGTCGGTGAACGGGAGGCCGATTCACCTGACCGTTACGGAGTTTCGGATTCTTCACCTCCTCATGAGACGGGCGGGATGGGTCTTCACCCGTTCCCAGATCGTGGATGCCGTCAGGGGAGAGGATTATCCGGTGACCGAGCGCTCCGTGGATGTCCAGATCGCCGGACTCAGAAAAAAACTCGGTCTCTTCGGGGAATACGTGGAAACGGTGCGTGGGATCGGATATAAGGTGAGAGGTCCGGAATGAATCGTAAACGTCTGCTTGCCCACCTTTACCCCACGATTCTTCTCATTTTGATAACCGCCTTGGGATTGCTTGGCTGGTACTCGGTCGTTTCTCTCGAAGATTTCTATCTTTCACAGACCCGTCAGGATCTGAAGGCGGAGGCGCTTCTTATTGAGCAACTCCTTGCCGGTCGTTGGAAGGGTTCGGAACATGCCCGTCTGGAGCGGCTGGTCAAGAATCTTGGGGAAAAGACGACCACGCGGATTACCCTGATCCGGGCCGACGGCCGCGTGATCGCCGACTCGAACCAGAACCCCTTGAAAATGGATAACCACGCGCGCCGTCCCGAGGTGCGTACGGCTCTCTCCGGCCGGACAGGAAGCTCTCTGCGTTTCAGCCGTACCCTGCAAACGAGGATGATGTATCTGGCCGTTCCGGCCCGGGACGCGGGGGGGATCTCCGGAGTGGTCCGGATCGCCATTCCGGTCGGTGTGATTCAAGAGGTCCTGAGCACGGCCCGTTCCAGAATCTTCGTGGGAATCTTCATGATCGCGCTTCTGGCCGCCGGCAGCAGCCTGATCGTTTACCGTCGCATCAGCCGTCCGTTACAGGAGATGAAACAGGGGGCGGAGCGTTTTGCCGGGGGAGAGCTGGATTACCGGTTGCCGATTCCGGATTCCGGAGAGATCGGCGGCCTCGCCGTTGCGCTCAACCGGATGGCGGAACAGTTGAAGGAGCGGATTGAAACAATCCTCAGACAGCGGAACGAGCAGGAGGCGCTCTTCGCCGGGATGGTGGAGAGCGTCCTGGCCGTGGATCTCGACCGCAGGATTCTCAGCATGAACCGGGCCGCGGAAGAGATGTTCGGGATTTCCGCCGGTGTGGCGCGCGGGAGGAGTCTGCAGGAGATTGTCCGGAATGTGGATCTTCATAATTTTTATGAGAAGGTTCTCAGAAGCGGTGAGACACTCGAAGAGGACTTGCTTCTCTTCACGGAGGGGGAACGGAACCTTCAGGCCCATGGGACGATCCTCCGGGATGCCGGAAAACGAAGATCGGGTGTCCTGATCGTGCTGAACGACGTTACGCGGATCCGACGACTTGAAAAGGTGCGACGGGACTTCTTCGACAACGTTTCTCACGAATTGAAGACCCCGATCACCTCGATTAAGGGGTATGTCGAAACCCTCCTGAACGGGGAATCTCACAATACCGAAGATGTGCAGCGTTTTTTGAGGATTGTCTCCGACCAGACCGATCGTCTGACCACGTTGATTGAGGACCTGCTCTCTCTCTCGAGGATTGAGCAGGGGGCGGAAAGGGGGGGGATTCATCTGCACCCCGATGGCCTGCTCGGAGTGATTCGCGGCGCCGTTCGAAACAGCGAGGAAAAGGCAGCTTCACGCGGGATCGGGATCCAGGTCGATTGTGATCCCGCACTGCTGGCGAGGATCAACCCGAATCTGCTGGAGCAGGCGCTTTCCAACCTGATCGACAATGCCGTCAAATACGGAGATCCGAACGGCACAATACGGGTCGAATGTGCCCGGGCCGGGGCGGAGATTGAACTGCGGGTTGTAGACCGGGGAATCGGGATCGCCGCGGAACATCATGAACGTCTCTTTGAACGATTCTACCGTGTGGACAAGGCCCGAAGCCGCAGGGAAGGGGGGACCGGACTGGGACTTGCGATCGTCAAGCATATCGCGGAGGCCCATGGCGGCCGTGTCGCGGTGGAGAGTGTTCCCGGGCAGGGCAGTGTTTTTTCCATTTTCCTCCCTTGCTATTGATCTGTTGAATGGTTGATTTCATCCGTTTTGAACATAATCTTAATCAAATCCTAACATTTCTCTCCTATCCTTGCATGACAGGATCGCGGGGAGAAGGAGCTTCCCGCCCAGGCATTTTCGATTGATGAAGGAGAGGGGCCATGAAAATGAAAACAGGAAGCCATCGAACGGGATTCATTCTGATTCTCTGCTTGACTCTTTTGGGGGTGTCTCCGCGTGTGGAGGCTGTGACGCTGAACGGCGCGGGGGCGACTTTCCCTTACCCCATCTACGCGAAATGGGCCTATCTCTATTACCGTGAGACCGGTGTGAAAATCAACTATCAGTCGATCGGTTCCGGCGGCGGGATTCGCCAGATCAAGGCCGGGTCGGTCGATTTCGGCGCCTCCGACGCTCCCCTTCAGGCGGCCGAACTGAAGGCTTCGGGTCTGATCCAGTTCCCCATGGTGATCGGCGGCGTGGTTCCGGTGGTTCATCTTCGCGGTGTGAAACCGGGAGCGCTTCGTCTGACTCCGGAGGTCCTGGCCGATCTCTTCGCGGGGAAGATCACCCGCTGGAACGATCCACGCGTCACCGGAATCAACCCTGGACTTACGCTTCCGAATCGGGAGGTCACCGTGGTTCATCGTTCGGACGGTTCCGGAACCACCTGGATTTTTTCCAACTACCTGGATCGTGTCTCCCCCGCATGGCATCAGGCGATCGGTTTCGGCAAGGCGTTGGATTGGCCGGCCGGCATCGGGGGGAAAGGGAACGAAGGGGTGGCTTCGTACGTCAAACGGATTGACGGCTCCATCGGTTACGTCGAGTATGCCTACGTGCTCCAGAACCGGATGGCCTTTGTCCTCTTGCGGAACCGTGCCGGGGCTTTCGTCGCCCCCACGAGTCAGAGTTTCTCCGCGGCCGCGGCCAACGCGGACTGGGAGCATGCCGAAGGTTACTACATGGTCCTGACCGATCAGCCGGGGAAGAAGAGCTGGCCGATTACCGGTGCCTCTTTCATTCTTCTCTACCGGGAACAGCAGGACCCCGCCAGGATCAAGACCCTGCTCGACTTTTTCGACTGGTGTTTCGAACAGGGGAAGAAGGACGCGGAGGCGCTCCATTATATCCCGATGCCGGAGAATGTCGTCCGGATCATACGGAAGAGCTGGGTCACCGGGATCCGTTCGAACGGCAGGGGTGTCTGGTAAGATGCGAAAAGTGATTCCGAACAGTCGGGTCCCCGGAGAGGAGTCCCCATCCAGGGAGGCGGCCGCCTCGACCGCAGAGGGAGGCTCCCGGAAAAGGGCCCGTCCGGAGACGGCGGTCCGCCCCGCCCCGTGGGCGGTGCGCGCGGGGCGTTTCGATCCGCTCTTCCGGATGACGACACGTCTCTTCGCCGCCGTAATCCTCCTGATCATGGTGGGGCTTCTCCTGGAACTGACGCACAACGCGCTTCCCTCCATCCGCCGGTTCGGATGGGGGTTTCTGATTTCGGAGGCATGGAACCCGGTCCGGCAGCAATTCGGCGCCCTGGCGCCGATCGTCGGGACCCTGGTTTCCACCGCGATCGCCATGGTCCTGGCTGTGCCTTTGAGTATCGGGATCGCCCTTTTCCTGGTGGAGATGGCGCCGCCGTTTCTCCGGTCCCTCTTCGGCGCCGGGATTGAACTTCTGGCCGCAATTCCCAGTATCATCTACGGCATGTGGGGACTCTTTGTCTTCGCGCCCCTGATGGCGGATCATGTCCAGCCCTTTCTCGGCAGGACCCTTGGGTTTCTTCCGTTTTTCAAGGGGCCTCCGATGGGATTAGGCGTGCTGACCGCCGGGATGATCCTCGCCCTGATGATCCTCCCCTTTCTGACCTCGGTCATCCGGGATCTCTTCGCCATGGTTCCCGAGGTGCTCAAAGAATCGGCCTACGGGTTGGGAAGCACCATGTGGGAGGTCACCCGGAAGGTGGTGATTCCCTATGGGTCGCGGGGGATCATCGGGGCGCTCTTTCTCGGTCTCGGACGCGCCCTGGGGGAGACCATGGCGGTGACCTTCGTGATCGGTAACTCTCACAGGCTTTCGGCCTCTCTGTTCGCGGGGGGAAGCACAATCGCCTCGACGCTTGCCAACGAGTTTACCGAGGCTTCGGAGCCGCTTTACCTGAGCGCCCTGATCGAACTTGGACTGATCCTTTTTCTGATCACGTTTTTCGCCCTGGCTCTGGCGCAGATCTGGTTGAGGACCCTTGCGAAACGGGAGGGTGTGAAATGAGAATTGGATGGAGATCCATTTCGGATGAAGGCGCCGTGATCCAATGTCGGTCGATCCGGCGGCGTCACCTGCTGAACCGTTTTGTCCGGTTCCTCTCGGCAGCCGCCTCCCTCATCGGACTCTCCGCGCTGATCTGGATTCTCGCCGTGGTCATTCAACGTGGGATCGGCGCGATGAATTGGGCCTTCTTTGTTGAACTTCCCGCGCCTCCGGGTATTGCGGGTGGGGGACTGGCCAATGCCATCGTCGGAACGATCCTGATCACGGCGCTCGCGACCGTGCTCGGGGTCGGAATCGGGATCCTGGCCGGGATCTATCTTTCCGAATTCGGGAGAAGCGGACGGCTCGGAGTCGTTGTCCGGTTCTGTTCGGATATCCTGATGAGCGCCCCGTCGATCGTGATCGGTGTCTTCGTCTATGTCATCCTGGTTCTGCCCACCGGACATTTTTCCGGAACCGCGGGAGCGGTCGCCCTGGCCATCATCATGCTGCCGGTGGTGACCCGGACCACGGAAGAGATGTTGAAACTGGTCCCGGACGATCTCCGGGAGGCGGCGCTGGCCCTGGGAGCCCCGCGATGGAAGATGATCCTGGACGTGGTGATCCGGGGCGCGCGGAGTGGAATTCTCACGGGCGTGATGCTCGCCGTGGCCCGCGTTTCCGGAGAGACGGCCCCGCTTCTCTTTACTTCCCTGAACAGTCCTTACTGGAGCAGTTCTTTGAACGAGCCGATGGGAAACTTGACGGTCACGATTTTCAACTATGCCATGTCCCCCTACGAAGATTGGCAGTCCCTGGCCTGGGGCGCGTCTCTCCTGATCACCGCCGGAGTCTGTTTCTTTACCGTCAGCGCCCGGTTGATTCTGAGGGGGAGGAGGGGCTCATGACGCGAAAACAAGACCGGGTCAAGATCTCGGTCCGGAACCTCAGTTTCTATTATGGTGGTACGCAGGCCCTTCGGGACAACTCCCTGGAGATCCTGGAGAACCGCGTAACCGCTTTCATCGGTCCGTCGGGGTGCGGAAAGTCGACCCATATCCGTACTTACAACCGGATGTTTGAGCTCTACCCCGGACAACGGGCCACGGGTGAAGTGATCCTGGACGGTGAGAATATCCTCGATCCGTCGGTGGATCCGATCCTTCTCCGGATGAAGGTGGGGATGGTCTTTCAGCGACCGACCCCCTTCCCGATGACGATCTACGACAATGTGGCCTATGGACTGAGGCTCAGAGGGAAAATGAGCCGGTCGGAGCTGGACGGACGGGTGGAGGACGCGTTGAAACGCGCCGCTCTCTTTCGGGAAGTCTCGGATCAGCTGTCGAAATCGGCCACTGCCCTCTCCGGGGGACAGCAGCAACGGCTTTGCATTGCCCGCGCCATCGCCGCCGAACCGGAGGTGATCCTGATGGATGAACCCTGTTCGGCTCTCGACCCGGTGGCAACCCTCAAGATCGAGGAGTTGATCGATGAGCTCAAGGTGAACTATACGATTGTGATCGTGACCCACAACATGCAGCAGGCCGCCCGGGTCTCGGATTTTACAGGGTTCTTCTATATGGGAGAACTGATCGAGTTCGGGGAAACCAATGTCCTCTTTACCCGTCCTTCCCGGAAAAAGACGGAGGATTATATTACGGGACGTTTCGGATAGCAGCTAACAAGGAGTATTCAAATGAGCATACAACACACATCCCGCCAATTTGAGCAGGAGCTGGAGAAACTCAAGGAGAAACTCCTCTATATGGGGGGACTCGTGGAGGAGATGATCCGTGATTCGATCCGTTCCCTTCGGAAACGGGATTCCAACCGGGCCGAAGAGGTCCTGGTCAAGGATCTTACGGTAAACCGCCTGGAGGTGGAAATCGATGAGACGGCGATTCAAATCCTGGCCTTGAGGCAACCGGCGGCCCGTGATCTTCGTTTTCTCACCACGGCGCTCAAAATCAGCACCGATATCGAGCGGATCGGGGATGAGGCGGTGAATATCGCCGAGCGTGCCATCGAGCTGAACCGGGAGCCGCAGCTCAAACCGTATATTGACATTCCGAGAATGGCCGAACTGGCCGAGAAAATGCTCAAGAACGCGCTCGACGCCTTTGTGAATCATCAGACTCAGTTGGCCCTTGACGTCTGCAGGCAGGATGATGAAATTGATGATCTGAACCGGCAGATTTTGCGTGAACTGCTGACCTACATGATCGAGGATCCCGGGTGTGTGACACGGGCCGCGAAGATCATCTTTATCTCCAAGTATCTCGAACGGATCGCCGACCATGCCACCAATATCGCCGAAATGGTGGTCTACATGGTGGAGGGAAAGATCATACGACACATGGATATCCAGGAGATTTAGACGGTCTCCCCTTTGTGGTGGAAATTTCCTTAATTTTTAAAAGGTTATCCTGTCTTTTGGGTGTTCTTTTTTCCTTGACAAGATTTCAACCGCTCAGTATACTCACCTTTCTTAGACGAATAGGGCCTTTTGAATTTTTCCCAAAGCAGAAAGGCCCTATTTTCATGGCCGGTCCTGTCACCCTGAGGGACTCATTGGGCGTTGGAGTACGGATCCACTCATGAAATGGAAGATTCGGGTGGCGGATATTCCCCCCGAGGGGATACGGATCGAGTTGCAAGAAGAGGGGAAGCGGTTCTTCCCGGATGATCCGGATTTCGGATTTGAAGAGAAGGTCCTCTTCCATCTCCTGACACAAAGGCTTGGAAAGTCCGTCACCGTCTCCGGGAAGATCGGCACCCGTCTGTTACTCCAGTGCGGCCGCTGCCTGAAAAATTTCAGCTACTCCCTGCAGTCGGATTTTGACGTGGAGTACCGGCCTCTGGAGAAGATGGAACCGGGGAAGGAACGACAGCTTTCAGCCGATGAAATGGACCTTCTCTATTACAAAGGAGGCGAAATCGATCTGACGGATCTGGTGAAGGGGCAAATTGCCGAGGAGATTCCCATCCAACCGCTTTGTGATGAAGGATGTAGGGGGCTCTGTCCTCACTGCGGCAGGGATCTGAACGAGGGAGAATGTCTCTGTGCGCCGAAAGATGTGGATCCCCGTTTCGCGCCGTTGAAAAAGTGGTTCGGACCGGAGAGAACAGACCATACGCGAAGCCGCAAATCATGAGGAACTTGTGACCGTTACGTCCCGCCGGGAGGAGTCATCGAGGATAGGGATCTGAATGAGTGTACCGGATGGCTTTTGGTTGCCGTTATGCAGCCGTTCGATTTTGTTAAGGGGAGACGATCGGTTTGAGGGGAGTCCTTCCCGGATCGGGGCTCCCCGGAAGACCTTGAACAGAAAGAGAGAGGATCATGGCCGTACCGAAAAGAAGAAAATCGAAGATGCGCAGGGATCAGAGACGATCGCATCACAAAGGGGTGAAGCTCCAATCCCTGTCGCGCTGCCCGAAATGTCAGGAGCCCAAACTTCCTCATTACGTTTGTCCCAGTTGCGGACATTACAAGGGTCGGGAAGTGATCGCCGTTGAAGAGGTTTAACCCGATCGGATGGATGGGGCCAGGTCTTGAACCTTGATGCCTGATGTCAAGATTCAAGACCTGACCCCTGTTTGCCCTGCTTGAAAGATCCTTTGAGGATACACCCTTGAAAATTGCCGTTGATGCCATGGGCGGAGATTACGCTCCGGGCCGGGTGGTGGAGGGAGCTGTTCTTGCGGCCCGGAATTTCGGAGTGGAGATTCTTCTGGTCGGGGATGAGACCCGCGTCATGGAGGAATTGAAGCGGTTTGATTTCTCCGGTCTCGGTATTTCCGTCCGACATGCTGCGGAGGTGGTCCGCATGGAGGACTCTCCGGTGGAGGCACTCCGGAAAAAGAAGAATTCCTCCATCCGGGTGGCCGTGGATCTGGTCAAGAACGGTGAAGCGGACGCCATGATCAGCGCGGGCAATACCGGGGCGGTCATGGCGACGGCGCAGTTTGTGCTCCGTACCGTTCAGGGAGTGGACCGTGCGGCGATCGCTACCGTTCTGCCCAACGTCCTCGGAATTTCCCTGATGCTGGATGTGGGGGCCAACGTCGATTCCAAACCGCAGCACCTGGTTCAGTTCGGAATCATGGGAGAACTCTACGCCCGCCACGTTCTCGGGAAGGAGAACCCCACGGTGGGTTTGTTGAATATCGGGGCTGAAGATGTCAAGGGGAATGAGTTGACCCGGGAGGTTCTGGCGGGGCTTCGTTCCCTCCCGATCCATTTCATCGGGAATATCGAGGGACGGGACGTGTACAACGGGAATGTCGATGTCATCGTCTGTGACGGCTTTGTGGGGAATATCGCGCTCAAGATCAGCGAGGGACTGGCCACGGCCATGGGACAGGTTCTGCGGGAAGAAATTGCGGCCTCCGGATGGAGAAAAATCGGTTATCGTATTCTGACCCCGGTTTTTCAGCGGTTTAAGAAACGGTTCGACTATTCCGAGTATGGAGGTGCTCCCCTGCTCGGCTTGAACGGAAATGTGCTGATCAGTCATGGGGGATCGTCGGTCAAGGCCCTGATGAACGGTATCCGGATCGCCGGGGAGTGTGTGGAGCAGCGCATTCCGGAGAAAATCACAGCCGGTATGTCCGAATATGAAAAGGCGATTCGGGAAACCGGTTCTTCAGGTAGCTCCATTTTTCAGCAGCTCAAAGAGAAGGCTCGGTCTCTGATGGAAAATCGTTCCGAGGAGAGAAGATGATCAGAAGCCGGATGATTGCTACCGGCAGTTACCTGCCCTCGAAGATTCTCACCAATCTGGATCTCGAAAAAATGGTCGACACCACCGATGAATGGATCCGGACCCGGACCGGGATTCGCGAACGCCGAATTGCATCCGATCTGGAGACGACCTCGGACATGGCCGCCCGGGCCGCGAAACGATGCGTGGAGAATGCGGGAATCGGCGCGGAGGAGATCGATCTGATCGTTCTGGCGACGGCCACACCCGACATGCCTTTCCCTTCTTCAGCCTGTATCGTCCAGCATCGGCTCGGGATCGCGGGGATTCCCGCATTCGACATCTCCGCGGCCTGTTCCGGATTTCTTTATGCCCTGGGGGTGGCCGATCAGTTTATCCGAACCGGGGCGGTGAAGACCGCGCTGGTGATCGGCGCCGAGAAGTTATCAAAACTTCTCGACTGGAAGGACCGGACGACCTGCGTCCTATTCGGGGACGGAGCCGGGGCCGTTCTGCTCCGGGGAGAGGAAGGAGACTCCGGAATCCTCTCGACCCACCTGCATGCGGACGGCGCCTATTGCGACATGTTGATGGTCGCCCGCAACGGTTCGAAAAACCCCATCACCCAGGAATTGATGCAAAACGAATCGGACTATCTGATCATGCGGGGGAGTGAACTGTTCAAGGTGGCGGTTCGGACCCTGGAGGAGGCGGTGCTGGAGGCCGTGGAGGCCAATCACCTTGCCTTCGAGGATGTGGCTCTCCTCATACCGCATCAGGCCAATATCCGGATTATCACCGCTACGGCCAGGAGGCTTAATCTTTCGATGGACCGGGTGATGGTGAACCTGGACCGGTACGGCAATACCTCGGCGGCCTCCATTCCCATCGCCCTGGACGAGGCTGTCCGGGAGCGGCGGATTCACCCGGGGGATTATGTCCTGTTCGAGGCCTTTGGAGGCGGGCTGACCTGGGCTTCCGCCATGGTGCGGTGGTAGTGTTGCGGCCCCTGCGGTTTTGACGGAACCGGGCGGCGATCCACATCCACTGGACCGGGAAATCCCAAAAGGATTTGACTGTATTTGAAAAATATGTTAGTAACACCCACTCAGTGTACAATTCTGAACTCTGCCTTCCGCTTTCCGGCGTGGTATGATCCGAGGATTCAGGGCGATGGGGAAGCGGAGGCCATGACAGCCGGGCCCTTGTGGGAATGGAAGACCGGAGAGGGAATCCATGCTGAATCCGGAGAGTAGACTGGAACGCGAAGGATCACAGGGAGAGAACCATGGACTATTTTCTGACTGAGGAACAGTTGATGATCAGGGACCTTGCGGCGCAGATCGCCAGGGAGAAGATCCTTCCGGTACGCGCCGAGCTGGATGAGAAAGAAGAGTTCCCCTGGGAGATCATGCGTGTTCTTGCCGATTCCGACATGTTCGGTCTTTATATTCCGGAAGAGTACGGCGGGATGGGGGGTGGAGTCCTGGACAACTGTATTGCGATTGAACAGCTCTCCCGTGCCTGTATCGGTGTTTCCGTGACTTTTGCCGCCAGTGGACTCGGGGCCTATCCGATTCTTCTGTACGGGAATGAGGAACAGAAGCAGAGAACCCTTCCCCGGGTTGCGAGCGGTGAGTGTCTCGCCGCCTTCGGGCTGACCGAACCGAATGCCGGTTCCGATGCCGGCGGAATCCAGACCTCGGCTGTGAAAGACGGTGATTCCTATATTCTGAACGGGACCAAACAGTGGATCACCAATGGTGGAGAAGCGGAGATCTACACCATTATCGCCATGACGGACAAGTCCCGTGGCGCCCGTGGCGCTTCGGCCTTCATCGTGGAGAAGGGGACGCCGGGTTTCAGCTTCGGGAAGAAGGAAAAGAAGATGGGAATCCGGGCGTCGGCCACAAGGGAACTGATCTTTGAGGATTGCCGGGTTCCGGCGGAGAATCTGCTTGCCCGGGAAGGAATGGGTTTTATCATTACCATGAAGACATTGGACAAATCCCGCCCGGGAATCGCGGCCCAGGGTGTGGGACTCGCCCAGGGGGCGATCGACGAAGCGGCCGTCTATGCCAAATCCAGGGTGCAGTTCGGCAAACCGGTCACCTCTCAACAGGCGATTCAGCACATGCTGGCGGACATGACGACCCAAACCGAAGCGGCCAGGGCCCTCCTTTACAGCACATGCAAGTATATCGACAGCAATCCGAAGGCGTTCTCCAAGGAAGCGGCCATGGCCAAACTCTTCGCCACGGACACGGCCATGCGCGTGACCACTGACGCCGTTCAGATCATGGGAGGATACGGGTATATGCGGGACTATCCCCTGGAAAAGATGATGAGGGACGCCAAGATTCTCCAGATCTATGAAGGGACGAACCAGATTCAGCGGAACGTGATCGGTCTGGAATTGGTCAAGGAGTACACCGGGAAGAGGGAACCGATTGCCGTCGGGTAAGAGGAGAGCGGGATCGAAGGCCGGGCGGAAGAGGACGAGTAAGAGTAAGCATTGAAGATGAAGATTGTTGTTTGCATTAAACAGGTGCCGGATGTTTCCGAGGTTCGAATCGATCCGGAGACCCACACCCTGATCCGGGAAGGGGTTCCGAGTATCATCAACCCCTTCGATATGTACGCCATTGAAGAGGGGCTTCGTCTCCGTGAACGTTTCGGTGGAGAGGTGATCCTGCTGAGCATGGGGCCTCCCCAGGCGGTGTCCGCACTGCGTGAGGGAGTGTCGATGGGTGCGGATCGTGCCATCCTGGTTTCCGACCGGGCCTTCGCGGGTTCCGACACCCTGGCGACCGCTTACACTCTGGCCCTGGCCCTCCGGAAGATCGAAGGCGTGGACCTGGTTTTCTGCGGCAAACAGGCCATGGACGGGGATACCGCCCAGGTCGGGCCCGGTATTGCGGAGAATCTGGGGTGCGGGTTCGCGGCCTACGTCCGGAACATCGAAGAGGTCGCGGAGGGGACGATTCGTCTGGAGCGATTGATGGATGACGGTTACGACGTCCTGAAGGTCAAACTCCCTGCGGTGGTGACTGTGGTCAAGGAAATCAACGAGCCGAGGCTGCCGTCACTCAAGGGGAAAATGAAGGCCAGGAAGATGGAAATCCCCATCTGGACGGCGGACGAAATCGGAGCGGACCCGGAACGACTCGGGCTTTCGGGATCTCCGACCCAGGTTTCCAGGATCTTTACGCCGGAGTTTCGCCGGGAAGGGGAGATCCTTGAGGGAGAGTACGAAGAACAGGTGGAACGGCTGGTCACGGAGATCCGCCGTCTGAATATTGTGTGAAGAAACATGGCGATCCTGGTTTGCAAGGAAAAATGTACCGGCTGTGGAGTGTGTGCCGAGACCTGTCCCTTTGATGCGATCGAGATCATCGACGGTGTCGCCGTGATCCATGACAATTGCACTCTCTGCGGCGCCTGCGTCGAGGCCTGCGAATTCGAGGCCCTGGAGCGTGAAGAAGATGCCTCCGGGGAGGCGGAGGACCTTTCGGCCTACCGTGGGGTTTGGGTCTTCGCGGAACAGCGGCGGGGCAGGATTTCTTCGGTTGTGCCGGAACTGCTCAATCAGGGGAGGGTCCTCGCGGACCGACTGGATACCCATCTGTCCGCCGTTCTGTTGGGACACGGTATCGATTCGCAGGCGTCCTGGCTGATCGAGCATGGGGCGGACCGCGTTTATCTCGCGGATGATCCGATCTTCGCGGATTTCAACGGCGATGCCTATACCTCCATTCTCTCCGAACTGATCGATCGGGAAAAACCGGAGATTGTTCTGACCGGGGCGACGGCGATCGGGCGCTCCTTCATTCCCAGAGTCGCGGTCCGGCTCCGTACCGGATTGACCGCCGACTGCACCGGGCTGGACGTGGATCCCGCCACGCGGGAATTGCTCCAGACGCGCCCGGCCTTTGGCGGGAACATATTGGCCACCATCCTTTGTCCCAGGCGCAGGCCGCAGATGGCCACGGTGCGTCACAAGGTTTTCAAAAAGGCTCCCGAGGATCGGGGACGCCGGGGAGAGGTCATTGAGGTGCCGGTGGAGCCAGCCGGGATTCAGATCAAGTCCGAGGTGATCCGGACGGTGGAAGAGATCGAGAATACAGTGAACATCACCGAGGCTGATATCATCGTGAGTGGTGGAAGAGGCGTCGGGGGGAAGGAAAACTTCGCCGTTCTGGAGGAACTGGCGCGGACCCTGGGCGGGGCGCTCGGCGCCTCCCGCGCGGCGGTGGACGCGGAATGGATTTCCTATTCGCACCAGGTGGGGCAGACCGGTAAGACCGTGTGTCCGAAGCTCTATATCGCCTGCGGTATCTCCGGGGCCGTTCAACATCTGGCCGGTATGCAGTCGTCGGACGTGATTGTGGCAATCAACAAGGACCCCGATGCCCCGATCTTCCGTGCCGCGACCTATGGAATTGTCGGAGATCTCTTTGAGATTGTCCCGCTTCTGACGAAAAAGTTTCAGGCCATCCTGGGAGAATCCAAATGAACCGGGTTGTCTTTGTTTTTCCGGGACAGGGTTCCCAGTATGTGGGAATGGGAAGGGATCTGGCGCAGAATTTCAGGGAGGCCCGAATGGTCTTTGAAGAGGCCTCCGATTCAGCCCATCTGGATCTGCTGCGTCTCTGCGCGGAAGGGCCGGAGGAGGAACTGAACCGGACCGAGATGACACAACCTGCGCTTCTTACGGTCAGCATGGCCGCGTTGCGTGTATTGATCTCGGAAACCGGGATTCGGCCTCAATGGGTCGCGGGACATAGTCTGGGGGAATACAGCGCGGTGACCGCCGGGGAAGGGATGTGTCTTTCGGATGCGGCCGGGTTGGTTCGGCAAAGGGGCCGGTTCATGCAGGAGGCGGTTCCTGAAGGGGAAGGAGGGATGGCGGCCATTCTGGGCCTTGATGCGGATCGTGTGCGCGAGCTGTGCGATACGGTGGAAGGGCAGGTGGTGCCGGCCAATCTCAATTGCCCCGGTCAGGTCGTGATTTCCGGAGAAAAGTGTGCGGTAGAGGAGGCCATGGAGCGCGCCCGGGAGGCCGGAGCGAAACGGACCGTGCTACTGCCGGTCAGTGTTCCCTCACACTCTCCCTTGATGGAGTCCGCGGCCCGACGCCTGCGGGAGGTGCTGGAGAAGACACCGATCCGGGATCTTGCCGTTCCCCTCGTGAACAACGTGGATGCCCGCCCGGTGCGGTCATCGGAGGAGGTCCTGGACGGTCTGGTTCGGCAGCTTACCGCTCCTCTCCGGTGGGAAGAGGGAATCCGGGCCATGCTTGAGGATGGGATGGACACAGTGATCGAAATCGGTCCGGGCCGCGTACTTTCGGGGTTGATCCGGAGGATCGACCGGAAAATGACGCTCCTGAATATTGAGAATACGGATTCTTTCAAAAAACTCCTCAAGACCCCGATCTGCAGGGAGGTGGAATCATGCTGAAAGACAAAGTGGCACTGATCACCGGTTCGGCCCGGGGAATCGGCAAGGCAATCGCATGGGCACTGGCCGAGGGAGGGGCGCAATGCGTCATCTCCGATGTGAACCTGGAACTGGCCGGGAAAACGGCGGAGGAAATCGCCGCTCTCGGGGTGAGAACGCATGCCCTTCAGGCCGATGTGTCAAACTCCGGAGAGGTCGACGGCATGATTCGCCAGGTCCTCGATTCCTTCGGGAAGATTGATGTGCTGGTGAACAACGCGGGGATTACACGGGATGGACTGATCCTCCGGATGAAGGATGAGGACTGGGAGCAGGTATTGAATATCAATCTCAAGGGCGCCTTTCTCTGTACGCGCGCAGTGGCCCGCCCCATGATGAAGCAACGATCCGGGCGGATCATCAATATCGCCTCGATCGTCGGGGCCATGGGAAACGCGGGGCAGGCCAATTACGTCGCTTCCAAGGCCGGTCTGATCGGATTGACCAAGACGGTCGCCCGGGAGCTGGCCTCGAGAGGGGTGACCTGTAACGCAGTGGCCCCGGGCTTTATCGACACGGCCATGACCCAATCCCTTCCGGATGATGTCAAGGAACAACTCTACGCTCAGATCCCCATGGGGCGGCTCGGATCGAGCGAGGATGTAGCCCACGCCGTCCGGTTCCTTGCCTCCGAAGATGCGGCGTATATCACGGGACAGGTGATTCACGTAAACGGCGGAATGTATATGTAACGGAAAACAGGAAATTCAGAAGAGTGACACTTTTTGCAGGAGGAGATGGAATGGAAGAGAAGGTGAAAAAGATTATTTCGGAACAGTTGGACGTGGACATTGCTTCCGTCAAACCGGAGGCCTCGTTTGTGGAAGATCTGGGGGCCGATTCGCTGGATACCGTCGAACTGGTCATGGCCCTGGAGGAGGAGTTCGGGATCGAGATCCCGGACGAGGAGGCCGAAAAAATCACCACGGTTCAGCATGCCATTGATTATATCCAATCCCATCAATAAGAAGGCTCAGGGGACCTTCAATCCTCGGTTTGCGTATTCTGTTCCGTGACTTTGTCCCCGAGGCTTCGCGTGTTCCGTGTCCGGGATTTTGACTGAGAGGGGTTGTTTCGCCCCGGGTGTCCGGCAGTTGAATGGGGAAAAAAGGATGAGACGGGTTGTTATTACAGGAATGGGAGCGGTCACTCCGCTCGGCAATGATTTGCGCTCCACCTGGGAGGCCTTGATCCAGGGGCGGTCCGGGATCGGCCGGATCACCCGGTTC
This sequence comes from uncultured Nitrospirota bacterium, assembly GCA_964483105.1. Classification (GTDB taxonomy): domain Bacteria; phylum CG2-30-53-67; class CG2-30-53-67; order CG2-30-53-67; family CG2-30-53-67; genus CAYZZU01. The sequence goes on from CAYZZU010000006.1 coordinate 96,374, forward strand.
GATGCCTCCGGGTATCCTTCTCAGATCGCCGGAGAAGTCAGGGGGTTTGATGCCGACCGGTATGTGGGGAAAAAAGAGCAGAAAAAGATGGACACCTTCATCCTCTACGCTCTGGCGGCCAGCCAGATGTCGGTCGAGGATGCCGGGCTCGAGATTCATGAAGAAAACGCGGAGCGGGTGGGGGTCATTGTCAGCGCGGGCATCGGGGGACTTCCCGCCATTGAGAAGTATCACAAGGTCCTTCTGGAAAAGGGACCCCGGAAAGTGACCCCCTTCTTCATTCCGATGGTCATTATCAACCTGGCTTCGGGACAGGTCGCCATTCGTTTCGGCGCCAAGGGGCCCAACTCATCCACGGTTTCCGCCTGTTCCACCGGGACCCATTCCATCGGAGACGCCTTCCGGATCATTCAGCGTGGGGACGCGGATGTCATGATTGCCGGAGGTACGGAGTCGACCATCTGCCCCCTGGCGCTGGCGGGATTCTCCGCGATGAAGGCCCTGTCCACCCGGAACGGTGATCCGGAGCGGGCCAGTCGGCCCTTCGACGCGGAACGGGACGGGTTTGTGATCGGTGAGGGCGCGGGGGTCCTGATTCTGGAAGAACTGGAGACGGCCCGGAGACGGGGCGCCCGAATCTACGCGGAGGTAGCGGGTTATGGGATGAGCGGCGATGCCTACCATATTACCACTCCGGCTCCGGAAGGGGAAGGGGCCGTCCGGTGCATGAGGGAAGCGCTGAAGGACGCCCGGATGAACCCGGATGAGGTAGATTACATCAACGCCCATGGAACCTCCACCCGATTCAACGACGAATACGAGACCCTGGGGATCAAGACCGTCTTCGGCGATCACGCGAGGAAACTGGCCGTGAGCTCCACCAAGTCGATGACCGGTCACCTGTTGGGGGCCGCCGGAGGGATCGAAGCGGTTTTTTCCGCCATGGCGATCCGGGAAGGGGTGATCCCCCCTACCATCAACTATGAGGTCCCGGATCCGGTGTGCGATCTCGATTACGTCCCAAACGAGGCACGGTCCGCCTATGTGCGCTCCGTTCTCAGCAATTCCCTGGGGTTCGGCGGGACCAATGCCACCCTGATACTGCGGGAATACTCATCATGAATCCGGATCGGAACGATCTGTCCCGACTCGAAGAGCGCCTCGGGTGTCTGTTCCAGGATCAGCAGCTTCTTCAGACCGCCCTGACACATAAATCCTTCACCAATGAAAATCCCTGCCCGGGCAGGGAAAATAACGAACGGCTGGAGTTTCTGGGGGATTCCGTCCTGAGCCTGATCATCAGTCAGTATCTCTACCGGAAGTTTCCGGAATTGACCGAGGGGGATCTTTCGAAAATTCGGGCCAACCTCGTGAACGAGAACACCCTCTCCGCCGTCGCGAAAGAGATCGGCCTGGGGGCCTGCCTGTTTCTGGGGAAAGGAGAAGAGGGAACCGGAGGACGGACGAAGCATTCTCTTCTCTCAGACGCCCTGGAGGCCGTGATCGGTGGGATTTACCTGGATCGAGGGATCCGTGAGGTGACCCGGGTCGTGGTGACCCACTTCAGGAAAAAGATCCAAAAGGCGGTGGAGCAGAAACAGCCCTTTGATTATAAGACCACCTTTCAGGAAGTCTGTCAGGAGCGGTTCGGTACCCTTCCCACCTACACGCTGACCCGGACCAGCGGGCCGGATCATAACCGTGTCTTCGTGATGGAACTTTCGGTCAATGGAGAGGCCCTGGGGATTGGGAGCGGAAAGAGCAAGAAGGAAGCCCAGCAGCAGGCGGCGTTTTTCGCCCTTGAGAAACTCAGGAAGCAACAACCCGGGGCGAAGCGGAGGCGTACGGAGAAACCCGGGGCCATGGGGCATTGTAAGTAAACGGCCGTTCACGGGTCGGTATTGATTTCGTCGGGGGATCTCTTGGAACAGCGGATTTGTATGGAGGCGGACCGTCTTTTCCCGGAACTGGTTCGAATCAGCCGGGAGATCCACGACCATCCTGAACCGGGTTACCGGGAAGAAAAGGCCGCGACTCTCCTGATGCGGTTTCTTCTGGAGCATGGCTTCAGGGTAGAGCCGGGCGCGGGGGGGCTGAAAACGGCCTTCCGTGCCGTCAAGGGAACTCCTTCCACACCGTCTGTGGCCTTTCTTTCCGAATACGATGCCCTGCCCGCCATCGGGCATGCCTGCGGACATAACCTGATCGCCGCAGCCGGCGTGGGCGCGGGGGTGTCCCTGGCTTCGGTTCTGACCGAGGATATCGGACGGGTCCTGGTCATCGGAACGCCGGCCGAGGAGATGCACGGGGGAAAGATCCGCATGATCGAAGCGGGGGTCTTCGGCGGGATCGACGCCGCCATGATGTTTCATCCGTCGATGCGAAACGCCGTCGTCAAGCGGACCCTCTGTCTGACCGAACTCCAGGTAACCTTTCACGGCAGGAGCGCCCATGCCGCAGCCCAGCCGGAAAAAGGGATCAACGCCCTGGATGCCATGGTTCTGGCCTTTTCCGGCATCAATGCTCTCCGTCAGCAGATTCCGGAAGACGCGAGGATCCATGGTATTATCACCCGCGGCGGAGACGCCGTCAACGTGATTCCCGAGCGGACCGAGGCGCGGATCGCCGTACGGGCACTGGAACCGGAAGAGATGGAAGGGCTTCTGGAACGGGTCAGGGACTGCCTCCGGGGGGCTGCGCTCCAGACCGGTTGTCACGTGGAGATCCAGGGAGTCGGCCCGGTTTATCAGGGACTTCAACCCAACTATACACTGGCCGGGATCTTTCAGAAAAAGCTGGAGGGCCTGGGGGTTCAGGTCGATGATACCGATGAGACACGGGGCATCGGGTCTTCGGATATCGGGAACCTCAGCCGGGTGGTGCCGGTGATCCATCCCGAACTTTCGATCTGCGGGACGGATTGTCTCCCCCACACGCCGGAGTTTTGCAGGAAGGCGGGGAGCGAATCCGCTGAACGGGTCATGGGCGTTGCGGTGAAGGCCCTGGCCCTGACCGGGCTCACGATCCTCCTGGATCCTGATGTGAGAGCCGGGGTAAAGAAGGAATTCCTGGGATCCGGACAGTACGGAGCGGAACGGAATCAGCAGTAAGGAAACAAAACGGTCGTGAATCTGCTCGATACGATTATCATCATCATCGTGGGGACAACCTTCGTGATGAGCCTCTTTCGGGGGGTTCTCAAGGAGGTCTTCTCCCTGGGTTCGGTGATTCTCGGTTTCGTGATGGCGAATCAGGCCTATCCCTACGTCGCCGAGTTTCTTTCCCGTTACATTCATCATGCTTCCATGTCCAAAATTCTCGGTTATACGGGGGTCTTTCTGGGTTCCACCATTGCCATCCGGCTTTTGGGATCGTTTTTTGAAAAGGCGACCCGGAAGGCGATGTTGGGGTGGGCGGATCATCTGATCGGCTCTCTCTTCGGATTTTTAAAGGGGTGTCTGATTGTCTCCGTCATTATCATGTTGATGACCAGTTTTATGCCGAAGAGTCCCGTATTGCGGGAGTCGAAGCTCACTCCATACATTCTCTCCACCGTGGGGGTGGTGGCGGACCTTTCTCCCCGGGAGATCCGCAGGAAATTCGACAGCACGCGGAAGGAACTGCGCCGGAAATGGAAGCAAAACCTGATGGGTGACGGCTCAGGCGGATAGCTTGCCCGCCTGCGAGCGCGGCTCCGTCGCTTCGAAACCCCGCAGGGAATACCATTCCGTCGTCCGTCTGCAGACCCGGGTCGTTACCGTTCGGGTTTCCGAAGACCAGAAGTCAAAGGCTCATTTATTCCGGGAGGTCGTCTCATGAAAAAATGGATTGTCTTTACGGTTCTGCTGGGCTGCCTGGTCTCTTTTCATGTCTACCCGGTTTCCGGTGAGACCGGATTCAGGGAGGCGCTGCATCTTTACTATCAGGGAGATGTGCGGAAGGCCATCCTCGCTTTCCGCGAAGTGATTGTCTCCGACCCGGAGAACGCGGCCGCCTACTATTATTTAGGCTACGCCTACCAGGATCTGGGGGATTTCTCCGAGGCACGAAAGGCCTTCCGAAAAACCTATGAGATTGACCCGAACTTTCTGCCGGATGTGAAGTCCATTCAGAGATAACGGCGGGATGCCGAAGTCATCAGCAGAGGATCAATGAGACGAAAGCCGCTCGGTCGCTCACCTGGGAGATGAGGAAGCGGCCTTTTTTTGTGTGACAGTGGACAGGATCTGTCCGATATACGTGATAAAATAATAACAAGCTCCTTGGGATTTGGGAAGGTGTCGATTTGGGAAGGTGTCAGGCCTTGACAAA
>CAYZZU010000006.1:100784-102119 GCA_964483105.1 uncultured Nitrospirota bacterium
CGATTTGGGAAGGTGTCAGGCCTTGACAAATGACATAATTTGAAGGTATGTTCCATTTTATGGGACGTCCACTCCGAATCGAATATCCAGGTGCCTTGTACCATGTGACCAGCCGGGGTAATGAGAAGAAAGAGATTTTCTTCGAGGATTCCGACCGGGAAATATTCCTCTCTTTTCTGGAGGAGTATCATCACCGATACGGAATACTGATCCACAGTTATGTATTGATGTCGAACCACTACCACCTGATCTTAGAGACCCCGCAGGGAAATCTCCTCAAAGTGATGCACGGCCTGAACAGTAGGTATACCGGATACATCAATCGAAAATATCATCGCAGCGGCCATCTGTTTCAGGGAAGATACAAAGCGATCCTTGTGGAGAAAGAAACCTATCTTTTGACACTGAGTCGATACGTCCACCTGAATCCTGTCCGTGCAGGGATCGTGAAGGAGGTCTCGGAATATCCGTGGAGCAGTTATCCTGGATTTGTCAATAAGCGGAAAAGGATATTATGGGTGGAGTATAGCTGGATCCTGTCCCGGTTCAGTTCAAAAGGAAATGAAGCCAGAAGAGCATATCGTTCTTTTGTGAGAACAGCACAATGCACTGCGGGGCAAGAGGTTCCTTTTGAAGGGCTATTTGGGCAAGTGATCCTGGGTGGAGAAGCGTTTGTCGAGCAGGCTAAAAAAAGCCTTGCCGGGAAAGAACTTGACCATGATATTATCGAACGGAAACGGTTTGGAACCGCCCCACAGGCTGATGAGATATTGGAAGTTGTGTCATCTTTCTTTGGTGTTTCCCGGGATTTACTTGAACAAAGAGGAGGGCGCAATAATCTTCCCCGTAAGGTTGCAATCTATCTGGTACAAAAATATTGTGGTCAGTCGAATCAGGAGATTGCGGACCGTTTTGGCGGGATCCATCCCAGCGCCGTCAGTCAGAATGTGTCGAGGTTGGAAAAAGAGATGGAACGGAATCAGAAATTAGCCGGTAAGGTTGGAGATCTTATGTCATATGTCAAGGCCTGACACCATGCATGCTTTCAAAATGAGGTGAAAAGCGCGAGGTCGTGTCGCCCGGATCCGGGCCGCCCATCTATCTCTGGATTCGGCACCCGCCGTGCGCTTGACAGATCAAAGGGACTTGGCTTTAATCGTGGGTAACGTCCCGTCTCGATCACGGTCAAAATCGCTGTACAAAATCAGGAGGGTCCGATGATGATGAATAAAGCTGGCATCATGATGGTTGCACTGTTCGGGTGGGTTGTTTTTTCCGGCGTTAATCTCTATGCCGGGGGGATGAAAACCGAAAAGATGGGTTCGGCTGCGGTCG
>CAYZZU010000007.1:0-92976 GCA_964483105.1 uncultured Nitrospirota bacterium
TCGAAAGCATAAAAGGGGACATAAAAGGGGACAGGCTACTTTTTGTGATCAAGGGGGACATAAAAGGGGACAGGCTACTTTTTGTGATCAAGGGTCGATTCTGTGAAAAAGTAGCCTGTCCCCTTTATATGCTTCGTAGCCTGTCCCCTTTATCCCTTTTTTGTGAAAAAGTAGCCTGTCCCCTTTATCCCTTTTGAAAGGGATGATCAAAAAAGAGGGTTTTGTTCTTGCAGGTGGGACGGCGCTTGCCCTACAACTGGGACACAGGATTTCAGATGATCTTGATTTTTTCACTTCACATTCCTTTGTCACTGAAGAGCTCTTCCGGAAAATAAAAGGGAAGAGACTTTCACCGGTCGTACTGCAGGAAGGGAAGGGGACCTTGACGGTTCTGGTCAAAGAGGTGAAGCTCTCCTTTTTCTATTACCACTATCCTTTTCTGGAAAAACCTCGGGGTGATCTGGGGATACCGCTCGCGCATGTTGTCGATATCGCATCGATGAAGATCATTGCAATCAATCAAAGAGGAGCGAAAAGAGATTTTATAGATCTCTATTTTATACTACAGCAAATCCCCTTCTGGAAGATTGTCGAAAATCTCTTTCACCGCTATGGCCCTGGGAGAATCAGTCCGATGCAGATCAGTAAATCGCTGGTCTATTTTGAAGATGCGGAAGGCGACCCGGAACCCCGTTATTGCGGGGCTGAAAGACCTGCGTGGAGTCAGGTAAAGAAATTTTTTCAGGGCCGATGCAAACAGTTGGCCCTGGATCTTCAGCAGGCGGCGAACAATTTTTAATCCCATGGAGCATCGCACTCGACACCAAAGCATAAGGTTCTCAACAAGATCGTGTGGGTAAGCCGTCTAAATTCAGGGATCCAGATCAGCCTGGATATTGCCAAGTCATTCAACGACACAACAACGTACTCGGCTACTGAAAGGGGAGGGGGCTGTTCCTCCAGTCCGTTGGGCGGAGTCGCCCGGGGTCCTCGTCGGCGGTGAAGGGGAGCAAAGCGGATTCCACTGAAGGGGATATTTTCGTCTTGCTGATGTGTTGACAAAAGGCACACAATGTGCTAATTGATTATGTATGAAATATTTTGAGTGGAATCATGCGAAGAACGAAAAGCTGAAGCGGGAACGGGGAATCTCTTTTGAGGAGATCGTTTTTCATCTGGAGCGGGGTGACATCCTCGATATCTTGAGACATCCCAATCAGGACAAGTATTCCGGTCAGAAAATATTCATTATAGATGTAGAGGGATATGCCTATCTGGTTCCGTTCGTTGAAACAGAAGATGAGGTCTTTCTGAAGGCCATTATCCCAAGTCGCAAGGCGACCAAACGTTATTTAGGAGGTGAGAACAAGAATGGCGAAGCTGAATAAGCAAGAGAAGGAACTTCTTGAGTCTGTGGAGAAAGGCGAATGGAAGTCCGTGGCTCGTCTCAAGAGTGAGCGGAGTCGTTACCGGCAATACGCTGAGGCGACCTTCAAGAAAGACCGAAGAATTAATATTCGTATATCGAGTAAAGATTTGATGGCGATTCAAAAACGGGCATTGGAGGAAGGAATCCCCTACCAGACCCTGATCGCAAGCCTGTTGCACAAATACGCTTCCGGCCGACTGGCTGAGAAGGTCGATTGATCCTGCCGTCGGGAGTGGGGTGCCGGGGTTGCGATGCTTGCCGGTGTGCCCATTTCGTGCCCAACCGGAGTCTTTCAGAAGATATCAAGCAATGCCTTCCAAATGGGTGATGGGATGGAGATGGATAAAATGGAGGAGGTCTTCGGGCGGAAAGGGTCGCTTTCCCGCATGCTTCCGGGGTATGAATTTCGTCTCCAGCAATTGGAGATGAGCCGCCTGGTCGAGCGGGGACTCCGCGGGGGAGGGCATGTCCTGGCCGAGGCGGGGACGGGTACGGGGAAAACTCTGGCTTATCTTGTGCCCGCGGTTCTGTCCGGGCTGAAGGTGGTGGTTTCCACGGGGACCAAGGCGCTCCAGGAGCAGCTTTTCGACAAGGAGATCCCGCTGATCCGAAAGGTCCTTTCAAAACGGTTCCTGGTGGCGGTGATGAAGGGCCGTCCCAACTATCTCTGCCGGAATCGTTTCCAGCAGTTCCGGTCTTTTCCCCTCCTGGAGGATCCCGGGGATGCGGATCGTTTCCGGGAGCTTTGTGCCTGGGTCGGACGGACGCAAAGCGGTGATGTGGCTGAGCTGTCCGGCATGACCGAACAATCACCCTTGTGGAAGCAGGTGAACTCCACTCCCGAGACCTGCCTGGGGGGGAAGTGTCCCGACCAGGAAGATTGTTTCATTACGGCGATGCGGCGGAGGGCCGCTCGTTCCGACCTTCTGATTGTGAATCATCATCTCTTTTTTTCTGATCTGGTTGTCCGGGAGCAGGGCCTGGGCGAAGTGATCCCGGACTATGACGCGGTGATCTTCGACGAGGCCCACATGATCGAGGAGGTGGCCACGCTGCATTTCGGGTTTCAGGTCAGCAATTACCGGTTCGAGGAACTGGTCCGGGATACGGCGCACGTCTTGAAGACGTTGAAGAAGGTCAAGGGGAAGAAGATCATTGAAGAGACGTTGATGGGGATCGAGAGGGGGAACGAGAATTTCTTCGCCTATTTCCGGTCCGGTCCCGGTCGCGCGCGGATCGATTACGGGAAGATGCGTGGGAGATTCCGGAGCTGCGGGGAGGAGTTGGTCCGTCTGCTCGGTGAGCTGGACCTGCTGTTCGTGGAGGCCGAATCGGGGGATGAAACGTTCACCGCCCTTTCCCGCAGGACCCGTGAGATTTCGGAGGTCTTTCGCCGGATCCTGACGGGGGAACAGCCGGATCTTCTGCACTGGTACGAGGTCCGGGGGAAGGGGGTCTTCCTCCATGCCTCGCCCGTTGATGTCTCCGGAGAGTTGAACCGGCGCCTGTTCTCGAATGTGTTCTGCGTGATTCTGACCTCGGCCACCCTGACGACGGGGGGGGATTTCCGCTTTATGAAACAGAGACTGGGGATTGAAGAGGCGGAGGAGAAGAGTTTTCCTTCTCCCTTCGATCCGGCCAGGCAGTCCCTGATCTATTTACCGAAGATCCAAAGTGATCCCAACGGTCCGGCCTTTGATGAGGAGGCGGCGTTCGAGATCGAGCGGATTCTCGGGAAGACGAGGGGACGCGCCTTCGTGCTCTTTACCAGCAACCGCCATCTGGACGCGGTATATGGCCTCCTTGTGGACCGGATCCGCTATTTGATCTTGAAGCAGGGGGAACAGTCGCGGGAGGAACTCCTGGCGAGGTTCCGGGAAGACACCCACTCGGTTCTCTTCGCGACCCGTTCCTTCTGGCAGGGCATCGATGTCCGGGGAGAGGCGTTGTCCTGCGTCATCATCGACAAGCTTCCGTTCGCCTCTCCTTCCGAGCCGATTGTGGCGGCGCGGATCGACGCGATCCGGAAGAGGGGAGGCAATCCTTTTTATGAGTACCAGCTTCCGGAAGCGGCGATCACCCTGAAGCAGGGCTTCGGACGGTTGCTTCGGAGCCGGACGGACCGTGGTGTCCTCTCCATCCTGGACAGGCGGATTACATCACGCACCTATGGAAGATTCTTTCTGAAAACACTTCCGGACTCTCCGGTGACTTCCGATCTGAGGGATCTTGAGAGGATCCTCTCCGGAAACGGAGAGGATCCCTCGCACAATAAAGGCCCGTAGAACGGATCTTTTGATCCACACCGGGCGGCATATTCATCGCGGGGCATGGATTACAGTTTCTTGATATGAAAGATCGTTACATGTTCCGTGTCCAGGAGGTCTTTCCCACCGGTTCGGGAAACCCAGTTGGGCAGATCGTATTCAGTGCAGGAATCCGTGGTCAGAACCTCCAGGACCTGCCCGGCGGTCATCTCCGACAGGGTGTTCTTGATGTCCGCCAGGATCTCGGAACAGGCCTTCCCCCTGTCGTCCAGCGTCTTGCTTGAAGCGATGGCGGTCTTCATGGTCTCTCCTCCTTCTGAAAGGGTTCGGTGATGGAAAGTGACACTACCGTTACAACCAACCTGTGACCGGGAAAAGATAAAGAGAAAAATTCGATTATTCTAATTATCCAATATAATACCTTTTTTTGCATGAAAGATCAAACTTTTTCTGCTTCAAAGGGGCGTTTTCTGCCGGGATTCTCCCGCCTATCCCTTGATAGCTCCAAGAGGCCTGAGCCTCGCCACCTTCTTCGCGATTCCCGCGTCATGCATAACCTGAACCACCTTGTGGATGTTCTTATAGGCCTCCGGCATCTCTTCGGCCAAGGTCTTTCTGCCCCTGGATCGCACATAGATTCCCTGGTTCTCCAGCTCCCGGCTGATGCTCCTTCCTCTGGCGGCAAGAACGGACCGGTGCCGGGAGAGGACCCGGCCCGCGCCGTGACAGGTCGATCCGAAGGTTTCCCGCATGGCTGCCTCGGTTCCCACGGAGACGTAGGAGGCGCGTCCCATGTCTCCCGGGATGAGAACCGGTTGTCCCACGTTCCGATACGAAAGCGGGATCTGTGGATGGCCGGCGGGGAAGGCGCGCGTGGCGCCCTTCCGGTGAACGCAGACCTTCTGGTTTTTGCCGTGGATTTCGTGTTCCTCAAACTTCGCGATGTTGTGGCATACATCGTAGACGAGCCTCGCTCCCAGAGCCTGAGGGCCGATTTGGAGCGTTTTCATGAGTGTCTCGGTTGCGAGGTGCTGAAGGATCTGGCGATTCGCCCAGGCAAAATTGGCGGCACAGGCCATGGCGGCAAAATAATCTTTCCCTTCGGGTGAATGAACCGGGGCGCAGGCGAGTTGACGGTCCGGCAGGTTGAACTGATACCTGTCGACAACTCTGGACATAACTTTCAGGTAATCATCACAGATCTGATATCCGAATCCCCTGGAGCCGGAATGGATCATCAGGGTGATCCCCCCCTGAAAAAGGCCGAAGGTCCTTGCCGTTTCCGGTTCGAAGATCTCCTCCACGCGCTGAAGTTCAAGAAAATGGTTTCCCGACCCGAGTGTGCCCAGTTGATTGAGACCCCTCTCCCGGGCGCGTTCACTCACCTTTCCCGGGTCTGCCCCCGGCAGAGAGCCCCCTTCCTCCGTGAAGTCGAGATCCTCGATCGATCCGAATCCCTTTCTGACGGCCCATACGGCTCCTTCAACCATGACCTGTTCTTCTTCGGGAAGACTCAACCTGTGAATCGCGCCGTGAGACCCGACGCCGCAGGGGATCTTCTCAAAAAGAGATGAAACCAGTTCTTTCATGTGCTCCTGAATGTGATCCAGAGTCAGGTCGGTCCGGATCAGGCGGCAACCGCAATTGATATCGTATCCAACCCCGCCCGGTGAGATGACTCCTGTCTCGATATCCATGGCGGCCACTCCTCCGATCGGGAAACCGTATCCCCAGTGGATATCCGGAAGGGCCACGGAATATTTCAGAATCCCCGGGAGGGTGGCGACATTCATGACCTGTTCCGGACTTCTGTCGGACAGGATGTCTTGCAACAGCTCTGAGTCGGCAAAGATCCGGCCCGGAACCTTCATGTCTTCCGTTGGAGCGATTTCATACAGGTACTCGTGAATTTTTTTAAGACGGCTTCGTTTCATGCGGGTTGAATCCTTTCAGGGTCTTCCGTCTTCCCGGTTCCGGTTGGCTCCTTTCTCAGATATCCAGGATGATCCCGGCAGTATAGATTCCGTCTTTTTCCCTGATTTGAAGGTTGTGATAGGTCGCGGCTTTGATATCCGTAAAGATTTCATGACGGCCTTCTTCAAAGGGGTCTCCCCAGGCCAGTGCCTCAAGAACGGATGAGTTGAGTTTGACGATCCGGAATTTCTTGTAAAGAATCCGTTGAGTTTCCCAGCGAAAGAGGAGTTCATTCAGCCAGCTCACCAGGAGTTCCGGCGGATCGAAACCTTCCACCCGGATTCTGTTGGTGATTTTCCCTTGCACCTTGTCCAGATCGGCCAAAATGTCGAAGAGTGCGAAGGCCGCGCCCTCAAAAAGCTCTTCCAGGCTCTTCCCGCGTATCCGGAAACCGATGTCCGCCGTATGATTGATGGGTTCGTAGACAACCTGCCTTGCCTCCATTTCTCCTCCTCCTGCCTTTTCCCGGTCGGGGGGATAGAGGCGTTCTTGCGTGCGGTTCAGATGTTCTTATCCTTCTTAAAAGTATATCTCTGAAAGAGGGTTCCGGCAAGTTGTTCCTCAGGCTATGGAAGGTCCCATCCTTCGATCCCGATCAGGGGGACGAAGACACATCCCCCCAGATTTTCCGGGTCCAGGTTTTTCCCATGACGTGTCATCCGGTATAGCTCCTGATATCTCCGGTTTCCGACAGGGATCACCAGTCTGCCTCCCTCGGTGAGTTGGGACTGGAGGGAGGCCGGGACGATCGGCGCGCCCGCTGTGACCAGGATTGCGTCAAAAGGCGCATGTTCAGGATCCCCGCGGGTCCCGTCTCCCGTCAGGACGTTGACATGGGTGAATCCGAGTTCCTGAAGGGTTTGTTCCGCCTGTTTCGCCAGGGAAGGGATACGTTCGATCGTAAAGACCCGCCGGACTATTTCAGCGAGAACGGCGGTCTGATATCCGGATCCGGTCCCGATCTCCAGTATTCGTTCATCGCCTTTCAGTTTCAGGGCCTCCGTCATCAGTGCGACCATATAAGGCTGAGAAATGGTTTGACCTTCTCCGATCGGCAGGGGACGGTCTTCATAGGCCAACGTACGGAATTCCTCCGGAACGAAATATTCCCGGGGGACCCGGCCCATGGCATGGAGAGTGGCGGGATCCTGAATCCCCCTTTCCATAAGTTGGGTCCGGACCATTCCGTCACGTTGTTTGTGGAAATCGTTTCGTTTCATGGCGATGGGCTCAAGGTTTTTCGTGTTCTTCCGATATAGAGAATGACTGCGGTAAAAGTCTGTCCCCATGTTTCAGCGGATGCGTGTGATTCAAGCCGCCCATCCGGATCATGCGGGTCTGTCCGGGGAATGGACAACGGCTGAGGGTGTCCCGAATGGATCAGAGAGAAGGGAATGAAGCGGTTCGGGAAGGCGTGGACCGGCTGGAACGTGAGAACAGAGAATTGAAGAAACAACTCGGGACGCAGTCGGAATTCATCAACTATCTGGTTCATGATCTTCGTGCGCCTCTCACCGCCATCAAATCCTATGCCGACCTTTTGCTCCGATACCGGGAGGAAAAAGAGGAGATTCAGCAACAGTTCCTTCTGACCATCGCAGGGGAAGCCGAACGGATGCATTGTCTGATCAATGATTTTCTGGATCTGTCCAAGATGGAACAGGGAATGTTCGTTTGTCAGCATGAGACGGTGGATATGGCGCGTCTGGCGGATTATTTCCTGGGTGTCTTTGAAGGAGTGCGGATCCAGAAAGAGATTCATTTGTTCAGGGAGTATGAAGAAGGGCTTCCCTGCGTCCTGGGGGATCCCCAGAGACTCGGCCAGGTGATGACAAACCTGATCAGTAATGCCATCAAGTTCACCCCTCGCGGGGGGAATATTCGAATCTGCATGCGGAGTATTGATCGGATGGATGAGAAAAACATGAATCCACAGAATCGGCTGGTGATTTCCCTGGAAGACAGCGGGCAGGGGATTCCCGAAAGGGATCGCCTGCGGATCTTCGACAAGTATTTTCAACTGGAGAACCGGAGGACGGAGGGGATTCCCGGAACGGGACTCGGTCTTCCTATCGTGAAACAGATCATCGAGAACCATGGCGGAGAACTCCGCGTGGAGAAAGGAAAACTCGGCGGCAGTGCCTTTATCTTCGAACTGCCTTGTGCTGTTGAAAGCCCGGTCGATGCGTGCAAGGCTTCCGGTTGAACACCATCCATTCACCCCGGACGCGTCCTGCTTTTTCCTTGATGATTCCATCCGGAATGTCGGACAGGGCCGTTTCGGAGCGGAGCTACAGCCAGACACCCTGCACGTCGGCTTCGCAGTACGGGCACCTGCCGTTTTCAATACGATTTTTTGTCACCCTGTAGCCGAGGCGTTCCAGTAATGTCCGTCCACACCGGTCGCAGAAGGTATGTTCCCCTTCTTCCCCCGGGAGATTGCCGGTGAAAACGTACCGGAGACCGGATTCCAATCCGATCCGCCGGGCCTTCAGAATGGTTTCAAGCGGGGTTCGCGGTTTGTCCGAGAGGTGATAGGCAGGATGAAAAGCGCTGAGATGCCACGGGATGGAAACATCGATTGAGGCGATCGTCCCCGCCAGGGTCTTCAGCTCATCTTCCCGGTCGTTGAGCCCGGGGATGACCAGGGTGGTGACTTCGACCCAGATGCCGAGAGCGTGCATCTTCCGGATGGTATCGACAACCGGCTGCAAGTGGGCGCCGCAGATCTTCCGGTAGAAGGTTTCTCCTCCCTTCAAATCGACGTTGATCGCGTCGAGACAGGGGGCCATCCGGTCGATGGCCTCTTTCGTCATGTATCCGTTGCTGACAAAGACGTTTTTGAGACCCCTCTCATGGGCCATCCTGGCGGCATCCAGGGCGTATTCAAAGAAGATCGTGGGCTCCGTGTAGGTATACGCGATACTCCGGCAGCCCGTTTCAACTGCTTCCCGTACAATTTCCGCGGGCGGGACATCCTCGCCGAGAATCTGTTTCAGGTCGTGCGGCATCTGCGCGATATCGGCATTCTGGCAGTGCTGACAACGGAAGTTGCATCCCACCGTGGCGATGGAGTAGGAAAGAGAACCGGGGAGAAAATGAAAGAGGGGTTTTTTTTCGATCGGATCGATGGACCGGGCGATGACCTTTCGATAGACCAGAGAGTACAGGACTCCTTCCCGGTTCTCCCGGACAGCGCAGATCCCCCGTCTGCCCGGCTTGATCCTGCACCGGTGATGACAGAGATTGCAGAGTACCTGCTGATTCTCCAGTTTCTCGTAGAGCATGGCCTCTTTCATCATGAAGTAACTATAGCACAGCGGGGGAAAAACGTGAACCGGCGAATTGCACCCGGATAAGGCGCCTCATCTTCCTTTCTGGAGGACCGTCGCAGGACATGAGGTTGACTTTGTTGTCGATTGGGAATGGACGATCAGGCGGGAGAAACGACTCCCCCACCTGATCGATCTGAAGCCTTCAGTTCTTCATCGCTGTTCGGTCCCGGATCAGGGAGTCGAGAACTCCGGGATCGGCCAGGGTCGTGGTGTCGCCTAATTGGTCGGTTTCCAGGCTGGCGATCTTCCTGAGTATCCGCCGCATGATTTTCCCGCTTCGTGTCTTGGGAAGGGCGGGAGCCCAATGGATGACATCCGGCTTGGCGATCGGTCCGATTTCTTTCCGGACCAGTTGAATCAGCTCCTGCTTCAATTCTTCCGACGGTTTCAAACCGTCATTCAACGTCACATAGGCGTAGATCGCCTGGCCCTTGATCTCATGCGGAAAACCGACTACCGCGGCCTCGGCTACATTCGGATGAAGTACCAAGGCCGACTCCACCTCCGCCGTGCCGATCCTGTGGCCGGAGACATTGATCACATCATCCACGCGTCCCGTAATCCAGTAATCTCCGTCCGCGTCTCTCCGGGCGCCGTCCCCTGTGAGGTAGTATCCCCTGTAGGCGGCAAAGTAGGTCTGGAAAAAACGGTCCGGATCCCCGAACACACCGCGCATCATTCCCGGCCAGGATCGTTTCATGGCCAGAAGGCCGTTTGCCTCTCCTTCCAGCTCTTTCCCTTCGGAGTCCAGGATCACCGGTTCCACCCCGAAAAACGGGCGATTCGCCGAACCGGGTTTCAAGTTCATGGCGCCCGGCAGGGGCGTGATCAGGATCCCCCCGGTTTCGGTCTGCCACCATGTATCCACGATGGGACATCGCCCCTTCCCGATCTTTTCGTGATACCAGAGCCAGGCTTCCGGATTGATCGGTTCTCCCACGGTTCCGAGCAGGCGAAGGCTCTTCAGACTCTTGCCCCGCAGATGTCCTTCACCCTGACGGATGATCGCCCGAATCGCGGTGGGAGCGGTGTAGAAGATCGAGACCTGATAGCGATCCACAACGTCCCAGAAGCGGCTCCATGTCGGATAGGAGGGGACTCCGCCGAAGACCAGGGAGGTGGCGCCGTTGGCGAGCGGTCCATAAACGATATAGCTGTGTCCGGTGATCCAGCCGATATCGGCGGTACACCAGAAGATGTCTTCTTCTCTCAGGTCGAAAATAGTCTCATGGGAAAAACTGGTATAGACCAGGTATCCCCCGGTCGTATGCAGAACGCCCTTGGGTTTCCCCGTCGATCCCGAGGTATAGAGGATAAAAAGCGGGTCTTCCGCATCCATCGGTTCCGGTTCACAGGAGTCGGAGATATCAGGGGCCGCCATCTCCTCTTCCCACCAGAGGTCCCGTCCCGGATGAGTCTCGGCCTTCCGTTGACCGGAGCGGTTGACGACGATACAGTTCCGGATCCCTCCACACTGTTCCATGGCCTGGTCCGCGTTTTTTTTCAACGGGATCTCTTTCCCGCCCCGGTACCCGACATCGGCGGTGATCATCAGGACGGCGCCGCAGTCGTTGACACGGTCCCGGATGGCGTCAGGACTGAATCCGCCGAAGATCACACTGTGTATGGCCCCGATCCGGGCGCAGGCCAGCATGGCGATGGCAAGTTCCGGGATCATCGGGAGGTAGATCGTGACCCGGTCTCCCTTCCGGATCCCCCGCTTTTTCAGGACATTCGCGAACCGGCAGACTTCGCGATGGAGTTCCGCGTAAGTGATCCGACGTGTCTGAGAAGGATCGTCTCCTTCCCAGATCAGTGCGATTTTATCCCGCCGGGGACCGTTCAGGTGGCGGTCCAGGCAGTTATAACTCACGTTCAGTTTTCCGCCGGTGAACCACGCGATCTTCGCGTTCTGGAAATCGGAATCCGTGACCCGGTCCCATCTCTTGAACCAGTCGAGACGTTCCGCAACCCTGCTCCAGAAACGGTCCGGATCCTGGATCGACTCCCGATACAGGTTTTCATACTGGTGAGCGTTGATCCGGGCCCGGGCTGCGAATTCTTCCGGTACTGGGAATACCTTTCTCCCGTTCGTTTCTTGAGCCATGATCCGCTTCTCCTTTCAGGTGGTGTGGAGTTATTTCCGAATCGGCGAGAAATCCGAACTGTCAGAGAGGAGACTTTTGGATTCCGCCGGATCTCTTTCCGGATATTCGTGTTTGATAAAGATCACTGTCGAAGAAGACAAAAGTTACAGTGTCATTATAGAATTTTTCCGTTATGGAATAAAGAAAAATGTGAGGGGGATTTTTCATTGGATCCGGGGATCTGAAAATCCGCAATGGTAGGAAGGGGCCGTATGCCGGACATGTCTGACGCAGACCGGACGACCCGGTTACTCCGCTCTTTAGCTCTGAGGAGTCGGATGGGAACTAACGGGGAGGATGACTCCCGGGAATTTCATTTTCCAGGGCCGGCATCCCGCATTTTCGTTGCTTTCCTTCCAGGGCCATCCCGATGACTCGCTTCAGGTCCTCCATCCTGATCGGTTTGTTGATGTACTCAAAAGCTCCGGCACCCATTGCGTCGAGATAAACCTGCATATCACCGAAGGCTGTAATCAGAACGACAGGGATCTCCGGCGCGGTCTTCTGGATCTCCCGAATCAAGTCCATGCCGGACAGACCCGGCATCCTGAGATCACTGATGATCAGGTCGAATCGTTGCTCCCGTATCCGCAGGAGTCCTTCCGTTCCGTTCGCGGCCAGGATGACGCGATAGGATTCCCGCTCCAGGACCTTTTTCATCAGGTTCCCCATTTCCTGATCATCGTCCACGATCAGGATTGTTTTTTCCACCTCTGTCCGTAAAGGCTGTTCCATATCCTCTGACCTGCAGCCGCCACCCCGGGCGACACCCCGGAGAGGTTCAAACGATCTGCCTGTACCGTGCGTGTGAGCTTGTCTGCGTGCGACGCGCAGGCAGGCACACAGACCGGTCCGCTCTACGGCCGTTTTTGCTCATACTCATTTAGTGAACATGCAAATTTCAGGCCCTTTTGGAGTAACCGGATGATTCATGTAACTGCTTGATATTGTTTATTACCATCGAATGAGTAGTCGGGGGAGTCAAAGGGTGGAATGGGACAATTTGAGACACTGTTTTTAACAGAGGCGTAACCTAATGAAAAAATAAGCTTTTTATCCATGACGAAAAAGCAACCTGAAACGCTAAATGTGGCTTTTTTGTTTGGATGGTGTTAGCATTCAGGCGGAGGAATCTTCCCGTGATCGAGTTACACAAGCCGTTTCGGGGCTATTTTTGTTTCTTTGCATGCTCCGCCGGATGTCGGGAAACCAGTTGTTGCAAGGACTCCCCGGTATTTTTTAAGAGAAGAGAGGAGTAGGCTGGATTATGAAAACCATGGCTGCGGTCTTTCCGCAGTATTTCCAGGATTTTTTCTCCCTGTCTCAGCACGGGTTCAGCCTCTCTTTGTGAGACCTCCGGGAGCGTTTCGACCACTTTCCGGCTTTGCTGCAGGAGGCTTGTCAGCCGCTTCACGCCCTCGGTGGTTCTTTTCTGGATTTGCTCCACCTTCTTTTCTATTCCCTTTTCTTCATGACACAGGACGCAGGTGGACAGGACGGCCTTTTTCGAATGACCTTCAGCGATTCCGGAGTGGCAGGTCCCGCAGGCGACCACTTCGGCCATGGGCTCCGGTTTCCCCGGAAAATCCTTGAGCAGTGTGCCGTTCCTGAACCGTCTTTCAAAGAGGTGGCAGTGGCTACATTCCTTTCCGCTTTCCTGGTGATGACATTTCATACAGGCCTCACGGCTCTTAATGATCCGGCCGTGAAGCGTGGCGTTGTTGTGGCAGGTCGGGCAGGTTGATTCACGCACCCGGTGTTTCTCATGGGAAAACTCCATCTTGTAAAAGGAGATCGGCTTTTCTTCAAAACCCGGATGGCACTTCTCGCAGGTCCTCCGTTCAATGTGGGTTGTCCTGGGCAGTGACGAGAGGAGTTCCGGAACACCCCGCCGATGGCAGGTGTCGCAGGAGGTGGTTTCGCGATCATGGCACGAGAAACAGGACTCCATTCTCGGCCGGTTGGTTACGGGGCGGAATTTATCGTGTTTGATATTGTAATGGCAATCGGTACATACGACGCCCACTTCCTGTATATGAAGCCGGTGAGAGAATTGGATCTTCATGACGTTGAACCGGAATCCTTCGGTGTCCGATTTCCGGGACATCTCCTGATGGCATCGGACACAATTGGGATTGATCCGGTCGGGATGGGCGGAAAAGTCTTTCGGGATCAACTGGTTGTGCTTAGCGTGACATTGGGGGCAGCGTACGGAATCGGGATGAATGTTGGAGTGGACCAGAAAATTTTTGCCCCACATCTTGTAGTGACAGGTCATACAGAAATTTTCATTCGAAGTGGTATAGCGTTCCAGGAGAATCACAAAAACCGTAGGGATGATCGTTACAATAAAGATGCCGATCAAAATCTTCCAGGGTTTGATATGTTTGATCTTCATGGAGCGCCACCCTCCTTTCCCGGGCAGAAAAGCGCTTCGGACTCGCTGATCAGGAAGGCTCCGGTCAATTGCGCGATGATTCGGAAAAAGGGAGCCGGGGTGGATCCCAGGATCCGGTCGCAGAAGGAGGGAACCCATCGGATGGGATGTTCCGTCAAAAACCGTTTCGCGATCCGTCGGATGTGGCGGGCTTGTGCTTTCCGGCCCGAGGTGAATTCTTCCGCTTCACGTTCACAGAACAGGCGTAAAGCGTCCAGTTCGAGTCCGATATGATCCGGAGGTGTGCTGTCTCCATCGGGGAGTGTGATGCCGTGTTCGAAGTAGAAGGTTTCCACTTCTCGCGCGGCCCTTCCCCGAAGCGACGGCTCGAAGGTTTCCGGGTCCTGTCGGACCCCTCCGACGTAACAGGATTCAAAGGGAGGAAGATGAGTGGGCGGGGCCAGAAAGAGACGAGTATACTCCGTGGCGAGATTCTCCGCAAGGACCTCAGCGGGCGTTGTTACGAAGGACTCATCCATGGAAAGTGAGAATGCCTGAAGGATGGACCGGGTATCGGGTTGTTGAAAGAACCGAATGACGCCACTGTCCGGTTCCCGCAAAAAGGCGGACGCGAGGATGGCGTACAGCCTGCTTCTCCATATCGAATCGTGAAATTGCATCTCTTCCGGGTTCATCCATCAAACCTTTTTGATTCGTACTTTGGTGTCCATCCAGCATACCCCTCCACCGATCGGATCATTCATAAGCGGGATGATCGGTTTCGGGTGGACTCCGTTTCCTTTTTCTCCGGGCTCTTCAAAAAACCCCATTCTTTTGTGGTCTCCCCACCAGAGAAGATGGGTGTTCGGGTCATGGCTGCGAAAAGCTTTCGCCTGCGCTACGCGTCCGAATTTCCAGTGGCCGCAACTGTCCCCGATGGAGACAACCCTCGGGTGAATTCCTTCTACCAGGCGGACGCGGGTCGTGATCTCTCCCACCTTGGAGATCACGCGGACCTGGTCGTAATCCTTGAGTCCCAGTTCGCGCGCGACATCGGTATTGATCATCATGGGATTGTCGTGAACAATCTCGGAGAGCCACATGCAGTTCGCCGTTCGGTCGTGGGTGTGAACCATCCATTGGTGGATCACCAGATAAAATTCGCTCTCCTTGATGGTCTGATGAGTCGGAATGGGTTCGAAGACCGGGAGAGGATGGAATCCCTGTTTTTCCATTCTCCGGGAATAAATCTCGATCTTGCCGGAAGGGGTGTCAAAGCCTTTTTCTTGATACGATTTATAGAGGGGTTTCTGATTTTTGTCGAAAAAGACCCCTTTTTCTTTCAGATAGTCCAGACCGCCCGCCTCCATCAAGGGTTTGATATCGGAGATTCGGGCCTGAAGATAACCCTCGGTGTCGAAACGGAAGTATTTCTCCATCTTCCCCCCGATCCGGTGAGCCAGATCGATCAAGATCCGGGTGATCGGGCGTGATTCACCGAGGGGAGGGATCATCGGCTGTCTCAGGGAGACGAAGGGGACCATCTCCAGAGCGGGCGGAGATTCCAACTCCATCCGTTCAATATAGGTTGCCGCCGGCAGGATCAGATCGGAGAGGGTCGCGGATTCGGTCATGAACGAATCGATACATACAGAGTAGGGGATCAGATCCTCGTCTTTGAGGATCTGTTCCATGACCCGGCCTTCCGGTTGGGAATAGACAGGATTATGCTGGTAGGTCATGTAGATCCCGCAACGCTGTCTCCCTTCTTTGATCAGTGGGAGGACCTGTTGATGCAACTCGGTCAACGCCAGTGGATAATTGGGAAAGTCGGTCAGGCGATTCTTATGTCTGGGTATGGGGGGAACCGGTGAAGGCTCTCGGAAACGGTAGAACTTCGGTAAACAGTACCCGCCCCGGATATCGATGTTGCCGGTTATGATATTGAGAAGGGCTACGCACCTTTCCGAATAGACCCCGTTCCGGTGTTTGGAGACCCCTCCCGTGGAAATGGTCGTGGCGGGCCTGGCATGGGCGAACTCCTTGGCGATACGCCGGATCTCTCCTGCTGCGACACCGCTTATCCTTTCCGCGGTTTCGGGGGTATAAGGCCGCAGGTGCCTCCTGAGACGTTCGGGAGGGTAGTTGGTCCACCGCCTGAGAAAGGCCTCGTCTTCCAGACCTTCTTCCAGAATGACATGGCACATGGCGAGCGCGACCAGTCCGTCGGTTCCCGGGATGATGGGATGCCATTCGTCGCTTCTCCCCGATGTCTGGGTTACCCGGACATCGAAGGTCACCATCTTGGCCTTGGGCTGGAGCAGGTCGACCGTGACCTGGCGCAGGGAACGGGCTTCGGCCATTCTCTGGACGAAGCTGGTCCGCATGTAATGGGCCTCGAAGGGATTGGACCCGAAGATCAGCATATATTCGGTGTGGGCTACGTCAGGGATTTCGTAGTCGGCGCCCCATGTCAACCGGTGAGCCACCTGCTTGTTCGCCCCCCCCAGCGGATGATGGACCAAGGCGTGGGGAGAGCCGAAGGCGTGGACGAAGCGTTTCGTGATCTCAAAGGTTGTAATATCCCGGTCGCTTTGGAAGACGAATTGGTCGGGTTGTCCCTTCTGGAGGAGTTGCTGCATCCGGAAGGCGATCTCCCGGTAGGCCTCGTCCCAGGAAATCCGTTTCCATCCTCCCTCTCCTCTCGGCCCGGTTCGTTTCATGGGATAGAGAATCCGGTCCGGATCATAGACCAGGTTGAGTCCGGCCTGTCCCTTGGCACACATCCGTCCGCGGCTGTTGGGGTGGTCCGGGTTCGGTCCAATCTTGATCAGCGTTCCGTAGGCCTTGAATCCGTAATTTCCGCAACGTGCGTAACAGTTCAGACAGGTGCTGGGAACCGGTTTTAAGTATTTGCCCGTGGTCCTGGATACCTCGGCGCCCCCCATGATCAGTTCCATGGCGCCGGAGGGGGCCGTCAGAAGCCGATTTACCCCGCAGGAGGCCGCCAAGGCGCCGGCGAGTTTTAAAAAGGCTCGTCTTTTGATATCCATCATGCTCCTTCCCGGATCTTCACGGTTCTTCCGGGGATTAATGGAGGGGGATGCTCTGACCACCGACCACTACTGTGTACCGCATGGCGTACACCCCGATCATGACCAGAATCGAGGCAACGGCGAGGCCTTTCAGGCTTTTCCCTGTCTTAGGATAAAAGACCATAAAGAGTGGAATGAGACTTCCCAGCAAGAGTTCCACTCCGAGAAATTCAATGGAGAATCTTCCCCACATCAGGAGTTCAGCGGCGTGCCAGGCTTCCTTGCTGGAGGTCAGCAGAACGAGAATCGCGTTCACGACAAGAAACAGATCGAAGATGATTGTTCCCCCCAAGAATTTTCTCAGGCCGTAGATCAACTGACGGTCCGCTTCAATGGCCTCGGTGGACATTCCCGAAGAGAAGTAGACATTCCGGAGAATGGCGATCAGCATCATCAAGGCGATCCCCGAGACCATGGCCGATACAATAAAGAGAGTGGGCATCAGGGCGGTGTTCCAGAGGGCGCGTCCCTTTCCAAGCGCGAGGATGAAACCTGTGTATCCATGTACCGAGATCGCGAGGGGGATCCCGATGATGGCAAAAATCTTGGACATCTTCATGTTTCCGGTATAGACGAAGAAGGCATAGATCAGGGCCGAGATGGGGTAGGCCGTCAGTAACATCACGCCGTAGGTGATCGGAGATCGCAGGTTTACGTATCCCGGCAGATAGGTCATCAGGTGCCAGAAACGGAAAGGCTGTGCCATTTCAACGAGGAGGTTCATCGGGGCGAGAATCAAGCAGAGCGGAGCGACAACAGCGCCGATCTTGCCCAGGGCTTTGTATTCGCTCTTTCCGCCGAGGATCGCGATGACCGAAACCACAAAGGAACCGGCGCTGAGCCCCGTCAGGTAAAAGTACTGCGCGAGAAGGATTCCGAGGGGGATCTGGTGAGGGGCGTTGTAGAGGACATTCACATAATTCGGTCCCATGCTTTTCCCTCCCTGTCAGAATGGCTTCCGTCAGGATCCTCAGTACGGTCTTTCGAAATGGATATGGTTGATGTCCACACCACTGGCCGGGTCCATGGCGTCGGAATCCGCCGCGATATAGTAAACCTGAGGTCCCGTTCCCAGTTCCGGTTTTAAAGTGACCACGGGATTGGTTGCCATGATCTGGGCGATTTCACTGTTCGCATCGTTCAGATCCCCGAAAATCCGGGCGCGTCCCAGACAGGTTTCCACGCAGGCGGGTTCCAGACCCTTATCCACCCTGTGGTTACAGAAAAAACATTTCTGGACGATCTTTCTCAAGGGATTGATGAACCTCACGTCATACGGACAGGAGGCCATGCAGTACATGCACCCGATGCATCGATGGGGGTTGACCATCACGATTCCGTCCGGCCGGATGTAGGTGGCATGGACCGGGCAGTTTCGGTTACAGATCGGATTCCTGCAGTTGTTGCAGAGGGCGGGGAAAAATTGACGGCTCACATCAGGATAGCGGCCTTTCTCGATCACTTTGACCCAGGACCGGAATTTCCCGAGGGGAACCTCATTCTCGCTCTTGCAGGCGACGGAACAGCTGTGACACCCCACGCAACGCCTGAGGTCTATCACCATGGCATAGCGAACCTTCTTTTCCTCCGCCTTGGTGATCCGGTAAGCCGCCGGCCGTTCAGTCATTTCCTTTCCCCCGGTGAGAGCCGAAAAAATCTTCTTTCAGAGAGATGAAATAATTGAATGAAAATATTAGCATAGTCGAATTAATAGCACGGAATTTCCGTTTGTCAAATCCCTTTCTCAAAAAAAATGCCGCAGGTCGGGTTTTGACAGGAATGGATTTCTCTGTTATATAACATATTGCAGAGATTGAAAAATCGATTGCTTTTTCCGGAGGATAAGAGCATGTATGAACTGTTATCCCTCTCGAAGGTTGTGTTTTATTCCCTCCTCATGATTCTGATCCTGGTCGTCATGAGCCTTTCCTTGCTCAGCATCCTGTCTGAAGACATGGATTTTACTGAGGAAACCATTACATTCAGGAAGGGGAGGGGCGTCCGTATTTTCTGGAAACTGCTCCTGTGCGGCTTCGTGTTGGCCGGTTATTTTCTGATGATGGTATGGATCCGTTAAGGATTGTTGGGATTTGAAAATATTGTCAACCTTCCACTGAAGATACCCGAAACCGTTGTTTGCCGGAAGCTTCCCGACATTTTTCCCTTAACCTGCCGAACGGACGGGTGCTGTAATCCACAACAAAGAGACCGCACGTTTCCTTGTTGTCCCGGTTGTAGTCCTGAGCGGATGTGTTGCTATCAGTAAAAGATGTCATGCAGAGGGAATGGACGCTTGACACGCGCCGGGACAATGGGCCAGTCTGTTTCTGCTTCCTGTTTTGACCTTCATACATCAACAACTCGGAGGATGAATATGAAAAAACATCTTTCCATCAGGGAGTGGCCGGAAGAAGAACGTCCCCGGGAACGTCTCTATCGATATGGGGCGTCCTCCCTTTCAAACGCTCAACTTCTGGCGATTCTCCTGAGAACGGGCCATGCGGAAAAAAGCGCGGTCGGGGTGGCCATGGATCTTTTGAGCCGTTATCGTGACCTTCGGGAGATGAGCCGGGCGGAATGGAGTGAACTGGCCGGCGTCCCGGGTATCGGACCGGCCAAGGCGGCTCAGGTCATGGCGGCCATGGAGCTGGGGAAACGGATCCAGGCCTTTCCGCTCAAAACGGGGGACCGGATCCGGGGAAGCCGGGATGTCTTCGAGTCCTGCGCGCCTTATATGCGGGACCTGAAGAAGGAGGTATTTCGCGTGGTCCTTCTGAATGGGAAGCACAGGGTGATCCGTACCGTGACCGTTTCAGAGGGGAGTCTGACCTCCTGTCTGGTTCATCCCCGAGAGGTGTTCGTCCCGGCGGTCAGGGAATCATCGGCCGCGGTCCTGCTGATCCACAACCATCCGAGCGGAGATCCCACGCCCAGCCGTGAGGATATTGAGATCAGCAAGCGTCTGATGCGGGCCGGAGAATTGATGGGGATCTCGGTTCTGGACCATGTGGTCATCGGGGACGGAAGCTACTTCAGTTTTGTGGATCAGGGGATGATGCATCCGGATCGATCGCCGGAATAAATGATGGACGGAAGATGCGGGAAAAGGGAAAAATCGAGCAGTATCGTGAGATCTACTCTTCATTGCTGAAGAAGAGGCTGAAACAGAAAGGCCTTTGTTTTCCCGGGGATGCGGAGCGGGGTGCGTATGTGACCTTCCTGAAGGGGCTTCTCAGGGAAGAGAAGGAGAAAATCAAGGAACTTCACCTTGCCGGAGCCGGAGGATCCGAGGTGGTTTTCCGGATCACGGCCTGGACCGACGCGGTCTTGAAAGAGCTGTTTGATGCGGCGAAAGAACAGTCCGGGAAGAGCGGGAAAGATATTCCACTGGCTCTCCTGGCCGTCGGAGGATACGGCAGGGGAGAGCTGAATCCCTTTTCCGATCTGGACGTGATGTTTCTCACGGCCAGGAAAATCGACCCGTTGAGTCGCGGAGTTGCCGATTTTTGTCTTTACCTGATGTGGGATCTGAACCTGGACATCGGTTACAGCATTCGAACCATTCCGGATTGTGTGAGACTGGCGGCTTCGGACATCCAGGCCAAGACCTCCCTGATCGAATCGAGATACCTTGCGGGGAACCGGGAAGTTTACCAATCTTTCCTGAAAGAGTCGGGAAGGTCGATTCTCAGCCGGAATGTGGAAGGATACCTGAAAACCAAGATCCGTGATGTCAATGACCGTCACAAGAAGTTCGGCGGCTCTCTCTATATGAAAGAACCCCATGTCAAGGAAGGGGTGGGAGGACTTCGGGATATTCACACCGCCTTCTGGATTGCCAAAGTCAAATACGGGGTGGATTCACTCAGTCGGTTGAGAGACCGGGGGGTGGTCTCGGAGAAGGAATATGACATCCTCCGTCACTCTCTTGAGTTTCTCTGGAAGGTTCGGAATCATCTGCATTACCTCAGTGGTCGTCACAACGACCGGTTGACCATGGAGATGCAGGAGGAGATGGCGACCTTTTTCCGATATAAGGATTTCAAGCATTACCTGGCCGTGGAGCGGTTCATGCGCGGGTACTACCTCCATACACGCAACGTGCGTTACTTTACCACCATGCTGATCAACCGGTGTTCTCCTCCTCCCGCGGGGAGAAGGTTCTCTGTCTTTTCTTTACGGAAAAAGATGGTGGGGGATGGATTCGCCATTGTGGGGAAACGTCTGTGCGTTCCCGAAAACCGGAAGCATTTCTTCCAGGAGTCTCCCTTCCGCCTGATGGAGGTCTTTGCTTTATCACAGCGGTACGAGGTTCCCCCGGCGGATGCCACCAAACAGAAGATCATTTCCTCTCTCGGACTTGTGACGGATGAGTTCAGAGGTTCCAGCCGGGTCCGGGATCTGTTTCTGAAGATTCTTTCGGGGAAGACAGCTGTGGTCAGTACCCTTCGTCAGATGCATGAACTCCGTTTTCTGGGGAAATATATACCTGAGTTTGGCGCCTTAACCGCACTGGTACAGCATGAATTGTATCATGCCTATACGGTGGATGAACATTCCCTGGTTGCCTTGGAACATCTGGACGGTTTAAGAGGAACCCCCTATCCCGAGGAGAATTTCTACTCCGAACTGTTCCGGGAAGTGGAACGGCCCGAGATTCTTTATCTGTCCCTGCTGCTGCACGATATCGGCAAGGCGATCGGTGCGGGACACGTGAACCTGGGAGGAAAGGCCGTGAGAACCATCATGCGGCGAATGGGATTCCCGAGGGAAGACGGCCGCACGGTAGAGTTTCTTGTCCGGAATCATCTGGTTCTGGCACATCTGTCACAACGGAGGGACATCCATGAATCCGGATTGATCCGGCAACTGGCCCGGGTCATACAGGATGAGGAACGTTTGAGAATGTTGACCCTGATCACTTACTGTGACAGCCGGGGGGTTGGACCGGGGCTTTGGAACGACTGGAAAGACACACTGTTAAAGGAGCTATTTTTCAAGACGCGTGAACAGTTGATGACCGGGGAAGAGAAGACCAGTGAGATAGACGGGCGGGCTTATCTGGAAAGAATCAAGGACCGGATTCGGAAAGAGGGGAAGAAATTGTTCGGGGAAAAGGAAACAGAACGTATTCTCTCTACGCTTCCGGATCCTTATCTGCTTTCGACCGCGCAGTCCCGGGTGATGCGCCATTTTTCAATGATTCTTCAGGTCGAAGAAAACGGTTTCGCCGTGGAATGGACCCACCCTCTGTCCAGGGGGTATACGGAACTCGATATCTGCGCCTTCGATTCCAATACGCCCGGGTTTTTCTCCCGAATCGCCGGGGTTCTTGCATCGAAAGGGATCAATATACTCGGGGCGAGGATCTTCACCAGCCGGGTGGGAATTGTGATCGATTCAATCTACATAGAACCCCCCGACCACGAAAAACGAACGGAGCCGGCCTATTGGAATCAAATTGCCGAAGCCGTTCGGGCGGTTCTGCAGGGTATACGACAGGTCGAGAAGATGCTGACCGAGAAAAGTCCCCCCGCATACCTTGTGAAAAAGAAACGACGAAAGATCACTCCCCGGGTTCTCTTTGACAATACAGTTTCGAAACATTACTCGGTAATCGATGTCTATGCCGAAGATCGAATCGGACTGCTGTATCACATCACTTCCTCACTTGCTTCCCAAGGAGTACATATCCACACCGCGAAGGTGTCCACAGAAAAGGAACAGGCCATTGACGCCTTTTATGTGACGGATATTTTCGGTCACAAGATTACGGACCGGGCCAAACAGGACAGAATCAAGAACTCGCTGATTTCCGCATTAAGCGCGGATGAGAGCGTAAAATCATGAGGCGTGGTTCCGGGGAACAGGAACCGATCCGGAGGATCATCCCCCGGACAATCATCTTGACCATTCCTGATTTTTTGTGTACATTTTCGACATTCCTTCTCGAGGGGTTCCGGGAGACCAGGATGGGTCGGAAGGACCGCCCTCCGCGGCGCCGAATAAACAGAAGGAATCTACCTTCGATCCGGAAGATGGGGAGGGGAACTTGATCGAACAGGAGACCTTCAGACCGAAGGACGTTCTCGCCGTAATCATGGCCGGAGGAAGGGGCAGTCGTCTCTATCCGTTGACGGTTGATCGGGCCAAGCCGGCCGTCCCTTTCGGTGGGAAATACAGGATTATCGATTTTACCCTCAGTAACTGCATCAATTCCGGAATCAAAAAAATCTTCGTTCTGACCCAGTATAAATCTTATTCTCTGGAGAGACATATTCGCCTGGGATGGGGGTTTTTAAGTAACGAACTGCACGAATTCGTGGTCTCTCTCCCTCCTCAACAGAGGATTGATGAAAGCTGGTACCGTGGCACGGCCGATGCCATTTACCAGAATCTCTATTCGATAGAGAAAGAAAACGCGCAATATCTCCTGGTCCTTTCCGGTGACCATATTTATAAGATGGATTATGGAGATCTCATCCGCTATCATATCCGGAAGAAAGCCCAGGTGACCGTGGCGGCCATGGAACTCGACAAGTACGAGGCGAGCGCCTTCGGGGTTCTCCAGGTGGATGCCGAGAATCGGATTGTCGCATTTCAGGAAAAACCTCGGAATCCCGTTACGCTCCCTTCGGATCCTGATCGGTGCCTGATTTCTCTGGGAGTTTATGTCTTCAGCCTGCCTTCCCTGGTGGAACAGTTGAAGAAAGACGCGAAGGATCCTGACTCCGACCACGATTTCGGGAAGAACATCATTCCGCAAATGGCATCAGGACAGGATGTGTATGCCTACAATTTCAAGGACAAGAAAACCGGCAGGGCCGCGTACTGGCGGGATGTGGGAACCCTGGACTCATACTGGGAGGCCAATATGGATCTGGTCGCAGTGAGTCCCGTCTTTAACCTCTATGATCCTGACTGGCCCATTCGGACCTTCCAGAGTGTGGCCCCGCCGGCGAAATTCGTCTTTGCCCAGGCCTATGCGGGGGGGCGGATGGGCTTGGCCCTGGACTCCATTGTCTGCGCCGGCTGCGTTTTGAGCGGCGGTAAGGTACAGAATTCCGTTTTGGCGCCCAATGTGCGTGTGAACAGTTTTTGTAACATTACCCAGTCTGTTGTAATGGCCAATGTGGAAATCGGCAGGCATTCCCAGATCAAGAAAGCCATTATTGAAAAAGGCGTGAAAATTCCTCCGAACTCGATCATCGGATTTCACTCCGAGGAGGACGCGAAATATTTTCATGTGACCGATAGCGGCATCACCGTAGTGACCCAACGGCATTACTTTCACTGAGGAAATGTGATGAGGAACTTGACGGAACCTCATTTGTTTCATGGGAAAGGAAATTCCGCCTTTCCTCAATCAGGGGTTCTCACGAGACCCGATCAGATCGATCCTTGCAGGATCGATCAGGAGGAGTAAGGGTCCCGTGTCGCTGAACCGCACAGTTCGTTACGTTTTTCTGAGGTTTTTTCGCATTCGACGCGATTCTCGTGAGATCGCACGAGGGCTTGCCATCGGGGTTTTCGTGGGGATGACCCCATTTCTTGGATTTCACATGGTCCTTGCGGTGAGTCTCGCGATGTTTCTGAAAGGCAATAAGTTTATGGCCCTGCTGGGTACCTGGGTCGGGAATCCGCTGACCTTCTCCTTCATCTTTTTCCTGGATTATAGGATCGGTCGGTGGATGCTCGGTGGAGATCCGAATGCGTGGAGACCTCTGTCCCTACATCCAGTTGAAATTCTTCATGCGAGTTGGAATATCCTGTTTCCCATGAGTGTGGGGAGCTTACTGCTGGGGTTGGCGGTAGCCGTGCCGGCCTACTTTTTATCGAACCCTCTGGTCCGGGGGATCCAGTACTGGGCGCGGCAGAGGAAACTTCATGGTTAACCGCCATGCAAAAAGTTGATCCGGGGAAATCTTCGATGAGTTTCACATGATTGTAAATCGACTGGGGACAGAAATCAAAATCCGTCCGTGCTTCGGGAGGGGAAGATGAATGCGATAAAACCTTCCTGGGAGCTTGGAGGATTCTGCATGATTCTTTTTTATCTGGTTTCATCGAAACGGATGGCTGAATTTGTGCCCGCTCCACTGACCGTGGTGCAGGTGATGCCGGGCGTTACGTTGGGAGGATTCTACGCGGCGTCGTACCGAACAGGGGGGGGCGGGGCCTTCAGTGAATTCAGCGTGTTCCCGGCGCTCGTCCGTTATCAGAAGAAAAAAGGGCTGTTTGTCTCCTGCTCCATGGTGGAATCCCCGGCGAGTCCCCTGGGCCGCAAGGGGGCGTGGGGCTTGAGAAAGGAACGCGCGAATTTCGAATGGAAACGGGAGCCTTCCCACATTTCCCTGAGGATCTTCTGTGAGGCCCGCAAGGTAATCGATGTTGGAATCAAGACGTATCGGGTCAGTCTTCCCGCACGCGTTTCCTTTCCCTTCTTTCACGTTCGTTCCAGTGGCGTGGTGTCCTACCATGCGGATTACGTTTCCAGGGTGTATCTTTCTTCCTCCTCCGTGGAGATCCCGGAAGAGAGCCCGATCGGGGTCTACGGTTTTTCACGGAAACTGATGACCACGTTGTGGGATTCCGCAAAGATTGTCATCCACCCACCTGAGTCTGAAAAGAATGTGGTACTGATTGAAGGAGTTTCCGAAGGGATCTTTCAGATTGGACGGGATCGGATCGATTCCTGTGGCGCACGGCAGATTCCGATGCATGTCCTTACCCGTGGAGAAGATCGAAGATCATGAAACCCTCGGTGTTTCGGAAACAGATTCTCAGGGGGGACATCCCGGACATTTGTCTGCTCTATGGTGAGGAACCCTACCTGATTGAAGAGACCCTCGGTCTGATCCGCCGGAAGCTCCTGGAGGGAGAAGATGACTCCTTTGCCGTGGAGATGTTCGACGCATCCGAATCGGATGCGGCCTCCATTCTTCACGCAGCGAGAACCGTCTCTCTTTTCGGACGGAACAAACTCTTGATTGTCAAAGGAGTGCACCGGGTGAAGGCCGCGGGTCTGGAACCTTTCCTGTCCTATCTGGAGGAACCTGCAGGCGGCACGGTTCTGGTGTTTACCGCCGAGAAACCGGATATGCGGAAACAATTTTTCTCCAGGCTGAAAAAAAAATGGCCGGCGATCCGGTTTTACCATCCCTATGGTCCTCGGGAAACCGAGGCATGGATCCGTGAGTATCTGAAGGGAAGGGGGTGCCGGATCGAGCCGGAAGCCTGCCGGTTCTTGGTGGAGTCCCATGGAAGGGAGTTACAGGTTTTGCGCAATGAATTGGAAAAACTGATCCTTTTCAAGGGGGAACCGGGTGGGATTGAGCTGTCGCATGTGCTTGAGGTCTCCGGACAATCCAGGGAATTCAATCCCTTTGAATTTGCGGAAGCGATGGGGAACCGGGATTTTGAGAGGGCCTTACGGATCTTGCAACGGTTGCTCCAGGAAGGGACCCCCCCACTTCTGATTCTTTCCGTGCTGGTCACTGTTTTCCGAAGGCTCTGGATCGGGAAAAGCCTTCAGAAAGAGGGGATGCGTGAAGGGGAGCTTCTTTCAACCATGGGGGTTCACTTCCAGAGAGAACGGTTCCTGGAACAGTTAAGAAGATTTTCCGAGGAAGAAGTCGAAAGAATCTACGGGGACCTGCTTGCCGTGGACGAATCTCTCAAGAGCGGTCAGAATCATCCCCGGGCATTGATGGAGCGCTTGATTTTCCGGGTTTGCCGTCCAGACGCCTGCGTCCCCGATAGCCACCCCGGATAAGCGGGGTTCACCCGGCCCGAAGCGGAATCAGGCGTCCGCTGCCAGCCCGTTTACTTTCCGGCTCAGCCGTGATTTCTTTCTGGCAGCCTGGTTTTTATGGATGAGTCCCTTGGATGCGCTTTTGTCAAGAATGCGCAGGGCGTCCGGAAGATGATTTTGAGCTTCCTCCGCATTCTTCGAGGAGACGGCCCTTTCCACCTTCTTGATCAGGGTCCTCATGCGGGAACGCGCTTGCCGATTTCGCTCATTTCTTTTGAGATTCTGTCGCACTCTCTTGATGGCAGACTTGTGATTCGCCAATTTCTGATCCCTCCTGCTTGAAATGGATCCCGGAAAATAGCATGAACTATCACCATTGTCAAGAATTTCTTTGTGCTCGGTCTCTTCCGGCCTTTCTTTTTCGGGGTGCCGCCCGGGTCGTCCATGCCGTCAATTCCTCGATCTCCCATTTCTCGAGTCGTCGATAGCTTCCGGGCGCGAGTCCCTTGAGGTGAATGGGGCCGATCCGGATCCGTTTCAGTTTCAAAACGGGATGTCCGATCCCGGAGAACATCCGCCGAATCTGCCGGTTCTTCCCCTCGTAGAGGGTGATCTCAAGGGACGTATTCGCTTGATAATGGTGAACCTTCCGAATCACGGACGGGCCGGTCATTCCCTCCGGCAACCGCGTCCCCCTGGACAGTTTTCTCAGCTTTTCCGGGTCAGGTTTCCCTTTGACTTTGACCGTATAGACTTTAGGAAGGTGATACTTCGGGTGCATGAGCAGGTTGGCCAGGTCGCCGTCGTTCGTCATAATAAGCAATCCTTCGGAGTTGTAGTCAAGACGTCCCACGGGAACCACGCGTTCCCGGACGCCCCGGAGGAGGGACGTGACCGTGGGGCGTCCTTCCGGATCGTGCAGAGTCGTTACCACTCCGGACGGTTTGTGAAGGGCTAAGGTGATCTTTCGGGTTTGGGGCCGGATCAGCTTTCCCCTGACCTTGATATGGCACTGTTCCGGGTCGACCTGGGTCCCGAGTTCTTTCACGACCTTTCCGTTGATGGTCACAAGCCCCTCTAAAATCATCTTTTCCGCCTCCCGCCTGGAGGAAATACCTGCGTTCGCGATGATCTTCTGGATCCGGATTTTGCTTCCCATCTGTGGGGTTCTCCTTTTGACGAAAAAGCCCGTCCAGTGGTATGATCTACCGGATACGGGACAGGACAATTCACTGAGAGGTGACTCCATGGCGTTTATTCGCGGAAATCCATTGGCTCTGGCAAAGGATATCGCTGACGGCTACATAACGGTCAACCCGCTTTTATTCAAGAAATTTCAGGATTCGGACTATAAGGAGCTGTATCAGAACCTGATCAAGGTCCAGAAAATGGTCCGGTCCGAACTCCCTTCCTCTCAGGATCACAAGGCCATCCGTCAACGGAACCTGCGGCTGCAGCGTTTAAACAACAGCCTTGTTGTGCTGAAATATCATTGCCGGAAGAAAAGGATCTACCTTTGACGGCTTCGTGCACGGTCTTTCCCCGGGGGCTTTTCCGGCAGGTGTCATCCTGATTCCTTCTCCACGGTTTCATTTTCCGGCGTATCGGTTTCGAGTGTCTCCGGAATGGAGTTGTTTTCTTCTGTTTCAGAACCAGGAACCGCCTCTTCCGCGTGTTCCTCCATCAGTTCCTGGAACTCCTTCAGGGTGGGGAGATCTTTCAGGGAGCGGAGGCCGAAGTATTCCAGAAATTCACGTGTGGTGGCATACATCATCGGATTTCCTACCGCGTCCATGCGGCCTGCGATCTTGATCAGGTTTCTTTCCAGGAGAGTCTTGATCACGCCGGAAGAGTTGACACCACGGATGGCCTCCAGCTCCGGGGTCGTGACGGGTTGTTTGTAGGCGATAATCGCCAGGGTTTCGAGCGCGGCGGCGGAGAGTCGCACCTTTTTCGGACGGCTGAGCTTTCGGATCCATTTCCCGAACTCCTTGCGTGTGATCAGACGATATCCTCCGGCTATCTCCACCACCTGCAGGGCGGAACTTCTCTCTTCCAGGCTCCGGGCAAGTTCGGCGATGTAGCGTTTTACGGCCTGTCTGTCCACCCCTTCCGGTTCAAGGATCTGCAATATCTGTTTCAATGGGAGAGGAGTATCCGAGGCGAAGATCAGAGCCTCGAGTATCCGGACGCATTCCTGGTCGGTCATGTTCCCTCCGAAAGAGTTTGTCGGGATTGCGGAAGAGGGGGAGATTCCGTTTTGCCGTTTTCGCTGGAGACGGCCTTCCGGATGCGGATTGTACCGAATCGTTCACTCTGTTCGATCCGGACGAGATGGAGACGGATGATTTCCAATAAGGCGAGAAAGGTGACAACAATCTCCTCGCGTGCCGGCGCGCCGGCAAAGAGATCCGTGAAGCAGATGCTCTGATATTGCTCCAGTGTCTCCAGAATACACGAAATCTTTTCCTTGATACTCATGGTTTCCACGGTGATTTCGTGCACGACATCACCATCTGATTTTTCCAGGACCTTTCGGAAGGCCTCCATCAGATCCATGAGATTCAGGTTGATCAGGACCAGTTCCTGTTCTCCCTTGAGATTGTGCGGGGCACCGGAGGAGTAAGTGTCGATCCAGAGATTTTCCTGGGCCTTTAACTCCGAGGCCGCCTCCTTGTATTTTTTATACTCCAGCAGACGTTGGACCAGTTCCTCCCGTGGGTCTGTACCTTCCTCCCGCTCTTCATCGCTTTCCTCCGGGGGGAGAAGCATCTTGGACTTGATCTGGGTCAGCGTGGCGGCCATGACCAGGAATTCTCCCACTCCGTCGAGGTTCAGGGTCTTCATCAGGCCGAGATATTTCATGTACTCCCGCGTAATCAGGGCAATGGGAATATCGTAGATATCGATCTCGTGTTTCCGGATCAGGTGGAGCAGAAGGTCCATCGGACCTTCAAAGATGTTGAGTTTGACCTTGTAGGACAATGTCGAATCCTCGTGATACGGCTTCGGTTTCGCCGAATGTGGACGACTGGTTATAAAGCGCTGCTTTTAAATCTTCATGGCCCCTCTGACCTCGGCCAGGGTCTCAGCTGCCACCTTACGGGCTTTTCCCGTGCCCTCCTGTATGATCCGGTCGATCTGCTGTGGTTCCCGGGTGAACCGGGCCCTTCTTTCGTGGATGGGAGCCAGCTTGCGGATCATGTTTTCCGACAAGATCTTCTTGCAGTCGATGCAGCCGATTCCGGCCGTGCGGCAACCTTCGGCAACTTCAGCGATCTCGTTCCTGGAGGAGAAGATCTTGTGATAGGCAAAGACGGGAGAGAGTTCCGGGTCTCCGGGATCTTTTCGACGTTTCCGTTGCGGATCGGTCATCATGGTCCGGATCTTCTCCCAGATCTCCTCCGGCGAATCGGAAAGATAGATACAGTTGTTGTAGCTTTTGCTCATCTTCCTGCCGTCGGTTCCCGGCAGTTTGGGAACCTCGGTCAGCAGGGACCGGGGCTCGGGAAAGACCGGATCGTAAAGGTGGTTGAATCGCCGTGCAATCTCCCGGGTCAGTTCCAGGTGGGGAAGTTGATCCACTCCCACCGGGACCGTGTGAGCCTTATAGATCAGAATGTCCGCGGCCTGCAGCACCGGATAGCCCAGAAACCCATACGTGGAGAGATCCTTTCCGCTGATCTGTTGCTGCTGTTCCTTGTAGGTCGGACACCGCTCCAGCCAGGGGAGCGGCGTGATCATGGAGAGGAGGACATGCAGAACGGCATGGTCCGGAACTCCCGACTGGATGAAGAGGGTCGCCTTTTCCGGATCGATTCCGGCGGCCAGCCAGTCGATCAACATTTCGTGAATGTAGGTTTTCATCGAGGCCGTTTCGGCGTAATCGGTGGTCAGTGCGTGCCAGTCGGCCACGAAAAAAAAACATTCGTAATCGTTCTGCATTGCGATCCAGTTCTGCAGAACCCCCAGGTAATTTCCCAGATGAAGCCTTCCCGTGGGCCGCATGCCGCTTAAGACTCGTTCTTGACTCATTCCGTTTTTCTCCTTCGGAGGGATGGGGCTGCATGATCGATTGCTTTTCCTACCCATACCCCGGTTACCTTATTCATATGGTGATACAATTCCATTTTTCTTGCATTTCCTATTACGCACAAGTGTTTTGTCTTCATCCGTTTCCTTGACGAGTTGTCCTCAAAACCCCAGCAACAAATTGATCATCCCCTCGAAGAGCGGCCAGAGGGTATAGTCCAGGATACCACTCATGAGCAGCAGGATCAGGATCACCATCCCGAAGCGTTCAATCTTCGCAAAAGCCATGGCCTTTGAGGGAGGGAGTAGCCCCACCAGGATTCTCCCTCCATCGAGTGGAGGCAGGGGGATGAGGTTAAAGAGCATGAGCAGCACGTTGATCACCACTCCGATCCCCGCGATTAAGGTGAGGGGCAGAATGATCATGGCCAGATAGGACTTCGGTTCCAGGGGGGGGATCGAAAGCGTGGTGAGGAAGATCTTGAAAATGAGTTTAAGCGGTGGGGCGATCCAGACCAGGAGAGTGTACAGGGCACTGAAGAAAAGAGCCAGGATCAGGTTGGTTGCCGGACCCGCGGCCGCCACGTAAACCATGTCCCTCTTCGGGTGCCTCAGGTTCCTGAAGTTGACGGGCACCGGTTTGGCCCATCCGAACAGTATCCTGGAACCCGCCAGAATCAGGATCATGGGCAGAAGGACGGTGCCGATCGGATCGATATGCGGGAGCGGATTGAGTGTAAGTCTTCCCATCTGTCTCGCCGTATTATCCCCGAACATTTCCGCTACCCATCCGTGAGCCACCTCATGCAGGATAATGGAGAAGATGATCGGTGGCGCCATGACCACCGTGAGTTGGATATAGCCCGTAATATTCACTTATAAACCTTGTTTTATCAATGAGTTGAAATGCCTTGAACGACCCGTGGGTCCTTCCCGTATTTCACGAGAAACTACCAAAAGGGGGTGGCAAAGTCAATGTTTTTCAATTTGTTCCGGACGGAAGGGAGCAAATGGATCACGCCGCTCCGCCTGCTCCGGGAAGTGGATCCGATGTGGCCCGCCGGCTGAAGCGATTCCGGTGGTGGGGAGGTTGTGAGTTATCACCTGTCCGGAACGGAGAGACGGCCTGTCTCAATCCCTTTCATGGCACACAGATGCTGTTTCCGGACAATCCTCTGCAAGGTTTTGTCGTCCGTGTTCTCTTTCAGTTCCGGGTAGTCCACTTTCCTGGAAAAGAGAATCTTGCCTTTGCAGTAAATAGAGGTTTGGACCTGGTTGTGGTGCTGCAGCTTTTCGGTCAGGACGGAAAGCGGCTGATCGTGATACCGGATCTGGTCCTTGAACCAGATCTCCTGTTTCTCCTGACTGAGCGTAGCCGGGGAGCCGGTCCCGGTTTTCCTCCGGATTGTATTCTGAACGGTTGGAGGGTCCAGGAGTCTGTGAGCGATCAGGTTGAGTTGCTCCGTGACCTTCCGATTCTGAGGATCCAGAATGAAAGGACAAAGCGCCTGGATGGATTCCCTGATGGTGGGAGAGTATTCCAGGGTTCCCAGGAATTCCGGTGAAATTCCCGTAAATTTGCGGCTGACCGTCGTGACGATTTCGGACGCGCGTAGATCATCCGCTTGATTCACCATGTTCATAATCATACGAGGGATGAATCCGTGAAGGAGAGTCTGAATTCTCTCTGCATAATACCGGTCCACGTGGGAGATCCTGTCAAGAAGTTCCGGAAGCGAATGAACTGCTTCCCGGCTTCGGGATTGCGTGGCTGAGTGGATCAGATAGTCCATGAGGGGATTGTTGGGAAATGCCTTGAGAATTCTACGGAAGACAGCCATCTTGAGAAACTGGTAGGTATTCTGGATAGAAGAGGGATCGTTGGTGGTGACAACGATCCCCTGGTCGGACAGCAGGAAGAGATCCAGAACGTCCGGATTGATTCCTCCACCCAGATCCATGAGGAGGATCTCTGTATCCAGCGATGGAATTTCCGTCAGGATCTTTCGAGTCAGCCGGGTTCGGTAATTCGGACAGGATGGCAGATGCCGACTTCCTCCGATCAGACGGAGGCCGGGGATGGATGTCTTGACCTCCGTCTGTTCCAGGGTCTTGAATCTGCCGATGAGCAGGTCGTTCAAGCTTTTCTTCAGATAGGGGATGCCGAGATGGGTGTGGAGGTTGGAGGCGCCGAGATCACAGTCCAGAAGAGTGACCTTCCAACCCATTCGGGCCAGGAGGATCCCGAGATTGGCGGTAAGCAAAGTCTTTCCCACACCACCTTTCCCGCTTCCAATCGGCCAGATGCGTATCCGTTTGGTTCCATCGGTCATGACGTCTCCAGGAGAGATTGTTTCAAGATTAAGGAAAGAAATCAGGAATGTCAATTGTATTCTTTGCGGTAATTATCTTGACAAGCGGTTTCAGAGTCTTTATGATTTTTTTCCTGAATACGTTCTCGCTTCAGAGAGCTTTCAGAGGGAGGAAGCATGTATATTGAGAAGCCGATGCGGGTCTATATCGATAAACTGGCGTCGCGTTCGCCTGAACCGGGTGGAGGAAGTGCAGCCGCTCTGACCGGGAGTCTGGCTGCGGCGCTTGTCAGTATGGTAGGGAATCTCACCCTTGGGAAGGAACAGTATGAGGGTGTGCAGGCGGAGATCGAGGAATTGCTTCACAGGAGTGAAGAGGTGCGGGCCGATCTTCAGCGCCTGATGCAGGAAGATACCGAGGCCTTCTCGGTCGTTTCCGCGGCCTATAAACTTCCCAGGGAGACCGAAGATGAGAAGAGACTCCGTTCCGAAAAGATCCAGGAAGGACTGAAAGGTGCGGCCACCGAGGTCCCCTTCCAGATTTGTGAAAAATCTCTGGAGGTGGCCCGCCTCAGCAAGATCGCCGCTGAGATCGGAAACGTCAGGGCCGTCAGTGATGCCGGCGTGGCCGTCCTCTTCGCCGATGCCTGTGCCCAGGCGGCGGCGATGAACGTCCGGATTAACCTCAATTCGATCCGGGACAAGGCATTCACCCAGGCCAAGTGGGACCGGGTTCAGGAGGTCCTACGGGAGGTGGGGCAAGTCCGGAAAGAAGTTGTGGAAATAACCTATGAGAAAATCAGTTAATGCAATCAGGGAGGATGAAGCATGTCAGCAAAAGTGATCGATTGCGTAGCCATCGCCGATGAAATCAAGGAAGAGATCAAAAAGGAAGTAGAGGAACTGAAGGGGAAGGGAATCACCCCCGGAATTGCCACGCTTCTTGTGGGGGACAACTTCGGTGCCCGGATGTATCGGGGGCAGGTGGAAAAGTTCTGCGGGGAGGTCGGTTTTCATTACGTCAATGCCAATCCCGCGGCCGATGCGACCGAAGCGGATGTCATGGGGATCGTAAAAGAGCTGAACGAGGACGAAAAGGTGAGCGGCATCCTTCCGCTTCGTCCCTTCCCGGAACAGATTTCCGATACGGTTGTGATCAACAGCATTGATGTGAACAAGGATATCGATTGTTTCCATCCTTACAACATGGGCAAACTGACCCTCGGTGAGATCACCTTTCCGCCGGCAACCCCTGCCGCCTGCATTGAAATCCTGGAACGGGAAGGGATCGACTTCACCGGAGCCGAGATTGTCGTTGTGGGTCACAGCAATATCGTCGGCAAACCGGCCATGCTCCTGGCCCTGAACCGGAACGCCACCACCACCAACGTCCATGTTTTCACCGCTCAGGCGGGGAACTCCGACAAGCATACCACCGGGGCCGATATCCTGATCGTCGGGGCCGGAGTCCCCAACCTGATCAAGAAGCACCAGGTCAAGGCGGGGGCGATCGTGATCGATGTCGGAATCAACCGGGTCAAGGTCCTCGATGAGAAGGGCGAACCGGTCCTGAACGACAAGGGAAAACCGAAGACCAAGACCGTGGGCGATGTCGCCTTCGACGAGGTCTGCGAGGTCGCCTCGGCCATTACCCCCGTCCCCGGCGGTGTCGGCGCCGTCACCAACATGATGCTGATGAAGAACGCCCTCAAGGCCTGCAAGATCCAGCACAAGATCGACTGAAATCGCCTTCATGAAAAAGGGTATATCGGAAACCCCAAGAGCAAGGCGAAGTCAGTCATTATGACGGAAGAAGGTGCCGGGTTATCCGAAGCTCTTTTTCGGAAACATTTCGGGAATCCCGGCTGAGAAGGAGAAGGCGGGGTTTAGATCCGAATCACCCGGTCTTCCGTGACGATGATGGGAATCGGAATGTCGTGGTCTTCGGCCGGGACAAACGGCACGATTTGGGCCTCGAAGGCGAGTCCGATGATCACGGTTTCGGGACGCATCCTTTCAAAGAGACGGTCGTAGTAACCTCCGCCGTAGCCGAGTCGGTTCCCACGCTCGTCATACCCCACGGCCGGTGTCAGGACCAGATCGACTTCCTCGGGAGAAATGTCCCGCAGGATCTCTTCTCTCGGTTCGGGAATGCCCATGTATCCCGGAACGAAGTCCCGTTCCGGATCGAGGATGTCGGTCAGCATCAGCCTCTTTTCCCTGACCAGGGTTTTGGATGCGAGTACCCTCTTGCCTTGTTTCAAGGTATGCTTCATCAGTTGCAGCGTCTTGACTTCGCTTTTGAAATCCGCGTAGATAAAGAGCGAACGTGCCGTTTCATATTCAGGAAGCGCGGTGAGTCTTTCAAGAATCCGCCGACTCTTTTTTTCCCGTTCCCTGGTGGTGAGGCAATCCCGTTTCTCCAGGATTTCTTTACGAAGTGTTTTCTTTTTATCCATCGTGAGTTGCCCCCAGCCGTTTGAAAAGACGATCGAGGATGATCCGGGTGTCTGATACAATAATGGAATCGGTCTCATAGGGCGAAACCCCCTTGAGGTCCGACTCTATAACAGCCCGGTCATAGGAGAGGGCGCCCAGGAAATCCTCATCGGGAAAAGAGTTTTCTAAAAAGTGTAACTCTTCCGGGGAGCCCACCTTGTTTCCCACAACGAAGATCGATCGAATACCCAAGTCCTCCGCCATGCGATAGACGTCGGCTGCGGTCTGAAGACTTCGTTTCCCGGGTTCAACCACCACAATCAAGGCATCCACTCCGCTTGTCGTGCCCCGACTCAGATGTTCGATTCCCGCCTCCATGTCGAGTAGAATCAATTCCTTTCTCTGAAGGATGAGGTGCCCCAGCAGCCGTTTAAGAAACACCCCCTCCGGACAGTAGCAGCCTCCCCCCCCTTTTTTGGCCCGTCCGAGGGTGAGCAGGCGGATTCCCTCCCTCTGCAGGGAGTATCGTTCCGGGATATCCTTGACCTCGGGATTTAATTTGAACACCCCGCCCATGCTTCCAGGCCGGGCGCCGGTCCGTTCCTCAATCAGGTCAGACATCTGCGCAATCGGTATGATCTCCTCGCATTCTTTTTGCGTAAAACCGATGGCGGAGCCGAGGTTCGCATCCGGATCCGCATCCACGGCGATGACCGAGAACCCCTGGTTCGCCAATATCCTTGCCATGATGCCCGTCAGGGTGGTCTTGCCGACGCCACCTTTGCCTGAAACAGCGATTTTCATTGTGGATCTCCGGAAGAGAGAATAGGCCAAACAAGGACATCATCCGAATCCGCTATCGCTTTCTTCCCATTTCTTTTTTTCATTGATTATGATCGTAGCCCAAACGTCTTGAGAGTTCCTGGCCGGCATGATTCAGCAACGGGATTAATTCGTCGAAAATCCTCTTGTCCGGTAGACGATAAGCAGGGCCGGAAATGGAAAGTCCGGCTACAACGGATCTGGAGTAGTCCTGAACCGGAACGGCAATACATTTGACCGATTCTTCAAATTCCTCGTTGTCGATAGCGTATCCTTGTTGTCGAATCTGTTCCAGCTGGTGGATCAATGTCCGCGGGTCGATCAGAGTCTTCATGGTATCCTGTTGCAAAGGGGTTTCTCTAAAATAGGTGTGAATTTCTTCCTGTGACTTGGAGGCCAGAAGAACCTTCCCGATGGATGTGCAATATGCTGGCAGAACAGCTCCGAGGCGTGAGACCACGCGGACCGACTTGCTGGTTTCTTCGACATCGATGTAAATGACCTTCCCCCCACGGAAAACACCGATGGATGCGGTTTCATTGCAGGCCGTAACCAGACTTTTCAGGATCTCTTTGGAGTGGCTGGTCAGGCCGCAGTGCCGTTGAAAGGCCTTTCCCAGTTCAAGAGGTTTCAAGCCAAGCCTGTAATTTCCCGTCATTCTGTTCTGTTCGATATACCCCTTCAGCTCCAGAGTGGCCAGGAGACGAAACACATTGTTTTTATGAAGTTCAAGTTTCTTCCCCAATTCAGTGACACCGAGCTCAGCTTCCTCTCCAATAAAAGCCTCCAGGATATCCAGAGCGTTGGAAACGGATTTGATTTCATAGTCCGCCTTTCTTTTTTGAAATCGCTGATTTCGTTTTATGTTGAGAGAATCTGGAGATTCAGGAGCGGGTATACTTTGGTTCTGTATCATAGGGTCCAGCAGTTCAATAAACAAATTCTAATATTACAATAAATTAGAATGTAAAGATATAACACCGTTTTAATTTTGTCAAGAAAATTCAAATGGTTCGTACTGAGTACGAAAAACCGTGAAAATTATCCTGATGATCCGCAGCTTTTGCAGGAAGAGGATGAACAACCGCCACATGAGGTGCTGTTCTTCATCCCCTGTGCTGAGAAAGTGGAAAGCTTCCTGGCAATATCGAGGCCATCACATTTTGGACAATGAATTTCTTCCCCCTTTCTCATGACCAGGGTTTCGAAGGCCTCTCCGCAGAATTTACAGAAAAACTCATAGATCGGCATTGAAATTCCTCACAACTTAATGCGGTACTTTTTCCCAATCCTTCAGAAACCGGGTGAGACCGGTATCGGTCAGAGGGTGCTTCATGATCTGTTTCATGACCTTGAGAGGGATGGTGGCAATGTCGGCCCCGATCAATGCCGCCTCCAGGACATGAAGAGGATTTCGAATGCTGGCCACGATGATTTCCGTATCAAAGGCGTAGTTCTGATAGATGGTCGCGATCTGCTCCACCAGTTCCATCCCGACTGTACTGATGTCATCCAGTCTGCCCACAAAGGGACTCACATATGTGGCGCCGGCCTTGGCGGCGATCAAGGCTTGAGTGGGAGAAAAGACCAGTGTAACGTTGATCTTGATTCCCTCAGCGCTCAGTACACGTGTAGCACGGATCCCTGCTTCAATCATGGGAATTTTCACCACGATATTGGGATGGATTTCCGTAAGGCTTCTGGCCTCCTTCAGCATTCCTTCCGTTTCCGTGCTGACCACCTCCGCGCTGATCGGACCATTCACAATAGAGCAAATCTCTTCTATGACTTCTCGAAAATTTCTCCCGGTTTTAGCCACGAGGGAGGGGTTGGTCGTAACACCGTCCACAAGGCCCAAGGAGAGCCCATCCCGGATTTCCGCTACATCCGCCGTATCAATAAAAAATTTCATACTCAACTCCCTTCTGAAAGTGTGGGCAATCAATCACTGGCGCTGGAAAGATTATTTATTATAGGTTACGTCCCACAAGATGTAAAATAAAAAATTCTAAGAGATCCCTAAGAGATAGGGAAAGATTCGGTGCCAGGCAAACTTGTTTCTTTGTTGTCCCTGTCCGGTGGATGGTCTTTCTCTCTTTGAAAGGTTTGCCAGCCGGAAATCCTCTCCGGAATCCGGTGAAAAATTTTTGCCGGGCACCAATAACCCACAACAAAACGATCTGAACATTTCTATCGCCGGATTCGGGACTCCC
Organism: uncultured Nitrospirota bacterium; assembly: GCA_964483105.1. Classification (GTDB taxonomy): domain Bacteria; phylum CG2-30-53-67; class CG2-30-53-67; order CG2-30-53-67; family CG2-30-53-67; genus CAYZZU01. Next base: position 38,197 of record CAYZZU010000007.1, read on the forward strand.
TTTTCCATGGACAGAAAACAGATGAATATGATATAAATCAACTCTGCAGAAAACCGGACCCGTTGCCGGGGGGAATGGATTGATTGCCGGACGCCGGGAATCGGAAGGAGGGTGTTCTCCGCTCCGTAAAGCGTGAACGCTCCGCAAACGGACGACATAGTGGGTGGTTTCCTTGAGGGTGTGGGGATCGGAGTGATGCCACATCCGTACGGTGTGAGTCCTTTTTGAATTGGAGAGGCCTTTATGCAACTGCAACAGACAGTCAACAAGCAGTACGGACTGGAAAACCACGGAATCAAGAATGTGGGAAATGTTTACTGGAACCTGACCACGGGGGCTCTTTATGAGGAGATCGTCCGGAGGAGGGAAGGCCTGATCCTCCATCGCGGTCCGATCGCTGTAAAGACCGGTCACTTTACTGGACGTGCCGCCAACGACAAATTTATCGTGAAGGAGCCTTCCAGTGAGAATCACGTCTGGTGGGGAAAGGTGAATCGTCCCTTCGATGAGAAAAAGTTCGATGCTCTTTTCCACCGTCTTCTGGCCTACATCCAGGGCAAGGACCTCTACATCCAGGATTGTTACGCCGGCGCGGATCCCAAATACCAGGTTCCGATCCGGATCATCACAGAAAACGCCTGGCATAATCTCTTCGCCCGGAACATGTTCGTACAGATCGAGGACAGAGAGAAACTGGAACGACATGTTCCGGAATGCACGATCTTGAATGTTCCGCATTTTCACGCCAATCCTGAACTGGACGGTACCCATTCCGAAGCCTTCATTCTGGTGAATTTCGGAAGGAAACTGATTCTGATCGGCGGGACCAGCTATGCGGGGGAGATCAAGAAATCGGCCTTCACGATCTTGAACTATTTTCTTCCCAAGGAGGAGAAGGTCCTCCCGATGCACTGTTCGGCAAACATGGGAGGCAATGGGGATGTGGCGATCTTTTTCGGTCTCTCCGGAACAGGTAAAACGACCCTTTCTTCCTCACCGGACAGGCGCCTGATCGGCGATGATGAACATGGATGGAGCGATCACGGAATCTTTAACTTTGAAGGCGGATGTTACGCCAAGGTGATCCACCTGTCCGAAGAGGCGGAGCCTCAGATCTTCCGGTGTACCCGGCGGTTCGGAACGATTCTGGAAAATGTGGGAGCGGATCCGGCGACTCGGCGGGTCGATCTGAATGACGCGACTCTGACCGAGAACACGCGTGCGGCCTATCACATCTCCGCGATCGAGGGGGCCGTTCTTTCCGGAACCGGCGGACATCCGGCAAACATCATTATGCTGACCTGCGATGCCTTTGGTGTCATGCCGCCCGTGGCGCGCCTGACACCGGATCAGGCCATGTATCATTTCCTTTCCGGGTACACGGCCAAAGTCGGAGGAACCGAAAAGGGGATGGGGAATGAACCGCAGGCCACGTTCAGTACCTGCTTCGGCGCTCCCTTTATGGCGCTTCCCCCCGGTATGTATGCCAGGATGTTAGGCGAGAAAATCCGGGAACATGACGTCGCCTGCTGGCTGGTGAACACGGGATGGACCGGAGGGCCCTACGGGGTGGGCAGACGGATGGAAATCGCTTATACCCGGTCCATCGTCCGCGCGATTTTAAACGGGGTGCTTCGCGAAATCCCCACGGGTCGGGATGCCTATTTCGGGTTTTTCGTTCCCGAGTCCTGTCCTGATGTTCCGGTGGAAATTCTCCAGCCCGTCAATACCTGGAGCGATCCGGGCGCCTACAATCGAAAGGCCAGGGAACTGGCGGGACTTTTCCAGGAGAACTTCAGGCAATACGCCGAAGATGTCCCCCGGGAGGTCATGGAATCGGGCCCTCCCATTGCATGGTAAGAACGGCCAACCGGGATGGTCTCTTCACTGTCATGGTCAAATCCGGACTTGCTCAGATCAGAGAGCGTCTTCCCGATTCATTGAAAAGCGGGCGTATCGGCCTCCTGGCTCATCCGGCTTCCGTGGATGAAAGGTTCCGGCACGCCCGGGATATTTTCTCGGAACGGGTTGGCACTCGTCTCACGGCGCTTTTTTCCCCCCAGCACGGATATCTCGGTGCCCAGCAGGATAATATGGTCGAAACTCCGGATTCGGTAGACCCGGAACTCGGGATCCCCATCTTCAGTCTCTATTCCGGGACGCGGAAACCGACGCCGCGGATGATTCATGACTTGGATCTCCTGGTGATCGACCTTCAGGATGTGGGGACCCGCGTCTATACATTTATCCATACCACGGCCCTCTGCATGACGGCGGCCGCGGAGGCGGGAATACGGGTGATGGTTCTGGATCGGCCCAATCCGATCGGAGGGCTGGAGGTGGAAGGGAATCTTCTTGATCCCACCTTTTCTTCCTTTGTCGGGCTGTTCCCGATTCCGATGCGGCACGGAATGACCCTCGGGGAGCTGGCGGGCCTCGTTAATCGGGAGTATGGTATCGGCTGTGACCTGGAGGTCATTCCCATGAGAGGATGGAAGCGGCAAATGCTCTTCCCGGACACGGGTCTTCCCTGGGTGATTCCTTCTCCGAATCTCCCGACTTTTGACACGGCCATGGTCTACCCGGGACAGGTCCTCCTGGAGGGAACCAATCTCTCCGAGGGACGTGGAACCACTCGTCCTTTTGAACTCTTCGGCGCCCCCTGGCTCGATCCGGCTCCTCTCAAAGAGAGGTTGAACCGGGAAGATTTACCCGGAGTTTCGTTCCGCGAACACCACTTTATTCCGACCTTTCACAAGTGGAAGGACAAACTCTGTCACGGATTCCAGCTTCACGTGACGGATCCTCCGGTTTTCCGGGCGTACCGGACCACCCTTGCCGTTTTAAAATCCGTGATTTCACTCTTCCCGGACCGGTTTGACTGGAAAGGCCCGCCTTACGAATACGAGAGGGAAAAACTTCCGATCGACCTTCTCATCGGGGACCGGTCCGTACGCGAAAAACTTGAAGAAGGCGCCCCCCTGGATGAGTTGGAGAGGGGATGGCGGAAGGGGCTTGAGGCATTCCTGAAAAGACGGCGGAAATATCTTCTCTATGAGAATTGACATTTCGGTATTTCCATTCCTATACTTGGAATGCGAAAACGTTCATTGGACATCACCTGAGCAGAGAGCATTCCTGAACTTCCTTGTGGGTGAAGAACGACCGGAGGAAAGACAATTCGATGAAGACTTATGATGTTCTGGTCCTTGGTTCCGGACCAGCGGGGCAGAAAGGGGCGATTCAGGCGGCCAAGCTGGGGCGGCGGGTGGTCATCATTGAAAAGGAGCCCTTTATCGGGGGCGCGGGACTTCAGACCGGAACCATACCGAGCAAAACCCTTCGGGAGACGGCTCACTACCTTTCGGGACTGAAACAACGGGTCATCTACGGTTTTCAGTGCGTTCTCGGCAAGAATGTTCAGTTCCAGGAGCTCATTCACCGGAAGGATTCCGTGATTCAACGTCAGATGGAGGTGATTATCGACCAGTTCACCAGGAACGATATCGAAATCCTCTACGGTACCGCCACCTTTGAGGACACTCATACCGTAAGGGTCCGGGATTCGGAGGGGCGGGATACCCTGTACCGGGGAGACGTGATCCTGATCGCCGTGGGCTCCCGCCCCAACCGGCCCGGGAATGTTCCCTTTGAGACGCAGTCCGTCTACGACAGTGACACGATCCTTTCGATCGATACCATCCCGAAGGCACTGACCATCATCGGAGGGGGGGTCATCGGCTGTGAATACGCCTCGATTTTTTCCTGTCTCGGAACCCGGGTGACGCTGATCGAGAAGAAGGAGCGTCTTCTCGGTTTTGCCGATGAAGAGATCGTGAACTCGCTTTCCTACTGGATGCGGCACGCCGGTGTGGTCATGCGCTTAGGCGAGGAGATGGATCAAATTCAGATCGAACGGCCGGGTCGGGTCGTGACACTGCTGAAGAGCGGAAAGAAGGTGGTTTCCGAAAAGCTTCTCTATACGTTGGGCCGGAATGCAAATACCGAAGGCTTAAACCTGGACCGGATCGGGGTGAAGTTAGGGAAGCGGGGAAGGATCGATGTGGACTCCGATTTCAGGACCAGTGTCGGTAATATTTTCGCGGCCGGAGACGTAATCGGCGCTCCTTCGCTGGCGGCCACTTCGCAGGAACAGGGACGACAGGCTATGTGCGCCGCCCTGATGCAGGAGTGCCCCCTGCCGGTCTCTCCGGATCTTCTCCCTTACGGGATTTACACCATACCGGAGATTTCGATGATCGGCGCGACCGAGGAGAGCCTGACCCGACAGGGAATCCCCTACGAGATCGGCCAGGTCTATTTCAACGAGGTGGCACGCGGGCAGATCATGGGAGACAGCTATGGAATGCTCAAGCTTCTTTTCCATCGGGAGACCCGGAAATTGCTGGGGGTACACATCATCGGCGAACGCGCCACGGAGATTATCCATATCGGCCAGGCGGTTCTTCATTTCCGGGGGACCATCGATTACTTTGTCAATACCGTGTTCAACTATCCCACGATCTCGGAGGCCTACAAAATGGCGGCGCTGAACGGAATCAACCGGCTGTAAAGAATGGTTCCATCGTCGGGTCTATTCCAACAGCTTGATCCGGCAAAAGATCCTGTGGATTCGAGGCGAGAGAGGAATGGAAGGAAAGAACATGCCACAGAAAAACAAGGGAAAGACGATAGAACTGCAGGGAATCACCCTGCACCTGAGTCAGCCGGTATCCAATCCAATCCGCTGGATCGGTCAGAAGGAGATTCTGGGTCAGCTTCTTGCCTGCTGGCTCGTTGTGGATGAGAAGGACCGTCCCTTGTCCCCCAGAATTACCGGCATCCCGGGGATCGGCAAGACGACTCTGGCGATGGCCGCGGCCGCCGTCCGGGAACAGGCGGTCTATATCTTCCAATGCACGAGCGATACAAGACCCGAGGACCTCCTGATTACTCCCGTGCTTTCAGAGGGCGGCAGGATTACTTATCACGCTTCGCCGCTGGTCAGCGCCATGCTGACAGGAGGAATCTGCGTGCTGGACGAAGGGAACCGGATGAACGAAAAGAGCTGGGCTTCCCTGGCGCCGCTGCTCGATTACCGCCGGATGGTTGAATCGATCGTGGCCGGGGTCACCGTGCATGCGGATCCGGATTTTCGATGCTGTGTAACCATGAACGAGGACGAATCGACTTTTGAAATTCCTGATTACATCCTCTCCAGATTGCATCCGACCCTGACCCTGGGATTCCCAAGCCGGGATGAGGAGAAGAGTCTCCTCCGATATCATCTTCCTTTCGCCGACGAGGAAATTCTTGTCATGACGGTCGATTTTCTGAGCCGGTCGCACGAACTGAATCTTGATTTCTCCCCCCGTGACGGGATCCAGATCGTCCGGTATGCCCTGAAACGATTGAGCCAGGATCCATCCCATCCGCTTTCCAGGGACAGCGCCTGGCGGGAGGCCGTGGAGAAGGTCCTGGGTGAGGAGGCCCTGGATCCTGAAAAACTGGCCGGCCGGAAGCGGGAGACCTTCGGTGATGAGTCCCCCGCCTTCGGATTGGGGGATTTCTTCTTTGGTGAGGAGGACCCCCTGAATCCGGACCGGGAGTGAGGAAGGATGAAGGATCCCGGTTTCTATCGAGTCAGCCCGCGTCTTGTGCTTTTCCCCGTCCTGCACCAGAGCGGAGATTACGCTCAGGCAGTCCGCAAGGTGATGCTCTCAGGAAGTTATGACTGCCTGGCTGTGGCCCTCCCCCCATCCTTCGAGGAAGCGGTGTTACAGGGGGTGGACGGTCTCCCGGAACTCACCGCCGCGATGCAGCGGGAACCGGGGGATCCGGACTCGATGAGCTATGTACCCATCGATCCCTGCCAGGGGATGATCATGGGGATCCGGATCGCGCTGCAGGAATATCTCCCCTGTATCTTTGTGGATATGGAGGTTGACTCCTATGAGGTCTATGAAGGAGTATTTCCGGACCCTTACGCGTTGAAGCGACTTCCGGTGAATCAGTTTCTCGCAGCCCTGCTTCCCACGATTGCGCGTCCGGCCCCCGACAGCCAACGACGGAAGCGAATCGATTACATGAGTCATCAACTCCGTTTGTTGGAGGGGAAATACAAGAACATCCTCTTCCTCTGTTCTGTTCTGGACTGGCCCTGGGTTCGCGAAGCCTACCTCGAAAAACGGCCTTGCCCCGAGGAGGTCACGTCCTGCACGGAGGCGAAGCTCTACAGGGTATCTCGTCAGACCCTCTTCTTCATGTTGGGAGAATTTCCCTATATTACCTATCTGTACGAGAAGAGCCGGGAGGATCTGACCTCGGATCAGAACCTTTCCATTGACGGGATCAAGGAACTTCTCCTCGAGGCCAGGCGAAGATGGGAAAAGAAGCACAACCTGGCACATCACCATCTGAATCCCCAGGCACTTCGGATTTGCCTGAAATACGCGCGGAATCTGACTCTCATGGAATCGCGTCTGACGCCGGATCTCTACACGCTCGCCGTGGCCGCTAAACAGGTCGGGGGAGACAGCTTCGCCATTTCCCTGATTGAGACGGCAAGAGACTATCCCTACCAGGCCGGTGTGACGGACGCGTACGATACGGTGCGTTTCGGGATCCGGGAAGGAGAGCTCGCGGACGGAGAGTTGGTGACCCTTCAAAATCGGTTGGCCGGCGAGCCTGCGTTGTGGCGCTCCCTGCCGCTTACACCGCAGCCGGAGATTCACAGGCAAAAAATCTGGAAATATTTCTGGAACCCCTTCGGGCAATGTTCCTGGGCGCCCGAGGACAAAAAGATCGAGAGCTTCAATCAGCATGTGCGGGAGCAGGCCCGGGCGCTGATCGGAGAGGATCTCGCCCGTTCCGAAAAGTTCACCACTTCGGTCAAGGACGGTATCGACATCCGGGAGACCTTGCGCCACTGGTATGAAAGGGAAATCTACGTCAAGGAGATCCCTCCTTCCCGGGGAACCGTTGAGGTGGTGGTTCTCCTGTTTGAGAACGAACCCGATCCGGACCGTTACTCCTGGCGGCAAACCTGGTACGCGGAACACGATGCGGAATCCACCCTCTGCTTTTTTGCTACCCCCTATTTGGAAAACCTGGTCGGTCCCGGAATCGGCCAGGCCCTCTATGGCGGCTGTTTTCTTCTTTTCCCTCCACGACCGATTCCCGATGTCTGGAAGGATCGCCGGCTCGACTTCACCCGGACGATTGAAGAGAGACTCCTGGCCGGCGCTTTGTGCAACTCTTCAGAGTCCCTGGTCACTCTGGTCTCACCCGGACCTCCGCGCACCCGGTGGCGAAGAATCGCGCGAAGGTTCGGAAAGCGCTTGATCCATATCCCCTTGAGCCGTTTTTCTCTCCAGACCATTGAGAGACTGCGGCGGTTTCATGTCTTGAATGGAAAGCATGTGAGGAGTTACGCCGCCCGGTTTATTCGGGAGTTTTAACCCCGCAGCGGCCGCAGCCGGTACAGCCGTAGGCCTGCGGAAGGGTCTCGAGGCATCGTGGACAGACGGCAAGATGCGGCCGGGTCAGCAGACAGTGACACCGGGGGCATCGAGGAGATGATTGCGGATCCTTTTTCTTTTTTCTTCTTTGAAACATTTCGTTCTCCTTCAGATCAAAAATTGAGAGACCACTCCTCCAACCAGGAATGCAACCAACCAGGAACCGACCCAGATCATCAGGGCCTCACGCGCCCCCCGTTCCTTGAAGAGGATCATCAGAGAAGCGATACAGGGGACGAACAGGGTGATGACGATCAGGGAGACTACAACCTGAGGAGGCGTCATCGGAAGGGAGGTGAGCCCGGCGGCTCCAAAATCCCGACGCACCATTCCCATGACAAAGGCCGTGGCCGCTTCTTTCGGAATCTGAAGCCATCCTTCGGTGAAGGGGGCCAGCAATCTTTCCCAGAGGGCCAGTCCTCCCGTGACCTGAAGAACGGCGACAAGGAATGACCCGAGTAGAAACCAGGGATAGGCTTCTTTCATGAAGAAGAAACTCCGGGTCCATGTTTTTTTCACGACATTTCCCGCGCGGGGCAGACGCATGGGGGGAAGATCGATCAGGAGAGCGGAGGACTTCCCCGGCAAGAGGCGGTTCAGAAGGGTTCCCATGACCGCCAGGACGGCAAAGATCACGGCCATGTAAAGAAAGACCCATCGTCCTCCCACCGCGGCAAGCATTCCGGCGATGACACCCAACTGGGCCGAACAGGGGATCGCGAGGTTTAGAAGGGCCGTGGCGATCGATTTTTCCCGTCGGGTTCCTAACAGACGGGTGGTAATGGTTCCCAGCTGAACACATCCGATCCCGAGGATCAGCGGAATCACGGCCCTGCCGTTCAGACCGATTGAGGTCATGATCCGGTCCACCAGTGTTGCCAGTCGGGGAAGATAACCGGAATCTTCCAGGATCGATAGACAGAGATAGAAGGCTGTCACGAGCGGAAGAAGGAGTCCTATAAGATAGGTAACGGTCATGGTCAGAAGACCGAATTCTCCGATCAGGATCTGTCCGACGGGGGAATTCCCCTCGATCATGGATGTGACGACATCCCGAATCCATGGTTCATAGAGGCCCTCCATGATTTTGTTTTCCGTAATCCCCACCAGGTCGCCGGCTACCCAGATACCGATGGTTTTGTACAGGGCATAGAGCACTACTGCCATCATGGGGAACCCGGTGAGCGGGTTGACGGCCCAGCGTCCGAAGGCATCCCGGAACCGGCTCCGTCGTGAAAGATCCCTGACCACCTGCTGAACGATCTCGTTGACCCGGTCCCGTCGACGAAGATAGAAAAAATCCCGGTCGTCTCCAGGAGAAAGACCGTGACGTCTGGAAACAAAGGGATCTCCCTCCTGTATCATCAGCGCTTCGGCCCGGGAGCCGGCCCGTTCGATGACTCCCCGGAGTCGATCTGCAAGATCCGGATCGGTATGCCCACGCCGCGCATTTTGAAGGGCGTTCTTCACCTGATCGAGTCCCTGTTGTTTTACGGCCGTTGAGGGGATGACTTCTACACCCAACAGGTCCTGAAGACGGTCCACATCGATATTCAGGCCTGTTTTTCCAACCTCATCCATAAAATTGAGAGCCACAACAAGCGGTTTCCCCATATCGATAAGCTGCTGAGTCAGAAAGAGATCCCGTTCCAGGTGTACGGCATCGACAATGTTCAAAATCATATCCGCGTCCAGGATGATATCCCGCGCCACCCGCTCCTCATCGTTGAAAGAGGAGACCCCGTAAATTCCGGGTGTATCCAGAATCTCACAGTGGCTCATCCGGCCACGGGAAATCTCCACGGTTGTCCCGGGATAGTTGGAAACCTCGGCATAGATTCCGGTGAGGAATCCGAAGAAAACCGACTTCCCCACATTGGGGTTTCCCGCCAGGACGATCTTCCTGAACCCCGGTTCCGACCCGCCTGTGCGTCGCCCACCGGCCGGCGGATCCGAAATGGATTGAGAACGATTGCGACCATGACAACCTTGGGTTACCTGCATGACTCCGGTCCTCCCTGAATCAGAATATTTTTTGCAACTTCCCGTCCGATTGCAATCTCCTGGCGATTGTGCCGAATCATCAAAGGACCGAAGGGGATTTTCTCCAAACACTCCAACCGGCTTCCTTCGCCGATCCCGATCCGGAGCAGCTGTATCCGGATGCCTCCGTCACAGATCCGCACAACCTGGACAGACTGACCTCGTTTGATCTCCGTCAGACACATGATCATTCCTCCTGAGTCATAAAAAGATATTGATAACCATTATCAACATATTCCGAAAAAAATAGGATCAGAGACCCCTGCATTTTTTACAGATTCCATACAATTCCAATCGGTGATCATGAACCTCGAACTGGTGTTTCCCGGCGACACGGTTTTGAAGCGATTCGATCTGATCGTTCTCAAACTCGATAATGGTTCCACAGGACGTACAGATCAGATGATCATGGTGCCTTTCAGGATCGCTTGTTTCATACCGGGCGAAGCCGTCCCCGAAACTCCGGACCGAGGCAAGACCCGCCTCGGCAAGAAGATGAATCGTCCGGTACACAGTCGCGAAACCTATGGAGGGATTTTTCTTCTTGACCTGCAGGTAAAGATCCTCCGTACTGATGTGTCCCTGGTTTTTTAAAAAGATTTGAGCAATCAGTTCCCGCTGTTCGGTGGAACGCAGCCCTTTTCGCATCAGGTATTCCCGAAAAAGGTCTATTTTCCTTCTCATGGTCTCCGGCCCGGTAGGTAAGGGATCCACCCCGACTCCATAATCAATCCCACGATAGCGAAAATGAGAATCATTGTCAAGGAAAATATAAAAAAGAGGGGGAGGAATTTCCTCCCCCTCCTTGGTCTTCGATTATGAAACGGTAGTCTTCTTCCGTTGAAAACGAAGGTCACCGGTAAAGATCGGAATCGCGAATTTAAGCATCAGGGTATACAGGAGAGCGCCCATCGCCCAGATTCCGATCGTGATCAGAATTTCAAGATGGGTTGGACTGTAGTCATAGATTTCTCCCAGTGTGCTCGGCACAAACCCGGGGATCACCAGCCCCATTCCCTTTTCAATATAGATACCGATCAGAATAAAGACACAGGCCGTGTTGAGAGTGGTAAAGTTTTCGCGTGTGGTACGATTCAGAAAAAGAATGAGGGCGGTCATGTTCAGAATGGTGGACCACCAGGTCCAGGGGACGAGGTCGTTGTGGCCCTTGAGGCCGAAATAAAGGTATTCCATGGGGGCCAGATGGATACTTCCGGAATAGAATTCTTTGAAAATTTCCGCGCCTAAGAAGAAAATATTGATGCAGAGCGCGTAGGCGATCAGTTCGGCGATCTTGAAGATTGCGCGATCCGTGATGTCGATTCTCGTAATTTTCCTGATGATCTGGAAGATGATCAGCATTAACGCCGGTCCGGAGCAGAAGGCCGAGGCCAGAAAGCGGGGTGCCAAAATCGACGCGTTCCAGAAGGGACGGGAGGGAAGTCCGTTGTAGAGGAACGCGGTTACCGAATGGATTCCGACGGCCCAGGGAATGGAAAGAATGATCACCGGCCCAATGACCTTCATGTCGTAATGTTCTCCGAATGACAATTTATAGAGTACATAAAGCACAACCGTGAGGTTGATCGCAAGGTAGCCGGAGAGCACCACGACATCCCAGGCCAGAAGAGAACTGGGAAAGTTCATGGCACCGACGAAGGGGAGCAGGTGCCATACCCGCTCGGGGTGTCCCATGTCCACCAGGACAAAGGCGATGCAGAGGATCACCGCGGTGACCGCCATCATCTCGCCCAAAAGGACAATCTCCTTGATCGGCTTGAAGTTGTAGATGTAGGCCGGAACCACAAGGACCACGGCGGCGGCGGCAACACCGACCAGGAAGGTAAAATTCGAGATATAGAGTCCCCAGGAGACCGGATCACGCATGGCCGTGATGATCAGCCCCTTCCGGATCTGTTGAACGTAGGCGGCCAGCCCGAGCAGGATAAAAAAACTTAAGAAACCGACCCATACATAATAGGCTTTGTTACCGATAGTGACCTGTTTCAAGGCCTTGAAGAAATTACGGACGATTTCAACCATTTCAGGTTCCCCTTGTATTTTTTATGTTGCGAAGAAATAGTAAAATTTTGGATAGGTATTCAAGTCTTCCTTGAGCCGGAAGACCCGTTTGTTCTCAATGCAGTATCGGATCTCGCTCTTCGGATCCAGGAGATTTCCGAATTTACGTGCGCCGACCGGACAAATCTCCACGCAGGCAGTATATCTCCCGACGCGGCTTCGCTGAATGCAGAAAGTACACTTTTCCACAACCCCCTTGTACCTTGGGCGGTTACCGAGATAATGGGTATTCGGGTTCAACTCTTCTTTGGGGATGTGGGGTTCGCCCCAGTTGAAATGCCGGGCGCCGTAGGGACAGGCAGCCATGCAGTATCGGCATCCGATGCACCAGTTGTAGTCGACCACCACAATGCCGTCCGGTTCCTTCCAGGTTGCCTGTGTGGGGCAGGCCCTGACGCAGGGAGGATTTTCACATTGCTGACATTGGGTTGGAACGTAAAAATGGCCCGGTTCCGGTACCTTTTCCGGATTGTAGTATTTTTCCGAGTTCTCCAGATCCATCCATTTTTCTCCATCCTTGAAGCGAAGTACCTGAATCCAGTGGATCTGGGGATCCCGGGACTGATTGTTCTCTCCCACGCAGGCATAGACACAACGACGGCATCCGATACAGCGGGACAGGTCGAGGCCATATCCAAAGAGGACCCCGGGCATTGCGGGGGTCGCCTTGACGGTGACATTCTTACCGTATTTTTCGGAGTAATCTCTCTCCAGCCGTTTCAGCACTTCCCGGATCTCTTCCTTGTTCATCTCCCGGAAGTGTTTCTGAAAGAATGCCTCCAGAAACGCGGCATCGGCCTTCTTGCCGGGAAGAGTGGATGCGGCCAGTCCAAGGGTGGCCCCCTTAATGAAGTTACGGCGGTTTAACTCGATCTTGAGAGGGTTGGTTCGAATCTTTTTAGACATGATTGGATTCACTCCGGAAATTGTGATGATAGAGAAAATCGTTTATTTGATCTCGGACGGTGGAATCGGCGGCGGCTTCGGGGTCAGAGGCTTGAAGTGGGGTTCATGAGGACTGTGGCAGTTTGTACAGAGACGATAGAGTTTTTTCCCGTTCCATTCTCCGGTCCGTTTCCCGTGAACGCCGGCCTTCCAGTCCCGAAAGATTGTTCCGTGGCACTGTCCGCAGAGAAAATAAAGTTGTTTGAAATCGATCAGTTTTCCATTGATCAAGTGGAGTTTATCACGGTTCTTTGCACTGTGACAGTCGAGGCACCACATGCCCGGGGCATGCCTCAGCTTGATGTCCTCGTGAGGTTCGTGCAGCGCTCTCCGCTTGGGATTGACCTTCAGGTACTGATGGCAGTCTGAGCAGGGAAAGATCCCTTCCGTGAAGGGAGGTGAAGGAACCATGTATTTCGGGATATCATGCTCATACGGAGACGGATTCGGTGTGTCGCTGACGTTGGAAACGGCGAAAGAAGTCCTTCCGGACATGAAAAAAATCAGAAACATCAAGAAAGATAGTCTGCGCAGTGTGATCATTTTTATCTCCATCTCCCCTTCCTTGATTCAAGACAGTCCCCGAGGGGCTGAGGTTTGAAGAAAAAATCATAACAATGTGCTTTATTCGTGAATCAGGATATGACTATATGAGAATGCCCCAAAAAATGCAAGGTTTTTTTATGATGAATTTGAGGAGTAGCGTTTCAGACGTTCAATCAGGGTGGAACGGGAGATACCAAGCCGTTTCGCGGCGGCGGATTTATTCCCGTTGACCTTGTCCAGGGTATGCAGTATGTATTCTCTTTCAAAATCTTCCAGGGTGAGATCCATGGGGAAGGAGACCTGTCTCTGCAGGGCCTCCCGGGCGGCGGATTTGCAGAGTTCCAGGGGAAGATGCTCCCTTCCGATCGGTTTTCCGTCGGCCAGGATCACTCCTCTTTCAATCACGTTTTTCAGCTCTCTCACATTACCGGCCCAGGAATAGTTCAGAAGCATCTGAAGAGCCTGATCGGTGATTTTCATCGGAGGCTTCCCCATTTCATGACAGTTCAGCTTCACGAAATGGTCCACCAGAATGCGGATGTCCTCTTTCCGTTCTTTCAGGGTAGGAAGTCGAATTTCCATAACCTTTAAACGATAGTAGAGGTCCTGCCTGAATTCCTTTCTTGAAACCATGGCCTCAAGATCACGGTTGGTGGCGGCGATAATGCGGACATCCGTGCGGATTTCCCGGGTGCCTCCGACCCTCCTGAAAGGTTCGCCTTCCAGAACACGGAGAAGTTTTGGTTGCAAGGCGGGGGACATTTCCCCGATCTCGTCCAGGAAAAGTGTCCCCCCGTCGGCCATCTCAAAGATTCCTTTTTTGGCCTCCCTGGCATCGGTGAAGGCCCCCCGTTCATGACCGAACAATTCATCTTCCAGGAGATGATCCGGCAGGGCGCTGCAATTGATCTTGATCAGCGGCCGTTTGGCCCGTCGGCTCTGAAAGTGAATGGCATTGGCGGCAAGTTCCTTCCCGGTCCCGGACTCCCCCGTCAGAAGGACCGGCGTCCTGGGAGTTCCCGCCACCACTCGGATTATTTCCCGCAGTTCTTGCGTGACACGGCTTCGACCGAGAATCTTTGTCTTCGGGAAGGATCCTTCCCGTTCCTTCCGCAAGGTCCTGATTTCGTTTTTCAGGTCCTGGGTTTCCAGGGCCTTGCGGACGACCATGCGCATTTCATCCAGTTCAAAGGGTTTGTTGATGTAATCGTAGGCGCCGCTTTTCATCGCGCGGATGGCGGTCTGTACCTGGGGATAGGCGGTCATGATGATGACCAGGAGATCGGGAACCGCCTCTTTCATCTTCCTGAGTACCTGGAGGCCGTCCATGCCGGGAAGGCGGATGTCCATCAGGACCAGATCCGGCTGATTTCTGTCGAATTCCGCCATGGCCTCTTCTCCGCTTTCCGCACAGACCACGGTATTCCCCTCCTCCTGAAAGAGTTCCTGGAGGGTCAGTCGCATGGACTCGTCGTCTTCCACGATCAGAAGGTTCGGTTCCATTCTAAATCATCCGATCCTTTCCTGTTGAATCCCTATTCCGAATCCGTGGTGACCGGTCTCTTTTCCGCCTCGAGGCGGATCCGGAAGATGGAGCCTCCACCGGGAGTGCTTTCCACGGTGATGGTTCCGTGGTTTTCCGTCACGATCTGGTGAACGATGGAGAGCCCCAGCCCGGTTCCCTGTGGCTTGGTACTGAAAAAAGGTTCGAAAACCTTGGACCTCAGACCTTCGGGAATGCCCATCCCCGTATCGGAGACCGTCACGACGACACGGTGGTCTCCGGAAAAGTCGGTCTTACGGCCTTCTTCAGGAAAGGCCCGGACCGTGATGGTTCCACCGTCTGGCATGGCCTGTATCGCATTCAGGAAAAGATTCAGAAACACCTGCTGGATCCCCTGAAAATCTACCCGTACGTTCGGAAGGGGTTCATCAAATTTTTCCTCGAACACGATCTTCCGGGAAGACGCTTCGGGTTGAATGAACAGGACGACTTCCTGGATAATCTTTCGGATATTACAGGGAGAGAGCTGAGGTCGCGCCGGTTTCGCGAAGGAGGAGAAAGTCTTGAAGAAGCGGCTCAACCGGTCAATCTCCTTGACAATTCGTTCCAGCAGTTTGCGATGGGCACACTCTCTCCCCAACTGCTCCTCCAAGACCTGGATATTGATCTTGACCGTAGCCAGCGGATTACCGATCTCGTGAGCGATTCCGGCCGACAGCCCGCCTAAAGCGGCCATTTTTTCCGCCTGAAAGAGCTGGTCCGTCCTTTCCCGGACCTCTTTTTGAAGAGCTTCATTCCATTGAGTAAGCCGGTTCCGGGAGGTTTTGAGACGCTCGGCCATCCGGTTGAACTGCACGGCGAGTTCCTCGATTTCATCATGGGTATGTACCTGAATACGATGATCAAAGTTTCCTGTGGCGATGATCCGGGCTCCCTCGTGCAATTTGAGAATCGGGCGTGTGAAATGATGGGACGCGGTGACCCCGAGAAGAATGCCGAGGATGGTCAGGACAGCGACTGTGATCCCGAAGAAAAAAAGAAACCGGTACACGGGGACCAGAACGGCGGCGCGGGAGAGACTGGTCACCAGCACCCAGAACTCCTCGGGATCGGAAAAACCGGGAACAATGGGTTCAAAGGAGATGATCCGGCTTTTCCCTTCCGTGATCAAACCCTCCTTCCCGGAGAGGATTTCCTTCAGGATTCTCTGATCGATTCTCTCGGGAAAGGTATCCTGACCGGAAGTCCCCGTCATGATATCGAGTCGGTACAGAAGCCTGCCGCGTGAATTCAGGAGATAGGTGTTTCCCAGAGGTGTTTTCTCCTTCCGGGCGTGTTTCAAAAGATCTTTCAGACGGAACTGGAGGATTAAAACCCCCCTCTTTCTCAAACCCCGGTCATAAACGGCCGTTGAAAAGGTCAGCGCGCTCTCCGCCCTGTTTTCAGCCGAGTCAGGAACCTCGGAGGTCAAGACAATCCCCCCCCGGTTTGTGTCGAGGGCACGCCAGAAAAAGGGAGCCTTTCGGACATTCAGGGATTGATCCTGCCCCATCGTGATCAGTTCGTCACCTCTTCGATCCAGGCGGAAAACCTGTTCTCCCTTCTCGTTGAAGAGACTGATCCGCCGATAGAGGGGATTTCCCCGGGCGACGCGTTCAAAGGCGTTGATCAACATCCGGTTGATATTGTTTTTCCCCACGACGTTGCCGGGATAAAATTGAACAAAGGTAATAACGGAAGGGGACTGGCTCAAGAGTTCAAGGTCCTTTTCCGAGTGATGCAGAAGATCACGGATCCGTTCAGTCTTTGCCGAAAGAGAAGCATGGATCTGATTGATTGCTGACTGTTCCAGGGCTTGAGTGGAACTGACCAGGCTGACGCCGCCCAGGATCAGTGCCGGGATCAAACCGATACTCAAAAAGGCAATGACCAACTTGGTTCGAATGCTCAGGTGGGTGAAGAATCCGCTCAGACGCATAGATTATATATAGCGAAAATCATGCAGAACGTCAAAAGGTGGATCGGTTTTGAGCGCGTTTACACATCCGGTTCACCGCAGTGCCGGAGGATGAAGGCCCGGGCCTTGTCTCTCAGCCGGATCGCCGAGGACCAGCCGGACTCCACTGGCGGGATCGGTTCCCCTATGGTGACCGTCACCGCTCCCCTGCGTGGGAACCAACTGCCGGCGCGCAGGATGGAACGGGTCCCGTTGATGGCTATGGGGATCACAGGGACCCCACCGTCCACGGCAGAGAGGAAAGCCCCCAGATAAAAGGGTTTCAAACCGGGGGCGCGGCTGAAGGTTCCTTCCGGGAAGAACAGGAGGCTTTTCTTTTCATGCACGGATTGGACAATGCGCGCGGCGTCTTCCACCCCCTGATGGAATTCATGCCTTTCGACGAATTCCGCTCCGATACGTTGCAGGGGGAGACGGGTCAGAAAACGGCGGGCCAGTCCCCGCTTGGCCACAAACGCGAAGCGGGAGGGGAGAACCGATGCGAGGACGAAACCGTCCAGATAGCTTGCGTGGTTTGCCACCAACACACAAGGGGTATTCAGGGCGCACCGGTCCTCTCCCATGATGGTAATGGGAATACCGGCAAGTTTGAAGGCGAAACGGGTGGTGAACCGGGCGACACCGCGGCACCATTGAACCCTCGGAACCGGGGCGGTGAGAATCCAGGCCGGAACCGCGATCATTCCAAAGAGCGACCATGCATAGGCGGCATAGAACAGGCCGGACAGTTTTCTCGCGTATCGGAGGAACAGGGGCAACGATCCTGTCCAGGCCAGACGGAGCATCTGTCGCCAGACCGGTCGGGGTTTCCCCGCGATCGATCCCATTTCATAGAGCGTCCGGGTGGCGGCTCTGCGGATTTTCCCGCTGGAGGTTTTCAGTATACTATGCGGTCGGACCAGCAGAACATCATCGGGAGGGGTCCCGAAAAGATCATGGGTTACAGCATGGATTTCATGACGAAGTTTTTCCAATTGTGTTTCTTCAGATTCCCGTGTTTCAGCCAGGATGACAAGCCGTTCGGTTCCGGTAACCCGGTCGGGGCTTCCGAAAACCGCGACACATCCTTTGCGGATTCCCGAAAGGTTGCCGATGGCCTCTTCCAGTTCATAGGGAGTGAAATTTCTTCCGGCGCGGATGATGACGTCCTTGGTGCGCCCCGTCACGTAGACCTCGCCGCCTGAGAGGTAGGCCAGGTCGCCGGAGTCAAGCCATTCTCCGTGGAACAGGGAGGCTGTTGCCGCGGGATTCCGGAAATAACCGTTTGTGGCGGAGGGACCCCGGAACTGGAGATGCCCCTCCTCCCGATCCGGGACCTCGCGTCCGGCAGGATCGACGATCCTGATTTCATGGCCGGGGAGGGGATATCCACAGGCCACAAAACGGAGAGGGTCCGGATCGTCTTCCGGGGCGGACAGAGCCCGGCCGGTACGCCTGAAGTGATCACGCCGGACTTTCTCGATGACGGGACCACGATGAAGCGGCGGGAAGGACAATCCCACTGAGGATTCCGCCAAACCGTACACAGGGGTGAAAGCCTCGGGTCTGAAACCGTATTTTGCGAAACGTTTCTGAAAAGCGAGAAGGGTTTCGGGGCTGACCGGTTCCGCACCGTTGAAAGCCACCCGCCAGGAATGGAGACTGAGGTCCTGGATATCTTGATCACGGATCTTCCGAAGGCAGAGCTCGTACGCGAAGTTCGGGCCGCCTGAAATGGTTCCGCCGTGATGATGAAGGGCCCGGAACCAACGCTCCGGGTGGGCCAGAAAGGTCAGAGGCGACATCAGGATGAGGGGTGTCGCGAAATAGAGGCTTCCGATCCAGGCTCCGATCAGACCCATATCATGATACAAAGGGAGCCAGCTCACAAAGACATCCCGGGAGGTTACTTCGAGGACCTGTCCCATGGCCCGTATATTGGCCAGAAGATTGTCATGAGTCAGGACCACGCCCTTGGGGGAGCCCGTACTTCCCGAGGTGTATTGGAGCAATGCGATCGAATCGCCGCTCAGGTCCGGTGCCGATACCGTATCCTCCGGGTCCGGCAGATCGCGGAGCGTAATGATATCTCTTAACCCCTTGACCCGGGACCGAAGAAGATGGGCAACCGGTTTGGCCGCGCGTTGCGTGATCAGGGTCTTCACGAGGGCATTCTCAAGAATGCCTGCGTGCCGACGCAGATGTTCTTCGATCTGGGACAGACGTACAGGCGGATAAAGGGGGACAGGAATTCCCCCGGCGTACAGGATGCCGAAAAAGGAATAGAAATAATCCCGTCCGGTCGGAAGCATGATGGCCGCAGTCTCTCCCGGCCGGAAATTCAGTTGTTTGAGTCCCCCGGCCACGCGCAGGGCGCCACGCATGAGATCCGCGAAGGAAATCTCATCTTTCCGCTCCTCTTCACCATAAAACAGGATGTGAGGTCGTTCCGGATGAGATCGTGTATGCCGGTCGAGTACCTCCAGGAGGGTCTTTGCCTGAACCGGCGGTGCAATCATCTCTTCCCGCAAGGCAGGCAAGGCCACCTTGGAGACGGGAAGGCGCCGACGCCCGCCGGACTCTTCCCGGACTTCCGCCGACACGATTTTTTTCAGGAGTTCCCGGCAGGTTTCCGCCGTGGCGATGACCTGTTCCGGTAAGTGGATCTCAAACTCACCTTCGATGCGGTTTAAAAGTTCCATTCTTCCCAGACTGTCGATTCCGAAATCTTTTTCCAGGGAATCATCCAGGGTGAGGTGAGATACGCCTTTCCGCTTGGGATGGAGTTCACGGGAAAGTTGCCGCACGATCTCCATCAGTCTTTCCGCGTGGTTTGATGCCGGATGCATCACCGCTTGTCCCGCAAATTTCCGGTTGTCCCGGTCCACCAGGGGATGGTCACACAATACCTGTATCTACATCTTTAATCGATTTTCTCGAAAATCGCAAGGTGTAAACGGTGAGCGTCGGCTTGACGAAAGCCCCTCTTTGCGGCTTCCTTCTACTTGATTTTGGACGTTTTCAGGAAAGCGACCAGATCGTTCAGGTCCGTTCCTTTCAAAACGGGCCAGGAAAAACCGTAGTCCCTCATCTTCTGCATCATGGTCGGACCATGGTTCCAGATGGACTCCGTTACCTTGATAATGGAAACCTGATGCAGTCTCCCCAGATTCGGGCCGATGGTTCCTTCGCGTCCTCCACGCCCGACGGCATGACAGATAACGCAGTTTTTGGCTTCAAACACCTTTTCTCCCTTCACGGGATCCCCCGGAGGATCAAAGTAGCGTATCGCAAACAGGTATGCGAGAATATCCGCCATTTCCTGTGGATTGATGTCTTTTCGCGGGATGTTGCGGATTTTCATCATCTTCATCATGGTAGGGGAATGGTTCCACATGAGAGTGGCCATTCCCGCCAATGTCCTGGGGAATTTGATCTTTCCGAAGTCCGGACCGATATTTTCCCCCCGTCCTCTCACGCTGTGACAATCTCCGCATCCTTTGATTTTAAAAAGACCCCGTCCCCGTTCCGGTGAACCGGGTTCGAGATGATACTCTTCCCGGATTTTGCCCCCGATACTTTGAATATAGGCAACCAGATTGATCATATCTTTCGCGTTCAGCTTGGGCCAGGCCATATCCTTCCGTTTCATCTCCTTTTCCATGCGCGGAGCGTGCTGCCACATCTTCTGTGCCCAGACGATAGGATTGATATAGACTCCCCACCGTGTCAGATCCGGACCGATTTTCCCTCCCTTGCCCAGGATGGAATGACAACGGATGCACCCCTTGTTGGAGAGCAGATTTTTCCCTGCGACCGGATCCCCCGGCTCGTCCACGTAACGGATGAAATAGAGGAAGGAAAAGAGTTCGGCCATTTCCTGATCCGTAATCTCTGGATAGCGAAGTCCTTCTTGCTGCATTTTTTCCCACATCGTGGGGAGGTGGTTGACGATGTTGGTGGCAAGCTGTCCTTCCGAGAGGTGACTGATGTGAATTCGTCCCAGATCCGGTCCGATGGTGCCGGATCCCTGGCCCCAGATGGAATGACAGCGGATGCAGTTTTTAGACAGGAAGAGTTTCCAGCCGGCGGTTGCGTCCTGAGGGAAAAGGAAGGCCGCTTTTCCCCCGGCGGCGGTGAGGGGTTCCGGGAAGAGGGCGCCGGAGGCTGCCAGGAAGAGCAGAAGAGATCCCAGTAGAAAAACAGTTTTTGCAGCACGGATTGGATGCGGATTTGCTTTCATGAGATTCACCTCCCTGCTGATTGGGCCCTTTTCTCACTACAGGCCACGCGGTTTTTTCGAAGGCCCTTTTCTGTTTTCATCATTGTTTTTCCGCGTGTTCCGGTGAAAGAACTTCCGGTTTTGTTTCCGCGCCGGAGTTTCCGGGCAGATATGTTCTGACCCGGTCTGTTACTTCCGCCACGGCGTGCTGCCGACCTTCCTTGATTTCCCAGATCGAGATGATGGGGAAGAATTTAGTAAAGAGCACATACAAAAGAATAAAGAAGGCGAAACAGCCGGCCAACAGGGAGAGTTCCACCCAGCTTGGATGGTAGATTCCACGCTCATAGGGGAGTCTCGGGTTGGCCAGGGTGGGGACAACGATGATGTATCGTTCCAGCCACATGCCGATGGTAATGGTGAACGACGCGAACACGGATCCTTTGATGGTTCTGAGCTTCCGATTGCTGAGAAAGATCACGGGAATGACCAGGCAACAGAGGATCATTCCCCAGAACTCGAATCGGTATTCTCCCGTGAATTTGGACCAGAAAACCCGCATATGGGAGGGTTCCGCTCCGTAAAATGTGGTGAGATACTCGGAGAATGTGAAGTAGGCCCAGAGAAGTGTCATGACGAAGAGAAGAATCCCCAGATTCTGGAAGTGGATATCCTTCAGGTAATCCTCCAGGTGATAGACCCAACGGATCAGGGCCATGGCGATGATCAAGGCGGCGATCCCGGAATAGATGGCCCCGGCCACAAAATAGGGGCCGAAGATGGCGGAATGCCACATCGGCTGAACGGTCATGGCAAAGACGAAAGAAACCACCGTGTGGACGGAAACCGCGACAGGGATGACCAGGATGGCCATGACGGAGATCGTCCGTTCCAGGCGTTTCCATTGTTTCGGCGTGCCGGTCCATCCGAGCGCCAGGACCGTGTAGAGCCATCTTCTTTTTTTTACACGGTCCCGCATCAGGGCGATATCCGGGATCAGGGGAAGGTAGAGGTAGATGGTGCACGCGGTCAGATAGGTGGTGATACTGGTAACGTCCCAGAGGAGGGGGGACTGAAATCGTCCGTGGCTGATGATATAGAGGACCCGGTCCGGTCGTCCCAGATCCATCAGGATGCTGGCGACCCCGAAGAAGATCACCATGACAGTGATCACCTCGGCCGAACGAGTGATCGCCCGTCGCCATTCCGCCTGAGCAATCCGGAGAATAGCCGAAATCAACGTTCCGGCATGGCTGATCCCGATGAAGAAGACGAAATTGGTGATGTAGAATCCCCAGTAAACGGGACGGTTCAGCCCCGTCACCCCCAGCCCGAACTGTAACTGACGGAAATACGCAATGAATGCGACGACTACGATCAGGGAGAGGAGAACGACGGTGATGTAGTAATTCCGATGGGCTTTCAGAATCGGCTGGAGGAGGACGTCTTCATCATGTTCGCAGGCCTTCTTCAGATCCATCTCAAACTCCTTCGCTCAGAAAAAACACCTTGGGTTCTGTCCCCAGTTCTTCGAGCAGACGGAATACCCGTTTGCTTCGTGCCAGGATCGAAACTTTGGATCGGGGGTTTTCCAGATCGCCGAAGTACATGGCCTCGGCGGGGCAGGTCTGGACACATGCCGGCATGTAGTCGTCCGGCCCCAGTTCCCGTCCTTCATAACGGGCCTGGTCCCGGGCCTTCTGCAACCGGTGGGAACAGAAGGTGCACTTTTCCACCACGCCCTTGTAACGGACCGATACATCCGGATTCAGATACCGGTCCATCCCCCTCGGCCATTCCGGATCGAACCAGTTGAAATATTTCAGGGTATAGGGACAGGCGGCTGTACAGTACCGGCAACCGATGCAGCGAGGGTAAATCTGCCCGACGATTCCTTCGGAACTGACCTGCGTGGCCCCGACGGGGCAGACTTTCGTACAGGGAGCGTTGTCACAGTGCATGCAGGGACGGGGCATCAGTCGCATGCTTGTGTGAGGGAATTTCCCCTCGATAAAGGGAATCAGTTCCAGCCAGTGGATATTCCGTCCCTGAGCCGCTGTTTCAGGATTCGCGTTTGGGATGTTGTTCTCCGCCTGGCAGGCGACCACGCAGGCCTGGCATGCCGTACATTTGTCCAGATCAATCACCATTCCCCATCTTGGCATTGGATTCTCCCTTCCAAATCGATACGTTCAGGTGGTCTCTATCCGTCTATTTTTACCATTCGCGCGCGGGTTCGGTGAAAACGATACCGCCCCGTAAAGGGTTCCTTTTCGGCATGGACCAGTTGAAGTATATTTTCTCCGATTCCCCCGGTCCATCGGCCGCCTGTCTTATGACCGAGCCCGACCGGCAGATTGATCACACCCGGCCCCACGCCTTCATAGGGTCTGACCCGGGCCTTGATCCTGCCTTTCGGAGATTCAATCCTGACCCAGTCCCCCTTGCGGACTCCGGCCTGTCGGGCGGTCTCCGGATTGACTTCCACCCAGGTATGCCAGCTCTGGTAGACGTGAAATCCCGTGATGTCCTGCAACCAGGGTTCATTGGTATGAGACAATCCGCTGAGCACGGGAATCAGGTAAGGATTCACTTCCAGGTCGAAGAGCGGCTGGTTCCCCTGGATACCGCCCGGATCCCCGTGAGGCAGACAGATGGAGTCCTCCTGATCCATGTTGAGAGCCCTGGGCACTCCTTGCAGGAGAAGATCCTTCTGGATCTCCGGGAGCCCGTCAAGAAATCTCTGCGCGGTCAGGGAATAGAACTCGAACCGTCCGGAAGGTGTGGAGAACACCCGTTTCCACTCGTAGGGATAATAGACCGGATCCCACCATCCACCCCGGGTCAGAAGATCCGCCCAGAATTTGTCAAAGCGTCCCCGGGTCCTGACCTTCCAGCCGCTGCGTTCCAGCAGCTTTGTCCAGAGTTCTTCCAGTGGGGCACCGAACGGTTCTCCCTGGCCGGAAGCCTGGAGAGAGCGTACCGAGCCCCGGATCAGTTCATCATAACTTCCCGGAGGGAAGGCCCGCGCGAGTGTTCCTCCGCAAGACCGAACCAGCTTGATCAAAACCTCCGAGGTGTCCCGGGTATCAAAAACCGGCGGAAGCACCGGCCGACTGAGGTTCACCACCGGATTTCCGGTGAGGGTATGGCAGGTATCGAGATGCCATTTTTCAAGATAGATCGAATCCGGAAGGATCAGATCCGCGAACCTGGACGTCTCATCCATGACCGGAGAAAAACTGACCAGGAAGGGGATGTTTTTCAACGCGGACACAAGCCGGTCCGGTTCCGGACTTTCGAAGACCGGATTGGCCCCATGCAGGAAGAGTATCTCCGCAGGATAGGGCTGCTTCGCAAGGAATTGTTTTGTCAGGTTCGCGGGGACATCCCGTACCATGGCGTGTTCTCCGCTTCCCGCCCCGTCGATTCTTGGATGCGCGCGTCCTTTTATGGAAACGGGATCGGGTTGGAAAGCCGGAATCGGCATCTTCGGAATTTTCGCATGGGTGAGGACCCCTCCGGGGTTCTGGAAACTGCCCGCCAGGGCATTCAGCGCGTGAATGGCCATCCGGTTATAGAGGCCCATGTTTCCGAATCCCCCCGCGTCGTTTCCAAGGGCCAGGGAGGGACGAAATTGGGCGAATTCCCTCGCGAGCGTGATGATGGTATCCCTCGAAACTCCCGTGAGTTTGACGACCTTGTCCAGGGGATATTCCTGAAGAACCAGTGTCCTGAATCCGGGATGGAGGGTTCCCTGAGAGTCCCGCCAGTCCTCAAACCCGAAAGTCCGTTCCGCGACAAAATCTTCGTCAAAACGCCGTTCCACGATCAGAACGGCTGCGATTCCCATGGCCAGGACCCCTTCGCTTCCGGGATGGATGGGGACCCACCGGTCCGCCTTGGCTCCCGTGACCGACAATCTCGGTTCGATGTGGACCAGTTTTCCCCTCAATTCGTTGCGTCCTCTTCGGAACTTCCCGTATGCGCGGTAGGTCTGAACCGGGGACCAGGGATCCTCGAGAAAGGCGCTGTTGAAGGAGAGAATATACGCTGCCTCTGCGATATCGTAGGTAATGCCGCCTTCGGAACCTTGCATCAGGTCAATTCCCGGAATCCTTCCTTCCGACCGTTCCCTGTGGAAACGGATCAGGTTGGGTGAACCGTAGGCTTCCATAAACCGTTCCGATACGTTGCGGTTGATTCCTCTTTCAGGTCCCGTCAACAGAACCAGGGCTTCGGGCCTTCCCTGTTTACGGAGCCGGATCATCTTTTCACGGACTGTGGACAGGGCCTCGTCCCAGGAGATCGGTTTGAAACGCCCCTCCCCACGTTCCCCGGCACGGGCCAGCGGTGTTTGAATCCGGTCGGGATCGTAGAGGAATTGAAGCCCGGCCTGCCCGCGCGCGCAGAGCCTCCCCCGGTTGACGGGGTGTAACGGATTCCCATCGATCTTGACCGCCCGCTGTCCATAGAGGCGGACAAGAATTCCACATCCTCCGGCGCACTGCCGGCAGACGGAAGGAACCCATTTTTCTTCCGGGGGTCGGAGGGAAACATCCTCCAGTTGCCGGGCGGCCGATTCAAATCCGGGTGTTTTGGCGAAACCGGGGAAAAGGCCGTACCGGTAGGCCGTTCCGAAAGCGGTCGTACCGGCCAGCAGTTTGATAAAATCTCTTCTTTTCAGGCTCATGGTCACCTCATCTTCCATTCAATGATGACATGAAACACAGTCGGTACTGGCATGGAGCTTTCTGTGACACGAGAGACAGGCATTCATGGAGATTTTCATCGGGGCCTTTTCAGGGGGAGTCTTGCGCAGGGCCATGTCTCCATGACATTTAGTGCAGTCAAGGCCCGCTACCGTGACATGCCGCCTGTGGGAAAAGAAGACATGACCGGGAAGCCGGAACAGGCGTTGCCAGGGAATCTCCTTGTGTTCAGCCGCGTACTTCCGGATTTTTTCCTCCTCCGGACTGTCGGTAACCGCCTCTGCGTGACATTCCATGCAGACCGCGACGCCGGGAAGCGTGGCACGGATCCGGGTCCTGACCCCTTGATGACAGAGTACGCATTCCAGTTCCAGTTCCTGCGTATGCTTATAATGATTATACTGGATCGGTTGGGATACGGCCTCCGCCCCGCTCGGGAAGGAGAGGAAGCAGATGAGTAGAAGAAAGATCAGCAGAACAAAACCGGAGAAGAACGTGTTTTGGTTCATGAGACTCCTTCCCAGACTGTGTGGTGGCATTCTATTCACCTGACTGTACAGCAAAACGTATGCCA
Source organism: uncultured Nitrospirota bacterium (assembly GCA_964483105.1). Lineage (GTDB taxonomy): Bacteria > CG2-30-53-67 > CG2-30-53-67 > CG2-30-53-67 > CG2-30-53-67 > CAYZZU01. Next base: position 64,341 of record CAYZZU010000007.1, read on the forward strand.
AAGAGTGGAACAGCTTACCGGATAACAGATGGTTCTGTAACATTCTGTTTTAATTAGGAATCATAAGGATTCCGGCCGAAGAATTTTCGAAACGTTCATCTGTCCGGTTTCGCGACATCCGGAAGAGACGCGTTTCGGAATATGGCCATAACTTCTTGAATAATATAGCCAATCTCTTTCCTCCGATTTCCGTACGGTGACCGGTTTTCATACATCGCTGCATTTCCCAAAGGGAAGGTGAAAACCATTTGAAAAACAATATATTATGGTTTTTCTGGGTGATTTCGTCCAGGTGGCACAACCGTTGCATAAATCTTTTTCAGGACGTGAATCCCACGCCGCCTCCACTTAGGGGGATATTGAAATGTGCATGATAATCACCAGGTATCCGTGATCATGCCTTCAGGAAAAGGAACGTTATCATGCCGGTTGAGAAGATCTTTCATGACGTTAACGGCCGGCTTTTTCCTGATTCTTCCGGACGGTTTCTTCGGTCGGGTTTTTGCGGGGAGCGGGGCACTTTCAGGCTCCGGATCCGGGCGGGAGAGGTTCGTAGCCTCTGAAAAGTGTGGCGCGTGTCATCATCAGATCTATCGTTCCTGGAGCCGGTCGATGCATGCCCATGCGATGGATGACCCTATTTTTGAGGCCACCTATGCGGTCTCTTCCATCCATGACTTTAAAGGGACACAAAGGCTTTGTCTTCGCTGTCATGCCCCTCTAAGCCTGCACAACCGGGACCCGGAGAAATTCCGAGAGGGGGTGACCTGTGATTTCTGTCATTCCGTTGTGGGTGTTATGCTCTCGAATACGGGAAATCCCTATCTCCTGGGAAGGGCGGAAGGACCTTCAGATCATCGATCCGTCTGTCTCCGATCCAATTCCGGCTCCCCTTCTTCCCCGGTCCTTTCCAGCTCCGTGTTTTGCGCGGGATGCCATGAATACGCGGGGAAGAATGATTTCCCGATCATGGGAACCTATTCGGAATGGAAAGAAAGTTCCTATGCAGGAAAAGGGGTTCATTGTCAGGACTGTCATATGCCGCTCACTTCCTCGAAAATCAGGGACCACAGGATGATGAAATTCCGGAAGTTGTTTCCGGTGTCCGGAAACAGGAATCAGGATTCTCTCCGTTTTTCTCATGAAACCGGGCTTCCGAGTATCCGAACGGAAATCCGGAAGGTGGATCGAAGGGGGGGACATCTTACGGTGGTGGTTCGGTTGACCAACCAAAGCGCCGGTCATCTGCTTCCCACGGGGATTCCCTCCAGGCGTCTGGTGCTGGTATGCAAAGTCAAACCACTGCCGGGGGGGGAAGTGATATACCGCAGGAAGTCCTATCGCAAAAGGATGGTGGAGAGGGCATCCGGCAGAGAATTCGCCGATGACGCCGCGCTTTTGCTGAAGGAGGGCCGGATCCTTGAAGACAACCGCCTTGCTCCGGACCACCCCCTGACGGAAACATTCAGATTTCTGGTGGATCCCGACAGGGAACTGGCCATCCATGTGGAAACGCACTACCTCTACCGGCCGGTCCTGATTCAGAAAACCGAGATGCGAGTGCATGTCAGCGGGGATGAGGCACGAGTTCCCGCGACGGAGTCATCCAGGCATTGATCATGACGAAGGAGGAATCAACATGGCCCACCCCCCCGGAAAAACGGTTTATCTGGCTCAGATCGCCATGGTGTTCTGTTTCAATCTATTCATCCTCGGGTTTTTCGGCTGGTTTTTTTACCTGATTTACATGGCGCGGCAATTGCACGAATCCACCGGTCCGGGAACCGGGATCGCCATTGTGGCCATCCCGATTGCCGCCATCCTCTTCTGGGTTGTCAATTACACGGCCTGCGGTCTCTTGTCTGATGAGACTTCTCTTCTTTTCAGAAAGCAGGAAGGACGGGAGGATGGGAACGGTGATCCTCCTGATCCGGAATAGTCGGAAGAGTTCTTAAACCAGACGGACTTCTTCACAGAACCGTCGGAATAGGGGGAAAGATGATGGCCGGAACGGAAGATCTTACTCAGAATCAGCTGTTTCAGGGAATCGCTCATGAAAAGATCGAAAAGATCATGTTGTATACAACGGAAGTCAGCTACCCGGTGAAGGCGCGCGTTTTTTCTGAAGAGGACGCCGCCTATCTGTTGTATATCATACTAGACGGCGTGCTGGACCTGACCTTCCGATTCCGAATCGGAAATGTGGAGAGCGAAATCGCCATCGATACGAAGGGGAAAGGGGATTCCGTGGGATGGTCGGCGCTGGTTCCGCCGCATATCTATACCTTGTCCGGGGTCTGCCGGAAACCTCTCAGGATGCTCTCCATAGAAGGGCCATCCCTGCTGCATCTCTGCGAGGAAGACACGGAGTTCGGTTTTCTCCTCATGCAGAATGTGGCGGAGATCATCGGGACGCGGATGAAACGGTTTGAGAGCATGTTTACCAGGGAGGTACAACGGGGGATCTCCATGCTGTGAAGGGGCTCCCGCTGGATCCGGATCCGGGACGTAGCATAGACGGCATCCGGCTCTCCGGATGGAGTGGGGAAAAATACCATGGACCTTTTTTTTCCTTCCATTTCTCGTTCTCTTCTGCTAAATTACCAAACACTGTTTTGAATATGGGAGAGGGGGTTCTCCTGCCGTCCTGTGGGATGGACGGACAAATGGTATCTGGAATGCTTTTCAATGCCAAAGGGAGGGGAAGGTATGGGTACAAAAATGACGATTATCGCTACAAAAGGGACGCTGGACTGGGCCTATCCGCCGTTTATTCTCGGATCCACGGCGGCATCTCTGGATTTTGATGTAACCATCTTTTTTACCTTTTATGGATTGACACTGCTCAAAAAGAAGCTGACGGCACAGGTGAGTCCGCTCGGCAATCCGGCCATGCCGATGAAGATGCCCATGGGTCCGAAGTGGTTCCGGAATATCAGCTGGAACATCCCGAACATCATCCAGGCCAATATTCCGGGCTATGAGAGTGTAGCCACGGCCCTGATGAAGAAGACAATCGCCAACAATGGAGTTGCGACTATTGAGCAACTTCGCGATCTCTGCCTGGACGCCGGCGTCAAGATGATGGCCTGCCAGATGACCGTGGAGCTATTCGGGTTTGAGCAGAGCGATTTTATCGACGGGATTGAATTCGTCGGCGCGGCCACTTACCTGGATGTCGCGAGTGAGGCGAAAATCAATCTTTTCACCTGATACGAATTACTTTCCCGGATCCGCCCTGAAACCGATCGGATACTTCCACCGGTTTCAGGGTTTTTTTTGGTTTGACCGGGCCATGGAAACGACCGCTTACGAAACCGGTCGCCTGCAGTCAGTCGACGGAAATCACAGCCCCGCCCCTTCGTGGATCCCCGGCTCCGGAGAAGGTGGAGGTCTCCGGGTCGTACGCCACGGCATGCACGCCTCCAAAGAACAGGTTGGCTTTTTCCCAGAAAACGCACCGTCCGGGCCGGCAGAGGTGAGTCGCGACTGAACCGGGAATTCCTGGTTCCCGGTTCAAGACGCCCCGTTCCCAGTGGATTCGGGGGGCACTGACCGCATGTTCCACGTTGAACTGGAAATCGATCAGATTCATCACCGATTGCGTAATGGCGGATCGGATCCGGTTGCTCCCCCCGCTTCCGAGGACAAAAACGGGTTCCGCCCCTCTGAGGATAATGGTCGGAGCCATCATGGAGGAGATCCGGCGGCCGGTCGGGAAATCGTGAAAGCCGGTCGGGTGCAGATCTTCCTCACCCAGCATATTGTTCAGGAAAATGCCGGTTCCCGGGATCACAAGTCCCGACCCTTCTCCATTGGATGCCGTGAGAGATGCGGCATTTCCCTCTTCATCCAGAACGCTGATCTGGGTTGTGGAGGAGGACCCACCGGATGGTTCCTGGAGTTCGGGAAGAGAGGCTTCTCCTTGCAGGATACTCTGGTGCAGACGTTGATATTCCGAGATCCGTGCCTCGGATCGCAGGATGTCGGAAAACTTCCGATCCGGTGTTCGTCCTGTCACCGACGATTCCCGGACTGCGTTGGTGATCTGCATGGCGGCGACAAAGGCGTTCAAGACCCTGGATGTCAGAAACTCATCGCGGGAGAAGGAAATCCCCTCCAGCATCTTCAGGCAAAGACCGATTAAAACTCCGCCGGAGGAGGGAGGAGGATTTGTCAAAATGGTCACATCTCGGTACCGGAAACTCAATGGATCACGTATCATGACCCGATAGGCCTCCAGGTCTTTCGCGGTCAGAAGACCTCCTCCTTCCTGTACGATGCGCACAATCCGTCGAGCGATGGCACCCCGATAGAACAGATCCGGTCCCTGCCGTGAAAGTTCCTCCAGTGTATCGGCAAAAGCGTTCAGGATCAGGCGATCCCCTTCACGTAACAGTTTCCCCCCCGGTGCCATGAAACTCCGGCCTTCCTCCGTGAGGGTCAGGATCGGCTCGAGGAGGGCCAGCAGATGGGCCGCATGCCGGTTGACCGTGATTCCTCCACGTGCAAGTTCGATCGCCGGTTCCAACACGGTCTCGAACGGAAGGGTTCCCAACCGTTGATGGATTTCAAACAAACCCGCGATTCCCCCCGGAACGGCTACGGAGGCCGCTCCCACGTAAAATTCCTGATGAGTGGCTCCGAAATTCACTTGAACGGGAAAGAAATTTTCGGATCCGACCTTGCGGAAGGTTCCCCGTCCCGGCATGTTGACGAAGAAATCGACCAGAATCGCTTCCCCGGTCGACCTCCGGTACCCCGTCATGAATCCACCGCCTCCGGCGCTGGTCAGTGTAAGCTCACAGACAAAAGAAGCGAATGCGGCAGCAGTCACCGCGTCGAAAGCGTTTCCTCCCAGCTTGAGCATCCGGGCCCCCGCCCGGGCCGTTCCGGGATGGCCTGCGGCAATCACACCGCGGGTTTTCGTATTCACCGGCCGGTCTCCTCTCCGGCGTTCCGGTTCAGATACCGGATGGCCGACCAGCACAGGACCTTCACCGCTTCGGAAATTGCATCTTCGTCTATGTCAAAGAGGTCGCTATGCAGGTAGTGACAGGTGTCCAGGTCCGGGTTCCCGGTCCCGATCCTGAAATAGCATCCTGGAATCCGTTCCATGTAGAATGAGAAATCCTCTCCTCCCATGGAAGGTTCCTCCAGACGCCGAACCTGTTCCGGGCCCAGGATTTCGATTGCGCTCTTTTCCACCAGACGGGTGATCACGGGATGGTTGTCCAGAGGTGGGGACCCCTTTTCCATATGGAAGCGGTAGCGGGCATCCATACCGCCGGTGATTCCCTGAACCTTCTGCTCAATCTTTCGGACAATACGATCCCGGACGCTTCGGGATGTGGCCCGAATGGTTCCTCTTAATTCCACGTGGTCGCAGACAATGTTTTCAGCGGTTCCGCCCCGGATCATGCCGATGGAGACTACGGCAGGGTGAATGGGGTCTATCCGGTTGCTGACAATCAGGTGGATCGCCTGAACCACCAGGGTGGAGACCGAGATGGCGTCGACGGCAAGGTGCGGTTTGGCGGAATGACCGGTTTTCCCATAAATATGGATTGAGAAGCGGTTTGAAGAAGCCATCATCACGCCGTACTTGATCCCGATGATACCGGTGGGAAGGAGGGGATAGGCGTGCAACCCGAGGATTGCGGAGACTTCTGGATTTTTCATTGCCCCCCCAGCGATCATCCGCTCCGCGCCGGATACCCGCTCCTCGGAAGGCTGGAAAATGAATTTGATATTGCCATCCAGGCGGTCGCGGTACTCCGACAGAATGCGTGCCGCACCGATCACCGCGGTCATATGCAGATCATGACCACAGGCGTGCATGACGTTCGGAACCTCGGACCTGTAAGGGGAGTTTTTGGTTTCCTGGATAGGAAGGGCATCCATGTCCGCGCGCAACGCAAGGGTCTTGCCGGGGCGTTCCCCCGCAAGGAGGCCCACGACGCCGGTTACGGCAAGGCCCGAGGTAACCTTCAGCCCGCAGGCGTCCAGATTTTCGCGAATCAGAGCCGAGGTCTTGATCTCCCGGTTGCTGAGTTCCGGGGTTCGGTGAAAACGTCTTCTCAGCTCAATCAGATCCTCTTGAAGGGCGTCCACCTTCCGGGCGATTTCCTTTGCTGAAATCATTGCGGCATTTTCTCCATCAAGTGATCCACTACGGAAATGAGATCCCCTGTTTTCCGGAATACGTCGAGCTGTTCATGAGCGCTGGTTCCCCGCTTCAGGATTTTTTCCACGTTGTTCAGACAAGTAGAACTTCCCAGGGATTCCGACGTCTCCCGGAGATCCGAGACCAGACCCCGGACAGCATCCCGAATCCCGATGGTCCGATGCGTCCGGTAATCGATGAAATATCCTTCAAGTCCGTGACGGGCCGCCTGCCACTTGTTTTCCTCCACCAGTTGTCGAAGGGGAATCTTTGGAAGCGTCCCCTTTTCGTACAGTGTGCCGAGATGTACCACCACGGCATGGATCAGCGCCGTTATGACGATCATGTCGTCCAGCGTGGACGGCGTATCGCAGACGCGAACCTCGAGGGTTCCGAACACCGGATGGGGTCTCGCCTCCCACCAGATCTCTCTTGTGTTTTCAATTGTGCGTGTGGAGGTCAGGATCCTCACCAGCGATTCAAATTCTTTCCAGTTCTTCATTCGGGGAGGAAGACCCGCTGTGGGAAGGACCTGGAACACCTTGATCCGCGAAGAGTACATCCCGGTGTTGTAACCGCTCCAGAAGGGGGAACTTGTGGAGAGCGCCAGAAAATAAGGGAGGTACCCCCGGAGGACGTTGAGAACCGCCGTCGCCTTGTTCCCGTCGCTGATCCCGACATGGACATGAAACCCGCAGATGTTCAGTCTCCGTCCCAGAACCTGGAATTCCTGCAGAAGTCTTCTGTAACGGGGATCCGGTGTAATTTTTTGCTCTTTCCAGGATGAAATCGGGTGGGTCCCGGCGCATAGAAGACCGACTCCGATACGGCGGGCGATCCGGAAGACAAGTTGGAAGTGTTCCAGCAGATTTTCCCGGATTTCCTCCACGGTCCGGCAGATCTCCGTGTTGATTTCCAGGGTGGATTGGATAAATTCCGGTTTGATCCGGTGTCGGAGGGAGCGGGGAACTTCCTCCAGGATATGAAAAATCGCAGGGACCAGTTCGCGGGATCTTCGATCCACAATCTGCATCTCCACTTCGACACCGATTGTCGGTTTCTCCGAACGTTTGAACGGTAACGTCATCTCGCTTCCTGTCTTGACATTTTCTATATATTACCGAAGGTTCCCGATCCCTTCAAGCGGCACCGGCAGAGAGGGAATCGCTCCCCTGGATCCGATCCCGCAATGTGCAATGAAATACCGACGTTCCCGGGTGTTTCGCTCCCCTCCCACTATGTCTCATATCCCCATTGACTTTCCGCGGGGATATCGGTATAGAAAAGAGTATTGAAATCACAACCCGTGAGGTCACCATGAAGATTCTGATCACCGTGCCTCTCCCACCGGAAGCCGTACATCTTCTGGAAACGGTGGAGGGGGCCGAGGTAATCCTGCAGTCCGGTATCACCACAGACACTCTGCGGGAGATTCTGGGGGAATGCCAGGTTCTGATCGCCGGTAGTGAGACCGAGTTGGATGGCGACACACTGCATTGCGGGAAAGAGCTCAGGGTAATCGGATTGATCGGAGGCAGTCAGACGCGGACCGATCTGGAATCCGCGACCCATCTTGGAATTCTGGTAGTGAAAGTTCAGGAAAGGGTGGCAGTCTCCATTGCCGAGCACGCGGTCACGTTGTTGCTTTCACTGTCCCGCCGGATCACCGAAGCGGATGCCTCCATCAAAAGGGGAGACTGGGAAAGAAACGGGCTGAAGGGAAGGGAACTGAGGGGCAAGACTCTCGGGATCATCGGTTTCGGCGAGGTGGGCGCGCTTGTGGCGGAACGCGCGGCCGGTATGAAAATGCGTATCATTGTCTCTGATCCGAACCTCTCCTCCGAAAGTGTGGAGGCAAAAGGATACCGGAAGGTATCCTTCCAGGAGTTGATTCAATCCTCCGATCTGATCTCGATCCATGTCCCCCTGAACGCGGGCACGCGGGGTTTGATCGGGAAGGAGGCGCTCTCGAAGATGAAACCGGGGGTGATTCTGGTCTCCTGTTCCGCGACCGGCATCCTGGACGAAGAGGCATTGTACGAAGCCATCATTCACGAGGAGGTCCAGGGTGCGGCCCTGGATCTTCCCGCTCCCCGACACCTGGAGGACCATCCCCTCTATCTTTCTGAAAAGGTCATCTGCACCCCGAATCTCGGCGGATACACAAAAGAGGCGGAACGTGATGAAACCATGGAGACCATACGATCGCTGGTCGACTATCTCACAGGGGGTGAGATCACCCATGCACTCAATCTTCCCGGTTCGGAAACGGAGAATTCTCCACGGAACCGGCAATGGCTTCGTCTGGGTGAAACCCTCGGACTCTTTCTGGCACAACTTCATCCGTGCGGTTTCCGGAAAATCGAAATCGACCTGGCGGGCGGGGAGGACCTTCCCAGGATCTCTTCCTTTACCCGTTCCATTTTGGTCGGGCTCTACAGCCTCACTCTGGGAGAAAAAATCAATCGTATCAATGCGGTTCATCTCGCCACTCAGCGTGGAGTCCGCCTGAAAGAGACGCGTCGGAAAACCGCGGAAAATTACCGGAACAGGATCACGGTAAGCGTGGAAACCGATCAAGGCTCCGGCAGGGTTTCAGGGACTCTCTTTGACAATCGCAGCCCGAGAATCATCCGGATAGACGGTTTTGACCTGGAAGCGGTGCCGGACGGCGATTTTTTAGTGATCTTCAACCGGGATCGACCCGGCGTGATCGCAGACGTGGGAGAAATTCTGGGACGTTGCGGGATCAACATCGGTCAGATGTACAACGGGAGGAATGCTGCGGGAGGAACGGCGATCACCCTGTCCCGAGTCGACTCTCCCGTCCCGGATGAAATCCTCCGGGAAATCGAAACCCTTCCGAATATCCTGAACGCTTCCCGCGTCCACCTTGGATTACAGTAAGGAAAGGATGAACTGAAGAATCTCCTCGTGGACGGAGGACCCTTGATCCAGGACAATCACATGCCTGTCTGTGTCCACCAGGACTAGTTTTTTCTGTTTCGACATGATGGCTTTCAGAATCATCTCCCCGCTGGACGGATCGACTGTGGGATCCTCGCTTCCCTGCAGAATCAACGCAGGCTGATCGACCTCCTCCAGGCAGTCCGGGGTATGGTCCATGACCTTCTTCAGTTCGGCGATCGCGCTGATGGGGATGTTCTGGTAATTGATGTGCGGATTTTCCGGATCTCCCTTCCGGAATCTCTTGATCCCCGTAAGATAGGGAAGCGAGGCGGTCACCTTGTTAATCTGGTTGAGGATGTTCGCGAAGACGATGTTTTTGTTCCGGATCTTGAGCGGTGTTGAAATGGTGACAATCCCCGCCACCTGATTTCCCTTCTCCTCAGCCAGACGAAGCCCGAGGTTGCCCCCCATCGAAAATCCGACCAGGACGATTTTTTCACAGAGTTTCCGGAGGACCTCCCAACCCGGTAGCAGGGAGTGGTACCAATCCAGAGCTGTGCGGCTATCCAGGTCACAGGGGGAGGTTCCATGGCCCTTCAGGCGCACTCCATAGACCACGAGGCCGTTCTCGACCAGGAAGTCGCCCAGGGGCCTCATTTCAGCCGGAGACGCGGAAAAGCCGTGTATCAGAAGCACACCCGCCTTGGGTCGGCGGCCATTTTCCGGAACCAGGAAAAAGGGACTCCCGGAGCCGATGCGCGTTTCTTCCCGGTTGATCTCGTCGTATCGTGAATGGCAGAAAATGGAACTGTCCCAGTCGTAGCTCCTCCTGTCATCGTCAAAGATCATGGAGGCGATCGCATCCGGGGTGTTGAGGCGATCAAAATGGGTCAGAACCTCCTGGACGGTTTCTTGGATCACGGTGATCGGCCGGATTTCATTATAACGGACGCGAATAAAATTCTTGATTCGGATTTTGTCAAAATCGTATTCCCGCTCAAGAGAAGGGAGGAAAACATAACTGTCCTCTTCCTCCCGCACCAGGCCGGCCGCGGAGGCATTTAGGAAAAACTCTTTCAGATCCGGAATGGGGCAGGTGGTCAGGGAACAGTAACGTTCTGGGTTCATCAAACTTCTGTGAAGGAATACCCCCTCCGCCTCCTGCAGTTTCTTGATCGTGAGGTAAAGAGCGCGCATGAAGAAGTCTCTGGATACCTCTTTTTGCTGATATCTCTCCAGGAGCTGGTAGATGATCTCGGCGCAAAGATGCGAAAGATTCACGGTAGTCAGAGAGTAAATCGACCGCATGTAGTCCACCATGATCCGTTCCGAAAGGATCTCGGAACGGATCATCTCCAGGCGGTTGAACCAGGGGGTAGGGCGCTTCTCTTTGAGGATATCTCTTAAAAGTGTGAAGCCTGTTTTGAGCAGTATGTCATCGATCCGCCCCAGATAATCCCGGACCCGTATGGGAGCACCGAGCCGTATGTCCATGTCCGTGTCTTTAAAAAGGATATTGCCCTCGATAATCAGTTCCTCTTCCACCCGTTCCTGCTTAATCGTTCCGAGACGTTCCGCGATTTTGCTGAGAAAGTTTTCATCCCCGCGGATGGGGTGAAACGTAATGTTAGCGGGAACGATTCTGACCGGTTCAGATGCGATTTTTAGTGCCTGATCCGCATTCTCGGCGTGCAGCAAAGAGGTCATCTCCACGATTCGTTTCCGGTTCTTCCGTTCATGAGCCAGCAGGAAAAGATCGCGAAGCCTCTGGGCGTACAGCGCGATCACGGCGGCGCCGGTGTGAGGTTTCCTATACCCTCTTTTTTCTCTGGAGTAAATCCGGAAACGGCCTTTCGGTCCCAGGACCCGGCGGTCCTTGATCATCGCCCCTTCCGGGAAGATGACGACCTTGTACCCCCGGTTGATCTCGCAGGCCATGAAATGGATCACGTCCGGTAGGGTGGTGGGAACGGCGCCTATGCTGAGAAGATAGTGGCCGAAGGCGTCCTCCGTGAAAAGTTCCGGGGCAGCCAGGGACCGGCAGAGCTTTCCGGTCTGTTCGAAGATCAGGTATTGGGGGATAAAGGTCTCGAAACGGGCGAAATGGTTGAAGAGAAGGATGTCCCCTTTCTCAAATTGATCGGTATGATTGTGTACCTTGATGTTGACCTTCAGAAACCTGCGGAGAATATCCAGAACCAGGCGGGTTCTTTTGTAATTTTTTTCACTAATAATCAGATCATTTTCCGTGAACATGACGATTTGTATTCTCTGTGCGGAACGGTTTTTCCGGTCCGGATTACCCGATTGTTGCTTATCTTAGCACGATCTAATGGGTGTGACAAGGAACCCGAATCCCCCGAATCCAGCGATAGAGCGTGTTCAGACTTCTTCTTTACGGTTTTTTCAGCGGTTCAGGACCTCGCGAACCTTCATGGCCAGCATCGAGGGGGTGAAGGGCTTCGGGAGGAACAAATCACCGCTTTCAAAGTGACCCGTCTTGCTGGATGGCCCCTCCGGATAACCGGACATGAAGAGGATATGGATCGAGGGGTCTATGGTTCTCATTCTCTGAGCAATCTCCGTTCCCTTGATGTCCGGGAGTACGATATCGGTCAGGAGAAGATCGATCCTGCCCGGCCGGCTCTTGAAGAGGGCGAGGGCCTCCTCGCCATTGTTGGAGGTGAGGACCGTGTAGCCGAGAAACTCCAGGATCTGGGCTGCGAGTTTGAGGATGCCCGGTTCATCCTCGACTACCAGGATGACCTCTTTCCCTTTCGGCAGTTTTTTTGCTTTGGCGGCCTTTTCCCCGCCCCGTGTCTCCTCGGAGAATGCCGGAAGATAGACATGGAAGAGCGTCCCTTCTCCAGGATGGCTGGAGACATCCAGGTAGCCTCCGATCTGCTTCACAATCCCGTAGACCGTGGAAAGCCCCAGGCCCGTCCCCTCTTTCTTGGTCGTAAAGAAGGGCTCAAAGATGTGAGTCTTGACCTCTTCCGACATCCCCGACCCTGTGTCGGAAACGGAAAGCAGCACAAAATCGCCTGGAGGAAGATCATGACAAGAGGTGCGATCCCTTCCCGTCAGGTGGATATTCTCAGTCTGAATGGTCAGGCAGCCACCATCCGGCATCGCGTCTCTCGCGTTCACAACCAGGTTCAGGATCACCTGTTCCAGTTTCGTACGGTCGGCCTCGATCATTCGGAGACCCCGTCCGGGAAGGAAACGGTATTCCACGTCTTCTCCTAAAAGCCGGGTGAACATCCCGCTCATTCCCCCGATCGTTTCATTGGGGTTGAGCACGACCGGTTCCATAACCTGCCGTTTGCTGAAGGCGAGAATCTGACGGGTCAGGCGGGCCGCCCGTTCGGAGACATCCCGAATGGCTTTCAATCCCTCGTAATCAGGGCTTTTCGAATCATGCTCCATCATGAGCAGTTCGGCGTGACCGATGATGGCGGTCAGAATATTGTTGAAATCATGGGCGATGCCTCCGGCGAAGCGTCCCAGGGCCTCCATCTTCTGGGATTGCAGGAGCTGGGCCTCCAGTTCCCGCCGATCGCTGACATCCCGTGCCACGGCGATCAGGTACGCCGTCTTTCCCTGTGAAATCAGGTTTGCATTGACCTCCACCGGGAAGCTGGATCCGTCCTTGCGCAGATGCTTTCCCTGGATCATGCTGGCCGAACCTTCCTCCCCCTGAATTCGTTGGACTTCTTCCTTCCAGGCCGGATGATTCGGGATCAGGAGCTCGATGTCGGAGACACGCATCGACAGGAGTTCGTCCCGCGTATAACCGAGACTGGTGCAGGCTTTTTCATTGATGTCGAGAAAACGCCCGGTTGCGGGTTCGATGACAAAGATCGCGTCATTGGATTGATTGATCAGGGTTCGAAAACGTTTCAGTTCTTCCTCTGTTTGTCTCCTTTCAGCCACTTCGGCCTTCAGCCTGACGTTGGTCTGCATCAACTCTCCGGTTCGCGCCTGGACTTTCTCCTCAAGGGTCCGGTTCAATTCCGCAATCTCCGAAAGGAGCGAGAGACTCTCCAGGCGCGCGCTGAGCAAGTCCCCGATCCGGCAGAGCAGGGGAAGCATCTCCTTCAGATAGGAACTGTCATCGATCGAGTTCACAAAGAGGAAAACGGAGTGAGGACTGTTCCGTACCTGGACCGGCATCAAATAGTAGGCGTTCGGGAAAGTGGGAGCGGTCCATTCAGGAAAGAAGTCCGGCAACGGGTCCCCGGGGAGGATCTCCGAGAATTTTTTCCTGAGAAAGAATGTATCCTCCATCGGTGGAGCAAGAGGGATCCGCTTTCCCTTCTGCGAGTAACGGATGTCCAGACCCTGGTCATCCAGAACGACCAGGTTTTCTCCCTGGATGGAGAATTGAGCGGCATAGGCAATTTCCTTGAGGGAGACGGCAGCCTCCAATGTCATTCTTACCATGGGGTCGGAACGCTTCTCCAGAGAGAACTTCTCCGCGAGGATACCGAGGAGATAGATGTCTTCCGCCTTCTCCATCAGGAGTTCCTTCTCTTCCGTCAAAAGACGGACCGTCCGTTCGAGTTCCTCAATTCTTCGGATTCGTTCCGCCTCAGACATTTTGCCGTTCCCGGATAAAATTTGTGATCAGACTGACCAGCCGTTCCGGTTCATCCACCTGGATAAAATGTCCCCCGGTAACCATTCGCTCCAAACGTGCCCCGGGAATCTCGCGCCGCAGTCTTTCCGATATAGCCGGGCTCAGGTAGGGGTCTGCATCCCCCCGGATGATCAGCACGGGCATCTTCAGGAGTGTGAGCTGCTCGGCAATCGCCATGAGTTGGCCGTTGTTGAGACATCTGGCAAGATGCAGAAAACCCCTTCTTCCTTCCGGACTCCTGAGCGGGCGCCGGAAAAGTTCCATCAGTTCCCCCGTGACCCGGTCCTTGTGATAGGTCCCGTGCCGGACGATAGACCGGAAGAGCCCGGTATCGAGCATTGCCATGGCGATCTGGCGGATGACGGGAATTCTCATGGTCAGGATCGGTTGAACCGGCCAGTAATCATAACCTACCGGATTGATCAGCGTCAGGTCCACACATATTTCAGGGGTAGTCACTGCCAGGATCTGACCAATCCCGCCGCCGATATCGTGGGTTACCAGATGAACCGGACCGGCATCCAGTTCCTGAATCAATTCCCGGATGATCCCGGACTGCGCCTGAATAGAATAATCCACCCCCAGCGGTTTGTCCGAATCTCCGCAGCCGAGAAGATCGATGGCGATTACATCGAACTCTCGGGACAGCGCAGGGATCAGTTTCCGCCAGATAAAGGAATAGGTTGTAATTCCATGAACGAAGAGCAGAGGTTCACCGACCCCTTGCCGATGATAGGCGATTCTGAAACCGTTGATCCGGATAAAGCGTGGGGACTCTTTATCCCAGGTTTTCATAAATTTCCCTGAAGGCCTCGGAATTCTCAAGGAAGAGTCGCAGCAGATCGGGATTGATGTGGCTTGCCCGGACCTCTCCGTCGGATGAATTCATGATTCGCAAGGCATCCGTGTGCGAAAGGGGAGGTTTGTAGGGTCTTTTGGAGCGCAGCGCGTCGTAGACATCGGCGACCTTGACGATTTGAGCCTCCATGGGAATTTCATCTCCCTTCAGGCCTCTGGGGTAACCGGAGCCGTCATAGTTTTCATGGTGGGCGCAGGCGATGTTCCGCGCCATGACAAGCTTTTCTCCTTGCCCCAGGATGATTTCTCCCTGGAGGGTATGTTGCTCCATGATCTCTCTTTCCCGAGGGGTCAGAGGTCCCGGTTTTGTGAGAATTTCGGAAGGGGTGTGGATCTTTCCGACGTCATGGAGTTGAGCGACCAGAGCAATTTCCCTGCAGAACTCTTCAGGCTGGTTCATGATCCGGGCCAGACGTCCGGCGTAGGCATTGACACGCGCGATATGATTTCCGGTATCCTCATCATTGACCTCCGAGGCCCGGGCCAGGGCCTCGACGAGATAGATGAATCCCTTCTTGATTTCGTTGATCTGCCGGGCCAGCGTGAAAAGAGAACTGACGGTGGTTGAGAGGGATTTCATGACCTTGCTTTCAAACCGGCCCACCAGCCGGGGATAGTTGAAGCCGATCAGGACCCCCAGGGGGTCCCCGTGGATATGGTACCCCACACAATTCCAGAGAGGTTCCTTGATCAGATCCCGGATCCTGGGTGAGATTTGCTCCTGAAACTCCCGGACGGACGAAGGATCGTCGGAAGCATTCAACGCGAATCCTTCCTCCCGAGCCACCTGGAAGGAGGTACAGGAATCCTTTTGTATTCCAATGCCGGATGCCAGGACCTCGAATCCCGCTGTTGTGGAACGATAGATATCACCAGTCAGCACGGAATCTTTCTTGTCCTCGTAAAAGATGCAAAGGTATTTCGGACGGTTGATTCTGGATCCCGTGGCACCGTTTTTTTTCAAAGTCAGCACCTGATCCAGCGCGAGGGTGATCAGCTGTTTGGGATCCGGAAGGTCGGCGCATTTCTCACAGAGTTCCTCCATCGATCGATCGGTCAGGTCCACGAGGTTCAGAATCTGGCGAAATGACTGATGACATTTGTCCCGATTGCGTTTTTCGATCCATTTCATGATCCGGACATCCTGATCCCACCCGGGTATGAAACCCCTGATTATTGCCCCTGATCTTTCACTCCGACGTACAGGAAAAATGAGAGACGGGAGGACCCCTCTCTTTGACAAGCATTAGCAGACATTCCGGGGATTGTCAACCTGGATCTCTTTTACCGAATCCAGCGATACTTTCTTGCTTGTGATACGGACGGGATCCGGGTAGAATAAGACATGTCGGATCCAGCAATGTATCGGAATTTTCTTCTTCTTTTTTACGCTGCGCTGGCCGGGTACGTGATCGTCATCCTGGCTCCGTTACGGTGGAAACCGCGCCTGCTGCCGGTCGCCGCGGGACTTCACCTCGCCGCCTTTTGTATCAGGACGGCCGAGGCCGGAAGGATTCCATTGGTGGGGGTCTTTGACACCCTCTCTTTTTTCGCGCTCAGCCTTGCCGTTCTGTCGTGGATTTTCTTTATGACCTACGGTTCCCTGACCTTTCTGGAGGGGGGAAGCATCATGACCGCGATCATCCTCCTGTGCAGTCTCTTCGCCCCGAAGAAGCTCTTCCCCCTTCCGCCGGTCCTCAAGACACACTGGTTTGAGGTCCACGTGGGGCTTTCCTTCCTCGCCTATGCCTTTTTCGCCATCGGTTTTCTGGGGGGGCTCGATTATTTTCTTTCCGGCCGGGAAAGTGTCCCGATGAAGGCCGAGTACAAGGCCAATCTCTGGGGCTATCTCCTCTTCTCCACGGCCATGATCGCCGGAGGGATCTGGGCCTATTATGCATGGGGAACCTACTGGCTCTGGACCCCCAAAGAACTCTGGACCACGATCGTCTGGTTTTTCTACTCCCTCTATCTTCATGCGCGGATTGTCAGAGGATGGAAGGATTCGACCCGGGCCGCGCTCGCCATGATCGGTTTTGGAGTGGTCCTTTTTACCTATGTGGGTGTGGGGCTTCTGATGAAGTCGTCCCACTCATTTTAGTGTACTTGCCCATTTCACGAGGTGGGCGGACCCACGGAAGGCGGGGAAAAATCTTCTGATGAAACTTCTGCTTCGCTGGTTTTCATCGCTGAAACTTACGGTGTGGGTCCTTACGATCCTGATCGGCGTATTCCTCCTGGGTGCCTTTCTCATGCCGCTCTATCCCGGTGCCCATACCGGGATGAACGCCATGCCGCTCTATCAGTGGTGGCTGAGGAGCACCGGGATCTCCCGACTGCATGCCGGCTGGCTTCCATTGTCGTTCTTTGTCCTGGCCATCCTGACTCTGAACACCCTCGTCTGTACAATCCGTTCCCTCCGACTCGCACCTTCCCTGTTCGCGCATATCACGCATGCCGGTTTTCTCCTGATCCTCCTGGCCCACCTTGTGAGCGCCGTGACAGGTTTCCGGGATGGGAATATCCTCCTCATCCAGGGAAGACCGGCCAAGGCGCCACGATTGGACCTGACGCTGACCCTGGAGCGGATCGAGCTGGTTCCCGGCCCGGGCGGTATGCCGAAGGACTATTCAGCCGACGTAATCTTCACGGGAGGAGGGGAGAGCCGTCACCAGAACCTCGGTCCCAACCATCCCGCCTTTTACCGCGGGATGCCGGTTTACCTGACGAACTTCGGGAACAGGCCGTTCCCTTACGCCGTCTGCGAGATCGTGAGCGATCCCGGCGCCCGGGTGGCCCTGGTCGGGGCAATCCTGTTCCTGATCGGATCGCTTCCTCTGCCTTATCTGGCATCCAGGAATCGAACGAAGGGATGAATTTTTATTGGAAAGTCTTCCGCTCTACAACCCCGCCCGTTCTTTCTCCCGGGCCGTCCAGTCGATCTGGATGCCGAGCTTCTTCCGAGCCCAGATCCGGGCGTCCTCAACGGCGGAGAAGAAACAGGGGATGACGACCAGGGTCAGGACGGTGGAAAAGATCAGGCCCCAGAAGATGGAGATGGCCATGGGGGCGAGAAAGGCGGCCTGTCCGTGGGTCTTGAACGCAAGGGTGGCCAACCCGCCGATGGTAGTCAGGGAGGTCAGGATGATCGGACGGAAGCGGGTCTCGGCGGCGAAGAGAATGGAGCGCCAGCGTCCCATCCCGGCCAGGCGGCTCTTGTTGATGAAATCGATCAGGACCAGGGAGTCGTTGACCACAATCCCGCAGAGGGCCACCATGCCGATCAGGGAGAGGAGTCCGAAGGAGATCCCCATGACCAGGTGGCCGACCACCACCCCGATGAACGCGAAGGGCACGGCCGCCATGACGATCACCGGCTGGATGAAGGACCGGAAGAGGGTGCCCAGGATAATGTAGATCGTAATCATGGCGACAAGAAATGACTCCATC
Source organism: uncultured Nitrospirota bacterium (assembly GCA_964483105.1). GTDB lineage: Bacteria > CG2-30-53-67 > CG2-30-53-67 > CG2-30-53-67 > CG2-30-53-67 > CAYZZU01. The sequence continues at coordinate 82,367 of CAYZZU010000007.1, forward strand.
AGGGACCGAACCGACTCCATCTGCTCCTTCTGTTCTCCGGAGAAGTGGATGGAATAGCCCGGATAGGTCGTGGAAAGGTGTGAAAACCTTTTTTCGATCTCTTCGCGGACTTGGCCCGACGTGGTAACATCACGGTTCACGTCGGCCGTCACAGTAACGGCACGGCGCAGGTCTTTGCGCCGGATCACCCCCGTTCCCTGCCGCCTCGTAATCGAGGTGACCGAGGACAGTGGGATCAGGTCGCCCTTCCGGTTGGCGACCTTCAGGGTATTGAGGACGTTGTAGTCGTTCCGGAACCTGCGGCCCAGCTTGACCACCACGTCGATTTGATCTTTTTTCTTATGGATTTCACTGCTCTTCTGTCCCTCATAACAGGTCTTAAGCGTCGTGGCGACATCGGCTACGTCCACCCCGAAGAGACTTGCCTTTTCTTCGTTCACCCGGACAACCAGTTCATCCTTCCCGGGTTGCAGATCATCCTGTACATCCTTGACTCCCGGAAGGGATTTGAGATAGGCCTGAATCCGGTTGGAGATATTCTTGAGAACGCCTAACTCCTTTCCCCGAACCCGTATTTCCACGGCCTTTCCCACGGGAGGGCCGCCCTGAATCTTGAGGATCTCCAGCTTTTTCACTCCCCGGATCGCCCGGAGCGCGCGTCTCGCCTTTTCCAGAACCCGATAACCGTTCACACGGTTCTTCGCATTGAATTCCGGAAGTTCGACCATGACCTGGCCGAGATGACTGCCGCTGTTGCTCCGTCCCGTTGCAGGATCAAAATGGCTTCCCACCAGGGAAGAAAGGGTTTCGATCTCATTCTTCGGGAAGTTCAGGAGACGTTGTTCAATCTCCCGGATCACCGCTTCGGTTCCGGAGAGGGGGGTCCCCACCGGGGTTTCGATCTGCACGATAAAGGCCGGGATATCCCGGGTATCAAAGAGGATAAAGGGAATCGTCTGCCTGGCGACCACCCCAAGAATAACGGCCGTGAGCAGTGTCACCAGTAGAACCCGGTATCTTCTTCGGAGCAGCCAGGCCAGCAGTTTGACAAAACGGCGTTTGACACGGTGAAAACGTTCTCCCGACCCGATTTTCCTTTGGCTCCCGGATGCGGCGGGGGCAAAATCCGCCAGGTGGGAGGGGAGGGTAACCAGTGCCTCTATGAGAGAGGCGATCAGGGAAAAAGTCACCACGATCGGAATGACCCGCATAAACTTGCCCAGGATTCCGGTCATGAGGAGCATGGGGAGAAATGCGGCGATGGTGGTACTCACCGCGGCGAAGACCGGCATGACCACCTGGTCCGTTCCGATCACCGCAGCAACGGCGGGAGACCGGCCGATTCCGAGATGGCGAAAGACATTCTCCGAAACGATAATCGCGTCGTCCACAATCATCCCCAGAACCACGATCAGGGAGAACAGGGTCAGCATATTGATCGACATTCCGAAGAATTTCATGAGCACGAACGCGCCGAGGAACGAAACAGGGATCCCCAGGGCGGTGAGAAAGGCGATCCGCCAGTTCAGGAAGAGAAGCAGGATGATACAAACGGCGGCGAATCCGATGGTTCCGTTGACATACAGGGTATGCAAACGGTTCCGGATCCATTGAGAATTATCCTGGGACAGGGCGAGATGGGTCCCCGCCGGAAGTGTCTTTTCCAGTTCGCGTTTCAAATTCCTGATGGCATCCGCGATCCGGATCGTGTCCCCCCTTGCCTGCTTCGTGACGATGAGAGTGATTGCTCGGGCACCGTTGATTCGTCCGAATCGGCTGGCCTCCTCAAAGGTGTTCCGGACACGGGCCACGTCCCGGATCCGGATCCCTCCGGGTTTCACTCCTTTCCGTACGACGGTATTTTCGATCTCCTTCCGGTTCGCGAACTCACCCACCGTCCGGATCAGGAGCTCTTCCCGGCTTCCTTTCAGCAGTCCCCCGGGTAGGTTCAGATTCCGGCGTTTCAGAGCGGACGTCACCTCCAGGATCGACAGGTGATAGGCCTCCAGTCGGTATGGATTCACCTCCACCCAGATTTCACGGTCCCGGTATCCGGCCTTGAGAATCTCTCCAACACCAGGGATGTTCAGGATCCGGTCCTCCATTTCATCGGCCACCTCCCGCAACACCCGTTCCTCCACGTTCCCGTAAACCGAGAGATTGACAACCGGATAGCGGGTTTCGATCTCTTCTACAATAGGTTCGTCCGCATCCCCTGGGAGGGGATCCATTCGATTTAAGGCGCTGTCAATATCCTGTGAGACCTTTTTCAGATCGCGTCCCTGTTCGATTTTGGCGAGGATCAGACTGATCCCCTCTCTGGACTGGGAATCAATTTCATCCACACCGTCCACGGATTGGATGGCATTCTCTTCCGGGACGGTGATGATCTTTTCGATTTCTTCCGGAGAAACCCCAGGGTAGAGTGTGGTGATCGACACCATATCGAGCGGAACGGTCGGGAAGACCTCCCTCGGCATCGACCGGTAGGAGGTAATCCCGAGGGTGATGAAAAGTAACAGAATAAGGTTGACGAAGACAGGATTTCTGACCGAAAAGGAACCGATCGTCATTTTCCGGTCTCCCCGCTGATTCTGCGGATTTTCACGTCCGCCCCGGGGTATACCTGGTCTTGGCCGATGATCACCACCTGATCCCCGGTGGAAAGGCCTTTTGTAATTTCCACGTCAAAACCGAAATCGTCGCCCAGGAGCACCGGTGTATCAACCGCCTTGCCCTCCCGGATCCGATAGAGCAGTTTCTCACCCATCCGTTCCAGTACGGCATTTCTGGGGACCAGGAAAATTTCCCTGTGAACGGTTCCCGTAAATTCAACACTGGCGGTCATCCCCGGGCGCAGAAGCTGTTTCGGGTTCTCAAGGACCACGTCGACGGGAAAGACTCCACCCTGCGCCGAGGAGGGGGGGAAGCTGATCCGTTCAATCGTGCCTTGAAAAACACGGTCCCGGAAGGGAGCGACATGTACCGGAACCTTTTCTCCACGCGATACGGTCAGGACCTGTTCTTCGGAAAGACCGGTCGGGATCCGAATTCTGCGTGTGTCGTCGACCCGGAAGAGGGGGGTGCCCGGAGAGACTTGTTCTCCGATTTCGTGGTTCCGGGCGACAATCACCCCGGTGAGGGGAGAACGAACCCTGGTTTTTCTTAAAGCCCTCTCCGCCAAACGGAGATTCGACCGGGCCACCTCCAGGTCCGCTTTCGCGGAACGGAAAAGCAGCCGGGCGGCTTCCACCTTCTCGTTCGGGAGAAAACCTTCCGTGTTGAGTTTTTCCCTTCTTTCAAACTCATCACGCCGGTTTTCAAAACCGACTTTGGCCTTGAAAAAATTTGCAGAGGCCTTCGCCAGGGCGAGTGAAAAAGGTTCGGGATCAAACCGGAGAAGGACTTCACCTGCCTTCACGCGATCTCCCTCCCGAAAGAACTGCTTCTGGATCGTCCCGCCGATCTCGGCAGTGACTACGGCCGTCTCTTCGGCCTTGATGAGCCCTCCCACCATGAAATGTTCCGCTACGTCGCGGGGAAAAACACGGAGCACCTCCACCTCAATCGGGGAAGGGCGCTCTTCGACCGGTTTTTTGCGGCATCCCATGAAGACTGGGGGCAGAAGGAGCAGCAGAATCAGCAATCTGGTCCATTGAAAAGAAGATCTCATGATAGGAAGCAATTTAGCATGAAACCGCGGATAAAACCACTCCAAACAAAGAGACACCGGAATGATCACTGGAAGACGAGTCTTCCGCCGAGATATCCCGCCACGGTCACGCAGGCGAGGGTAAAGAGGTTGAGGCACACGTAGAGGATGGAGAGGAAAGTGATGGAATAAAGAAGGTCCGGGAAGGAAAACCGCAGAACGCAGGCAACGCTCCCTGCGATCACGGCAAGGATCCCGGCAAGCAGCTTTTTCTTAAACACCGGAACCCAGGCGCCCCGATAGTTTCTCTTCCAATCAAAAAGTCCCGTCCCCAGGGCCAGACCGGCCCCTCCGGTTCCAAAGACCAGGGTGTAAAAGGCCACGATTTCCATCTCGTGGGATTTTGTGAAGCCGAAGAGAACCAGGAACAGGACGGAAACCGGGATCAATCCGTTGGAAAAATGCACGGCGATGGGATGTGGATGGATCTTGACTGCGGCCAACGTTTTCCTCCCGGTCCGGTTTAACGGTTTTCCTGGTTGCTTTGTAACGCCTGAAGCTGTTTGAGAGTAGACTCGTAACGTTCCTTCATCATCGTCAGGTGCTTCAATTCAAATTTGGCCAGTTCCAGAAGAATTTTCTTCTCAGCCTCCAGTGAGACCTTCGCGGCCGCGTTGATATAGAAGTCGTGGGCCTCCTGTTCCCGATGTTCCGCGATGGCGTAAACCTCAAGAATTCGTTCCAGATCCCGGATTTTTTTCTTCATTCTGTGCTCCTGAACGGAAGCTTGTCGGGGTTGGACTTTCGGTTTCGTGATGTCTGTTAAAATAGTGCATATTGGCCAGGTTGTCAATTTCTGATGGAGATTTTTCCTTCCCGGCCGACCATTCCGCCGGGAAATCCACTGCCTGGCCTGAAAGCGGGGGGGAAATACGCCGGCCTGTTTTCTCCATGCGCGGAAGAAAACAGGCCGGTTTCTACGCGAGTCTCCTTACTGTGGTTCTCTTACTCCTGATTCAGGGCATCCTCAACATTTTCGATACATTTTTGTTTTTCCTCTTCCGTCAGATTGGATGCATCCTTCAGATCGCATAACTTGCAGATAAATTCCTTGCCGGCCTTATCCCGGACCAACGCGAACTGGGTTGCCGTTGATTCCGTGATCTCAGGTTTTTTTTCCATCTTTTCCTCCCTTGGATTGCGTTACGGTGTCATCGTAGGAATCATCATTCCATGGTGGAAGATATACCCCACAATCAGGGCTACGGGAACGATAAAGATAAAGAGGGCAATGAAATAGACGAAGACCATCCTCCCGAAGCGGGCCTCGGCGAGCTTCTTGAAATCGGTGATAATCCCGATGCTGGTAAAGGTCAGCATGAAGAAGAGTTTCCGCATGACCGCTTCCACCGGCTTGGCTCCCACCTTGGCCGCCGTGACGATCGGGGCGTGCGCATCTCCACCGGCCACAAACAGCAGGATAAAGAGATAGGCAAACCAGGTGAAGAAATATCCCAGAACGAATTTCGGAAATCGGTGCCAGACCTCCGAGAAGGGAACCTGTTCTCCGGGTCTCCGGTCGATTCGATAGACCCAGACCAGAGCCAGTACGAACGCCCAGAGTCCGATGAACATGTCGATCCAGATCTTGGTCATGACGGCGCTGGTGGTGATCCAGCCTTCTTCCCATTTTGTGCCGTCCATGTTCATCTTGCGATTCCGCATGAGTTCGTCCATGACGGCCCCGGCGGCTGCGTCGGCTCCGTCCGTTTTGACGGCCATTCCCAGTGACGCCCCGGCGACAATCGGCTGATTCATCATGGTTGCGGTGAAAATCGGTGGCAGAATGACCAGTTCAATGACGGCATAGACCACGATCAGAGCGGAAACCATGACCGGAATGATCGGTTTGGCCCGGACGGCCCCGGCAGTTGCCACGGCGGCTGAGACACCGCAGATGGAGATGCCGGAACTCAGGACGGCCGCAGTCTTTCGCGGAAGCTTGAAGATCTTTCGAGCGATCAGATAGGTCCCCGGCCAAAAGATCAGATAGGCGACAATGGTCGCCGCCGCGCCCGCAATGGCCAGATGGAAGACAAAACCGGCCGCCTTCATCGCCATGTACCCGACCTTGACTCCCAGGTAGACGATGGCGGTCTTGATGAACCATTCCGGTTTTGCGGCTTCACTGAGAAAACTCGCAAACCCTTTAAAGAAATTTCCGATGATTAATCCCACAATCAGGGCGGCGATAAAGGACGCCCCCCCGCCCAGGGAGAGGCTCCAGGACAACCCGAACTTCGCCCGGTTTGTGATATTGGCGGCAAAATAAGCGTGGTGAAACAAGACCCATATGGCATAGGTCATAAAAAATATGATCGTCCAGCCCACAAAGTATTTTTTGAGGTTCCACTTCATAAAAAAGGCGCCGATGCACGTCGCCACCGTAAAAAACAGGTAGGTGACGATCAGACTGCCCCACGGCCCCAGCGACTTGTAGGCCTTGCCGGCCGGTTTCAGGCCGTGGGAAAGGGCGACCGTTCCTCCCCATTTCGCCGGTTTGGCTACCCAGCCCACGAGGTCCGGGCCGAAGATGGACAACAGCCCGAGGAAGAAAAAGGCCAACCCCAACCAGACGGCCCACCAGTCCTCGGAGGTGGCCATCCCTGAATACCATTTCCGATGTGTAAGATCTCCCATAGATAATACCCCTTTCCGCGAGAAAGTTCCAAGATGTTATCGATTTTCCGGCGATCCGACAGCCGGGAATCAGGTTTTATGGTTTCATGAATATTTTTCCAAGACGGCCGGGTCAACAAAAGTTCTGACCACTCTGTGTCCGATTCCGAACAGAGCCGTCAGGACTTTACCTTGATAATACGGTTAAAGTAATGTGGCGCATATTGTCGTATCCACTGGGGAATTGTATCGTTATCGAAGGCCATGAAGACCTTCCTTTGTTCCCCCGGTCCGAGTTTTCCCGTTCGGATCAGACAGGCTTCAATCCGGCGATCCAGTTCCTCAAGCGTCGGCGCCGTAACGCGAAGATCCCGGTTTTCAGCAACCCAGTCTATTCCGTCGTGTGTAATCGTGAGTTCAATCATCATTCTCCGACCCCGGTTATTTCAAAATGTAGATATTCACCAAAGATCCGCCTATAATGAGCGCAATCAGGGCTGCAACAAAAGACCACGCCACGACCTTGGTTTCCATATCGGACCACGGTTCGGCACCTTCGAACAGATCTTCCGCCTCGTATTCTCCACCCTTTAAAGATCCCGTGCCGTAGGTTTCCTTTTTGTCCTGCGTTGTTTCTTCCACCATCCCAAACCTCCTTTTGGTTCAATTCACCGATTGCTAAGAAATGGAATCATTCCGTTGAGTGGAATCACCTCCCTTCAAAAAAAACAAAACATGTTGGAAAAATATCACAATTAAGAGACGCAAAAATTATGCCAATCAAAACACAAAAATCCGGTAGAATAAAAAACCGAAAACGCTATGAAATAAAAGGGGAAAAGCAGTTGAATAGGGAAAATGAGTGATTGGGAAAGGGGAGGGTGACCGCAAAAATTGTCTTGCAATGCAATAATATTTTTGCGGTTGTCTCTCAGGGCAGTGAAGTTCCGGAATCCCGATCGGTGTCGCGCAGTTCTCTCGGATCAATGTTGTATTTTCTCAATACATGTTGCAACGACTGCCTTTCAATACCGGCGATTTTCGCGGCACGGGTAACGTTTCCACCGCTTTTCTTCAAGAGATTTCTGACATAATTTACTGTAAAATGTTCGATCGCCTTTTTCCGGGCCTCTTTGTAGTTGAGGGAAAAGAGCGAATCCAGCAAGCCTGCGGGACACGGGTCCGGCTGCAAGAGGCTTTCAAGGTTCGCACGCTCGATAACCGGCCCTTTGGAAAAAATTACGGCCCGTTTGACCACGTTTTGAAGTTCACGAACATTTCCCTTCCAGTTTCTCATGGTGAGGCAGTAAAGGGCGTCCCGTGAGAACCCCTGGAGATCGTTGCCATATTCCTGCGCATATCTCTTCAGGAAAAATTTCGCGAGCAGTGGGATATCATCCATTCGTTCCTTCAATGAAGGCATTCTGAGAGTAATCACATTCAGGCGATAATAGAGATCGTCCCGGAACGTTCCATTTGCGATTTTCTTTTCGAGATCCTGATTGGTGGAGGCAATCACTCTTGCGTCCACATGGACACTGCGGGTGCTTCCCAGGGGCCTGAATTCCTTCTCCTGGAGCACCCGCAGAAGCTTGCTCTGCACGGAAAAGGGGATATCCCCGATCTCGTCCAGAAAGATGGTCCCGCCGTCGGCGGATTCAAACAAGCCTTCCTTGTCCGAGGAAGCCGATGTGAAAGCGCCCTTCTTGTAACCGAACAGTTCACTTTCCAGGATCGATTCCGGAATTGCGGGGCAGTTAACAGCGACAAAACACCTTTGGGATCGTTTGCTCAGAGAGTGGATTCTGCGTGCGGCAAGTTCCTTGCCGGTCCCCGTATCTCCGCGGATCAGCACGGTCTCTTCCGTGCCGGCGATGATGTCGATCTGGTTCAGCATCCGTCTGATCGCGTCGCTGTTTCCGATAATATCCCGCGCGGGAACTACCTTCCTCAATTCCTCCTGGAGTTGTTCCTTTTCTCTGAGGATTCTCCCGAACTCGACCGCCTTGCGCACCGTATGAATGAATCTTTCATTGTCCAGAGGTTTTGTCAGAAAATCGAAGGCACCGATCTTCAAGGCTTCCACAGCCGTTTCGACACTGCCGTAGGCGGTCAACATGATGACGGCGATCTCATTTTTAACCTCCTTGATTTTTTTGAGAAGCTCGATGCCATCCATTTCGGGCATACGAATGTCCGCGACGACCACGTCGATCGAATTGTCGCGAATCTCCCGGATCGCCTCCCGTGCGTTTAAAGCGGTCCGGATGGACAGATTCATCCGTTTGAGAAGAATCCGTTTTAAAAGATCGAGCATCTCCGCCTTGTCGTCCACGAGAAGTATGGAGTTGGAATTTTTCATCATTTTCCCTTTTGGGTTTCCTCCACGGAGGGGCAGGAAAGTTCCATAATGAAGGTTGCTCCGTGAGGCAGATGGTTCTTCGCGTAAATCCGTCCACCATGTTCCTTCATGATTCCATAGCTGACCGAAAGTCCCAGTCCGGTACCCTCACTGATCGGTTTCGTCGTAAAGAAGGGTTGAAAGATCTTCTCGCGGATCTCCTCAGGGATTCCGTCGCCGTTATCCGAGATGGTCACGATCACCTTTCCGTTGATTCGGTCTATCGCTGTCGCAACTTCAATCCGGCCCCGGTCCCGAACCGCCTGGCAGGCGTTGAGCAGGATGTTCATGATGACCTGTTTGATTTTTTCGGAATCGATGTAGAGGGGAGGGAGGGAGTCGGAATAGCTGCATACGACCTGGATCTGTCTCTTTTCGAATTCGTAACCGAGCATGTCCAGCACGTTCTCAATGATACGGTTGATATCATCGTAATCAAATTCGGACTGCGTTCTGCGGGAAAATTTTAACAGATCCTCCACGATTCTTTTGCAACTGTACGCATTATGAGAGATGGTTGCCAGATCCTTCCGGAAGGCGCCCCCAACGGACGGATCTTCAAGCAGAAGGCCGGAATAGCCGATGATGATGCTGAGTGGATTGTTGATCTCATGGGCGACTCCCGCGGCGAGTTGGCCGATGGCCGCCAGACGTTCCGCCTCATTGATCTGTTCAACCAGCCTCTTTCGTTCGGTAATATCCTTGATGATTGCCTCGTAACCGCAGATCTTCTGGTGTTCATCGGTGCGGAAATTCGCGCTCATCAAGACATCTTTGACGTTCCCTTTCCGAGTGAGAAGCCGGGATTCAAAATCTTTGAGATAGCCGTTGGACTCCATTTGATGCATAAATTCCGAAAGGTCATTTTCCCGATAGAAGAGATCCGGCAGAGAGATATCCTCCGGGATACGTTTTTCTCCACTGATTTCAAGCAGTTCAAGACCGGCATGGTTGATTTCCTGAATCGACCCGTCGCACCCGAAGACGACAATCGCATCCTTGGAACCTTCGAAAATCTGACGATACTTTCTCTCGGAGCGCTCCAGTTGTTCCCGGGAGTTCTTCAGGTAATCCATCATTCGATTAAAGGAAGCGGAAAGCTCACCGATTTCATCACCGGTTCGGACTACAAGTTTTGTATCCATACTCTGGGACCCATCCACAACCTGCTTGAAAAAACGACTGATCCGTTTTAACGGTTTTACCGCGACCAGATGAATGAAGGAATTCAGGGAAAGAAACATCAGGGACATACCGATCATGCCGACGAGGAAGATGGACATCACCAGTTTACGAATCTGCCGGAAGGTTTTGTCCAGGGGAATGGTGATCGATTCAATCCCGATGATACTCCCGACCTTTCTGTAAAACCCCTGACTGGCGGGGTAGGAGGCCCGCAGGGCCTCAGGGGCGTCTTCAGGTCTGCCGTGGCACGCGAGGCATTCCTTTTTCATCAGAACCGGTTTGACGTGAATGGCATACTGCTTTTCTTTCACCGTCAGAATCCCTTTCCAGAATTTTTTGTTCCGGTCCTCCTCGAACATCTGGATGAAATCTTTTTCCCGAAAGTTCGCCAGGTTAAAAGGATTCATCGGATGAAGGGAAACTCTGCGATAAACGATATCCGGGTAGTTCGTCTTGAAACGGTCCATGATTCTCCGGGTGATAAAGGAAGAGGACATGGCCTCTTTGATGAATTGGTTTTCCGGCAGGACATGAAACATTTTGGGCCGCAGATCTTCCCGGACGAATTCCATGGTAGACTGAATATGATTAAAGAGCATGTTCGTCTTGCTGAACGTCTCCGAGACGTAAATATCCTTCAGGTAAATATAAATAATATAGCTGAAAAAGGCCCAGAAGAAGGTCACGATCAGA
>CAYZZU010000007.1:93076-100596 GCA_964483105.1 uncultured Nitrospirota bacterium
CAGGTAAATATAAATAATATAGCTGAAAAAGGCCCAGAAGAAGGTCACGATCAGACCGATCCCGATCAGGAACTTGTTTCGAAGCGACGTCTGAAACGTTTTTCTCATTTTGGGAGATCCTCCAGGAACCGGAAGAGGATTCCTTTTGATCGGTTTGGGTTTGAAACCGCCGCATTCATCATACATCTGAAAAAACGGCATTGCAAATTCTTTAAGGATCCCACGGGAAACATTGCAATCTTCACTTCAGCTCGTGGATGGAAGGGGGAAGCGCGACATCAACCCGGAAATTTTTCCAAACAACCAAGTTTACATAATATATCTTATCAGACGTTATATAAACCGGTTAAAATACAAACCGGAAAAACCATGGACCATTACATGAGGTATTTCTGTTCAATATTATTGTGAAATTACAGAAGGTTCCGAAAACTTATTCAGATAACCATTAAGATTTTTCAGTGCGCATCGCATCCGCGGCGACCTGGATGAACGAGGAGATCGCCTCCTCACGACTCCGGAAAACCCCCGTATCGAACCATCGGATTCTCGGGTCCGCGGAAAACCATGTAAACTGACGTTTGGCAAAATGACGGGTTTCTTTCTTCAGGATCGTGATCGCCTCGTCCAGCCTGCGTTCCCCGCGGATGACGGGAACCATCTCCTTGTAGCCCAGTCCCTGCATGGAGATGGAATCGCCACGGACGCCCATCGCGAGAAGGCTCCGGACTTCGTCTACAAGGCCCTTTTCAATCATCCGGTCTATCCGTTCCTCGATGATCGAATAGAGTTTGTTCCGACTGAGGCTGAGACCGAAAAGAATGCATCGATACCGGGATTGTATTCCGGCCCGGTATTCTTCCTGTAACCGGGAAATCGGTTTCCCGGTCAGATGGAAAACCTCGAGGGCCCGAATGAGCCTCCTCTCATCATGGGGATGGATCTTCTTCGCGGAATCCGGATCCACGGTTTTCAGCCGAAGATGGAGTGCGTGAAGCCCCTCTTTGAATGCGATTTCTTTCAGGTTCTCCCTGAGGGCCGGATCCGCCCGGGGGCCTTCGAAGAGGCCGTCCGTCAGGGAACGGACATAGAGACCGGTCCCTCCCACAATGACCGGAATTTTCCCCTGCGAGTGAAGCGTTCGGATCACCTCTTCCGCGTCACGTCTGTAGTGTCCCACACTGTACCGTTCCGCGGGATGGATCATATCCAGAAGATGATGCGGAACCCGTGCACGCTGCTGTGGTGTGGCCTTTCCCGTACCGATATCCATATATCGGTAAATCTGCATGGAATCAGCGCTGACAATCTCGGTTCCCAGATATTCCGCAAGACGAATACCGAATTCGGTTTTGCCTACTGCCGTGGGACCGACCAGAAAAAAAAGGGTTTTTTGACCTTCCATGCGAGATCCTACGTACGTTTGAACCGTCTCCGGATCTCCTGGAGACTGATCCGGATCATGGTGGGGCGCCCATGTTCGCAGGTATGGGGAGACTCTGTTCCTTCAAGATCCCGGATCAGGGTTTCCATCTCTTCACGCTGAAGAGGTGTATTCGCCTTGACGGCGCCGCGACAGGCAAGGACATGAATGATCCTTTCCCGGTAGTGTTCGGGTTTTCCCGTCTGCCCCAGGGAGGAAAATTCCTCGAGAATCTCCCGGATCAGATCCTCCACATTGGAGTCCGGGACCCACAGGGGAAGGCCTTTGACCACGAAGGTATTCGGACCGAAAGGCTCAATCTCAACGCCGAGATCGTGAAAAAGATCGGCATGTTCCCGGAGGAGGATGGAATCATCGCGGGAAAGCTCCAGGTGCACCGGGATGAGGAGCCGCTGCACCGGGATTCCGGACCGTCCATATTCTCTCTTGAATCGTTCGTAGAGGATCCGTTCATGGGCGGCATGCTGGTCCACGAGAACCAGACCGTCACAGTCCCGTGCAATGATGAAGGAATCGGCAACCTGTCCCAGAGGATTCCAGCACCCTTCAAAGAGGGTCTGAACCGGCGGAGGGGTTGGCTCTTTCCGTGCCGGACAGGGGAGCGCGACAGAGGAGCCGGAGTACCATCCACCATCCGGCCATCCGGCCTTCCGGTCCCCTCCCCTTTGCATATAGGTGGCCACGGCCTCCCGGATCCTGCCGGCGCGGGGATTCTTCTCTCCGTCACACCCCGGATCCTCTCCAGGCGGTACACGTCCGTAACTCTGGAGGGTCAGCCTGAGGGCGTCCCGCACAAAACCATGGATGGCCCGCAAATCACTGAAACGAACCTCCCGCTTGGCCGGATGTACATTCACATCCACCATCGAAGGATCCACATCAAGGAAAAGATAGACCACGGGATGGCGGCCTTTCATCAGAAGGGTCTCGTACGCCTCATAGACGGCATGCCGGAGGGTCCTGTCCTGCACCGGCCTTCTGTTGACGAAAAAATTCAGTCCTCTTCCACTGGGGCGCGTATATCCCGGAACGGAGACCAAACCGGTCAGAGAGAGAGCCGCGCTCTCCTCTCGGACCTCGATGAGGTGTTCCCGCAGGTCATGCCCGAATAACTGCTCGGCCCGGTCCGGCATCGACGCAACCGGCGCGACCTTCAGCAGGGTGCGACCGTTGTGGGTCAGGGTCAGGTGGATCTCTCCATGGACGATGGCCGTCTCGTTCAGGATCCCGGTAATATGGGAAAGTTCGGTCTGTTTCGATTTGAGGAACTTCTTCCGTGCCGGTAGATTGAAAAAGAGATCCCTCACTTCAATGGTGGTCCCCCGGGATCTTGCCGCGGCCCGGACCTCCCCGGCGCTTCCTCCCTGCAGCAGGAGCTCCGTGCCCTGAGGTTCCTTCCCGTCGGAGGTGAGCAGCCGGACCCTCGAAACCGCGGCGATACTGGGGAGGGCTTCTCCCCGGAATCCCAGCGTGTGAATCCGCTCCAGGTCGGAAGGTTCACGGATCTTGCTGGTGGCATGCCGTTCAAATGCAAGCGAAGCCTCATCCGGATTCATTCCGATCCCGTTATCCCGGACGCGGATCAACCGCCGTCCCCCCTCCTCCACGTCAACCCGGATCTCGGTAGCGGCGGCGTCCAGGGCGTTTTCCAGCAGCTCCTTAACGACCGAGGCGGGACGTTCCACCACCTCCCCCGCGGCGATCTGATTGATGAGCTCGTCAGGCAGTATACGGATGCGTGTCATGAACTTCCTTCACAGGACGGATCCGGGTACATTCTCTCCACTAACTGTTCCATGCTGACTTTGCCGAGTTCCCGTTCAAAGGCGATTCGTCCTTTCTGGAACAGATCGGAGATCACCCTCTGTTCAGGCTCGTCCGGCACCGGAGAGACCACGAGGAGTTTTCCACGAACCATTTCAATGACCTGGCTGACCGGGATTCTTTCCGGGTCCCGCGCCGGAATAAAGGCGTCCCGCATTCCTTCCAGGTTCTGGATCATCCCGGACCGCTTCAGTTGGAGAAGCAGTTGCTCCATCCATTCATAGGCGACACCGAGCTGTTGGGAAATTTCCAGCACCCGTGCCGGTGTTTCCCCTTTCCGGAACCTCCGGACAATCTCCCCCATGGCACGAAGCGCCAGATATCCCCGGTAATTTTCGGGTCGGAAGGCCTGCGAGGAACTATGTCGGTAAAGTTCGGGATACTGTAACACGTACGAAAACTCCGCGCCTAAAAGAACGATGATCCAGACCAGAAAGAGGTACAGCAAAAAGGCGGGGATCGCGGCGAGAGCGCCGTAAATTTTGCTGTACGTGGAAAAGTGCGTGATATAAAGGGCGAAACCCCATTTGAAAAATGAAAAGAAGGCCGCCCCGATCATCCCCCCGATCATGGCCGGTTTGGTTCCGACGCGGGTATAGGGAAGCAGCTTGTACACCATGAAAAAGGCAAACCAGATCAGAAGAAAGGGGATGATGTAGACCAGGGAAGCCTTGACCAGGGGGCTCTCCAGGATCGTTCCAACGACGGGAAGGGTCTTCAACCGGGCGGTCATGAAGAGGGAAAGCCCGATTAAGATCGGCGCCAGAGTCAACGTCAGCCAGAACGAGCTGACCTTGTCCCAAAGTCCCCGTTTCTCCGTGACATGCCAGATCGAGTTCAAGGTTTTTTCCATCGTGTTGATCATGGAATAGGTTGCGATAAAGAGCACGATGGTCCCCAGGGTGGAAAGCGTGGCCGTGTTTTTGGAAAACTTTTCAATATTCTCCTGGATCGTGTTGAAGAGACGCGCGTTCGGAAACAGATAACGACTCAGAAAATCCCGGACCTCCTCCTCGGAAAGCTTGAGCCGGCTGAACCAGGAAAGGGAAACCGCCATGAGGGGCACCACCGTGAGAATCGTGGTGTATGTCAGTGAGGAGGCCATGAGCAGGCAACGGTCCTGGATAAATTCCCGCCCGGCATGATAGGTCACGCGGAACTGACGGAGCGCCAAGGCCGGAAGCCTGGATCGGCTTTCAAGATCCAGACTGAGCAGCCGGAGAAAGATCCCCTGGACCGTCTTTTCCTTGGCCTTTTTCATCTCATTTTCCACTGACGGAAAGGGCGTCGATCAGCAGGCTCGGGGAACCCACAGCGCCATAGAAACGAAGATTTTCACCGACCGCCCGCACCTGTTTCAGAATTTCCAGGAAATTCCCCGCCAGGGCCCCACCCCGAACCGGATACGCGGGACGTCCGTTTTCGACCCAGAAGCCGGATACACCCACGGAAAAGTCTCCGGAATACGGATTGGCGGTATGCATCCCCATCACCTCGGTGACCAGGAGCCCCTGATCCATTTCATGGAGGAGCTGCTCTTCCGACCGATCCCCTCTTTGAATGAACAGGTTGGTCGTTCCCACGCGGGGGAGAGAGCCGTAACCGCCCCGGACGCCGTTCCCGGTGGAAAGGACTCCCTCTTTCGCCGCCGTATAGGTGTTGTGGAGAAATCCTTCGAGAATCCCTTTCCGAATCAGAACCTTGCGCTGCATCGGCACCCCTTCATCATCCACCGGAGCCGATCCGGCGCCACCCGGCAGATGACCGTCGTCGACCAGATGGATCCGTTCGGATCCCACGACCTCACCGATCCGGTCCGCGAACAGGGATTTTCCCTTCTGTACGGCGTCCGCGGAAAAGGCGGAGGCGAAAACTTCCAGAAAGCTTACAGCCGTAAGCGGGGTGAACAGGACGGGAACCTTCCGGGTCTGCATGGCGCGGGCACCCAGGAGGTCGAGGGCCTTGCGGGCAGCACGCTGCCCGATATCCGTGACAACGAGGCCGGAGAAAAAACGATTGAAATCCGAATCCCACCCCATTTCCTGATGGGTCCCGTCATCAGCCATCAGCATGATACTGGCAGAACAACCGGTTGCCCCGTAGGAACAATCCACACCGTTTGAATTGAATAAATGGACCGTGTAATCGGAGTCGCGCGTCACCGCCTTGCGAATCACCCGGATTCTGGGATCCACCGAAAGAGCAGCCTGTTCCAGGGCCATGGCCCGATCGATCTTTTCCGGCTCGCTGATCCCGGCCAGAGCGGGGTCATGGAGCTTCAGATCATCCGGAGGCAACAAGGCCGGTTCGGGAAGGAGATTGCCTGGATCGGGTTCGGTAAACTGCGCCGAGTCCACGGCGTTCCGGATCAAGGCGTCGATCTCGGAACCGTCGGTCAGAGCGGTATAGGAAAAACCGATCCGCTTCTCCACAAAGACCCGGAGCCCCACCCCCCGTGAGGAGGACGACACGAAGGCATCGATCTTCTGTTTCTTCACCTCAATGGTCGTGGCCCTGGAAGAAAGAAGGTAGACCTCCACCCCGTCCACCTTCTGTTTCAAGGCACGTCCCAGGATTTCCTTCCCGATCTGTCTGAGATTCATTTTCAGGATCCTTTCCCGGGCACCTCGTAGATCAGGGCGACTTCGTTGCAGTCCGGAAACCTGGCGCATTTCACACACTCCCCCCAGACCTTTTGAGGCAGAATTTCCTTCGGCGCCGCCTTGAACCCGACCTTTCTGAAGAAATCCGGGCTGTCGGTCAGGGTAAACACACGCTCAATCTTGAGAGAGACGGCTTCCTGCAGACAGGCCCGCGCCAGCGTGGATCCGATCCCCCGACGCTGGGCTTCAGCAACAACCGCCAACGATTTGAGCTCGGCCAGATCTTCCCAAACCACATGAAGGGCACAGACCCCGACCAGCGTCGAATCGTACTCGCAGACATGAAAATCCCGGATATCATCGTAGAGCTCGCTCAGGGAGCGTGGAAGCATATGCCCTTCCCCAGCGAAATGGTTAATGAGCCTTTGGATCTCACGGACATCGGAAATCCGGGCCTTTCGTATATGGCAACAGGATTTCTCGATCTTTTTCATGATAGAAACCACCAACATTTTCCTTGACAGGAATCGGTCCGATTCTCTATAGTATCCGGACTTCGGGACCTTAGCTCAGTCGGTAGAGCAGAGGACTGAAAATCCTCGTGTCCGCAGTTCGATTCTGCGAGGTCCCACCATTCCCTGGATTATAGAGAAAGGCCGTTGAGTAATCAACGGCTTTTTTTAGCTTTTGTCGTTAATCCCATCGTCTTGGGCGGGCGAGAAACTGATGCGACTGGGGCTTTCCGAGGTCCGTGCCTGGAAGAGTGCCACCAACGGGCGAGGCCCGTGGTGGAACGCATTTTTCTTTTAAGCAAAACGCAACCGCTGTTTCGATTCGCCAGGGACGATATTTCGCTGTATGTGGTACTTGTCCACTGTTATGAGCTTGGAGGAGGGTTTGGAGATCTTTTGTAAGTCCCGTGTAATGCCTGAACGTGGCAGACTCACTGACTGATTTCGGAATATTCTTTGACCTCACGGTTTATTCGGTCAGTTAATTCATCCATTGCTATATCCAAGTCATATTGTGACTGCAGGCCAAGCCAGAACTCAGCAGAAGTTCCAAAAAACTTGGCGAGCCTCAAGGCTGTATCCGCTGTAATCCGCCGCTTCTGAAGTACAATTTCGTTTATTCTCCGGGGAGGGACACCAATATTCAGAGCCAGTTTGTTTTGGCTTAACTCCATGGGCTTGAGAAATTCTTCCATAAGTACTTCGCCCGGATGTACGGGATGGAGTTTTTTCTTTTTCATCATTTTGCCTCTCTAATGGTAATCAACGATCTCCACCTCATGCGCATCCCCTGCCTTCCAGGTAAAACAGACGCGCCATTGATCATTCACCCTGATACTATATTGCCCCTTTCGATTACCGCTTAGTTTTTCCAAGCGGTTTGCAGGCGGTACGCGCAAATCATTAATGTTTTTTGCATTATTGATCATACGGAGTTTTCTCAATGCCACCTGCTGAACATCTCCCGGCAGTTTTCTTGAACCCTCCCGGGTGTAAGCTTTTTCCGTCTCCTTGTCCTTGAAGGATTTTATCATGCAGCAATGGTATAACGCTTAACGTTAAATGTCAAGAGTTACTGACAGACCCTTGTCACGGCGAAGCTGATTCGACATGGTGTCAGGCCTTGACAAATGACAT
>CAYZZU010000008.1:0-96030 GCA_964483105.1 uncultured Nitrospirota bacterium
GTTGCAAATTGCTTATTTTGTCACTTCGAGACAAAATGGCGGAGAGAGAGGGATTACGCTTACCGCCCCTCCTCTTCGTTCCGGGGCGCCGCGTGCCCCGCTTGGCATCTATCTATGCCGCCTCCGGCGGCTACTCTGTATGTATCTTGGGGTCGAACCCCGAGTTCTCATCCCTCTCTTCTTCTATCATTCTATCCAAGTACTTCTGTATTCTTTCGCAATTTGCGTTGCAAATTGCTTATTTTGTCACTTCGAGACAAAATGGCGGAGAGAGAGGGATTCGAACCCTCGGTAGGGGGTTAAGCCCTACACTCGCTTAGCAGGCGAGCGCCTTCAGCCAACTCGGCCATCTCTCCTAAATAATTTTACTTTGTAAAATTATATGGCAATTTGCTTTGCAAATTGCTTATTTTTTTGTTCCGCAATTCGCATCGCGAATTGCCATATATTTTCGCTATGCGAAAATATGGCGGAGGAGGTAGGATTCGAACCCACGGTGCTTTCGCACAACGGTTTTCAAGACCGCCGCCTTCAACCACTCGGCCACTCCTCCCGGATCATGGGTTTATTGCCGAAGGGAGCTACCCTTTTCAATCCGTTCGAGCCCGTCCATATAAGGACGGAGGGCCTCGGGAATCAATACGCTCCCGTCCTCCTGCTGATAGTTTTCAAGAATGGCCACCACGGTCCTTCCGACTGCCAAACCGGATCCGTTCAGGGTATGGACTAATTCCGGTTTCTCACCGGGGGCGGGACGATACCGGATTGAAGCCCGTCGAGCCTGAAAATCCTCAAAGTTGCTGCAGGAAGAAATCTCCCGGTAGGCCTTTTGTCCCGGAAGCCAGACCTCGATATCATAGGTCTTTGCCGCCGAAAACCCCAGATCCGCAGTGCAGAGAGAAACCACACGATAGTGCAAACCAAGACGTTTCAGAATCTCTTCGGCGTCAGACAGAAGATTTTCCAGTTCTTGATAGGAGCTTTCCGGCTCCACAATTTTAACCAATTCGACCTTATTGAATTGGTGCTGCCGGATCAGTCCCCGGGTATCCTTCCCGTACGATCCGGCCTCTTTCCGGAAGCAGGGCGTATAGGCTGCGTAATAAAGGGGAAGTTGACTTCCCTCCAAAATTTCCCGACTGTGTATGTTGGTAACCGGCACCTCGGCCGTGGGAATCAGGAAATAATCTTCATTCTCATCCTTGGGAACCCGAAAGAGATCTTCTTCAAACTTCGGAAGCTGACCGGTTCCGGTCATTGTGTCCCGATTGACCAGAAAGGGAGGAAGAATTTCGCAATAACCTTTCTCCCGCGTATGGACGTCAAGCATGAAATTAATGAGCGCGCGTTCCAGACGCGCCCCCATGCCCCTGTAGAGGGTAAAACGTGCTCCAGCCAGTTTAACCCCCCGGCTGAAATCCAGGATCGCCAGATTCTCGCCGAGATCCCAGTGGGGCTGGGGTGAAAAGTCGAATTCAGGCGGATCCCCCCATTTCCTGATCTCGACATTGTCCTGCTCTCCGATCCCTTCCGGAACCGAATCGTGAGGAATGTTCGGGATGCGCAACAGAATTTCCCGAAGCGCTTCATCTACTTCGGACTTTTTTCTTTTCAGCTCCTTGATGGTCGAAGAGACCTCTTTCATTTCTTTCTGGAGTACCGCAACTTCTCGACCTTCCCTCTTAAGCTGACCTATTTTTTTCGAAACAATATTAATTTTGTGGCGTCCTTCCTCCAGACGGGTCCTCAAATGACGATTCTCTTCATCCAGCTGAACAAAGTCCTCCAGGGAAAGAGGATCCCCGCGTTTTTGGGACATCCGTTCTAAAACCTGAATATTGTTTCTGACAAACTTCGCATCAAACATCGCAGGTATCGGTACCGGAAAAAAAGTGAATTAGTAAATTACCATTCCGATTGCATGAAGTCAATGGCTTTTCAAACGGGGAACCATGCTCTTTATCTTCTCTTCCCGGCATGTACTTTGCTGTCAAGCGTATTCTTCTTTTTCAGGAGACGATCTACTTTTCGTAGAATAATCTCTTTGTTTGGATACTTCTGTTCCAATAAAACCAGATGATTCAGCGCTTCATCATATTGCCCCGATTCTTCCAGAAGACTTGCCAGTTCAAGATGCGCGTTCACTACAAAGAAACTTTTCGGATAACGATTGAGAAACTCTTTATATTTTAGGCGGGCATGTTCTACATCTCCCTCCCGGTAGTAGGTCTCACAAATCCGGTAGGCCGCGTCATCACAATATTCGCTTGTCGGATACCTTTCAAGAAGCAGGCCATATTCAATGCGGGCCTGTTCATACTCCCCGATGGCCAGGTAACACTGCCCGATCTGATACTGGGATTCTCCGGCCAGCTCCGATTTCGGAAACCGATCGATCAGGAACTGAAGCTCCGGAACGGCTTTTTTATAGTCCTTGAGGTCCTGGATGTAGGTCTCCGCGATGCTTTTCTGCGCCTTCTCGGCATAGGGACTTCGAACTCCCAGGGAAACCGCCTTCCGAAAAAAGCCGATCCCTTCTTCCGGTTTGTTTTTGAACAGTCGATAAATCTCCCCGATCCAGTAAAGGGCCTCCTGGGACGCGACGCTGTCCGGGTTCAGTGTAACGACCCGGTTGTAATCAAAAAGAGCCTTCTCTACATTTCCGGCCCGCAAGGCATCCCCCGCTGAAAGCAGAAGTTCCCCCCACCGATTCTCCCGGCACGCGTTCAAGGCAAGAAAGATCAGAAAAACGAACAGGCCGATCAAAAATGATGAGCCTCGACGGATCATCTTCCTTCTTCTTTTTCGGCAAGCGTGGCAACTCCGGTAACGGAATCTTCCGGTTCGATATTAATGAGTTTGACCCCTTGGGTGTTCCGGCCGATCACGGAGACTCCACCGATATTCATCCGGATCACCTGCCCGTTCCGGGTCATGATCATCAGGTCGGTGTCTTCCTGGACCTGTCGGACATTGACAACTTTTCCGTTTCTCTCTGTCGTCTTGATGGTGATCACACCTCTGCCACCACGGCCCTGCACGGGATATTCGGAGATATGGGTCCGCTTGCCGTAACCGTTTTCGGTCACGGTCAAAAGGGTCACACCCGGATTGACCACCTCCATGCCGACCACTTCGTCATCCGACCGCAGTTCAATTCCCTTCACTCCACGGGATACCCTCCCCATGGGGCGGACCTGCGACTCATGAAAACGGATGGCCATTCCATCTCGTGTTCCCAGAAGAATATCCTGGTCCCCATTGGTAATGGCTGCCCGGATCAACTGGTCTCCGGGATCCAGATTTAACGCCACAATCCCCGTAGACCGGGGGTGACTGTAGGCCGACAGGGCGGTCTTTTTCACGATCCCGTTCCGGGTGGCCATAATGATAAACTTTTGCTCATCAAATTCCCGGACCGGCAGGGTGGTGGCAATCCCCTCTCCCTTTGCGACCTCCAGGAGATTGACAATGGCCTTTCCCCGGGCGGCACGTCCGGCCTGGGGAATCCGATGTACCTTCAGCCAGTAAACCTTCCCGGCATCCGTGAAAAAAAGGATCGAATCATGGGTCCTGGCGACAAAGAGCTTTTCTACAAAATCCTCCTGTTTGGTTCCCATCCCGGTAACCCCACGGCCTCCCCGGCGCTGCGCCCGGTAAAGACTGACCGCGTTTCGCTTGATATAACCGGAATGTGAGATGGTAATGGCCATGTCTTCTTCAACAATCAGGTCTTCCAATTGCAGATCGGTTTTTTGGGCAATGATCTCGGTCCTTCTTTCATCACCGTAGTGTTCACGGATTTCTTCGAGTTCCTCCCGGATGATCTGCAGAACTTCCTCCTCGTGACTCAGGATGTGACGGAGTCGTTCGATCTCCACCCGGATTTCTTTGAGTTCCGTGAGGATTTTCTCCTGTTCCAGGGCCGTGAGACGCTGCAACTTCAAATCCAGAATCGCCCGAACCTGTTCCTCGGAAAGATGATATCTCTCCACCAGACGGCGACGCGCGGTTTCCGCGTCCCTGGAGCCCTTGATCAGCTCGATCACTTCATCAAGATGACTCAGGGCGATTTTGAATCCTTCCAGGATATGGGCGCGGGCCTCCGCCTTTTTGAGATCAAAGAGACACCGGCGGGTGATGACTTCCTTGCGGTGTTCCAGAAAGAGTCGGAGCATCCGCGGAAGACTCATAACCTTGGGTTGATTGTGGACCAGAGCCAGAAAGATAATCCCGAAGGTCGTCCGAAGAGAGGTGTGTTTGAACAACTGGTTCAGGACCACCTCGGCAATCTCGTTCTTTCGAAGCTCCAGGACGATTCGGATACCGTCCCGGTCCGATTCATCCCGGATGTCGGTAATCCCTTCGATCTTTTTATTCTGAACCAGGTGGGCAATCTCCTCGATCAGCCTGGATTTGTTCACCGTGTACGGGATTTCTGTGACCACGATGGCGTCCTTGGCTCCCTTTCTCGGCGCCTTTTCGACAATGGTCCGTGCCTGAACACAGATCTTCCCCCGACCGGTGGCATAGGCTTCCCGAATCCCATCCTTTCCAAGGATGAACCCGCCGGTTGGAAAATCCGGCCCCTGAATCACTGCGGCAAAATCCGAAAGTTCAGCCTTCGGGTTATCGATCAGCAAAATCAACCCGTTGACAATCTCAGACAGATTATGAGGGGGAATGTTGGTGGCCATCCCCACGGCAATTCCTGCGGAACCGTTCACCAGGAGATTGGGTACGCGCGTTGGAAGTACGGAAGGTTCGGAAACCGAACCATCGAAATTCGGCACATAGTCGATGGTATCCTTATCGATATCAACCAGGAGTTCTTCGGCGATCCGGGTCAGTCTCGACTCGGTGTAGCGGTACGCGGCAGCGGAATCCCCGTCGATCGAACCAAAGTTTCCCTGACCGTCGATCAGCGGATATCTCAGGTTCCATTCCTGAGCCATGCGAACCAGACTGTCGTAGACGGCCGAATCCCCATGTGGATGAAACTTCTTCAACACCTCCCCCACAACTCCGGCCGATTTGGAGTATTTCTTGTTGGAAAGGAGCCCTTCACGAAACATGGCGTAGAGAATCCGCCTGTGCACCGGTTTCAGACCGTCCCGGACATCAGGCAGGGCCCGACCGATAATAACACTCATGGAGTAGTCCAGATAGGACCGCTTCATGGTTTCTTCTATGTTGATCGGCAATACGGTTCCTTGCTGTTCCATGGTTCCTCTCTTGATCGGGAAAAATCTGACGGAATGAAATTGCCCTTTTCAACCGGATGGTTCGTCAGATATCCAGATTCTTCACCTTCAGGGCGTTCTTTTCGATAAAGGCGCGCCTCGGTTCCACACGGTCCCCCATCAATACGGTAAAGATCTCGTCCGCTTCAATGGCATCCTCGATTTTCACCTGCAGAAGCCTGCGCTTTTCCGCATTCATGGTTGTCTCCCAGAGCTGCTCCGGATTCATCTCTCCCAGACCCTTGTACCGTTGGATCATCAGCCCCTTTTTCCCACGATTCAGGATAAAATTTACCAGCTCACCCGAAGTGGTGAACTCTTGCCGGTCGCCATTGTCCAGAACGGCATAGGGAGGGACCCCCAGCCCCTGCGATCTGGGATTGAGATTCAGAAGCTCCTTGTACTCCGGGGATTCAAGAAGTCCCTGATCGATTTCCACCTGACGGGTTCCGCCGTTTTGCCGGACGATAAAATGGGCCTTGAAACATCCGTATTCTTCATCGGGTTCGATGGAGACCTCCGCGCTGGAAAGTTCTGGGAAAAAGATTTTCAGATACTTCCGGACCCGCATCATCCCCGCTTCCAACTGTTTCCGGCTCTGTAAAGTTTCCTCCCGTAATCCTCCTTCGAGGACCATGGCTCGAAGGATCTTGGGATCAATCCGCTTCTTTTTAAAACGCTCAAGGATCTTTTCATACCGGACCAGGTTTTTGAAAATCTCGATTCCCTTCTGGTTCGTAAAAACACGCTCTCCGTCATTCTTGACTACTTTCAGCCCGTTGATACCGGAGGTCAGAAGATAATTCTCCATGGAAGATTCATCAGGAATATATGTCTCCTTTTTCCCCTTTTTTACCTTGTACAGGGGCGGCTGAGCGAGATACAGATAGCCGTTTTCGATCACCGGAAGCATCTGACGGTAAAAAAAGGTCAGAAGAAGGGTGGAAATGTGGGCTCCATCCACATCCGCATCGGTCATGATGATAATCTTGTGGTAACGAATCTTCTCGATATCGAAATCGTCCTTCCCGACACCGGTTCCAAGGGCCGTAATCAAGGTCTTGATTTCCTGCGAAGAAAGCATCTTATCAAAACGGGCCTTCTCAACATTCAGGATCTTTCCCTTCAGGGGAAGTATCGCCTGCGTTCTACGATCCCGGCCCATCTTCGCCGACCCTCCGGCGGAGTCTCCCTCGACAATAAAAATTTCGCTTAAGGCCGGGTCCCGCTCGGAGCAGTCCGCCAGTTTTCCCGGCAGGGTGCTCCCTTCCAGAATCCCCTTTCTCCGGGTTAGATCCCGGGCCTTGCGGGCGGCATCCCGGGCCAT
The DNA here is from genome assembly GCA_964483105.1 of uncultured Nitrospirota bacterium. Classification (GTDB taxonomy): domain Bacteria; phylum CG2-30-53-67; class CG2-30-53-67; order CG2-30-53-67; family CG2-30-53-67; genus CAYZZU01. Next base: position 6,571 of record CAYZZU010000008.1, read on the forward strand.
CAACGCATTGACGGCTTTCAGGATGATTTTCCTGACCACCGAAGGATTCTCCTCACAGAAAGTACCCAGAGTGTCATTGACCGCCGCTTCTACAATTCCCTTGACATTGCTGTTCCCGAGTTTGGTCTTTGTCTGGCCTTCAAATTGAGGATCCGGGACTTTCACGCTGATAACGGCGGTCAACCCCTCCCGGACATCCTCCCCACTCAAGGGTTTGTTGACTTTTTTCATCAGGTTGTTCTGTGCCGCATAGGCGTTCAAGGTCCTGGTCAGGGCGGATTTGAAACCGATCAGATGAGTTCCTCCATCGACGGTGTTGATGTTGTTCGCAAACGAATAGAGATTCTCTGAGTAACTATCGTTGTACTGCATAGCGATTTCAATCGCAATTCCGTCCCGCTCCTGTTCCAGGTAGATCGGTTTTCTGTGCAGGGTCGTCTTGTTCTTGTTCAGATGTTCCACGAAGGATGCGATTCCCCCCTCATAGAGAAAGGTTTTTTCATCACCGTTTCGTTCATCCACTAAAGAGATTTTCAGTCCTTTATTTAAAAAGGAAAGTTCCCGGAGCCTTTTTGAGAGAAGATCCGATGAAAAATGAATGACTTCAAAGATATCCTGTAGGGGGCGGAATGTGATTTTCGTACCGGTTTTACGGGTCTTTCCGATCTGTTTTAAGGGTGTGACCGGAACACCCCTCTCGTAGCGCTGATGGTAGACCGCTCCATCTCTCTTGATTTCAAGCTCCAGCCATTCGGATAGGGCGTTGGTTACCGAAACCCCCACACCATGGAGTCCACCGGAGACTTTATAGGAATTCGCATCAAATTTTCCTCCGGCATGGAGTTTTGTCATAACGACTTCGGCGGCGGGAATTTTTTCTGTGGGGTGAAGTTTGACCGGAATCCCCCGGCCATTGTCGGAAACGGTCAGGCTGTCGTCCACGTGGATTGTCACGTCAATCGCGGTGCAATACCCGGCCATGGATTCATCCACGCTGTTGTCGATCACCTCATAGGCAATGTGATGAAGCCCGTATGTCCCCGTATCACCGATATACATTCCGGGCCGTTTCCGGACGGCTTCCAGTCCCTCCAGCACCTTGATACTTTGCGCATCGTATGCCATTGATTACTCCAGATTCAAGTCCGCTTCTGTGATAAAAAGGAATGAGGCATCTTACATTTTATCTCCCTTTTTGACAAGGGATATCTTGCCGCTTTCCACCCGGTACAACGATGGGACCGGTATCATTTTTCCGACAATCCCCTCGTCGGTAGTGGTGAGAAAGACCTGGCCCAGTTCACGTAGTTTTTCATTGAGAAAACCCTGGTGTCTACGGTCGAGCTCTGAATAGACATCGTCCAGCAGAAGAACAGGACAGTTTTTTTGTTTTTCCCGGAAGATTTCAGCCTCACTCAAGGTCAGGGTGAGGGCGAGAAGGCGGCTTTCCCCCTGTGACGCAAAACCACGGGAGGTTCTTCCTCTCACTTCAAAGATCAGGTCATCCAAATGGGGGCCGATCCGGGTGGTCCCATTCCGGACCTCTGTTTCATGCACGTGATGGATTCCTTCTGAAAACCGCTGCCGTAATTTGGAGAGAGTGAGTTCTTCCACTCCGGAGAGATCTCCGGGCTTCCGGTACAATGTAGAGCGGTAGAGGATTCGGAAAGATTCCTGTTTGTGCGCCACTTCTTTGAGAATTGCGGAGCAGACCGGTAAAAATTCCGCAAGATAACGATAACGGACCCAAATAATTCTGCTCCCGCTCTGAGAGAGCTGCTCGTCCCACACAGCAAGCGCCGTCCGTGCAACTCGTCCCTTCTGGATCATCCTCAGGAGACGATTCCGTTGTTCCAGAATTTTTCTGTACCGCTTCAGTTCAAGAAGATATCCCCGGTCAATCCGAGAGATCGCAGAATCCAGAAAACGTCTCCGAAATTCCGGACCAGCCTGTGTAATCTTCAGACTCTCCGGAGAGAAGAGGAGAACCACAAAAATTCCAAAAAAGTCGACTCCTCTTGAAACCCCCTTCCCGTTGATCCGGACTATCTTCTCCCGGGTTCCCAAATGAACGGCCAGGTTCTTCCGAATCCCGGAGGAAAGAATACGGGCATGAATTGTTCCGGAAGGTTCACCGTGACGAATCATGTTTCTATAGGAGGAAGACCGGAAGGTTGAAAGGTTGGAAAGGAAGTAGATTGATTCCAGAAGATTGGTCTTTCCCTGACCATTTTCCCCAACAAGCACATTGATCCCTCGGCCCGGATTCAGTGTACAGGAAGGAATATTCCGGAAGTTTCGTAAAATCAGATCTTGAATCTTCACAGGATGGTTTTAGAGCCGCATCGGCATGATCACACCCACAAATCCACTGTCTTCGGGATCTTCGATACGGGTGGGGCTGAGAGGTTCCTGAAACCTGAAACGGATTTCCTTTCCGTTCAGGGCGCCACAGACGTCCTGGAGGTATCGAACATTAAATCCGGTCTCGAGTTCCTGATCCCGGTAGTCGGCAACAAGACTTTCGTGTGCCTCCCCCATCTCCGGGTTACTCGATGAAATTACGATTTCCCCTTTTTGTATCATCAATTTCACAGCGTGTGTTTTTTCATCTGAAAGAATGGCCACTCTGCGGACAACCCCCTGAAACATCTCCCGATCCAGCGTCAATTGGTGAGGATTTTCCTGCGGGATCACCTCTTCATACCTCGGAAATTTTCCATCAATGATACGGGACAAAAGAAGATATTTTCCTTCCCGGAAGAGAATATGCTTTTCAGAAAGCAGGATCTCCATCTCTTGATGCTCTCCCTCATCCAGATACTTTTTCAATTCCGAAATCGCCTTTTTCGGAATGATCAATTTCAGGTCTTTTGTTCTTTCTCCGTCTTCCGATACTTCCCGGGATATCAGTGAGAGCCGGTGTCCATCGGTTGCCACCATTCGGATCTGCCCGGTATCTTCACGAACCAGGTGAAGCAACACGCCATTCAGAGCAATCCGTGTCAAATCAGAGGAAGCCGCGTAGGCAGTCTTCCGGATCATTTCACGGAGAACATCTGCCTGAAGAGTTATTTTACCGATCTCCTTGATTTCAGGAAAGGATGGGAACTCATCCGCGGAAATCCCCCTCAAGATAAAATTCGATTTTCCGGATTGTATTGAGACCCCCTGTCCTTCACGGGATTCAATCACTACGGTATGTTCCGTTAATTCTCTGGCTATTTCATAGAATTTTTTTGCTGAAAGAGTGATCCGACCGGGAGATTGAAGTTCGGCCGGAATGGTATCCTGAAGACCGATTTCAAGGTCGGTTGCAAAAAGTCGAATTCCGTCCCCCTCCGCCTCGATCTTGACATTCGAAAGGATCGGCATGGTACTCCTGGATTGAACCACACTTTGAATTCTCTGCAAACCCGATATGAGAACTGCCTTCTCTACCGTGAATTTCATAAAATCCCCCGCCGTAATCCTGTCTTTATGGAGTCTGAATCTGTTCTGAAAGTTTATCGACAACGTTTTGAAAACTCTGATCCGCCTTGATCTTTTTCTCTATATTTCTGCAGGCGTGAATCACAGTCGTGTGATCTTTGCCGCCGAAGTGCCTCCCTATTTCGGGAAGAGATTTATCCGTCATGCTCCGGGAGAGATACATGGCCACCTGGCGGGGAAGAACAATGGACTGGTTTCTTTTTTTGGATTTAAGGTCCGAAATCTTGACCTTGTAATGTTCCGCTGTTCTCTTCTGGATCATTTCAATGGTTATAACATGTTCTTTCTCATTGAGAAATCCTTTCAGGACTTCCTGAGCCAGTTCAACGGTGATTTTCCGGCCGGACAGGGAAGCAAAAGCGCCCAGTTTGATCAGGGAACCTTCCAATTCCCGGACATTGGAACGAATTTTTTTAGCCAGAAACAGGCTGACATCATCCGGAAGTTCAATTCCATCAATCTCCGCCTTCTTGGACAGAATGGCGATCTTGGTTTCCAGATCCGGAGGATGAATATCCGCTAAAAGTCCCCATTCAAAGCGGGAACGAAGCCTCTCCTCCAGATTTTGAATCTCTTTCGGATACCGATCACTGGAAAAAACCAGCTGTTTTCTTGCATCGTAGAGTGCATTGAAGGTGTGAAAAAACTCCTCCTGGGTCCTTTCCTTATCGGAGAGAAATTGAATATCGTCCACCATCAGAACATCCATGTTCCGGTATTTCTGTCTGAACTGGGCCATACGATCGTAACGAATACACCCGATCATCTCATTCATGAAATGTTCGGTGCTGACAAAACAAATCCGGATATTGGAATTAATGGAGAGTATATTATGAGCGATGGCATGCATCAGATGTGTTTTTCCCAGTCCCACCCCACCATAGATGAAAAGGGGATTGTAGGCCTTGTACAGGACTTCCGCTACGGCCCGGGAAGCGGCATGGGCAAATTGATTGCTGGGGCCGACCACAAAATTTTCAAAAGTAAATCTTGGATTTAAAAAGGAAGGCCAATTTTTTTTCTGGGTTTTCTGACCGGAAGATTGTTCCATCTTTTGCTGGATCAAATCCGAATCATCTGCAAGTTTTGAGTCAAAAAGATCTCTCTTAATCGAAAACGAGATACTTTTCCGAATGTTCTGGCTTTCCAGAATTTCATGAATTCTTTCATTAAAATGAGTTTCAATCCAGTCTTTTGAGAATTTGTTCGGAACAGCAATATTGATTTCTTCCTCATTTTCGCTGAAGAGTTTTGTATGCATAATCCACGTCTCAAAACTCTTTTTGGGAAGTCTTTCACTGAGAATCTGGGTAATCTCTTCCCATAAATTCATTAAAGAAATCCTTTTTCAATTTCTTGGAGTAAGAGGTTGGTATTAAAAACTTATAAATTTATCAACAACCTTTTCCACAGTTGTGGAAAACTTGAATTTATTTTATTTTTCAATGAATTATAGTCTACGAGCGGGCTTTTTTTTAACAGAATAGACAGTTTGAGGTCAACCATTTCGCGGATAAAAAACATCTTTTACCTGGACTTGTTCATGGGAATTTCAAGACAGGGTTCCACATTAGCAAATGCATTTTTCGATAGCAAGCCCTTTTTTCATTTTTCACTATAAATTTTTTTGATCGAACTGGTTTTCCTGTGAATAAAGGGAAGGATCCTTGTGCAGGGACTGTGGAACATTCCGCCCTTTTCTCCACCCTCTGAAAAAGCCTGAGAATTTTTCACAGGTTGCACAAACCTCAACTATACGAAATCTCACACAATCCTGATTCAATTCAGGGTTTACCCACGCCCTACTACTATTACTATTTTAAAATATTTAATAAAGAGAATTAGTAGAAATTCCTATTCAGTCTCATCAAAAATTTCCGACCGGATCTTTCTTGAGATATTGGAGACATTTTAATCTTGACATCAAAATCCCGGAAGAATATACTTTTTTGCTCCGAAATCTAAATGAGGAGCCAACGATGTCCATTACATTAAAACCGAATAAACGAAAAAAGAAAAAGAGACATGGATTTCTTTCCCGCATGAAAACCAAAGGAGGAAAAGCGATTATTCAACGACGGCGCGCAAAGGGACGAAAAAGAATTGGAGTATAACTCTGTAACTCTCAGAACCCTTTGAATGAACTGTTATGACAATCCCCCTCACAGAATTCATGAAAGATCCATGGATCCGAAAGACTTGGGAATACAAAACCATCTACAGGGAGGGAAAAAAACAGGTCGGGAAATATTTCATTCTTTATTGGAGTCCCGGGAATAAAGAGAACGCACGTTTTGGTATCACCGTTTCGAAGAGGATAGGACATGCCGTCGTCCGGAACAAAGTCAAAAGAATGATCCGGGAAATGATTCGTAAAGACCTGAAAGATCTTTTGAGAGGATACGTAGTGATCGTGGTCGCAAGGAAAAAGATTCTGAATTCCACCTTCCATGAAATCAGAGACAGTCTGATGGGAATGGTAAAAAAACTTCTTGAATCGTGAAAGAGTTTATCTTCTTTTTCCTTAAGATCCTGAAACTTTTTCAGATACTCAATATCGGCATGATCCATCTTTATCAGAAGGTAATTTCACCTCTTTTTCCGGGAAGATGCCGCTTTTTCCCAACTTGTTCGGAATATACTGTCGAGGCCATCACTAAATACGGTGTCCTGAAAGGATGGTTTCTCGGATTTTTGAGAATAATCCGGTGTCACCCTTTTCATACCGGCGGTTATGATCCTCTGAAGTAGTTCTCTCCCTGTTTTTTCAATACATCACGACCTGAAATATTGGAGAAAATGCCATGGAAAAAAGGGCGTTACTGGCCTTTGTACTTTCTTTACTTGTTCTCTTTGGTTACCAATTTTTATATGGTCCGAAAATCGTTCGGAAAACGCTCGAGAGACCGGCAGTAAAAGGAACAACAAACATTGCAAAAGAATCCGGACCGATTTTACCTCTCGCAGAAACAAAGGAGGGTGGGAAGAAGGCTCAGCTTCCTTTTTTACCTCCTGAAGGTGAAAAAAAACCTGAGAAACTGATTATAGTGGAAACTGATCTGGCAATCTATCAAATTTCAACCAGGGGTGCTGTGATCAAGGATATTACCCTGAAGAAATATCATGATGATCAGGGAAAGGAGATCCATCTTTTTTCTCAGGAACCTGGATTTTTCCCGCTTCAACTCTTGACGAACAGAGAGAATAACCGTCACAATTTTCTCCCTTCCAGGGGGAATTTTCGAGTCGGAGACCAGCCGGAAAAAAATCAGCTTACGATGACGTACAGAAATCCCACGGGAGGATTGATTAGAAAAACTTTTACTTTTCAACGTGATAGTTATCAAGTAGGCGTAAAGATATCTCAGAATGTCCGGGAGAACTTTCAAATTCTCGTGGGATCGCATTTTCTCGGAAAAGGGGAAAAGGAAACGAAAACACGATACAGCCATAATGGTCCGGTTTTGGATTTGTCCGGAGATATCAAGCGGATCCAGTATAAGGATGTAAAACCAATCAAGGTTCTGCGTGGAAAAATTCCCTGGCTTGCCTTTGAGAGCAAATATTTTATGACCGCCCTTCTTTCAAACAGAGAAGGGGAAGGAGATGAAGATACGGCCGCGGTGAAGCGTATCCAGAGGAATGACGGCACCATCTATACCTTTGGAATCAATGGCATTGGAAAGATTAACAATTATGTTTTTTATGGTGGTCCCAAGGATTATGAATTGTTGAAATCTCTTCATAACGGTCTGGAGGGGATCATTAATTTCGGAATCTTTGGAGTACTTGGAAAGCCGATTTTTTTCGCCTTGAAGGCCATTTTTCGTGTGGTAGGAAATTACGGTGTGGCGATTATTTTGTTGACTACATTGATTAAAATCATTTTCTTTCCGCTCACCTTTAAACAGCAAAAATCGATGCAGGATATGAAAAAGATTCAGCCTGAGATGAATGCGATTCGGGAAAAGTATAAGAAAGACCCGCAGCGGATGAATCGGGAAATCATGGAGCTTTACAAGAAAAACAAGGTCAACCCGGCGGCAGGGTGTTTCCCTTTGCTGATACAGATCCCGGTATTTTTTGCTTTGTACTATGTGCTGCTGAATGCCATTGAGCTCAGGCAGGCCCCCTTTCTGTATATTAAGGATTTAACCAGTGCTGATGCACTCTTCGGGCATATCGGAAGCTTTGCTGTCGGACCTCTTCCACTTCTGATGGGCGTCAGCATGTACCTCCAACAAAAGATGATGCCGAGTGCAATGGATCCGAAACAGGCGAAAATTTTTCAATATATGCCGGTTCTCTTTACAGTGATGTTTCTGAATTTTCCGTCCGGGTTGGTGCTTTATTGGTTTATTAACAATGTATTAACGATTGTTCAACAGATCTATATTAATAAAAAAGCATAAAATTTTATGTATCAAGTTCGGAGGTTTGAAGATGCAGAAAAGTCTTGAGGTTGAAGCCAAATCGCTGGAAGAAGCAACAGAGAATGCACTTCGACGTCTGGGGGTCAGCAGAGATCAGGTGGAAATAGACGTATTAGAAGACGGTAAGGTAGGTTTTTTGGGGTTTGGATCCAAGTCAGCCAAAATTCGTGTGACACTCAAAGAACAAAAAACAGAACCTTCCGATGAGGAAAGAATTGAAGAAGAGAACCCCGGATCCGGAGAGAATATTCAGGCATGTCAATCCACAGAAGAGACGGTGGAATGGGATCCGGATCTGGCCAGAGAGCTTCTTTCAGAATTAATTAAACGGATGAATTTGGAAGGGACGATTGATATTGATTCCCGGGAAGGCCAGATTTATATGAATATCCGTGGAAAGGATTCCAATATACTGATTGGAAAAAAAGGAAATACCCTGGATGCGATCCAGTTTCTGCTGAACCTGATGTATAGCAAAAAGAAAAAATCGAAGGTAGGAATCGTGGTGGATGTAGAGGAATATCGACTTCGGAGAGAAAAAAAATTACAATCCATTGCCCTGGAGGTTTTTGAAAAGGTAAAAAGGACGAAAAAACCTGTGACGATCGCCCCGATGAATGCCAGAGACAGGAGAATTATTCATGTGACACTTCAAGATAAGCAGGAAGTCAGGACAGTCAGTCGAGGAGAAGGGACCTTTAAAAAAGTAGTTGTGGTTCCCAAATAGTCTGAAAGATCCGTTCAATCCATGGGAAATCGGAAAACTGAGAAGGTGGGGTTTCCCCGCCTTTTTTTCTGGAAATAATCGCGATGATTGAAAACAGTGTCTCAACGGATACGATTTGTTCCATCTCCACCCCGATAGGAATGGGAGGGATTGGAATTATCAGGATGAGTGGTCCCAAGGCCCTTGATGTTGCTGAAAAAGTCTTTGTCGGTTCTAAAAATCAGGATCTGAATTCTTGCACCGGATATTCGATCCGGTATGGTAAGATTGTACACCGGGGGGAGTTGATCGACGAGGTTCTCCTGACCGTGATGAGATCGCCTAAGACGTATACCCGAGAGGATGTAGTGGAGATCAATTGTCATTCCGGAACGCTTGTTTTGAGAAAGATTCTGACGGCCCTGATTTCATTGGGGGTCCGTTTGGCGGAACCCGGGGAGTTTACTCGGAGGGCCTTTTTGAATGGAAGGATCGATCTGTCGCAAGCGGAAGCGGTCATGACTCTGATTTCCGCGAAGAGTGAAGGAGCTCTCCGTTCGGCTCTTCGGCAACTCGGTGGAGAATTGTCAGATCAAATCCATAAAATCAAGTCAAAGATCGTCCAGCTTCTTTCCGAGGTGGAGGCCTCCATTGATTTTCCGGAAGAAGATCTGGAACGGATCGAACATGGGGAAATTCAGCGTCAAGTTTCCGAAATAGTGGACGGGTTGGAAAAATTGATTCAATCAAGCCGGCGGGGAAGAATTTTGTCGGAAGGGGTTCTTACCGTCATTGTCGGAAGGACCAATGTGGGCAAGTCAAGTCTTTTAAATCGCTTCCTGATGGAGGATCGTGCCATTGTCACCTCCGTACCGGGAACAACGCGGGATGTGATTGACGCCGAGGTGACGATCGAGGGGGTTCCCTTCAGACTCGTAGATACCGCAGGGATCCGGGAATCTTCGGACCCGGTGGAGCGGGAGGGAGTCCTGAGGAGCAGAAAGTGTATTGAGAATGCTGATCTGGTTCTGATGGTTGTTGATCTTTCCCGGGATGCCTGTGATGAGGATTTTGAGATCGTCCGAATACTGGATGGAAAGGATACCATCCTGATTTTGAATAAGACAGACTGTGTCAGGAATTTAATAGAAGAAAAAGAGAAATATTCTTTGTTAATTAAAGAATTAAAGCCCAAAAGCATATATTATACGAGTATTTTTAATGAAAAATCAATAAATGACTTAAAAATAGGTGTTTCCAACCTTATTGTTCAAGGAGTTGGTGGATTCAATGAATCCGTGGTTGTAACCAGTCTGCGACATAAAGCAGTACTCGTTTCCGCGCGGGATGCCATGAAGCGTGTTTCAGAATCGATTAAGCAGGGTCTATCCGAGGAGTTTTTGAGCATAGATCTCCGATCCGCCCTGTTGGCGCTGGGCCGGATTACGGGAGAGACCACAACAGAAGAAATCCTGGATGAAATCTTCAAACATTTCTGTGTGGGCAAATGAGATGTTCCACGTGGAACAATTTGGATACGAAAGATGGGGGAAACAAGGAAACCGGTTGATGAATGTTTCGAAATTATCGTAGTCGGGGCAGGACACGCGGGATGTGAGGCTGCGTTGGCCGCCGCCAGAATGGGGTGTTCTACTCTGCTATTGACCCTCCATCTCGATCATATCGCCCTGATGTCATGCAATCCCGCGATCGGCGGATTGGCGAAGGGACATCTCGTACGAGAAATAGATGCCCTGGGAGGTGAAATGGGGCGTGCCATCGACGAGACTGCGATTCAATTCCGGATGTTGAACACCCGCAAAGGACCGGCGGTACAGGCCCCCAGGGCACAGGCGGACAAACAGAGATACCGCCTTTACATGAAATCGGTGGTGGAGGATCAGGAAAATCTTCTGGTGCGCCAGGATGTGGTCAAACGTCTTCTGGTCAGGAATCATGTTGTGTTCGGTGTGGAAACGAAGCTGGGGCTTCGTTACGGTGCCGATGCCGTGATTCTGACTACGGGGACTTTTCTCAAGGGACTGATTCATGTGGGGTTGACGAGTTTTCCGGGGGGAAGGGCAGGGGAACCCCCATCGGTCGATCTTGCCGAGAATCTTTTAAATCATGGTTTTCAGATCGGAAGATTAAAGACTGGAACACCACCACGTCTTCACGGAAAAAGCATCGATTTCCACCGATTGACACCACAGGACGGAGATAAGATCCCGAGGCCTTTTTCTTTCTCCACCGGGGAGATCCACCGAAAACAGGTTCCGTGCTATATTACCTTCACGAATGCTGAAACTCATGAAATAATCCGGAAAAATCTGGACCGATCCCCCCTTTACAGTGGAAGGATACAGGGAATTGGTCCCCGATACTGTCCTTCTATTGAAGACAAGGTAGTTCGATTCCCGGATCGAAAGCGGCATCAGATCTTTCTGGAGCCGGAAGGGCTGAATACGGAAGAAATCTATGCCAACGGTATCTCCACAAGCCTTCCCCTTGATGTTCAGAAGGGAATGGTCCGATCGATTTTCGGGATGGAGAACGCTGAAATCATGCGTCCCGGATATGCCGTTGAATACGATTTTGTTCTCCCCACGCAGCTTTTTCCATCCCTGGAGACCAAAAGAATCCAGGGACTGTTTCATGCGGGCCAGATCAATGGGACATCGGGCTACGAGGAAGCCGCGGCACAGGGATTGATTGCCGGAATTAACGCCGCCCGGAAGATTCATGAAAAAGATCCGCTGATTCTGGATCGGTCGGTTGCCTATATCGGAGTTCTGGTTGATGATCTTGTGACACGGGGGACCAGTGAACCCTACCGGATGTTTACTTCCCGCGCCGAGTACAGGCTCCTTCTCCGTCAGGATAACGCAGATCTCAGACTCCGGGAAACAGGATACCGCTTGGGGCTGGTTTCTCCGGAGGATTATGAAGTCTTTCAAATCCGGAAGGAAGAGATCGAAAGGGAAATGAATCGACTGAAAAAGACCTACATTCTACCTTCAGAAGAAAATAACCGTATCCTGTCTTCCTTGAAAAGTTCTCCGATCAAAAATAAGATCTCTCTTTTTCATTTAATCAAGAGGCCGGAGCTGGACTATAAGATGTTGTCTTTATTTAAGAAGGAGAACCGTTCGGTTTCGTTCGAAGCCGGAAGGATCTGCGAAATCGAGGCAAAGTATGAGGGATTTATCCGGAGACAGATCGACGAGGCCCTCCGATTCCATGAAATGGAGTTGGTTCAAATCCCCGAAAAGATCGATTATGGTCGGATTTGCGGCCTTTCCACGGAGGTGGTGGAGAAGTTGGATCAGGTCCGTCCTCAAACCCTCGGGCAGGCGGCCCGAATTTCTGGAATCACACCGGCAGCCCTCTCTATTCTTCTGGTTTATCTGAAAAACATGGGATCCGTTGTTGAATTATAAACAGAAAACCCTGATATCAGGTGCCGAGGCGCTCGGTCTTACCCTTGGCATAAAACAAAGAAAAGCCTTTGGTTTGTATACACGGGAACTGACGGAATGGTCCCGGAAAATAAACCTGACGGGCCACAGGGATCGTGAAAGTATAGAAATATTCCACTATCTGGATTCTCTCTCTCTATTTCAGACAGGATTGATCCATCATGACCTGACCGTTCTGGATCTGGGAAGCGGCGCCGGTTTCCCAGGACTTCCCCTCAAGATTCTGGAACCGTCACTGCGTATGGTTCTTCTGGACGCCTCGAGAAAAAGGGGAGCCTTTCTCTCTTTTCTGGTTCGGACCCTCGGACTTTCCGGAGTGGAGATCGAACAGGTACGCGCCGAGGATTATGCCGTGAAGACGAATCTCCGGTTTGATCTGATTCTCTGCCGGGCCGTGACCAGTATAGAAAAGGCCTGTTCCTGGACGGCCCCCCTGTTGAAGCCGGACGGGGTCTATCTTTTCCAAAAATCGAGAGGAGTCGGTGAAGAACTTCGGAGGGTCGCATCCAGTCTTGATCAAATGGGATTCAGAATTCTGAAAACACAGTCCCTGGATGTGCCCTTTCTGAAACGATCCCGCTACGTGGTTCACGTCGGAAGGAAAAAAAAGAAGGATTTTTCCGGGGTTAGCCGGTGACTCATTGGAAAACCGGTGCGACGCAAGGGTTTACCTGCTGCAATCCCCGGAAATGTTCCACGTGGAACATCCTTGAAAAATCTCCTTTTCAAACGGGATTCATCTGTGATACTGTTTTAAAAATGACAATGAATCCGGAAAAAGCAGTGTGATGGAATGATTATAGCCATTGCCAACCAGAAAGGGGGAGTCGGCAAAACCACAACGGCGGTGAATCTTGCGGCTTCCCTGGGAGCGGCGGAGAGGAACGTCCTTCTGATTGATGCGGACCCCCAGGGGAACGCGACGAGTGGTTACGGGATTGACAGGAAATCAGTTCGTCTGAGTATTTACGATCTGTTCCTTGGCCGGAACCCGGAAGACGTACTCCTTTCAACTTCTCTGGGGCACGTGAAGCTGATTCCCTCGTCCATCTCGTTAGCGGGTGCTGAGGTCGAACTCGTCGGAGTGCGGAACCGTGAATTCCTGCTCAGGAAGGCATTAAACGGTATCCGGGGGCATTATGATTTCATTTTGATTGATTGTCCTCCCTCCCTCGGTCTTCTTACCTTGAACGCCCTGACCGCCGCCGACTCCGTGCTTGTCCCGATGCAGTGCGAATATTATGCCCTGGAAGGACTTTCCCACCTTTTAGGAACCATTGACCTGGTCAGAGACCGGTTGAACCCGAAATTGTCAATTTACGGTATTCTTTTGACCATGTTTGACGTACGCAACAATTTATCTTCTCAGGTCGCTGCGGAAGTGAGAAATCATTTTCAGGAATTGGTCTTCCGAACGGTTATTCCGAGAAACGTGCGGCTCGGAGAATCTCCAAGCCACGGAATGCCGGTTTTGCTCTACGATATTCGATCCACGGGAGCTCAAAGTTATCTTAACTTAGCGAAGGAAGTGATCCAATATGTCGAGAAAAGCGCTGGGCAAGGGGCTTTCAGCCCTGATTCCGGACCGTCCGGTTCCGATCGCCGCCACGTCAGCTGATCGGGAAGGCATTTGTGAAATTCCGGTTCAGGATATCGTTCCCAATCCCCATCAACCCAGGAAGGATTTCGTAGAAACCGGGATGGAAGATCTGATCCGATCGATTCAATCCCGTGGAGTAATCCAGCCGATCCTGGTTCGCAGGGGAAATGGTGGATTTGAGTTGATTGCTGGCGAAAGAAGGTGGCGCGCGGCTAAAAAAGCCGGAATTTTGATGATTCCTGCTATTATACGTAAGGTTTCGGATCAGGACTCTCTGGAACTGGCCCTGATAGAAAACCTCCAACGGGAAAACTTGAACTCCATTGAAGCCGCGGAGGCCTATGAGCGGTTGATCCGGGAATTTCATCTGACCCAGGATGAAGTCTCCCGAAAGGTTGGGAAAAAACGTTCTTCCGTAGCGAACACCCTCCGTTTGCTCTCCCTTCCGGAGGAGGTGAAGAAATACATACGGATGGACAAACTTACATTCGGACATGCAAAAGCCCTCTTGTCTCTTCCCGGAAAGGCCAAACAGATTGCCGTGGCCAGGGAGATTCTGCGGAAGGGTCTCTCCGTGCGGAAAGCGGAGGAACTCGTTCGAAACATAATTTCCGGAAAGAACCATTCAAAATCGAAAACACGGAAAGCGGACATACACCTTCAGGCCGTGGAAGAAGAATTAAAGAAGTGTTTGGGCACCCGGGTGAAGCTTTCCGATCGCAAAGGCCGAGGGAGGATCGAGATTGAATATTATTCCAAAGAGGAGCGAGAGCGGCTGATTTCCATTTTACGGAATTCGGTGAAGCGTTGATCTCAGAGGGAGGTGCCATGAATTTCAAGAAAAAACGGGAAACCCTGCAGACAAAAAAGAACCATTCAGGCCGACCCTCGGATTCCTTGACCAAGGATATCAATACCATTTTAGGGAAGGAAACCTCCTTCAAGGGGGTTCTGACCTATGAAGGAACGGTAAAAATCGATGGGAAAGTCGAGGGAGAAATCATAGCAAAGGATACCCTGGTCATCGGTGAAGATGCGGAGATTAACGCCAATATCGACGTGGGACGATTGATCTCAAGAGGAAAAATCAAGGGGAATATCACCGTCAAGGAACGAGCCGAGTTCTTTTCTCCGGCGGTTCTGCATGGTAATATTCAGACACCGGTTCTTGTGATCGAAGGTGGCGTAATCTTTGAGGGAAAGTGCGAAATGGGGAGTGCCACACGAAAATCCGAACTCAAGATTACCCCGATTCATCAGAAGAAGTCTCTGAACACCGGGGATTAGAAGGGTTCTCAACCGATCCGGCGCTGAGGGCCGGGTACGGACGCATCCGGTTTTCTCGGGCCATGAAAAAACTGCTTCTCTGGTTCACCACCCGTTTTTTCTGGATTGCCATCACTCTGATCTATAAAAGCGCCCGTATCCTGATTTTAGGAGAGGAGAAGATAGAGGCGCAGTGGACCTCCGGGCGAAAGGTCATTGTCACCTTTTTCCATGGAGATTATCTTCTCCTGTTCCCTCATTTCCGGGGTCGGGAGGCCTGCATCTTTACCACCCGTTCCCGAAGGGGGGAGTATCTCGCCGAAATAATCCGGCTTTTCAGGTACCACCCTTGCCTGATTCCCGAGGGAAGCGGTGGACATATCGCATTAGACCTGATGGTTCGCGAAATTCAAAGCGGGCACAACGCCGTGATCGTGGCTGATGGTCCGAAGGGACCTTATCATCAAGTCAAACACGGCGCCCTGGTTCTGGCCGCGCGGACAGGGAATCCGATCCTTCCGGTGGGTATCGCTTCGGCCTGCCGGATCGTACTGAGGCACAGATGGGACCGTTATACCATCCCCCTCCCTCTTACCCGAGCGGTCATCGCGATCGGAGACCCCATCTTCGTTCCGAAGCGGATCGGAAACAGCGGTCTGGAATCTTTGCGCCGCAGGTTGGAGGATGAACTCGTTCGTCTGAACCGACAGGCCCGGGCGTCACTGAGTGGTCGTCATTCCCCGGATCGTGCGGTATAATAGCGGAACATGGGATTCAAGCGATTTCTCCTGAATCGGATTTTCTCCCGCCTTCGTTTAAAAGGGGCTCTTCGTTTCCTTTATGCCCTGGAAAAAGTGGGGCACCCCTCCGAGGTCGCCTTTCCGATGGAACTTTTCCCGTCGGGGGTGAAAATGCACCTGCGGGGGTTTATGACCTTCCATTCCGTCCAGATCAATCTCGACTGGGTCTGGCCTTACTGGATTGAACGCCAATTCGATCCGAAGAGTATCAGCTTCATTCCCCGGGCCATGAACCTTACCCATGTAAACCAGACCCACCGTAACTGGACGGCGATCGGAGTGCCGCGGGGTACGGTGGAACCGATCGTGGATCCCAGAGGACTTTTAACCCCCTGGTTTGACGGCTGGTCTCTCGATTTCTGGATCCATTGGAGAGGTTGTCTGATTGCTCCTTCCCAGCTGAAGCGTGTGGATCAGACACTCCGGGAGACCCTGCCGATCGTCCTCACTTGTTTTACAAAAAAAGGGCTGCGGATTTGCATGGAGGTGTGGGGCCACCGGATTCAGGGACGAGAGGTAGTGGTTGAGAGAGTCCGGATTGAAAACCTCTTGAACGAAACGGTTCGGTTTCGGGCCTATTTTTCGATCCGGCCTTACAATCCGGAAGGGATGAGTCTGATCCGCCATCTTCAATATCATGAAGAAGGTGCCTGGGAGGTCAACCGTTCTCTGGCCGTGATCCTTCAAAAAAAGCCGGACCGGGTGACCTGTTCGGATCAACGAGTCGGAGATGTATCGATTATTCTTCCTGAGATCGAAGAATGCCGCAGTCTTAAATGTGAAGCGGGGATGGCAACAGCCCTTTCGGAATACCGAATGGCATTAAAACCTGGAGAAATCAAGGAGTTATCCGCTGTCTGCACGACGAACAAGGTAAAATACGACGGGGATTTTCTGATCTCTTCAATGAATATGAATCATCACTCGGCAGGGCAGCAAGAAATTCGGGAGTGGAAGTCTTTTCTTTCCGGCGGGATTGTCATTCGCCTTCCGGACACCCAGATTCAGGCGTGTTTTGAGGCGAACAGGGCCTTTCTTCACCTCTTTGATGACGGTGAAGAGATTACCCCGGGGCCTTTGACTTATCACCGGTTCTGGTTCCGGGACGCCGCGTTTATGATCAACGCCCTGGATAAACTCGGATATCACAAGGCCGCCGAGCAAAAACTCCTGACCTATCCCGACCGGCAGAGAAGAGACGGTTTTTTCATCTCCCAGAACGGAGAGTGGGATTCCAACGGAGAGGCGATCTGGACCCTGATGGAACACTATCGCCTGACCCGGGACGAAGAGTTTCTGCGGTCGGTCTATTCTGCGATCCGGAAGGGGATCTTCTGGATCGATCGGAAGCGTAGACGAACCCGGAAAAAGGACAAGCCGGTCCGGGGATTGCTTCCCGCCGGTTTTTCCGCCGAACATTTAGGTCCCAACGATTATTTTTACTGGGATGATTTTTGGTCCCTGGCAGGAATCCGGGAAGGAATCAAGGCCTCGCGGATCCTGGGTCGGGATCGGGACCATGCTGTTTTTCAGGAAATCCACAGCGAATTCCAGGAGTGTATCAAAAGATCACTTGATTTTGTGTTTAACCGTCTGGGTCGGAAAATTCTTCCCGCTTCTCCCTATCGTCGGATGGATGCCGGAGCGATCGGATCTATTGTCGCACTCTATCCACTCCATCTGCTCAGGGCGGATGATGAGTGGATCGTCCATACCGTGGAAGATCTCAGAACACATTATTTTTTTGAAGATGGTTTCTTTCAGAATATGATTCATTCCGGAGTGAATCCCTATCTGACCGCTCAGGTCGCGGAATGTTATCTCTATCGTAGAAGCCGTAAGGCCTGGCCTCTGATCCGTTATCTCCTGAAGATCGCCACACCGACCTTCACGTGGCCCGAGGCCGTTCATCCCCGTACGGGAGGAGGATGCATGGGGGACGGCCATCATGGCTGGGCCGCGGCGGAATACCTGCTTCTGATTCGTAATCTGCTTCTCTTCGAGGAAGAGGGACGGTTGATTTTAACGCCGATCCTTCCGAAGGAATGGACACGACCCGGAACCGAGATTCAGGTGCAGAGGGCGCCCACCTATTTCGGACCTGTTGATTTTATGATCCGTTTTGGTCAAGCCGAGTGGGAACTGAAAATCCGCAGTCGATTCAGGGCGCCGTCCTCCGGTTATGAATGGAATCTTCCCCTGCCGGTGGATTGCGCGAACGGGGATGCGGGACCGGTTGAAATTCGGGGGTGTGCGGTCCATCTTCCCCCGGGGACTGAAAGGGTTTGTGTTCGGCCCCGCGTGTTCAAAAGGGCCCGATAAAATGAGGATAGCGGTTTTCACAAACACCTTTCGGCCCTTTCTGGGAGGAGTGACTCGCTCGGTCGAGACCCTGGCCCGGGAACTCCGCGCGAGAGGGCATGCCCTTCAACTTTTCGCCCCCCGTTTTGAAGGGGAAGAGGAACCGAAAGAGTGGATCTGCCGGGTTCCGGCCATTCCCCGCTTCAACCATACCGACTTTTCCCTTCCTCTCCCCTTTTCTCTCAAGGTCCGGTCCGTATTCAAAAAATTCGCACCCGACCTGGTACACGTTCAGCATCCCTTTCTGCTCGGAGAGATGGGAATGCACCTGGGGAAAAACCGGGGGCTTCCTATTGTTCTGACCTATCATACTCAGTATGAAAAATATTCTCACTATGTCCCGATCGACTCACCCTGGGTCAGGCGGTGTATCGTGAATGTCTGTACGTCCTTCTGTAACATCTGTGATCTTGTCGTGGCCCCGAGCCGTGATATCGAAAAGATCCTGAAGAAACGTGGGGTCAGGACCCGGATTGTGGTCATTCCGACGGGAGTGGATCTTCCCCGTTACCGGAATCCGGACAGGCAATGGTTGCGGAAGCGGCTCGGACTCAGAAGTGACGAGAAGATTCTTGTACACGTGGGGAGACTCTCTAAAGAGAAGAACCTTGATTTCCTGATACAGGCCGTGGCGCAGGCCATGGAAAAACGAAAAAATCTTCTCTTCCTGGTGGCCGGGGAGGGGGATCAAAAACCGCGAATTGAACAACAGGCCCGACTCCTCGGAATCAGGGATCGGACGATTTTCCAGGGGAAACTGACTTCCCGGGATCTGGTGAACACTTACGCGGGAGGGGACATCTTTGTGTTTTCCTCCAAAACCGAGACACAGGGCCTGGTCGTCCTGGAAGCAATGGCCGCCGGAACACCGGTTGTTGCGATGGATGCGCCCGGGGTTCGGGATATGATAGAAGATGGTGTGCAAGGTTTTCTGACACCGGAGGATCCGCACCTCTTTTCGGAACGGATTCTGGAGTTGATTGAATCATCTGAAAAGTACACAGCATGCTCGGAGGCGTCCCTGAAACGGGCGGAGAGTTTTTCCGCCGCCCGGATGGCGGAACGTGTACTTCAGGAGTATTGCCTTCTTCTAAAGAAACCGCCGGAGAGTCTGAATCGGGAGATCCACCATTTTCGGATTCTTATGGGGATACTTCAGGAATCTCTCCGAAAAGGGAAACCGTGAGGATCCTTGTCTTGGAGAATGCCCCAGGTTGCCTTGGCTTTTGCTTTCACCTTACAGGTGAGTCGTATACTCCCTATAAACCTTTCAACCAAGAGGGTTTTTTGTCTTGACTGATCTCCTATCGCTATTTTAGGGGTGTGGGAATCAAAAGGCAAGCCCTGTTTCTTTTCAGGTGCGGAGCATTCGGCGTCCGCACAGCTCAACCGCTGGCAGGAAGATTTTCTGTTTTCTCAATAGAGGAAGTATGATACAGTATCTTTTCATCTTCTGACCGAGTCTATCCGGAGGAAAATTTCGTGAGTCGATTCTTTGCGTATATTCTCAGAAAGATCCGGCACCCCCATGCCATACGGCAAGTCCTGGGGATCCTGTTTCTTGTGGTTCTGACAGTGATCGGAGTTCCGAAGCGGCCCGGTTTCGTGGCCGTGGGGTCGGTTCTCGCTTTTCTGGGAATCGCGATCCGCTTCTGGGCCGGCGGGCATGTGAAAAAGGACAGGGAATTAGCTGTGACCGGGCCCTATTCCTTTGTCCGGAATCCTCTTTATGTGGGAAATGTCCTGATCGCAGTGGGGTTCTGTTTTCTGTCGGGATACCTGTGGTCTTTCCTGGTCTTTGCCCTTTTATACATCTGGTTGTATCTCCCCACGATCCGCAGGGAAGAACGGACTCTTCAGAAGCTTTTCGGTGATGATTTTCTCCGATACAAGGAGAATGTACGTGCCATGTGGCCGAGGTGGACTCCCTACCGGTCCGGAGCGGGTGAATGGTCCGGAAGACAGTGGGTCAAAAACGGTGAGCATATTGTAAACGCCGGACTTGTGGCCGCTCTCATTATCCTGCTCCATCGTTTTTTTAGCTGAGTTTTTCCCCCAACCGGTTTCCTACCCACTCTGAAATCGTCGCATTCGCACGTTGAGAATCAGCCCTGTCCCGATGAAAAGGGTGATCAGCGAGGAACCGCCATAACTGATAAAGGGGAGAGGGACTCCCACAACCGGAAAAATTCCCGAAGTCATTCCGATATTGATAAATACGTAATAGGCGATCATGCTGGTAATCCCCGTCACGAGCAGGGTGCCGAAAAGATCCTCTGTTTTCAGGGCGATGTCGATCCCTTTGAAGACAAAATAGGCGAAGAGAAGAATCAGAATCAGGGCGCCGATGAACCCCATCTCCTCCGCGATGACCGAAAAGATAAAATCCGTATGCTGTTCCGGTAGAAAACGCAATTGGCTCTGTGTTCCCTGCAGGATTCCTTTCCCGAACAGACCGCCTGAACCGATGGCGATTTTGGACTGGATGATGTGATAGCCTGAACCGCTTGGATCCATGTCGGGCCGGAGGAAGACGAGGATTCGCTGTTTCTGATACTCCTTGAGGAAACGCCATAGAAAAGGGGCGGACCCGATTAAGAGACCGAAGGCAATCAGAAGAGGACGGATCGGAACACCGGCAACGAAGATCAGCGTCAGCGCGATGGACATCAGCATCAGCGCCGTTCCCAGATCGGGTTGTCGAAGGATCAGAAACAGGGGAAGTCCCACGATGGCCGCGATGTTGAGATACCGTCCGGCGGAGAAGCCGCCCCGTTCCTGTATGTCCGAAATGTACCGGGAGAGGGCCAGAATCAGTGCGATTTTGGCGATTTCCGATGGCTGAATGATCAAGGGGCCGATGGCGATCCATCGTCTCGCGCCCATCCCGACCTTTCCGATCATCGAAACGACAAGGAGTAGGAGGATCGAAATCGAATAGAGGAGATATGCATAACGTTGCAGCGTGCGATAATGGATGGCGATCGTCGTCAACAGAGCCAGAAACGCGAGGCCGATCCAGGTAAGCTGTTTGAAATAGAGTGTGGAGGAAGGACCTTCGGCAAAATGGGTGGCACTGAAGATGGCTCCCACTCCGATCAGGGAAAAAAGGAAGATCAGAAAGAGTAGACCAAAATCGAAATGAGTGATCAGTCTGCGGTCCAGCATCATGATGAGATTCCTTTCTGGTTAATGTGTCCGCTGTTCCGTCGGTATTCCCGGCGTTTTCCCGGCCAGATCGATGATCCGTCCGGTTTTTTTGAAATAGCACTTGAGAACCTTCCGGGCGATGGGTGCTGCCACCGAACCTCCGTGTCCGCCATGCTCAACCACAATCGCCAGGGCGATCTCCGGTTTTTCCACCGGGGCAAAAGCCACAAACAGGGCATGATCCCGCAACGGTTCAGAAATTTCGGAACCGGGTTTGGGTTCCGTTCGAATTCGGACGACCTGGGCTGTTCCGGTTTTGCCGGCGACACGGATTCCCGGGACGCGGGCCCGGCCTCCGGTTCCATGCCTTGCGGAAACGACCCCTTCCAGTGCATTCACGACCAGGTGAAGTGTCTTTGCGGAGATCGGGGCGTCTTGAAGGACTTTGGGGGTAAAATGCTTCAGCGGGTTTCCTTCACAGTCATCGATTCTGCGTACCAACTGTGGGCGGTAAACGGTTCCGCCATTGGCAATTGCACCGATCAGGCCGGCCAGTTGAATCGGGGTGACCAGGATATATCCTTGTCCGATGGAGGCACTTAAGGTTTCTCCCGGATACCAGACCTCTTTCCGGACGGTCCGTTTCCATTGACTGTTTGGAATCAGACCCGGCTGCTCTCCTTCGAGGGGAATCCCCGTCAGGTTGCCGAGACCGAGCTCCTGCGCGTACCGCGCGATCCTGTTGATTCCCAGCCGCTGTCCCAGTTCGTAGAAATAAACATCGCACGATTCCGAAAGAGCGCGATAAAGATCGACCCTTCCATGTCCGGAGTGTTTCCAGCACCGATATTTTCTCCCCCCGAAGGTAATGAAACCGCGGCAGGGAATGGTTTGAACGGGATCAACCACCCGTTCTTCGAGACCCGCCACAGCGACCACGATCTTGAAAACCGATCCCGGGGCGTACTGGCCGGAGATCGCCTTGTCCGTGAGCGGGTGCTTGGGGTTCCGGAGAAATTCCTTCCACCGTTCTTTTGGAATGCCTCCGGAGAAGAGATTTGGATCGTAGGAGGGAAAGCTGGCCATGGCCAGGATTTCCCCGTTGTCGGGATTCAGGACCACCCCCGCCCCGGAATGTCCCTCGAAGGCCTCTTCCAGGGTTTTTTGAAGGTCGTAATCAATGGTCAGAATGATCCGGTTTCCAGGACGTGGCGGCTGTTCTCCGATCTGTTCCATGATCCTTCCCAGGGAATTGACTTCCATCTGGCGGTATCCGTCCACACCCTTCAGTTCTTTTTCGAAGCTTTTTTCCAGTCCGGTTTTTCCGATGATATCGCCGCTCCGGTAACGGGAAAAGGGAAGGCTTTTCAATTCCGAGGCGTTGATTTCTCCCATGTATCCGAATAGATGGGCGGCAAGGCTGCCGTAACGATAATTCCGGAGCGGTTCCGGCATGACCGAGATTCCGGAAAGCTCCATCTGGTGGGCCTCCAGAAGGGCCACGGTGCTCCATGGTACATTGGAGAGCAGTCGGATCGGCTGGAAGAGAGGAACGCTGTTTTTTCGGGCCTTCCGGATGACCCTGGAAAAGGTTTCCTTCGGGAGCTGGAGCAGCCGTGAGAGACGATTCAGTGTCTGGTCCAGGTGTTTTACATCCTCAAGGATAATGGCGACATTGAAACCCGGTTTGGTATCGACCAGGACCCTTCCGTTCCGATCCGTGAATTCCCCGCGTGGGGCGGGAATCCGTTGCACCCGAATTCTTTGTCTTTCGGATTTTTCTTTGAAATACCCTCCCCGAAGAATCTGAAGATACCACATCCTGAAAATGAGAATGAAAAAAAACAGGGCCAGAAAGGCGGAAAGAATTCGAACGCGTTTCTTGAAAAGGATCAGAATTGAATTCGATGTTTTCACTGACACAGCGGACCCTATTTTTCAAGTGTTGATCGTCGTCGCATCCAATAGATCAAAAGAGACCCGATCAAGGCGTTTAAGAAGACAGCGGGAAGAATGATCCGGGACAGGGCGGTCAATGGTTGAAGACTTCCTTCGAAGAGATGAATCAAAAAGAGGTTTCCCAGTCCGTGGATCATGGAAAAGGCGGCAAGAAGGAGAAAATGAACCGGAACGTCTTTGGAGTAGATCGCAAGACCACATGCGGCCGCGAGGTAACCAATCAACGTCAGGAGAAACATCTGGGATCCCAGCAGTCCGCCCGACAAGATATCGAGAAGAAGCCCGAGAAAGACACCCATGGCCATTCCCCGATCCTTTCCGTAAAAATAGCCGGTGTAATAGGTGATGATCAGGGCCAGATTGAGAGGAAAGGGAAAAGGGAAAAGGCTGAAAAGATGGATCTGTACGGGAACAGAAAAAGCCAACGACGCGAGCATCACAAGGCGTCTCATCCTGAAGTCCCCTGATGCACATGGGTTTCTGAAACGGGAGAACGGACCACAAACACCTCTTCGATTCTGGAAAAATCCACGGCCGGGATGATGGCGGCCTCCTGGAAAAGCCCGTAAGGTTTTTTCCGTACCGAGCTGACGGACCCGATGATCAGTCCCTTGGGAAAGACCCGCCCCAGACCGGAGGTGACGACCCGCTCTCCGGGCTCAATATCAGGAAGCCGGGTCAGATACTTGACCCGGCACTGGTTGGCGACCCCACCTTCCGCAATCCCTTCCGCCCGGGTTGACTGGAAGAGGGCCGGGATGTCACTGTTCCGGTCGATAATCAGTTGCACCTGTGCGTGCGTTTTGGAAACCGACAGAATGCGACCGACGACGCCTTCCGGACGGACTACAGCCATTCCCACGCGAATCCCTTCCCGGCGTCCCTGGTTGATCATCAGGGTCCTGGACCAACCGGTGAAGTTCTTCCCGACGATCCGCGCGGGAAGCAGGCGGTACGGGACGGTCTTCTTGAATGAGAGAAGTTTCCGCAATCGTTGATTTTCAAGTTCGATTTCGTACAAATGATTCAGCCTGTTTTCAAGATCAGCCACCTGTTCACGAAGAATGGAATTTTCCCGTTCGGTGTCAACCAGGTGGACATATCCCCGGTAGATGTGTGTGACACCCGAGAGGACGGAAGAAAGAGAGGTTTCCATCCACGCCACGGCCTCGAAGAGGCTGTCCGATGCACCCTGCAGTCCCTTCTCCTTTTCCGCATGGCCCTGCATCAGGATCAGGGAAAGCAAAAGCAATGTGTAGAGGGTGATCGCCTGTCGGAAGCGGGCAAAAAAACCGGCCATATTTCCACCCTGATCAAAAGGATCCGGATCTTCCGGGATGCCGACGATCCTTAATGGATTGAAATCTGCCGCAAGAGTTCAATTTCATTTAAGGCCTGCCCGGTTCCAAGCACAATGGTGGAAAGCGGATCATCGGCTATGGTGATCGGAAGGCTGGTCTCTTCCCGGAGCAGGATATCCAGCCCCCTCAGGAGGGCGCCTCCCCCCGCGAGGACGATCCCCTTGTCCACGATATCGGCCGACAGTTCGGGAGGCGTGTTTTCCAGGGCAATTTTCACTCCCTCGACAATCTGGGAGACGGGTTCATCCAGGGCATCCCGAATTTCCTCTTCATTGATCACAATGGTTTTGGGAATTCCGGAGACCAGATCACGGCCTTTGACCTCCATGGTTTTGTTTTCATCAAGCGGATAGGCGGAACCGATTTCGATTTTGATTCCCTCTGCGCTTCGCTCCCCCACCAGCAGGTTATATTTTTTCTTGATCGACTGGATGATGGCTTCATCCATCTTGTTTCCGCCGGTTCGGACGGATGTACTGTAGACGATCCCCGCTAAGGAGATGATCGCGATATCCGTGGTTCCACCTCCGATATCAATGACCATATTCCCACTGGCCTCGGTGATGGGAAGGCCGGCCCCGATGGCGGCGGCCATCGGTTCTTCGATCAGATAGACCTCGCGGGCGCCTGCGGACTGTGCGGAGTCGCGAACCGCACGCCGTTCCACCTGGGTGACCCCTGACGGGACGCTGATGATGATTCGGGGGCGGATCAGGGACTTCCGGTTGTGTACCTTCTGGATGAAATACCGGAGCATGGCTTCCGTATATTTGAAGTCGGCGATGACCCCGTCTTTCATCGGGCGGATGGCCACAATATTGCCGGGTGTTCTTCCGACCATGATCTTGGCCTCTTTCCCTACTTTCAGGACTTTCCCGGTATCGGTCTGAACCGCGACCACGGAAGGTTCGTTTAAGACGATCCCCTTGCCTTTGACGTAGACCAACGTATTGGCTGTTCCCAGATCGATCGCGAGATCGCTGGAAAACCAGCTCAGGATCGTGTCTAATATCATAAAAAGAACTCCTCTCCAGGGAAATCCATTACGTGTTCTGATGAAACGGACGAATCCGGCAGACGTGACACCCGGGGATGCTAACTTGTTTAAATATATTAATAATCCACGGCTTTTTCAAGGAAAACTTCTATCCGCTAAATCCGGTTTTCAGGAGAATCACTTTTGATTTTTTCTGAGTTCACGTACCAGCTGGTTGATCGCCGCCTTGTCCGATTCCTTGAGGTCGATGAATTGAATTCCCATTCCGGGTTTTTGGGTGGAATCCATCTTTCCGTGGATTGGCTTTTCTTCGGATGTTTCTGAGGAGGGTTGAGAAACATTGACCCAGACCACCTCCCCGGAAGTTTCGATCGGTTCCTTCAGCCCGGGAAGATAAAACTTCAGATGAACCCTGGTTCCCACATCAAGGGGCCGGTTTGATTCCACAAACAGGCCCCCTTCGTTGATGTTTCTCGCGAAATCCCAGAAGATCTGATCCACGGTGGAATAATCGATCCGAACTGAGACGGGCGCCCGTGCCGTTTTTCTCTTTTCTGTAGGAGGATTCATCTGATTTGTCGGCGGTTGTGATCCCTTATTTGAGTTCATCCAGCGCCTTTTGGGCCTGATCCCTTTCGGGGAAATCGGACTGCAGGGACAATGCTTTTTTCAGGGCGTCCCGGGCCTTTTCCTTCAGTCCGTTCGCCTGATAGGCCAGAGCCAGATGATAAAAGACGGTGGGATTTTTGCTGAACTTTTCGGTGCTCTGTTCGAAAAGACGAATGGCCTTCGGATAAAATCCCTTCTTGTAGTATACAAAGCCCAGGGTGTCCATCACGAAAGGATTCTCCGGAGCGGTCTCCATAGCCTTTTGGGCCAGTTCCAATGCCCGATCCAGTTTGTTTTCCTGCTCCATATAGAGATAGGCCAGGTTGTTGGAGGCGAGAGCGTTCTGTGGGTCCAGTTTCAGGACTGTTTCATAGTTTTTTTCCGCTTCGGTAAAATTGCCTTTCTGTTCATTCAGGGAAGCCAACTGAAAAAAAGGCATCGGGTTTTCCGGGGCCTTTTCGGCTGCCTCCCGATAATACCGGGAGGCCTGATCGGTGTTTCCGGCCTTCTGCGCGAGTTGGCCGAGAAGAAGAAGGGACGTGACTTGGTTCGGGTTGATCCGGACCGCCTGACGCAGAGACTCCTCCGCCTTCGGATAATCTTTTTCCAGCAGATAGATCTGGGCCAGACGTTCATGGAAAAGAGGATTTTTGGGTGAGATCCCGATCTGTTTTTTGACGCGGCGGATCGCTCCGTCGATATCTTTTTGGGCGAGATAGAGATTGATCTCCTGTCCCAGGGCGTTGAGGAAATCCGGATTCAGGGAGAGGGCCTTTTCGTAATCCTGAAAAGCGAGGTCGGTCTTTTTCCGGATATGCGCTGTAAGTCCCCGGAAATAATATCCGTCCGGAAGATCCGGTTTCAGGGCGATCATCCGGTCCGCGGCGGACGCCAGCTTCTCCAGGTTCCCCACACCCCGGGCCGCTTCCGCCAGAAGGTAGTAGGCGTTGTACGAGTTGGGAAATATTTCCAGGATTTTTTCCGCCTGCTTCCGGACCTCATCAAATTTCTTTTTCTTTAATAAAATCTTGGCCAGCGACATGCGGGCCTGTATCAGTTTGGGATTCAGATCCGCCGCCCGGCGCAGTTCTTCCTCTCCGAGGAGAGGTTCATGGTTCGCAAGGTGGGCCAGTCCGAGACGGAAATGTACCTCCGCGTTTTCGGGCCGGTCTTTCAGGACCGTCCGGAATTCCTCCACGGCCGTGTGCGGGTCCCTTTGGTCCATGCCGATCACCCCTCTGAGATAATGGGCCTGGGTGTCCTTCGGGTTGTCTTTCAGAATCTCTTCTACATATCGCAGCGCGTGGTCATAATCTTTTTTGTCCAGGAAGACTGTGACCAGTTTTCTTTTGGCCTCCAGGGCGTCCGGGTTGATTTCCAGGCATTTTTGATAGGTTTCCTCGGCTCGATCCAGATCCTTCAGACCGTGATAGAAGTCACCGAGCCGGACTCTTCGCTGCAAGTCCTCGGGGTTTTCCTTGACGGCCTGGATCAGGAGATGTTCCGCGTCATCTTTCCGGTTCCGGCTGAGATAGTATCTCGACAGAGAGAGGGTGAATTCGAATTTTTCCGGGAACTGCTTCATCCCGGAACGGAGCGTCTCTTCCGCTTTGGCTTCCTGCTTCTGCGTTATGTAGAGACTCGCCAGGGCCATCAGAAGTTTATCGTTTCCGGGATCCACTCGGATGGCCTTCTGCATGGTCTGTTCAGCTTCCCGGGGTTTTTGGGTATTCTGGTAGAATCGCGCCAGGGCTATGTAGATTCGAATATTCCGAGGGTCCTTTTTCAGTGCCTCCTGAAGGAGTTTTTCCGCCTTCGGGTTCTCTTTCTTCTTCGCATAGGCGGAGGCGAGGAAGAGACGAGCGGAAATATCGGAATCATCGAGTTGCAACACTCTGTTCCCTTCGTGAATGGCGCCTTCATAATCCCCCGTGACCAGAAAATAGTTTCCCTTCAGCTGGTGCGCCGACTTGTTCTCCGGGTCCTTTTTCAGAACCAGATCGGCCTTTTCCCGAGCGGAATCATACTGATGGGCGAGCAGAAAAATCCGCCCCAGTTGTAACTGCGCATCAATCAGATCCGGATTCAGATCCACGGCTTTGGAGAAGGCCCCGAAGGCTTCCTTCAATTGCTGGAGGTGGAGAAAGGTTCTTCCCAACTCATAGTAGCCTTCTGCGAATTTCGGGTCGATCTGCAGGACGTTCTTGAATTCGATGAGGGCTTCCTTGTACTTTTCCTGCTGGAAATAATTCTTCCCCCGGTCCAGGTATTTCTGCCTTCGTTGTTCAATACTTCCGCAACCGAACAGGGTGTTGATCAGAAGGAATAACCCCAGCAAGACGATCGTCTTTTGAAACGGTTTTCTTCTCATGTACCCCCCTCTATGGTGTCGGCTTTCCAGTGCGAAGCGGAACCGTTTTTCCAGGCCTCTTTGGATGAGAATCACCCCGGTGGCAGCGGAGGCCTCGGATCTAATTGAAAAGGTATCACAAAACACGTTTCATCACAAGATTTTTGTCCCATTCTTCCCGAGTGGAGAGGAGCGGGAAATGGACCGTTTGGTATCCGTTGGAGTTGCACGCTTTTCGTGTGGGGATGGCGGGTCCAAGAGTCAGTTTTTCTCCGCGTTCTTCCGGAGGGGTTCCTGCTTCGGCGGGGGATTCATTCTCCGAAGGCGTTTTTTCAATTCCGTTCGTTCATCCACCGAGAGTTTGCTCCATCTCTTCAGTCCATGGAGCACCTTCGCCCTTTCTCCGGGAGGAAGTCCTTGGATCCGTTTCAGGATTTTTAAGATCCTCTTCCGTTTCTCCGGCGGGAGGCGAAGAAACCGGTGGAAGTTTCTTTTGAGTCGGGCCCGTTCTTCCGGGCTCATTTTTTTCCATTGTCTGAGCCGATGGAGAAGGACACGTCGCTCAGCGGGGGGGAGGTTCCGGAGGGCCCGGAGTCTGTGCATGGCTTCGATCCGCCGCCCCCGGGGGAGGCGGTCCAATCTCTCCTGCATCCGGACCCGTGGGTGTCCGAAATGCTGTGGTCGATGAGGGCGCGGATTCCGTGCAGATGCCGGGGCGGGGATCAGCAGCAAAAGGCATAAGGCGATGACGATTTTTTTCATGGTGTATCGCCTCCTTGGTTTTCGGTTTCATCCTCCTGCCGAAGGATTTCTTCCAGGACGTCCAGGACTTCCAGCACTTCCATGTTTTTCAGAAGATCCATGTTTTCCGCTGTTTCCCATTCTTCTTCCGGGGAGAACTTGGAAGGAGGCTTCTCTTTGGAGGGAAGAACATGCAGTGACAGGACCCCCACAGCAAGGACGATCAGGATCGAGGCCAGCGCGGAGGCCCACCGGGTCGGGAATACTCTCCTGGATCTCCCGCCTGCAGACTCCGCCTCGATTTGCCTGATTCCTCTGCGGACATGATTTTGCATCCGGTTCATTCTCTGCGGAGAGGGGTTGGGTTCGACATTCCTGGGGAGGGAATCGAAAAGCCTCCGTATCTTCCGATATTCCCTGCGGCAGGCGGGGCATCTCGAAAGATGAGTCCTGATCCTGTTTTGATCGTCTTGCCCCAACTCGCCGTAGTAGTATTCCGGGAAGCGTGTTCGAAAATTTTTACAGCGTTTCATGGCTGATCCTCTTCCGCCTGTTGCAGCCATTCCCTCAGGTTCCTGACGGCACGGAAAAGGTGAACCTTCACGGTACCTTCAGAGAGTCCAAGGATTTTCGCAATTTCCCGGATACGAAGATCCTGGAGGTGCTTGAAGACAAAAATTGTCCGTTGGCGTGTTGGGAGTCTTGAAAGAAGCGCTTGAAGCCTGCTATCCCATTCGGTCTGCTCCAGCATCTTGTCGGGGTTGACGCTCCAATGGGGGTCGGGTACGCTCTTTTCAATCGGATCGGCCGATTCATCCTCGTCTCGTAAAAAAGAAAGGAAACGGGTCCTGAACCGCTTCTTCCGGAGATGGTCACGGCAAAGATTCACCAGAATTCTGCAAAGCCAGGTGTAAAAAGCGGAATCCCCCCGAAATCCCTTCAGGGATCGATAGGCTTTCAAAAAAGCCTCCTGGGTCATATCTTCCGCCTCGGAGGCGTCATTGACGATCCGGAATGCGGCGAGGTAGGCCCGGTTCATGTATTTCTCCATCAGTTGATCATAGGCTGATGAATCCCCTTCGCGGACCCGACGGATCCATTCCTGGTCGTCAGCGGACATCTCCTCTTTCTCCCGGACCGGCGGTGGTTTCAACAGGTTTGCGGGCATCCTAACGGGACATTTCCGGCTTGTCAAGCCTGACGCGGTCCGGGGGGTAGCCCTCCACTCCAGATTCATCTCATAATATAATAATAGACGCCCCGGCACAATTTTGGTTTACAGGTCGGATAGACCGGATCTCTTTTCGGGAAAGATGAGCCCGTCGAACCAGACGATCTCACTTTTTTCCCCGACCTTGTCTTTGATGTTAGGCTGCGTGACAGGGGGGGGGATGCTCCCCCTGCTGGGGGGTCGGGTTTGCCGATCCTGTCGATCCGGTTCATCCTGTCGCTAATTTAGGGGGCAATCCGGTTATTGCATCCTGACCTGCTTTGCAGTAGAATAGCGCCTTCCCGGAGAAAGGCGACGATCCGATGGAGTCGCCTGTACCTTCGATTGGTTGACCCGTCATATAGTCCGAGGGGGCGTTTCGTCTTGAAAGGATTGAGAAATGAAGTGTGAACATCTGAGAAATATTGCGATTATTGCCCATGTAGATCATGGGAAAACGACCCTGGTGGACGGAATGCTTCGGCAGGCCGGGATCTTCCGTTCCAATGAAACGGTCCGGGAGCGGGTGATGGACAATATCGACCTGGAGCGGGAGCGGGGAATCACGATTATGGCCAAGAATGCCGCCGTGGAGTACAACGGGATTAAGATCAATATTGTCGACACACCTGGGCATGCGGATTTCGGGGGGGAGGTGGAAAGAACGCTGAAGATGGCCGATGGCGTCCTGCTGCTGGTGGATGCCTCGGAAGGTCCTCTGCCGCAGACCCGCTTTGTGCTGCAAAAAGCACTGGAACTCAAGCTGCCCCCCATTGTCGTGATCAACAAGATCGACCGTGCTGATGCCAGGATTCAGGAGGTCATCAATGAGATTTACGATCTCTTCATCGATCTTGACGCCACCGAAGAACAGCTCGATTTCCCGATTGTCTATACCGACGCCAAGCGGGGAATCGCAAAGCAGGAGCTGTCCGATGATACGGTCAATCTGAAGGTCCTCTTCGACCGGATCCTCGATACCATCCCCGCCCCCGACGGAGACCCGGACGGGGTTCTGCAACTCCTGGTCACCCATCTCGACTATAGTGACTATCTGGGAAGGATGGCCGTCGGGCGGGTTTTTTCCGGAACGGTCACGGTGGGAGATACCGTCGGGAGGATGACCGCGGAGGGAGAGGTCGCCCGGACACGGATCACCTCACTGTATACCTTTTCCGGGCTGGAACGGGTGGAGGCGAAGGAGGCATCCGTGGGAGAGATTGTCGCCCTGTCCGGGATCGAAGGAATCAACATCGGGGACACCATTACCGATATCGAGACTCCCCGTCCCCTGCCGAGGCTGAAGGTAGACGAACCGACACTCTCCATGGTCTTATCCGTGAACACTTCCCCCTTTGCCGGACAGGATGGAAGATTCGTTACGTCCCGTCATCTTCGGGAACGCCTGCAGAAGGAGCTGCTCTACAATGTCTCGATCCGGGTCGATTTCGAGCAGAACGACTCCTTTAAAGTCATGGGGCGCGGAGAGCTGCAGTTGGCTGTCCTGGTCGAGATGATGCGGAGAGAAGGGTACGAACTCTCCGTTTCCATGCCGGAGACCATTACGAAGATCGTGAACGGGACTGTCCACGAGCCGATGGAACTCCTGGTGATCGATGTTCCCGACGATTTCGCCGGGGTGGTGACCAAACAGGTGGGGATGAGAAAGGGGAAGATGTTGAAGATGCAGAACAACGGCCGGGGACGCGTGCGGCTCGAGTTCCGGATTCCCTCACGGGGTCTGATCGGTTTCCGGTCCCAGTTCCTGACCGACACCCGTGGCACCGGTCTTTTAAACCACCTCTTCGACGGTTATGAGCCGTGGCACGGTCCCCTGTCCAAACGGAGGACCGGAGCCCTCGTATCCGATCGGGCGGGGAAGGCCGTCACCTACGCACTCTTTCACCTGCAGCCCCGGGGGACCCTCTTTATCCGGGAGGGAACACCTGTTTACGAGGGGATGATCATCGGTGAAAATTCCAGGGAAAACGACCTGGTTGTGAATGCCACGAAAACCAAGAAGCTGACCAACATTCGTGCGGCCGCCGCCGATGAGGCCCTGCAGCTGATTCCGCCCAGGACCCTGAGTCTGGAGCAGGCGATCGAATTCATCAAAGAGGATGAGCTGGTGGAGGTGACTCCGAAAAATATACGGCTGAGAAAGAGAATCCTGGAAACCGGGAAGCGGATCCGGGCCGGGAGAGGATCCTGATCGCTTCAGGAAAGGAGTTGGATCTTTCCCCTGAGTTTTTTGTCAAACCCACTCCTCTTCTCGTCATAGGTTTCGGTCAGGGTCTCCAGTTCCTCAAAGAGGGTATCGATCCGGGTCCTGGATTCGTGCAGGGATTTTAAACATTGCTGTATCTTCTCCCCCTCTCCGTTTTGGGAAACCTGAAGAAGTGTCTGGTTGGTCTTCTCCATTTTCTCTTCCAGGTACACGATCGTATCCTCCACCTGGGCAATTCTCTTTTTCAGGGAACCTAAAACCTTCGACCGTTCCGCGATGATTTCGGCTCTTGCCCTTCGGATCTCTTTTTTGTTTGAGCCCTTCCGCGGGGTTTTGTCCGTCGCGGGAGGTGGATCCCCTTCGTCCGCCCACCCGACACGTTTCAGGAAATCCCGGTACCCCCCCTCGAAGACCCGGACCGTTCCCCTGTCGAAGACGATCAGCCTTGTGGCGAGGGTCTCGAGGATCCTCTCGCTGTGTGTCACGATGATCACGGCCCCGGCAAAGGTCTCAATCGCCTTGAGCAGCGCTTCCACCGACTCCATATCGAGATGATGCGTCGGTTCATCCAGAAGGAGCAGGTGAGCCGGACTGACAAGAAGCTTTCCCAGGAGGACGCGGCTCCTCTCTCCACCGGAGAGAACCCCCACCTTTTTCAAGGCCGACTCTCCCTCAAACATCATGGCGCCGCAGATGTTCCGGGCGACCCTCTGGTTTCCGTCTGGATGGGCATCCAGAATTTCCTGTAAAACGGTCTTCCCCGCGTGCAGCCGGTTGATGTTGGTTTGGCCGAACCAGGCCGTCTTCAGATGGGTGTGCCGGTGGACCGCACCCTGTACGGGGGCCAGTTCACCGGTAAGCAGATTGAGTAGGGTACTTTTGCCTTTGCCGTTCTTCCCGATCACGGCGATCCTGTCGTTTTTGCCGACGGACAGGTTCAGGCTGTGAATTAGGGGCGGGCTTTCCTTCCGGAAAGAAAAAGAAAGATCTTCGGTCCATAAAAGCCGTTTGCCGGAAAAGGGAAGGGATGGAAAGCTAAAAGAGAGGGTCTTGATCTCCTCTTGTTTTTGAAGACGTTCCTCTCTCCCGAGGGCCTTGATCCTGGATTGAACCGCCCTCGCCCGGGTGGCCTGAGCGCGGAACCGCCGGATGAACTCTTCCTCCTTTTCCCGCCTTTTTTCATCATGAATCCGGGTCCGTTCGTGAACTTCCTCCTCCTGCCGGATTTGCTGATAGAGCTTTCGGGTGGGGCCCTTCACCTTCCGGATCCTGCACCGGTGGATCCCCAAGGTATGGGTCGTCACCTGATCCATGAAAGCGCGGTCATGGGTGATGAGGATCAGCTCGTTTTCCCACTCCAGGAGAAAGCGCTTGAGCCAGCGAAGGGAGAGGATATCGAGGTAGTTGGTGGGTTCGTCCAGCAGAAGCAGATCCGGCTCGGAAACGAGAACGGATGCCAGGTTGAGCCGAACCTGGAAACCGCCGGAAAGTTCCAGGGGATTGCGCTGGAAATCGCGTGTTGTAAATCCGAGCCCCTGAAGGATCGCTTCGGCTCTGTAGGTCTGATCCCGCCCGTCCTCGGCAGGTTTGAGACCCCGGCAGGCCTCCTCAAGAATGGTGTTTGCCGAGAAGCGGATATGCTGAGAGAGATGACCGATGGTGTAATGCCTGGGGAGTCGGATTTCCCCCGCGTCCGGACGTTCATCGCCACAGATCATCCGGAAGAGGGTCGTTTTGCCATGACCGTTCCGTCCTATCAGTCCGACCCGTTCCCGCCGGTGAATCGTAAAGGAGACCTGGCGGAAAAGCACCTGCCCTCCATAGGCTTTATCTAATCGGTGTACCTGAATCATGGAAGCGGGATGGTGAGGCGAATTTTTCCGTCCAAAGGTTTGTGTTTCAGGTCGGAGACACAAAAATGCTCCATGGTGATCCATGGAGCATTCTCAGAATCTTAGGGGCGTTTTTAAAGTTTGACCACATTCGCGGCCTGAGGACCTTTCGGGCCTTCAACCACCTCGAATTGAACCTTCTCCCCTTCGTTTAATGATTTGAAGCCGTCCATCTGGATGGCGGAAAAGTGGACGAACACATCCGGTCCCTCTTCCTGTTCAATGAAACCGAATCCCTTGCCTTCATTAAACCATTTTACCGTGCCTTCAGCCATCTTTCTCTCCTTTACTCCTTGGTGAAACGATCGATATGTGTACAGTTTCTCAAGGCCCCCCCTTGATATCCCTCACGGGGTTCAATCCACGTCCCGCCTATCTCAGATGGGCAATTCATGATGAATCTGCACAACCTCCCCTCCCTCATCCTTCTAACGCAAGTCTATCGTAAAGTCAAGAGTTAATTTTTTATGAGTAACCCTGAAGGGGGGGATCCGTAAAGTAAAGAAAACAGGAACCGGAGCCCTCTTTCCGTGGCGCTTCTTCTTCCCTACGGTGTCGCGGTGTCCTGTAGAGGCGTAACCAAAGCGTTCTGTTACGGTGGGCGCTTTGACAGGCGCTTCAGGCTTCCTCCTTCATCCGGGAGGCTTGCTCACCACGTCTCATTCCGGCGCCCTTCAGTATGCTTAGTTTCTGGTTTGTCCCACCCAGGACACCGCAACCTTTTTACCTGTACAAAGTATACCTCCGATTGCGATCTTGTCAAGACGCAGCACGAGGAATTGTCTCAAACTCAGTTTCATATTGCAGAAGTGTTCGGGATAAGATATTTTATTGCCGTGGCGCCCGGTTTTCAAGGTGAAGGAGAGGAGAAGAATCAAGTGCGGGAGCTGATCAGAGAACTACGTTTGTTCGCCGAGGAGCGGGATTGGGACCAGTTTCATTCTCCCAAGAACCTGGCCATGGCGCTCAGTGTGGAGGTTTCCGAGATTGTGGAACACCTTCAGTGGTTGACCCAGGATCAGAGCCGGAACCTGAGTCCGGGGAAGCGGTCGGAACTCAAAGAGGAGATCGGAGATGTCCTGATCTATCTCGTCCGTCTTTCCGATAAATTAGGGGTCGATCCTCTACAGGCCGCGCGGGATAAGATCAAACGAAACCGGGAGAAGTACCCGGCGGAACGGGTTCGGGGCAAGGCGCTTAAATATTCGGAGTACAAAGCGGGAGGGAGTCGTTGATGACAGGGGAAACACTTTACCCTTCTTGAGCGCCCCCGGGGCAGAAAGAAAAAAATCGAAGAGACCATCAACCCAAGGAGAGTAGAATGTACAGACCGGAAATCAAGGTGTTGGATTGTACCGTCCGGGATGGAGGATTGATGAACAAATGGCAGTTTGATGACTCCTTTGTCTGCCAGGTCTATCGTGCGTTGAACGAGGCCGGTGTCGATTACATGGAGATCGGTTATCTCAGCTCCGAATCGGCCTTTTCCCGGGATGAGGTGGGGCCCTGGAAATTCTGCTCCGAGGAGGACGTGGGACGGGTGATCGCCGATACGGAGAAAAAACTGAAGCTTTCGGCCATGGCCGACATCGGAAGGATCGATTATGACGATATCCCCCCCCAATCCGAGAGTTCGCTGGATATGGTCCGGGTGGCGTGCTATATCCACCAGGTAGACGCGGCGATCGATCTGGCGCACCATTGTCTCGACAAGGGGTACGAAACCACGATCAACCTGATGGCCGTCTCGACCGTGGGGCCCCGCGATCTGGAAGAGGGGCTGGAAGATCTCGCGAAGAGCCGTGTCCCGATCATCTATCTGGTCGACAGCTTCGGGGCCTTCTATTCAGAGGATATCGAGTTCCTGGCAAAAAAGTATATCGAACAGCTTCCGGGGAAGACCATCGGGATTCACTGTCACAACAACCAGCAGCTTGCCTTCGCCAACACAATCTCCGGAATCATCTCCGGGGCCAACTTTCTGGACGGCACCCTGTACGGCATCGGGCGCGGAGCCGGGAACTGCCCCCTGGAGCTTCTCATCTCTTTTTTGAAGAATCCTAAATTCAAGGTGCGCCCTCTCATCGAAGTCATCGAGAAGCAGATCCTTCCCTGGCGGAAGAAGATCGACTGGGGCTATTTTATCCCTTACATGGTAACCGGCGTCCTGAATCAACACCCTCGAACCGCGATGGCCCATATGGATTCCGACAGAAAAGACCATATCACCGAATTCTATGACCAGACCACCAATGCCGTGGGCTGAAAGGAACAAGTCATGCCGTCATTCGATATTGTGAACAAGATCGACATGCAGGAAATGGACAACGCAGTCAACATGACCCGGAAGGTGATCTCCACAAGATACGACTTTCGCAAGTCCCGGACCGAGATCACGTTGAACAAAAAGGAGAAGCAGATCCGGATTCTGACTGAAGATACAATGAAACTGAAGGCCGTATACGACATCCTGATCGGGAACCTGGTCAAGCGGAAGATCGATCCGAAGTCTCTGGACAAAAAAGAGGAGGAACCGGCCTCCAAAGGAATGATCAAACAGGAAATCTCCATACTGGAGGGCATCGATCAGGATATCGCAAGGAGGATCGTCAAGCGCATCAAGGAGTTGAAGCGAAAGGTCCAGGCGCAGATCCAGGACCAGCAGGTACGGGTGAGCGGGAAGAAAATCGATGATCTGCAGGCCGTGATCGCCATGCTGAAGCAGATGGACCTGAAGGTTCCGCTTCAATTTGTCAATATGAAGAATTGAGTCGGTTGGAGGCATCACACCGGCAACGGAGTATGACGCAGAAAGATCGGCCCGGTTTCGATCGGAGAATGACCCGCGAGGAGATCAACGCGCTGCCCATCAGGCGGTATGATCGCTCCATCCGGATTATACGTACCCGGGAAGAACTCGCCGCAGCCGCGGTCAGACTCAAGCGGGAGCGGGTGCTTGGATTCGATACGGAGACACGTCCCGCCTTCCGAAAGGGAGAGTCTTATCCCCCGGCGTTACTTCAACTCGCCGGCAGTTACACCGTTTATCTCTTCCAGCTCCGGTTCCTGAGCCTCCCCAGGGTGTTACGGGAAATCTTTTCTTCTTCACGGATCATCAAGGCGGGAGTGGCGCCGGAGTACGACATCCGGAAACTCAAGGAATTGAAACCGTTCCGGGAAGCGGGATTTGTGGACCTCTCGTGGATCGCAAAACGGGCGGGAATCCTGAATCATGGACTTCGGGGCCTGACTGCGGTTCTACTGGGGTTTCGTATCTCCAAGGGGGCCCAGCGGAGCAACTGGGGGCGGGAAATTCTGACGCCCGCCCAGGTCCGGTATGCCGCCACCGATGCCTGGGTGAGCCGGAAGATCTATCTGCAATTGAAACGAAACCGTACGCGCGACTCGGAGGGTGCCCTTCTGATCCCCCCCGGATAAGGCAAGACCCCCTCCCTTTTTGTTCTCCCTGATTAATTGAACTCCCGTGTTTTCCGAAACCCGATCTCAGGCCACTTCTCCATGGTAAGACTGAGGCGCCAGCCGCCGTCGGCCAGATAGGTGAGATGCCCTTCGGCATCCAGCGCAAGGTGGTTCTGATTTTTTCTTTGGAACTCCCTGAGGAGTCTCGGGTCCTCGCAGTGGACCCACCGTGCGGTGGTGTAGGGGGCCCTCTCGCAGAGCGCGTCCGCGCCGTATTCCGATAAAAGCCGCGCCTGGGTCACGTCAAACTGAAGAACGCCCACCGCCCCGAGGATATAGTCCCGGCCGGCAAGGGGTCGAAAGACCTGCACGGCACCCTCTTCGGCCAATTGGATCAAACCCTTCCGGAGTTGCTTGACCTTCAGCGGATTCTTCAGCCGGACCCGGCGGAAATGTTCCGGAGCGAAATTCGGGATCCCTGTAAACTTGAGGGGTTCCCGTTCGGTGAACGTATCTCCAATTTTGATGGTGCCATGGTTGTGGATCCCGATGATATCGCCGGGAAAAGCTTCCTCCACGTGGGCCCGGTTCTGGGCCATGAAAATGGTGGCGTTGGAGAGGGTGATCTCCTTGCCTGTGCGGTGATGCCGAACCTTCATTCCCCGTCTGAATTTTCCGGAACAGATCCGTATGAAGGCAATCCGGTCACGATGGGCCGGGTTCATGTTCGCCTGGATTTTGAAGGCAAAGCCTGTAAACGGGGCCTCCAGCGGTGAGACCTCACGGGTGGTGGTCGGTCGGGGCCCCGGCGCCGGGGCCAGTTCGAGAAAGGCGTCGAGCAGTTCACGAACCCCGAAATTGTTGACGGCGCTTCCGAAAAAGACCGGAGTCTGGTTCGCCTTGAGATACTCCTTGTGATCAAAGGGATTGGCCGCGCCTTCG
Organism: uncultured Nitrospirota bacterium; assembly: GCA_964483105.1. GTDB lineage: Bacteria > CG2-30-53-67 > CG2-30-53-67 > CG2-30-53-67 > CG2-30-53-67 > CAYZZU01. The sequence goes on from CAYZZU010000008.1 coordinate 45,566, forward strand.
AGAAGTTCGACCTCCGCCCGGAGTTCTTCAGCCCGGCCGGAGAGCAGTCCATTCAGCCTCGGATCGTCAAGATCACGGAGAACGATCCTCTCACGGGGACGGGTCTCCCGACCGGGCGTAAAAAGACTCAGCTCCCGGGAATAGAGATTGTACACTCCTTTGAAGCGTTTCCCCATCCCGATCGGCCAGGAGAGAGGCGTGCATTCGATCTGCAGCTTGTCCTCAATTTCGGCGAGCAGATCCAGAGGATCCTTGCCGTCCCGGTCCAGTTTGTTGATGAAGGTGATCACCGGAGTATTCCGCATCCGGCAGATTTCCATCAACTTTTCGGTCTGGGGTTCCACTCCCTTGACGTTGTCGATCACCATGAGCGCGCTGTCAACGGCCGTCAGGACCCGGTAGGTATCCTCGGAAAAATCCTGGTGACCGGGCGTGTCGAGAAGATTGATTTCGTAGTCCCGGTAATGGAATTTCATGACCGAGGTCGTGACGGAGATACCGCGTTCTTTTTCGATCGACATCCAGTCGCTTGTGGCATGCCGGGCGGCCTTGCGCGCCCTCACGGCCCCGGCCAACTGAATCGCCCCGCCGAAGAGGAGCAGTTTTTCGGTCAGGGTGGTCTTGCCCGCATCGGGATGACTGATGATGCCGAAAGTGCGTCGCCTCTCGATTTCTTTTCGTCGCTGTCTGCTCACCGCGCCGGATCCTTCAAAATAGATACTGATCACGAAAAAACGGGCCGGATTCGGCCCGTTTCAAGGAGGGATCATATATCAGCAGGAAGAAAGATGTCAACCATTAGATTTGCAAAAGGAGAGTGAAAACGGTATGATGAGCCGATAAACGGCTTTCCCGCCGTAAGGAAGTTATGTTCTCCGGGTTTTCGTAGGAAATCAGGTTTGACGGCTTATTGATGCAATCGTCTGAGAAAGAAAAGCGGGCGCTCTGTGGAATCTGCCCGGCCGGGTGCTGGGTGGTTGTCACTTACGACGAAAGAGGCCGGTTGGCCACGGTGCGTCCGGATGAGGATTCGCCACTCGGGATGATCTGCAAACTGGGGGAACACTCTTCCGAAATCGTCTATTCGGAGAACCGGCTCCGTTATCCCATGCGCCGGAAGGGCCCGAAAGGGAGCTATGATTTCGAGCGGATCTCCTGGGAGGAGGCCTACGATGAAATCGTGGCGAATCTGCACCGAACCCGCAGGGATTTCGGTCCGGAGGCGGCTGCCGTCTATACCGGGCGGGGGAGTTTTGAACTTTCTCTCTGTGATCTTTTCCAGCCGAAAGGGGTGGCGGTCTCTTCCGCCTCCAGCATTCTGTTTCCCTTTGGTTCTCCCAACACCATGGGAGTGGGCTCCCTCTGTTATGTCTCCTTCGCAATGATCGCTCCCCATGTCACCATGGGAGGAATGTTGATCAATATGTTTTCCGATCTGGAACGGGCCGAACGAATCGCGATCTGGGGGGCCAATCCGGTCACCGACTGCCCCCCCCTGGACCTGAAACGGATTCTCAAGGCACGGGAACGGGGGGCCGAGGTGGTGGTCATCGACCCCAGACGAACCCTGACCGCGAAACTCACCGGCGCCCGGTGGATCCCGATCCGGTCGGGGACGGACGGCGCCCTGGCCCTGGGGCTCAGTAACATTCTGATTGAAGAGGAACGCTTTGATCAGGCCTTTGTCAGGGAGTGGACCCATGGTTTTGAATCCTTCGCTCGTTATGTCCAGCATTTCCGGCCGGAGGTGGTGGAAAGAATCACCGGGGTTCCCACGGATACCCAGCGTTTCCTGGCGCGATGGATCGCCGAGGCGGACGGGGCGTCACCCGTGATGTACAGCGGGTTGGAATATAACAACAGCGGTGTGCAGGCGATTCGGGCCGTCCTGGTTCTCTGGGCGCTGGCCGGCCAACTGGACCGGCCGGGAGGGCGCTGTTTCTCCATGAAGGAAAACCAGTTTCCGATCTGCCGTGACGGACTGCTTGAAAATCCAGACGAAACCCGGTGCCTGGCCCGCGATCGTTTCCCGATCTACAATCTTTACCGCAAGGAGGCCCACCCGACGGGACTGCCGGAAGCTGTACTTCACGGCCGGCCCTATCCGGTCCGTTCCCTGATCATCCAGGGAGGATCGATCATCACGGCCTGGCCGGAACCGGAACTGTGGAGAAAGACCTTGTCGGGACTTGATTTCATGGTTACCATCGATCGCCAGTTGACCGCCGACGCGGCCTACGCGGATATCGTGCTTCCGGCCACGACGATGTACGAAATCGAATCGTACATGACCTATGGACCGCTTTTCCGGATTCGGGAGCGTGTGATCGAACCGGTGGGAGAGGCGCGCAACGATTTTCTGATCATGGCGGAGCTTGCCGAGCGGCTGGGGTACGGGCACCTTTTCCCCCGGAACGAGGAGGACCTGTTGCGTCACGTCCTGAAAGGATCGGGCTTCACACTGGAGGAGGTCCGCGCGGCCGGAGGGATTGTTCAGGTCCCGACGCGGATGATGGAATACAGAAAATGGGAAAAGGGACTTCTCCGGCCTGACGGGAAACCCGGTTTTGACACCCCGACCGGTCAATTCGAGATCGCGTCCACAATCCTCAAGGAACATGGATACGATCCCCTTCCGGTCTATACCGAACCGACCGAGGGGCCGCTGACCCAACCCAAGCTCACCGAACGATTCCCGCTGGTCTTCAATTCCGGTACCCGCGTCACGACCGATTTCCGCTCTCAGCATCACGGGATACCGGGGCTCGCGGCGGAACGTCCTGAGCCGACGGTGACCCTGAACCGGCAGGACGCGGAAAAACGGGGGATTCGGGACGGCGATCGGGTTTTCGTTCAAACGCTTCGGGGACAGGTGCTCCTTCGTGCCCGGGTGACGGATGACATGGTTCCGGGAACCGTGGACGCGAACATGGGAGGGGGCGGACCCGTGGGGCCGGAGGCATGGAGAAAGTGCAACATCAACGATCTGACCGACCTTCAAAACTATGATCCGATCTCAGGCTTCCCGGTCTATAAGGCCCTGCTTTGCGATGTGATCCGGGTCGAGGATTCCACGGAAACTGTAAAGATCGATTCCGGGGAGGAAGGGAGTTACACCGGCACCGCCCCGAATCCCGAATGGAAGGAGCGGACGGGCGAGCGGATCTATCTCGATCACAATGCCACAACACCGGTTGTGCCGGAGGTCCGTGAGGCCATGGTGGAATGTCTGAAGCAGGGCTTCGGAAATCCCTCCAGTATCTATCGTGAGGGAAAGGAAGCACGTTCGGCTCTGGAAGCGGCCCGCAGGAGCTTGGCGCAATTCCTTCACTGCACGGCACGGAGGATTATTTTCACCGGTGGGGGATCTGAATCGAATAATCTGGTTCTGAAGGGGATCGCCCTGGCCGAACGGAACGGGAACCACCGGATCGTTACGACTCGGATCGAACATCCTTCGGTGCTTCAGACCTGTCGCTGGCTTGAGGCACGCGGGGTGGAGGTCGTCTATCTCGACGTGGACGGAGACGGTCGGGTGGACCCGCAGGATCTGATCCGGGCGCTCTCCCGCAAGACAGACCTGGTCAGTATTATGACGGCCAACAATGAGATCGGAACCCTGCAGCCGGTTGCCGAACTTGCACGAATCGCGCGGGAACGGGGGGCGCTCTTTCATACCGATGCGGTCCAGGGGGTCGGCAAGATCCCGATCGACGTGGAGGAGCTGGGAGTCGATTTTCTCTCCCTGTCGGGCCACAAGATCTACGGTCCGAAGGGAGTCGGCGCTCTCTATGTTCGAAAGGGGCGCGCCCTTTCGCCCCTGATCCACGGCGGAGGACAGGAGGGGGGTCTGCGGGCGGGTACGGAGAACTCGCCCGGAATCGTCGGCCTGGGGCGCGCGGCCGCATGGGCGGCCCGAAATCTCACGGAGATGGAGCGGGTACGAAGGATGCGCGATCGGCTTGAGCAGGCAATCCTGGAGAGGATCCCCGGCGGCCGGAGGAACGGGCACGCATCCGAGAGACTTCCCAACACCCTCAACCTGACGCTCCCGGGGATACGGGGTGAGTCGCTGGTTCTGGCCCTGGATGCAAAAGGGGTCGCCCTCTCCTCCGGGTCCGCCTGCCGTTCCGGCTCGGCGGAACCTTCCCACGTTCTGGCCGCAATCGGGCTGACTCCGGAGGAGGCGCATTGTTCCATCCGGATCTCGGTGGGGGTTGAAAACACCTTGGAGGAGATGGAGGAGGTCCTTTCCCGTCTTCAAGAGGTGTTGCGGGAGGCCGGGAACACCGTTCGTTTTCTCCCGTGTCGTTGACGGGGGTCTTTTTCTTTGAAAAGGAGGGGCGATGAATCGAAGCGTGGTTCCTCGAAAAACCTGTGAGAATCGGATGGAGGTCGTCAACTATTGCTCGCGAGAAGAGTATTGCGACGATTTCAGACGGAATATCCTTCGGGGATTGACGGCGCCTCAAAAATATATCGAAAGCAAGTACTTTTATGACGCGCGTGGTTCCGGATTGTTCGAGGAGATCTGCCGATTGCCGGAATATTACCCGACCCGCACAGAGATCTCCATTCTGAGAAGGGCCGCTCCGACGATCATGAAGGGATTCTCGGCGGGAGATCTTGTCGAACTAGGGGCCGGCGCCGGACGAAAGATCCGGATCCTGCTCGATTCCATCGAGGAACGAGTTCAAACCGACCTCCGGTATATCCCGGTGGATGTGAGTGAGAAGACCCTGATCGAGGCCTCCCGGGATCTGCTGCTCCATTACCCTGGTTTGCGGATCCTGGGTATGGTGGCCGATTTTACAAGACACCTGGAGGAAATCCCGGCGGAGCGGGAGAAAATCCTGCTTTTCCTGGGAGGAACCGTCGGCAATTTCAGAGAAGAGGAGCGGAAGAGATTCTTTCGTCAGGTCGCCCGCGTTCTGGGGCGAAAAGGCCGTTTCCTTCTGGGGTTGGATCTGATCAAACCCCGAGAAACACTGGAGCGGGCCTATGACGACTCCCGGGGGGTCACCTCTGATTTTAACAAGAATGTGCTTGCTGTGGTCAATCGAAGATTGCAGGGAAATTTCAGACCGGCGGATTTCCGCCATCTGGCGTTTTTTAACGAAGAAAAGAAACGGATCGAGATGCATCTTCGGGCCCGCCGGAGGATCGAAGTCGAGGTTAAGGCCCTGAACCTGCGGGTGAGCATGGCGCCCGGTGAAACCATTCACACGGAAATCTCCCGGAAGTTCGACCGGGAAGAAGTCTACAAAATGGCTTTTGAGGCGGGACTGACGGTCACCCGTTGGTTTTCAGATCCCCGGGAATGGTTCGCCATCGTGGAGATGCGCGCTGAAAATGAGGAAGTGTGTTTCTCGTGAATGGAGAAGGATAGAAGGAGTGACATGTCATCCAGAAAGTTCGATCCGAAGAAACTGGCCAAGCTGAACGATCCGGAAAGGTTCAAGACGCTGAATCCGGATATCCTCTGGAAAGCGGCAGGGGTGAGGGATCCTGAAGCCCTGATCGACATCGGGGCCGGGACCGGGTTTTTCGCCGTTCCCTTTTGCGAGAAGATGGGGGAAGGGAAGGTCTATGCCTGTGATCTGTCCGAGACCATGATCGAGTGGATGAAGGAGAACCTCCCCACCCGGTACCGGGACCGGATCGTCCCCCTCCGGATGGAAGAGAGCGCAGTTCCCCTTCCGGATGAAACGGGAGACATGATTTACATGATCAACCTCCATCATGAGCTGGAAAAGCCCGTGGAGATGATGCGCGAGGGTTACCGGCTGTTGAAACCCGGAGGGATCCTCCTGATTGTGGACTGGAAGAAAAGGGAGACTTCCGATGGGCCGCCTCTCTCCATCCGCGTTCCGGCGGAAGAGATGATCGGTCACATGCGGGCGGGGGGATTTGTGGAGATTGTCAGGCACGACCTCCTGCCCGAACATGAGCTTCTGGTGGGGAAAAAGAAAGATCTTGGAGAGGGTTCCGGGAGCTGTGGACAAACCGTGAGTTTTCCTGAGGAACGTGCAACATGCTGATTCCCGTCCTTGAAGCCGCTTCCATTCTTCTCCTGGCTCTTTCCGCCGGACTGGCGTTCCGGCTGATCCGCATGACCGGCAGACACGCGGCATGGATCCTGATCGCCTCGGCTTTTTCTCTGGCGGCCGCACAACGCGCCGTTACACTGGTTCGTTTTGCTGAAAGAGATTTCGCGCATCCTCCCGGCAGCCTGTCCGGGGAATGGATCGTCCTGGTCATCTCGGCGCTCATGGCGCTCGGAATCGCGAAGATTGCTCTGCTCTTCCGGAAGATCCGACGGTCGGAATCGGCGCTCGCCCTGTCGGAGAAGAGGTACCGGAATATCTTTCATAAAACGGCGGTTTCTCTCTGGGAAGAGGATGTCTCGAAGGTCAAGTCCCTCCTGGAGGAACTGAAGTCGCGCGGTGTGAGCAATTTCCGGGACTACATGGAGAAACATCCGGATTTTGTCCGCAAGGCCGTCAAGATGACAAAGGTTCTGGACGTCAATGAACGAACCTTGGAGCTCTACAAGGCGAAAAGCAAGGAGGAACTGTTGGGTTCCCTCGACCGCGTCTTCATCCCGGAATCCTATCCGGTTTTTCGGGAAATCCTGATCGCCCTTGCCGAGGGGAAGACCTATTTCGAGGCCGAAGCGGTGAACCGAACCCTCCAGGGAGAACCGATGGATATCCTGATGACGGTGACCCTGTTCTCCGAGGGGGCAAAAACCGATCATATCCTGGTCAGTATTATGGACATCACCGAGCGAAAGCGGATCGAGCGGAACCTGTATCTCTTCAAGAACCTCATGGATCAAACGAACGACGCGATTTACGTGGTGGATCCCGAAGACGGTCGTTTTCTCGATGTCAATTATCAGGCTTGCGCCTCACTGGGGTACAGCCGGGAAGAGCTGCTGAAGATGGGAGTGCCCGACATCGATATGGTGTTGACGAGCCGGGAGCTTTGGAGGGCGCGTGTAGAAAAACTGAAGAGGGGGAGGAGCAACCTGATCGAACGAACCCACCAGCGAAAGGATGGAAGTACCTTTCCTGTTGAAGTCAATGTGCGGTATGTCTGTGACGGGGAAGAGGCCTACCTGATCGCTGTCGTGCGTGATATCAGTGAACGCAGGAAGATAGAAACGGAGCTTCAACGCATGGAAAAACTTGAGTCCCTGGGCGTCCTGGCAGGGGGGATCGCCCACGACTTTAATAATCTGCTTACCGGAATCCTGGGCAATATCGGCATCGCGAAAAAGCCCGGGATATCCGGAAAACTTGTATACGAACGGCTGGAAAAAGCGGAGAAAGCCGCCCTGCGTGCCAAAGGACTGACCCGGCAGCTTTTAACCTTTTCACGGGGTGGTACACCCGTAAAAAGTACCCTCTCTCTGAAAAAACTGATCCGAGATGCAGCCGGGTTCGCCTTAACGGGATCCAACGTGAAGTGCGAGTTCGACCTGGCGGAGGATCTTCGTTTTGTCGACGCCGATGAGGACCAGATCGTCCAGGTAATCCACAACCTGGTGCTCAATGCCGATCAGGCCATGCCCGAAGGGGGGGAAATCAGAATCCGGGCGGCAAACGTCGCGGTGAATTCCGGAAGCCATCTTCCTTTACAGAAGGGTGAATACGTGAAGGTTTGCGTCGAAGATCAGGGATTCGGAATTCCGAAAGAAAACCTGAACCGAATCTTTGATCCCTACTTTACCACCAAGAAAAGGGGGAGCGGACTTGGCCTGGCCTCCGCCTATTCCATTCTGAAACGGCACGGTGGCTGGATCGATGTGGAACCCCGGGCGGAAGGTGGAACGACCTTTGCCTTCTATCTTCCGGTCTCCGAAAAGGCCCTCCGGTTCAAGAAGGAAACCTCGGAAAGGCCGCTTTCCGGTCAGGGGAGGATCCTGGTGATGGATGACGAGGAGATCGTACGCGATGTGGCCGGAAAAATACTCCGCCATATGGGGTATGAGGTCGACTTTGCCGGGGAAGGATCGGAGGCGCTTGATCTCTACCGGGATGCGAAAAAGGCCGGACGCCCTTTCCACCTGGTCATCATGGATCTGACAATTCCCGGAGGAATGGGGGGAAAGGAAACCATCCGGAAACTCCTCGAGATCGATCCCGAAGCAAAGGCCGTCGTATCCAGCGGTTACTCCAACGATCCGATCATGTCGGACTGCAAGGCATACGGATTCAAGGGGGTTCTCCGGAAACCCTATCGCCCCCGGGAGATGGGGGATGTTCTGTCGAGTCTCGGAACGTGAAGTCCGTTGAACTTTGGCGGAACTTTGGGGACGTTGTTACCGGGCGTGCCTTTAGTTTGACAAGGTTTGGCAAATTCAATAGAATCACACTTTAATCGCCGCCATAAGCGTACCGGACATTTGTTCGAAAACCGGTATAAATCCATACTTTGCGACGAAGACAATTACCTTCTTACGTTGGTCCGCTACATACACCTGAATCCCCTTCGTGCGAACATCGTAAAGACTATAGAAGAACTTGATCGCTACCCCTTTTGCGGACACCGGACAATCGTCGGAAAGACCGAACATCCATGGACGGACGTAGATTATGTTCTCTTACAGTTCGGGCGCACGAGGCGAAAGGGACTGGCGGAATATCGGAAGTTCATGAGGGAAGGGGCCGGGCTTGGAAAACAGCCGGAGTTGACCGGCGGAGGCCTCTTGCGAAGTCTTGGCGGCTGGTCCCAGGTAATTGCCAGACGTCGGACGGGAAAGGAAGAAGAAGGGGACGATCGGATACTGGGGAGCGGTGATTTTGTCCACGCGATATTGAAAGAAACAGAAGAAAGGGAGCTCCGGCAGCTCAAGCTGAAACATTCCGGGCAGACCATTCAGAAGATCATCGACGAAGAGTGCAAGAATACAGGGGTCTGTGTAATGGAAGTCAAGAACGGCACGCGCCGGAGAGCGGTGTGCCGATTGCGGGCTGTCATAGCCTTACGGAGTCGGATGGAACTGGGTTTGTCATCCGCTGAGATCGCCCGTCACCTGGGAGTGGCGACCTCCAGCATTTCGCGGGCGATTCAGAGGATTGAAGATAAGCGATCGTCATAGCAATATGCACTCACAGTAACAACGTCCCCCAAATACGCCCGTTGATCTTTTTAACGCCGGATCACCATAAAAAATTGGGGGAAGTCTCCAGTCTTGCGCTCTTGACTTTTTTACGATTGGAGTGTATAGGACATTCTATGTCGTGCCCAGGCTGTTGAGGTATCCAGTATCCCGGTACCCGGGTATCATGTCATGAATTGAGTTTTAGGTTCCAGAAAGGAAGGCGGGGGAAATCATGCTGGACGTAATCCGCAAACGAAGAAGTATTCGTTCCTATCAGAAACGCTCTGTGGAGGAAGGGGCATTGCGGTCTCTTCTGATGGCCGCGATGTTCTCACCCACGGCCCGGAACAAAAGGCCCTGGGAGTTCGTTCTGGTCCGCAAGCCGGAGCTCTTGACGAAGTTGTCGGAGTCCACACCCTATGCGGGATTCGTGAAAGATGCTCCGGTAACAATCGTGATCTGTTATGATACGAGCCGGGGGCGCAGGTTCAAGGAAGATTCTTCCCTCTGCGCCGGATCGATCTATCTGGAGGCGGTTCATCAGGGACTGGGCACTTGTTTCGTGCAGATCGCCGATTCCGAAGGCGCGCACGGGAACCCCGAAAAGTACGTAAAGAAGCTACTGGAAATCCCTGAGAAATACCGGGTTCAATGTCTCATGCCGGTCGGTTATCCGGAAGATTCTCTTCCGGGACATAGAGACGATGAATTCGAAGAGGCCCGAATTCATGAGGAATGTTGGTAGCCTTTTCTTGACCCGGATGATTTCCCGAAAAAATGACTCCCTCCAGAAGGGATTTCCTTTACCCGCAACAGGGAGTCTCTCCCCCTCCCGTAATGGAAAACCGGCCGAACTGAAAATCTATAGTCGAACGACTCAGAAGGTCATGAGCGCCTTGTTCCAGAAAGAGGCGGAGCCCATCCTTCTCCAAGGAGAAGTCCCCCTGTTCCGGGTCCTTGGCTATGTCCATAGCCAGAGAGGGCCCTCAACCGCCCGGAGCGGTAAAGAGCCGGACCCCGTGCTCCGAGGCGCCCCGGTTTTGCAGAATCTCCTTGAATTTCTCGATGGCATTCTTTGTCAAGACAACCACAACGCTTCTCCTTTTCAAAGACTTTCAATGGTTTTTGCCAAACCATTCTATATTAGCGCAAACCGAGGTCTGATTGCAAATCGGAAAATTCGGCGTCCGGCATGAGGGTTGGATTTCAGGGAAAGGACCGGTTTTATGACGGGTCTGATTTCAAGGATTGCATCAGTTGCAGGCATTCTGATTCTTTCCGGATCAGGCGCTCGATTTCCGGGGCGACCCGGCCGCTTCCCCTGAGGCGCTGTTCACGGGCGTCCTCAATCGCCCTGCGGGTGGTACTCACGGTCTGTTTCATGTGCTGATCCAGATTCGAGGTGAACTGTCGGAAGGTACGATCCAGGTTCTGCAGGGTGGCCCAACGCAGGTTTTCCACGTTGTGCATCAGGAGTTCCCCGATTTCCGCCAGGAGCCTCTTTTGTATCCGGCGCAACAGGATGGTACGGGGAAGGAGCCAGTCGAATAGACCCGACGGAATTTCACTCAGCCGGGTACTCCAATGGTGGGTAACCCAGTAGGGTCTCCGGACCTTGTCCAATGTTTCCTCCCTTTCCAACCGTTCGTAGGGCAAGTCGAAGAGTTCAAGCGCGACCCGTCGAACGGTCTCGACCAGATCATTCGCCCGCCGCTGGTGGGTCCGGAGCAACTGCTGCACCCGTTCATTCATGGTGCGGGACATCCGTTCGAGTTCCTTTTCAAAAAAGGTCGGCATCGACTCGGCGATTGCGGCTTTCGCCCCGTTTTCAAGACCGACCCGGTCCCGGGCCGATTCCAGGGTTTCCTGCAGGACCGACCGGAAATGGACTTGTGCCTTCTCCCTCAAGTCCCCGGATTGTTCCTCCAGTAATTTGACCATCCTCTTCCGGTCTCCCGCGAGCAGGTCTCCCGCCGAAAGACGGAGTCCCTCGGCCTCTTCCACCTTTTCTTCGAAGAGCCGATGCTTTTCATCCAGCAGTTCCAGAGGGGTTTCCAGAGAACGTCGTTGAAGCTGGAGCTTCATATGAACGTCTGATAGAACAGAGTACGCCTTGCGGGAGAGGGCCTCCTGCAGAGTGCGGGTCTTTTCCGAGGCCAGAAACCCGAGCAAGTACGATTCCACGGTCTCCATGCCGCTTGCTTTCCACTGGCCGGGATTCTTTTCCACGCGCGCCTGGAGGGCATCCCGGGCCGAGACCGGGAAGATCTCCGGCGGGGAGGTCAATTGTGCCTGTTTCTCCAGGACCTTCCGCAGAAAGGTCAGACTTTCTTCCCGCTCACCGGGAGAGAGGTAGTCTACCTTGTTCAGGATGAAGAAGAGACGCCTGACATGGTTGTGAACGGTTTTGAGAAACGCAATCTCCGCCTCGGTGATCGGGGGATCGGTTGAAACCACGAAGAGAGCGGCATCGCACTGGGACAGGAAACGAACGGTCGCTTCGGTATTATGGCGGTAGGTGGATCCGATCCCCGGGGTATCGATCAGGACCAATCCTTTCCTGAGCAGGGGGGCCGGATGTTCCACGTCCACCTCCACGACCTCCAGCCGGTTTTCCGGGTTGGCCTCCTCGGTGACATGCTGTTCCAGGAGATCCAGAAGGGCGTCGTAAGGGCACCCTTTACATTCCTGTTCCCGCCCGTCTTCAAAAGCGATCCGGACCGAACGTTTTTCCCCGAAATGGAGAAACGTGGGAATCGCGGTCAGGGGAACCACGGCCGTCGGGAGGATCGGCTCCCCCAGAAGGGCGTTTAAAAGGGTACTCTTCCCACGCTTGAACTGGCCCAGGACGGCAAGATGAAAACGTTCTTCAATCAACCGTTCACGCAGTTCCAGAATCCGGTCCTCTTGCGGGAAGAACTCCTTCCCCAGATCGTGGATCCATGCTGTGGAGCGTTCAAAAAAGGCAGGAAGGCCATCCTGAAAAGATGGAGAAGGAACAACGGGAAACCGATCCGCTTCTGCGGACCGGTTGTCTTCGGCTGAATCCGCCTGATCCAAAAACACCATAAAGAACCTCCCATCTTGTTTCCGGTGGGAGGGACAGTTATCCGGCTTCAGCGGGAACACTCCCCCCCGGTCATTGGCGACCCGACAGAGGAGTCATCAACCCGCGTCCGGGCGGTTATACGGCGGACTCCATCGCCGTGGTTTTCCTTTTATATACTGGAAAGCAGCAACCTTGTCAAGCCGTTAGAGTTCATAGAGGGTTTCGTCCACCTCGGGCGGCAGAACCCTCCCCTTCAGTCCCCTAAGGCCCTTTCCCGCCTGTCCAAAGAAAGGGTCTTCTTCCTCCAGGAGATCCCCCAGTTCCTCTTCAATAACGTCCGGATCCTCACCGGCCTCCATCCGCCGGATTGCTTCCTCCATGCCGGGTCCCAGAGAGAGACCGGTGGCATCGTAGAGTTTTCGCATCAGGCGGGCGGCCTGGCGTGGGTCCTCTTCGTCGATTCCGTCCGCTTCACGAGCGAGAGCGGTCATCATCCTTTCCATCTTCGTCTCGTCCAGATCGGGCGGAAGGTTTTCCTCCTCTTCCTTCCTTCCTCTGGAGACGGCAAAAAGCGAGACCTTTCGGTCCAGGTCGGGCCGACCACAGCGTGGGCAACAAGGTCTTTTTTCAGTATTGATCCTTCTGGAAAGGAAATTAAAGAGGGTGTGACAGTCCGGACAATAAAATTCATACACCGGCATTGAATCGACTCCTTCCGAGACGGTATTCCGGTCCAATATCGGGGAGACGCCTGGATCAAAAAATAGCATATTGCCGGATCGAGATCAAGAAGAAGAAACCAATACGCGGTCCGGGAAAACAGATCACGTTACCGGGAGGGGACCGGGGACCCGCGGCGCATCCAGCGTCGGTGCATCCAGAGCCACTGATCGGGATGTTCCCGGATGAATTTCTCCAGGACCTCCATGTAACGGCAGGTCAAACCATGGGTGTCGGAATCGGGATCTGCGGTCCGGATCACCGGAATCGGGTCACCGATGATGATGATATGAGTCCGGTCCGGTTGCCGGAAGCCGAAGGCAGGGAGAGGAACGGCGCCGGTCTTGAGGATGATCCTGGCCACGTCGGGACCGGTGGGGGCCGGATGTCCGAAGAAATCGACGAAGATCCCCCGGCTTGTGCTTCCCCTCTGGTCACACAATACCGCGAGAATCTCTCCCTGTTTCAGAACGGTCAGGATCTTTCTCATGGCGTGCGTCCGAAGGATCACACGATTTCCATGACTCTCCCGGAAGCGGACGATCAAGTCATTCAGAAGCCCGACGTTGGCCCGACGCCCGATGACATGGAGCGGGTATCCGTGAAGGGCGAGGGTATGAGCGTAAAGTTCCCAGTTCCCGAAGTGCCCGGTCAGGAGGAGCACACCGCGGCCGCTCCTTTTCGCTTCTTCCAGTCTTTCCAGCCCCTCAATCCGAACCCTCTGGTCGATGACTTCCCGGGTCAGCCGGGGCATGGAGGCGAATTCCAGGAGGGAACTTCCAAGCTGGCGATAGGAGGAGCAGAGTATCGTCCGGAGTTCCTGTTGCGTTTTTTCTTTCCCGAAGGCGAGTTGGAGATTGGAAAGGCCGATTTTTTTTCTTTTCCCGCCGATCCGGAAATAAAGTCCCCCCAGCCATGCACCGATCCGGGTGAGAAACGGGGCGGGAAGAACGGAAAGAAGGGAGAGCATCCCCACGGCCAGTATGGATAAGCAATAAACCGGAATTCCTCGACCCAGTCGTGACATAATTCCCTATTCGGCAGGCGGCACAGGTTCCTCCCGCGCGGTCAGGAGGAGATAGACCATCTGTTTGAGCCGGAACCGCCCCACTTCGCGAAGCGGTTTTTCGGACATTGTCTTGAGCTGCGGCAAGTCCTGGAGATCCGCGATGAGAATCGTTCCGTCCTCCTGAACGAACCGCTTCGTCTCTCCGGGTGTATTCAGTTTCCGGTAGGGGACGTGAAGATAAAAAGAAAGGTACCGGAGGTCGACCTTGTATCCTCCCACACGCGGACGGTCGCCGGAGAGGGTCAGAATCTTCATCGCCATCGGCTTCAGACTGAGGCGTGCATTGATTGCCGGAAACGCCCAGTGCGTGACGGACGCGGTCAACAGGATGCCGAGGATGCCGATGGCGATGAAGCCCTTTTTGACCTGCATTCGCATACAGAGTGTAAGAATTATCGTACTCCCCCCCGTCAGGATCAGGAGGATCGGCCACAGCGTCGGCCAGGTCAGTGCAAGACCTCCACCGGGTATGGAGAGGATCAGGCCGGTGGCTGCGGTCCAGCCGGTCCCGGCAAGAAGAAAACCGGAAACCTTGAGCCAGCGGATGCTTCCCCCACCTCCCCACATCAGGGGAGTAAATCCCCTTGCGATCAGAAGGGCAAGTCCGGGTGTGAGTGGCAGGAGATAGACGACGATCTTCCCGCTGATCAGTGAGAAAAAAAGGAGGGTGCCGATGACCCAGCAAAGGAGAAAACGGATTTCGGAACGGTCACGGGAAAGATCGTCCCGGACCTTTTGATCCAGGAATAGAAGAAGAAAGAAAGACCAGGGGAGAAAGAGGATGGGAAACACGACCAGGTAATAGTAAAACGGTCTGGCATGGGAAAAAGAGGACACCACCCTCCCGGCGCTCTGTTTCAGAAGGATCTCCAGGAGATAGGCCCGTCCTCCCTCCAGCCCGGCGGGAATCAGCCAGAGGAGCGGGATTGCCACCAGGATCAGAAGGCCGGGTACGGAGACCAGGCGTTTTATCCGCCGGAACTGCCGGTTGAGGGTCAAATAGGCGGTCAGGGTGATTGCGGGGATGAGCAGGCCGACCGGCCCCTTGGTGATCAGCGCCAGTCCGAGGGCCAGATAGGCTGCCAGCCTGAATTGCTTCTGGTGGTTGGAGTCCCGGAGGATCCGCACGAAGAAGGTCAGCGAGAGAGTAACCAGGAGGGTCAGGGTCATGTCCATCCGGACCATCTGAGCCATAACCAGGAAGAGAAGGAAGGTTGCCAGGACCCAGACGCCGGCCAGGGCGATCCGTTCATCAAACAGTTCCCTCCCTAAAAGAAAGGTCACGAGCAGGGTAAGGAGGGCCGACAGGGACGTAGGGAGAATCGCCGAGATCGTATTTTCCCCGAACCCCTTGATGCCCGCGGCAAGCATCCAGAAAAAAACCGGAGGCTTGTCCGGATAGATTTCATAATTGAAATGAGGGAGGGCCCAGTCTCCGCTCTCCAGCATCTCCCGGGCGACTTCGACGTAACGGAGTTCGTCCGGATAGGTCAGATCCCGCAGCCTCGCCCCGGAGAGGAAAAGGAGCAGGGATACGCCGAGAATGAGCAAGAGAA
This sequence comes from uncultured Nitrospirota bacterium, assembly GCA_964483105.1. Classification (GTDB taxonomy): domain Bacteria; phylum CG2-30-53-67; class CG2-30-53-67; order CG2-30-53-67; family CG2-30-53-67; genus CAYZZU01. The sequence continues at coordinate 61,072 of CAYZZU010000008.1, forward strand.
GTCTTGAATAAATCTTAGCGGATGTCATTGGCAAGCGTCTGCTGCCTCCTGTGGATCAAAACCAGATTCCGGATATAGATGATAGATCCCGTGGATTGTCCGATAATAAATACCGGATCTTTTCGCTGTATGGCATAGACCAGGAGAATCAGACTTCCCGCGATGCTCAGGAACCAGAACTGAATCGGTATGACGCTCTCTTTTTTCCTTTCGGAGACGATCCATTGAATCAAAAATCGGAGAAAAAACATGGTCTGTCCCACCAGACCAAAAACGATCCAGAAATTCATAACGACACCCAACTTTCTTTTCGATTGTTTTTAGAGGGCTTGCTTGAAGCCGGACAAAAAAGAAAAGTTGAATATACTGAAAATAAGAGGCAAAGTAAACAGGAAACGTCTGCCAGGCTACCGGGGGGCGCCCGGGAGATCTTTACGGATTCTGTAGTTCAGCTTCCTCTTCTTCATCCACCGGACTGCCAGAAGGTCCATGAACGACCGGAAAAGCCGGTTTCTGATGTTGTACTTGGAGTTCCCGTGTCTTCTCGGATGGTGGCTGACTTTCACCTCCACCGCCCGAAATCCCTCCATCTTGAAAAGGGTGGGAAGAAACCGGTGCATCCCGTCATAGAGTTTAATTTGATCAAAGCAGGCCCGTTTGTATGCCTTGAGGGAACAGCCGGTATCGTGGATCTCTTCCCGGCTCAGGGCGTTGCGAACCGTATTGGCGATCACCGAGGAGACCCGGCGGATCCATGGGTCGTTCCGTTCGGACCGCCATCCGCAGACGATGTCGTACTCGGGGATTTTTTCCAGGAGGAGGGGAATGTCTGAAGGGCTGTTTTGCAGGTCGGCGTCGAGGGTGACGATGACCTCCCCACGGGCGGCACGGAAGCCGGCGTCCATTGCGGCCGTCTGACCGGCGTTTTGTTCGAAACTGATCACCCGGATCTTCGGGTTTTTTCTTCCGGCCTCCAGAATCCGGTTGAGGCTTCCGTCCCGGCTGCCGTCGTCCACATACAGGATCTCATAGGGTTTCCGCAAGGGTTCCAGGGCTTTCTCCAGTTCAGAGGTGAGAATGGGAATATTCTCTTCCTCATTGTAGACGGGAATGACTACGGAGATCTCGGTCGATTCCATTGCTATATCCTTTCACCCTGTAACGAGAGAGTTCCGGCCCTTCCGGGAAGGGACCCGTACACGACCCCGCAATCCGGAATCGTTCCCGGGGTTTTTAATAGATTCCGGGCCGCCTCGGCGAGCGTCCGGACTGGAAGCCTCGTCCGGATTCCCTCCAGAATTCCCCGGAAGGAGACTCTTTTCCCGATTCCCTCGGTCTCGGCATGTATCGTCATGATATGAAGCCGATCCGGTTTCATCCGGGTCAGGTAATAATCCGAGATTTCCCGGTCACTCTTGACTTGGATTCCGAGGATTTCATCCAGCGTGGGCAGGGTCGTCGGGATCTGCAGTGTGGAAAAATGTTCTCCCTCCAGTACCGGAAAGAAAGGAGAATCTCCCCGCATGTCACTGCAGTAGAGAAGTCCGGCCCGGTCCTGAACGGCAAGGCTGTCACGACTGGTGACCCAGCCCGGCGCCGCGCACGATTCCGCATCCCGGTTCAGGACCTCGCGAAACGCCCTTCGCGCCCGCCCGAATTCATTTCCGATCTCATCCTGACTCATTCGACGCAGCCGGTCCTGCCATTTTACATGATCCCAGCAGTGGATGCCGACCTCATGGCCCCTTTCCGGAATGGACCGGATCCTGTCCGGAAGAGATTCAGCCATCCTCGGTGCGGGAAGGAGTGTCCCATAAAAGAGCGTGGAGATACCGTACATACCCGGGGCGCGGGTCCGAAGCATCTTTTTCAGAAAGCCTTTCCGGGTGAAAATCCGGAAAATGGCCCGCCCGGAGTGGTCGGGACCGAGGGAGACGAAGAAGCTTGCCTTCATGTCAAACTCGGAAAAGAGGTCGAGAAGCGCGGGAACCCCCCTTTTCAGACCCCGGTACGTGTCCACATCCACCTTGAAGATCACGCCTGTCATGCCGCTCCTTGAGGAAGAGGGCTCAAAACAACCCATCCTCCTTGCTGGGAACCTTTCCTGATCGAGGTTCCGGATGTTTCGTGCCCCGCGATCAGGAGAAACCGTTTCAGATCTTTCCGTTTGCCCCCGGAGGGAGCCTGTTGCATCAGCACAACAACCGAGTCCAATCCGCCGACTTGCTCTATATCTTTTGCCTCAATGAGGAGTCGGTTCTTCGGGTCCCGGAGATATCTCCGGGCCGAATCAGGCCGTTCAAATCTCCGGATCGGGATTCGGTCCAGATAAAAATAGAGATTTCCCTGCCTCCATTGATGAAGGACCGCCAGGCGCCCCCCGGGAATATGCAGCCGGTTCACTTTCCCGCAAAAACTCTTCAGGTCCCTGAGAGACTCCATTTCAGGTGTAATCCCCGCAATATAATAGAGGTCCGCCGAGGCAATCACAACCAAAAAGAGCGCCACGAATACCCGGATTCTGTTTTTCAGGAAAAAAAGGAGCGCTGCGACAAGCCCCGCCGAGAAGAATGCCGCCACAAGACCGTGTCGAGTGAGGGACAAAGAGGAATAGGGGCGCAGAAAAGGAGGGCGGGAAAGGAGAAGAACCGATACCAAGGAGAAGAGCAAAAAGAGAAGAAACGTCGGCACGACCATCTGCAGCCGTTCACCCCGAGTGCGGGGGGGGTGTTGAATCAGGTCGCTCCACATCCTCCCCACGATCAGGGATCCGGCGGGAAAGAGGGGAATCAGATAGTAACTCCGCCTGGAGCCGGAAAGGGTGAAAAAGAGAAACAAGGCGCAGAAATAGAGCAGGGCGAAACGCCTTCCCTTCTCCATGGGAAATCCCTTCCGGAATTCATGGAAAAGCGCCCCGGGGAGAAAGAGCGCCCAGGGGACGAAGATCACGAAGATTTCGTAGAAATAGTAATAAAACGGTTCCTTGTGATCAAAGGGCGTGAAGAACCGGAGGATGTTTTCCTTGAAAACCAGATAGAGAGAGCTTGCGGATCCGCTCCTTTCGCTATCGAGCAGGAAGGGCGTGAGATAGACCAGTAAGGCAAGCAGGCCGGCCGGAAGGGTATGCCGATTCACAATCGTTTCCCACCGTCTTTCGGATGCGACATAGGGAATGAGGACAATCAGAGGGAGGACAAACCCCAAAAGCCCCTTGGTCAGGGAGTTCAGCGCCATGGAAAGAGCGAAGGGGTAGATCCAGATCCGGCGCCGGCTCGCCTCAAAGCGGACAAAGATCCAGAGAGACAGGAGAACGCCGGTCATGGTCATCACGTCGGCGGAGGCAGTCCTCCCCCAGAAGACCAGGTAGAAGCTTCCGGCCAGGATCAGGGAGGCGACCCGGGCGGTGTTCCGATCATAGAGCCTGCCTGCCAGGCCGTAGAGGAGCAGCACCGAACAGATCGCGGCAAGCGCGGAAGGAAGCCGGGCGGTGAGTTCCGTGACTCGACCACCGGTCAGGGGCGCAAGGGCCGCGATCAACTGGTAGGAAAGGACCGGTTTGTCCCGGTACGGGGTACCGTTGATCCGGGGGGTAACCCAGTCCGAAGATGCAAGCATCTCCCGGGCGATCTCGGCCCATCGCCCCTCCGACCCCCAGAGGGAGCGGTCCCCCAGCCGGTACAGAAAAAGGAATGAAGCGAAGACAGCGAGGACGAGGAAAAAGAGAAAATCTCCGCGAGGCGCAATTCCCGGAGGACCCTCCTCCCCACGGACGGTACGGCTTCTCCTCATAGCAGGGACTCTTGACGGTCGTTCAGAAGATAGTAATCCAGGGTCTTTTCCAGAGCCGTCTTCAGATCGATTCTGGGCCTCCATTGTAAAAGTTCCTCGGCCTTCTGAATGGAGGGAACCCGGGTCAGAATATCCTGGTACCCCTTTCCGTAATACTCTTCCGAAGAGACCTCGACAATCTCGGTGGATTCGGCCTGTTCCCGGTAATCCGGGTATTTCCCGACCATCTCCCTGAGGGTATAGGCCAGATCACGGATCGTCATATTGTTGCCCGGATTCCCGATATTGAAAATCTGACTCTGGCAGACATTGTTCTTGTTCTCGATGATCTTCATCAGGCAATCGATCCCGTCGTCGATGTAAGTGAAGGTACGGCTCTGTCTCCCGCCGTCCACGAGCTGGATCGGTTTCCCGGACATGATGTTTCCCAGAAACTGGGTCAGGACTCGAGAACTCCCCTCCTTCCCGCCGAAGATCCGGTCCAGTTTGGGACCAATCCAGTTGAATGGGCGGATCAGGGTGAATTGCAACCCTTCCCTTCCGTAGGCCCAGATCACACGGTCCATGAGCTGTTTGGAACAGCTGTAAATCCACCGTTCCTTATGGATCGGACCGAGGACAAGGTGGCTGGTCTCCGGATCGAATTCGGCGTCTTCGCACATCCCATAGACCTCCGAGGTGGAGGGAAAGATCACCCGTTTCTTGTATTGAACGCATTGCCGCACAATCCGGAGATTCTCTTCGAAATCGAGTTGAAACACGGAAAGAGGATCCTTCACATAGGATGCCGGGGTGGCAATGGCCACCAGGGGGAGAACCACGTCGCACTTCTTGATATGATACTCGATCCATTCCTTGTTAATGGAGATGTCACCTTCAACAAAATGAAAACGGGGATTGTCCAGAGAATGTTCCAGCTTGTCCCGGGACATATCCATTCCGAAGACTTCCCAGTCTGTTGTAGTCAGAATCCTGTGGGTCAGACTGTTTCCGATAAACCCGTTGACGCCTAAAATAAGTATCTTCATCATCTTCTTTTCCTTTCAATCGTGCGAAATCGGGGTCAGGTCTCAACATTTGACATTGTGTTCCAAGCCAGATTCATCCTGAAGACTTCCCAGTCTGTTGCGGTCAGAATCTTGTCAAATGTTGAGACCTGACCCCTACTCTACTTTGGGGTTTCCCAGGAACATCCCGGGGGTCAGATCTTGAATTTTTGCGAACTCTTCTCCTCCAGTCTCCTCCATCCCTTCCATCTGGATCTTCTCGAGAAGGAGGCCCCCTTTCCCCGCGGCAACCTTCAGGGGGGAGACGGAAAGGACTTCTCCGGGCGCAGCTCCCGTGGTCTCCGACAGGGGGGTCGCTTTCCAGATGAGCAGTTTTTTGCCGTGGCTGGTCGTGAAGGCGCCGGGATAGGGATGCGTGACCGCGCGGATCAGGTTGTGGATCTCCCGGGCGCTTCGGGACCAGTCGATTTCCCCGTCCTCCGGCCGGCGGCCTCCGAAACAGGTGGCACGGCTTTCATCCTGCGGGATCCTGGGTGCGCGTCCTTCCCGGATCAGGGGAAGGAGATCACGGAGAAGATCCGCTCCCGCGGACGAAACCTTTTCCATCAATGTTCTGGCGGTGTCGGTGGCGGAAATGGGAATCCGGGTTTGCCCCACAATGTCACCGGCATCGGGCTTTTCGACCATTTCATGAAGGGTGACTCCGGTTTCCGTTTCGCCGTGGATCAGGACCCAGTTCACCGGACAGCGACCCCGGTATCTTGGAAGATAGGCCCCATGCATGTTCAGGGCGCCCATCGGTGGAATGTCGAGGATATTCTTCGGAATCAGGTACCGGTAGTAAAAGGAGAAAATCAGGTCCGGCTTCAGGTCTTCCACCCAGTGGGTGAAGAAGGAAGTCGTGAGATCCCCCGGACCGGGCGTCCGGACCGGAATCTTATGGTCGAAGGCAAGTTGAAAAACGGAAGGGAACCAGATCGTTTCACCGGGATCGTCCTCGTGGGTGATGACCGCGGCGATCTCCACCCCTTCCTCCAGCAACACGGAAAGACAGGCATGACCCACGAGGTGGTATCCGAAGACCAATACGCGCATTCTTATTTCCCTCCGTAAGTCTTCCGGATCACGAATCGGGGTCTCTTACGCACCTCCTGGTAGATCCTCCCCACATATTCTCCCAGAATACCCACACCGAACATGAGCACGCCGACCATGAAAAAGAGGATATCAAAAAGGGTAAAGAGACCCTGCGCCTCCGGCCCGATGACAACCCGGCGGACGGCCAGGAGAACACCGAATCCAAGACTCACCAGGGCGATCAGGAATCCGAGAAAGGCGAAGATCTGGAGGGGGACCACGGAAAAACCGGTCATCAGATCGAAATTCAGCCGGAGCAACCGGTAGAGGGTGTACTTGGACGTTCCGGCGATTCGTTCCTCATGTCCCACCTCGATTTCTGTCGGATTCGCCGCAAAGGAATGGGCCAGGGCGGGAATGAAGGTGGTGGTCTCCTGGCACTTTTTGATGTTTTCGATAATACTCCGATGATAGGCCCGAAGCATGCAGCCATAGTCCCGGAGTTCGATTCCGGTGATCCGGCTGGTGATCTTGTTGACGGCCCAGGACGAGATCCTGCGGAAGAGCGTATCTTTCCGCTCCCGCCTGTATCCCCCCACGGCGTCGTACCCCCCTTCCACGGCCTCCACCAGTTTCGGGATTTCTTCCGGAGGATTCTGAAGGTCTGCGTCGATGGTGATGACCACTTCGCCCCTGCATCGCTCAAAGGCGGCGAAAATCGCCATGTGCTGCCCGAAGTTCCCGTTGAACTCGATGATCCGCACCTCGTCCGGACAGCGGTCCAGGAACGCCCTCAGGATCGACAGCGACCGGTCGGTACTGCCGTCATCCACGAAGAGGATCTCGAAGGGTTTCCCGATCCCCCGGAGGACCGGATGAAGACGGGCAAAGAGCTTTTCCAGCGTCGCCTCTTCGTTGTAAACGGGGACGACAACCGAAAGATAGGGGGTCCTTGCGCTCTCATCTTCGGAGAATGTGCATGTGGAGGATGAAGTATTGGTCTGGGATTCCCGGCTCACGATCTTCTCCTGTAACGGTGGCAAACGTTTTGAACTGCGCGGATGACATCCTCCTGATCCCGGTCGGTCATTCCCGGAAAGAGGGGGATCGAAAGGATCCGGTCCGAGACCGATTCGGCGTGGGGGAAGTCCCCCCGCCGGTAGGAGAAGTTCTCCCGATAATAACGATGAAGATGAACGGCGATGAAGTGAATCCCGGTACCGATCTTTTCCTCCCTGAGGGCGTTCATGAATCCATCCCGGTTGATGGTCAGTCTTTCGGGCCGGACGAGGATGACATACAGGTGCCAGGCGTGCCGGTGAGGATAGGGAACCGCGCGGGGCAGTTCGATCTCATCGAGTTTGGCGAAGGCGTGGTGATACCGTTCGGCCATCTCCTTTCGTCTCCGGTTGAAGGCGTCGATCCGTCTGAGCTGGTGGATGCCGAGGGCGGCCTGGATATCCATGAAATTGTATTTGAAGCCGGGCAGGAGAACATCGTAGTGAGGCGTTCCCCGGGCATCGTAGCGTTTCCAGGCGTCCTTCGTAATCCCGTGGAACTTGAGGATCCGGATCCTCTCGGCCAGTTCCTCGTTGTCCGTGGTGACCATTCCCCCTTCACCGGTCGTGAGGTTTTTGATCGGATGGAAGGAAAAGACCGTAAGATCACTCAGACTCCCGATCCGTTTTCTCCGGTACTCCGTCCCGATGGCGTGTGCCGCATCCTCAATAACGAACAGTTCATGTTGATCCGCGATTCTGTGGATCTTGTCGAGGTCGCAGGGTTGTCCGGCGAAATGAACCGGAAGGATCGCCCGGGTTTTCTCCGTGACCTTTCTTTCGATCTCTTCCGGGTCGATCTGCAGGGTGGTGGGGTCGATATCGGCGAAAACGGGTGTCGCCCCGTTGGCCACGATCATGTTCACCGTAGCCACGAAGGTCATGGGGGTGGTGATGACCTCGTCCCCCGGTCCCACGCCGATTGCCTTCAGGGAGAGATGAAGCCCGGCCGTGGCCGAGGAGAGGGCCACGGCGTGTTTCGCCTCCACGTAGCCGGCGAAATCCGCTTCAAACCGCTGGGCCTTGGGTCCGGTGGTAATCCATCCCGAGCGGAGGGAGTCCACCACTTCGGCGATTTCCTCCTCTCCGATCGAAGGAAGGGAAAAGGGGAGAAAGGTAAGTCGCGCGGGTTTTTCTTCGTCAGTTTCGGAATGCATTCTGGGTCTCTTTCATCGGGAGGGCCTCCAGCCGAACCGGTCAGATCCGGATCCGGTCCTCATCCAATCGATTGGTCAGGAAAACCAGGTCCCATTTCCACCCCTTCAGGGGCAGGCCGGGAAGAATGACCTTCCTGCTGATTGCCTGAAGATGCTGTTTTTCTTTTTCGTACAGGTTCCGGTTCATCAGGCAGTAGACCTTCTTTTTCTGCTCCAGGAAGGAGATCCCGTCCCGGACGTTATAACCGAAATCGATCAGGTTTCGTCTCCTTTCCCGGTTGATATAGAAAACGGCGCTGGGAGGGTGAAAGCCGACGCAGCCCAGGTCATGCTCTCCGACCTTCCGGGCCACCATGGAACAGAGTTTTTTCGAGGAGCGGCTTTTGACATCGAGCTCCGGATAGATGATACCCGCCAGGAGAAGTTCCAGCCCGAAGGCCGTGACAAAGAAAGCGGTGATGATCGCCCGACCGCCGGGCTGTCTCATACCCTGGAAGAGCAGACCCGCCCCCGTGACAAGGAGGAGGGTGAGACCCGCGGCCGGAAGCCAAAGGTCGTGGTAACGGCTCTGGGCCAGATAGAGGGCGCCTCCCCCCGTCAGGATCATCAGGGTCGCGAGCACCGCCCCCCCGGATTTGATCCAGACGGAGAGCCGGACGAACGGTTCTCCGCGCAGGACCTGATCCAGGAACTCTCCGACCAGAAGGGCCAGCGCGGGATAGAGAGGAACGATATAGAGAGAACGCTTGCTTTGAGAAAGACTGAAAAAGAGAAAGACCGAGAGAAACCAGATCAGGAGAAAGGTCCGACCCGGGTTTTTCTCCTTACCGGATTTCCACCAGTAGGCAAAGGTTGCGGGCAGGATCAGCGTCCAGGGAAGGAAATGGACCGGAAGCTTGACCAGGTAGTAATAGAACGGCTGTCGATGATCGAAGGCATGGAAAAAACGTTGAAAATTCTGCCGGAAAAAAAATTCCAGACCGAAAGCCTTCCCTTCCAGGAAAAACCAGGGAGAGGCAATCAGAAGGATCAGGAAGAGACCGATCACGGGATATAATTTCGGAACCGCTTTGAGATCCCGGCGGACCAGTAGGTAGAGCAAGGCGACCATAACGGGGACAATGACTCCGACCGGCCCCTTGGCCAATACGGCGAGTCCCATGAAGATATAGGCTGCAAAAAGGGTTTTCCCCTTCCATATTCCGTGATAACAGTAATAGAAGGTGAAAAGAGAGAGCGTGATGAAAAGGCAGAGGGTCATGTCGATCTCCGCTGATCGGGCCTGTTCGAAGATCATATGGTTACTGATGAAGACCAGCGCCCCCAGAAAGGCGGCCCGCCAACCGAAGATCCGGCGGCCCAGGAAAAAGACACAAAGAACAGTCCCGATCCCCGCCAGCACGGAGGGAAGGCGTGCCGAGAATTCATTGACTCTGCCGATCAGTCGGGAGAAAGCGGCGATACTCCAGTAGTAAAGAGGGGGTTTGACCAGGGCCGGTCTGCTGGAAATCGGCTCTCCGTTGTAGCTGAGGTGGATCCAGTCACCGTTTTTCAGTATTTCGGAGGCGATGACCGCTCCCCTCGGTTCATCCGGATCCCAGAGGGAAATCTTCCCGATATTGTAAAAAAAGACCCCTCCAGAAATCAGAATCAGAAGGATTGCCAGGGTCCATTTATGTTTCACCCATTCGGTCATGGCCTGTCTTGCTGTTTCTGTTCATGACGGTTTCGAAAAGAGCCCGTCTGCTTTTTTCCCCCCCCCGGATCCGGATAAGGGGGAAGCGGAACTCCCCGCGCTTTCTGTTGAACCGGAGAAAACTATAATGGAAAGAGAGGTTGTGTCAAGGATTAATATGGATGCGATTCGTTTCTACTTGCGGGCCGCTTCGGCAAGTTTTGCATCGATCACCTTTCGGAAAACCTCGAAGGGCCGGGCCCCCTTGAGAAAAGCCCCGTGGATCTTTCCATCCGGACGGGTTACACCGATCACGAAGCTTGGCGTACTGTTGACTCCGGCCTTTCTCCCATCCAGGATGTCCTTCCGGACCTCGGCGGCATTCTTTCCGCTTTCCAGGCAGTAAATGTAATCCGGCATATAAAGTCCGAGTTTTTCCCCGTATTGTTTCAGGTCTTCGAATTGCAGATGCTTGTTGTTCTGAAAGAGAAGCTCGTTCATCTCCCAGTACATCCCCTGGTCTCCCGCGCACTCCGCCGCCTCCGCCGCCTTGGCTGCGAACTTGTGGAAGGAGAGGGGGTAATCCCGGAAGACCAGACGGAGTTTTCCGGTGTCAATATAGTCCGTTCGGATCTTCGGAAGGGTCTGTGTGGCGAAACGGGCACAGAAGGGACACTGAAACTCGGAGAACTCGATCATGGTGACCGGAGCATCCTCTTTTCCGAGAACCGCATCGTCGTCGATGGAGCCCCAGGCCGTCCGTTCCAGGGGGGGCTGTTGCCGCCTGACCTTTTTCAGATCGAGTTGAAGTTCAGAAATGGACTTCCTTAAGGCAACCACTTCCAGCTTGAGTTGCCCCACATTCCCGGACAGGGACCGGATTTCTCTCTCAAAATAGAAGATGGAACCAAGCAGAATCGCCGCAAAAACCCAAAATAACCAGATCCGGGGCTGTCTCATCTTGCTCATCTTGTTGCCTCCGTACGGTTTTTTAACATAAAGCCCTCCATCAGGACAAGAAATTTTTTCTGTTATGCCCCTCCGCATCCCCGGTATCCCGGCACGGAAGTGTCTTTCCACCTCTCTCCCGTCAAGAATCTTCGGTCGACTCCGGGATTGACAGGAACGTGGGCCTTGGATAGAATCGGCGCGATCGATGAATCCGGAACACCGAATGGGGTAGATCTGAATATGGAAGGGAAACGTCGCCGGCCGGTGAAGGAAGGGGCCCGAATCTATAATCTTTTTCCCCTCCTGGCTGGTCCGATGGAGCAGTGGGGAAAGCACCTGGACCGTGCCGCAGGGATGGGATTCAACTGGATTTTCATCAACTCTTTTTTTGAGCCCGGCTTCTCCGGGAGTATTTATTCCATTAAAGATTATTACCGGATCAACCCCCTCCTGATTTCCGGGGGGAACGCAACGTCCCCCATGGACACGCTCAGGAGACTGGTGGACGAGGCGCGTCGGTCGGGGCTTCACCTGATCATGGATCTGGTCATCAACCACACCGCCGTCGATTCGCCCCTCATCCGGGAACACCCGGAGTGGTACCTTCGAGACGCGGACGGGAAGGTGATCCACCCCTCCGTCCGGGAGGGGGGGAAAACGGTTACGGTCTGGGGTGATCTGGCGGAAATCGATAATGAAGGCTCCCGTGACCGGGAAAAGCTCTGGAACTACTGGGAGGAATTGACTCTTTTTTATCGGACGATGGGATTTGAGGGATTCCGGTGTGATGCCGCCTATCAGGTCACGGACCTCCTCTGGCGGAAGTTGATCGAAACGGTCAAGGACCGATACCCCGAGACCCTGTTTTTTGCGGAGACCCTGGGGTGCACCATGGAAGATGTGATCCGGCTCGCGCAAGCCGGATTCGATTATACCTTCAACAGTTCCAAATACTGGGACTTTGAAGCGGAGTGGTGCGTCGATCAGTATCGGGAAAACGCCCGGTGGGCCCCCTCGGTAAGTTTCGCGGAATCCCATGATACTCCCCGGCTTGCCGCTGAACTGACGGGAGACATCCAGGGCGTCCGGCAACGCTATCTTTTTTCAGCCCTTTTTTCGACGGGTGTGATGATGCCGATCGGATTCGAATTCGGTTTTCGTAAAAAACTCCATGTGGTCAGGAGCCGCCCGGACGACTGGGAAAAGACGGGAATCGACCTGAGCGCTTTCATTCGGGAGATCAACGGAATCAAAAGGGACCATCCCGTCTTCAACGAAGACGGACCGATCGAGGTCATGGATGCCGGCAATCCCCGGATCTTTTGCCTGAAAAAAGAGACCTTGAACGGAGAAGAACGGGCACTGATCCTTTTGAACAAGGACCGGAAGACCGCCCAATCGGGCAGGATTCCCTCCCTTTCGAAGGTTCTGGGGAACCCCTCCGGAATTTTCGAACTCCATCCGGACCCGTCCCGTGCCATATCCCCCGGAGAATTCAGGATTGTGCTCGATCCATCGGGCTTTCAGGTTCTGTGCGCTCAAGGATGAGGGATGTATGAAGAGGGCGCATTTTATTGAAAATCGTCACGTCGGCACCGTTCAGAAAGCCCGGGGAGGTTTCTGATGCGGACGCGTGAAGATCTGAACCGAATCCTGAAACAGATCGACGGTCGGGGTTTTAAGGCCTACAAGAGGATCGAGGGGGAATATGACTTCCGGACCTTTCTGCTTCTTGTGGACCATGTGCAGGGAGATCCTTACGCCGCCCCTTCCAGGGTCAGGGTGCGGGTCCACCAACGGCAGGCGTGCCTGCCTCCCCCTTTATTCTCCCATTCCGTGAGGCGGACGGCCCTGGAAGATTATCTGACCCGTGTCTTTCATCAGGCCGCCCGGAGAATCGCGAAGGGACGTCGCGGGATCGGAAAGAGCGGTCTGATTACGATTGATTGCGGCGGGCAGGAAGTTCTGGAGCGGACGTCCATGTTCGTCTCGAAGGAGTGGGTGGAAGCCCGTTTTGTCGTGGGGCTTCCCGCGAGGGGTCGTACCATCCTCGCTCGGGAGGCGATCGAGATGCTCCTGCGTGAGGTCCCCGAGATTGTGCAGACGGCTCTCTTCTTTTCGCACCTGAACGAAGGTGAGGTCAAACGGCACGTCGAAACTGTGGAGGATCAGGAGTTCATCCGGGCGACACTCCAGGAACGGGGGCTCGTCGCCTTCGTGGCGGACGGATCGATCCTGCCCCGGAGAAGCGGAATTGACGACCGTCCCCTGAAGGAGGTCCCGGTCCCTTTTGCTTCCCCCGGCAGCCTGCGGGTTTCCCTTTCAACCCCGAACCGGGGGAAAGTTTCCGGGATGGGGATTCCGGAAGGGGTGACCCTGATCGTAGGCGGGGGGTTTCACGGAAAATCGACACTGCTCAATGCCCTGAAACGGGGTGTCTATCCTCATATCCCAGGTGACGGAAGGGAGCTCGTGGTCACCGATCCCACCGCTGTCAAGATCCGTGCCGAGGACGGACGCAGTGTGGTCGGTGTTGATATCTCCCCTTTCATCCGGAACCTGCCTTACGGCAAAGACACCCGCTTTTTTTCCACGCCCAACGCCAGCGGTTCCACCTCGCAGGCGGCCAATATCATGGAGGCGCTTGAGCTTTCAAGCCGGCTCCTCCTGATTGACGAGGATACCTCTGCCACCAACTTCATGATCCGGGACCGGAGAATGCAGCTTCTGGTCCGGAAAGAAAAGGAACCGATCACCCCCTTTGTCGACAAGGTGCGGCAACTCAGGGAGGAGCATGGTGTCTCAACGATTCTGGTCATGGGGGGGTCCGGGGACTACCTGGACGTGGCGGATCATGTGATCATGATGGAGGATTTCCTGCCGGTCGACAGGACCGCCGCGGCCCGGAAGATTGTCGAAACACACGCCGGCCTGCGATCCTCCGAAGGGGGAGAACATTTCGGCAGGATCCGGGAGCGGATTCCCGAGCCCTCCGGATTTGACCCGAGCAGGGGAAAGCGTGAGGTCAGGATCGATGCCCGGGGCCTCCAGGAGATCCTTTTCGGCCGGGAGAAAATCGAGCTCGGCGCCGAGGAACAACTGGTGGATATCTCCCAAACCCGTGCGATCGGGGAGATGATCCATTACCTGGCTGAACGGTATGTCAAGCCCGGTCTGTCCCTGAAGGAAGGAATCACCCGGGTTTTCGAAGAGATCCGGACGAAAGGGCTCGACTTGTTGTCTCCCTATCCGTTGGGCTGTTATGCCATGCCCCGGATCTTCGAACTCGCGGCGGCGGTCAACCGGATGAGGTCCCTCAGGATTCGGGAGGGGTCCGATCCGGATATCGATGCCTGAAAAAACACGGATAGAAACCCGGAACCCCCTGTTTTGTCTCAAAGGAGGGCCTCTCGTGGGAGTTTATCCACGCTTTCGCATCTTGAAATAAAACGACAGGGAGACCAGAAAAACGATCCCACTGATGAACTGCGAGGTCGAAATCAACCCATGGAAGAGACTTCCCCTGGGGTCCCCCCGGAAAAACTCGATCCCTGAACGGAAGAGCGGATACAGGATTCCGTAGAGAAGGAGAAGCTGTCCATCAAACCGTTTCCGCCGGGACCGGAACAGCAGGATCAGGAACAGAAGCAGATTGGCGGCCGAAGAGTAAAGCTGGGTCGGGTGAAGGGGAATGCCCAGCTTTTCAACGGGGACCAGGGAATCGACACGGTTGAAGACAATCCCCCAGGGAAGTGTAGTCGGTTTTCCATAGCAACATCCGGCGGAAAGGCACCCGAACCGACCCACGGACTGGGCGAGGGCCAGCGCCGGTGCGACGATATCTCCCACGATCAGGATCGGCATGTCGTGCCTTTTCATGTAGAAGAGGGCGGTGAGGACCGCCAGCAGAAACCCCCCATAGAAAACCAGCCCTCCTTCCCAGATTGCAAAGACCCGGAGTGGATGTGCGATAAAATAGCGGTATTCCACGAGAATAAAGAGGAGACGGGCCCCAAGAATGGCAGACAATGTGACATAAAATGCCAGATCCAGCATCCGATCCGGATGAATCCCCACCTTCCGGGCTTGCCGCAGGGTCAGGGCAAGGGCCAGAAAGAACGCCGAGGCGACGAAAACACCATACGTATGGAGTGTAAACGGTCCGATGCGGAAAAGGACGGGATGCATCAGGGGGTTCCTCCCCTCTCTCTCTTTTCTCTCCTTGCGGCCAGTAGGGCGTCCAGAATCAGAAGAGTTACCCCCACGCTGATGGAGGAATCGGCCACATTGAAGGCCGGCCAGTGATACTGCCTGAAAAAGAAGTCGATAAAGTCGATTACCTCATGGAAACGGATCCGGTCAATCAGATTGCCGATCGCTCCCCCCATGACCAGGGAAAGACCGACCTGGAGCAGCGGGTTTTCTTTCGCCCCCCGGAGATAGAAGAAGAAAACCACCGCAATGGCCACCGCGGAGATCAACACAAAAAAGGGAACCCTGAATCCCTCGGAGGCACCGGAGAGAATCCCGAAGGCGGCCCCGGGGTTCCGGACATAAGTCAGATGCAGGATCCCTTTTACGACCGGAATCGACTCTCCGACCGCCATCCCTCTCATGATGAGAAACTTGCTGAGCTGGTCGAGAAAGAGAATCAGTACGGAGATGATGATCAACCGTCGGATATGCAAGGCAACCTCTTGGAATTTACTTGTTTCACGAAGAGGAAGGACGTAACTGATTCAAAATCCCGGCGCATCGCCCGCAGACATCCGGATGCCGCGGATCTTCTCCCACGTCTACCCGGATATTCCAGCAACGTTCACACTTCTTTCCCTCTGCGGGTCGCACCCGGATCTTTACTCCCGGAACCTCTTCCGCCACCCTGGCATCCTCCGGGGCCTGCCCCATGGAATAAAGCGCCACCGAAGAAACGAGCAGAATCTCGGAAAGGGAAAGCCGGTCCTGGTAACGCTTCATCTTTTCCAGCCACTCCTCCGACAGGTAAAGGTCCAGGGCGGCATTCAGGGAAAGGCCGATCCCCTGCTCCCGCCGCGCCTCCTCCAGGACCCGGGAAGCCTCGGCGCGGATCTGAAAGATTTCCTCCCACCGGTTTCCCAGTTCATCATCGAGATCCCCGGGATCCGGCTCCGGGAAGGACGCGAGATGAACCGACTCCTCCCGGTTTCCGCCGGGGATGGCGGTCCAGATCTCCTCCGCCGTAAAACTCAGAATCGGCGCCATGATGCGCGCCAGGACGGAGACGACCTCGAAAAGTACCGTCTGCGCGGAACGCCGCGCCTCGGAGTCCGGATGCAGGACGTAAAGGCGGTCTTTCAGAATATCCAGATAACGCGCGGAAAGATCGACGGTACAGAAATTGTACAGGGAATGATAAATGGTATGGAAGGAGAACGAATCAAAGGCGGAGTCCACCGTTTCCACCAGTTTCTGCAGACGATGGAGGGCCCACCGATCGATCTCGGGCATCCGGTCCCGGGGAACCGAATCGGTCTCCGGATCGAAATCGAAGAGGTTCCCGAGGAGAAACCGGGCCGTGTTCCGGATCTTGCGGTAGGCTTCCACCATCCGTTTCAGGATCTCATCGGAGATCTTGATATCATCCCGGTAATCCTCCGCCGCGACCCAGAGCCGGAGGACCTCCGCGCCGCTCTTTTGAATCACCTGGTTCGGAGCGATCACGTTTCCCACCGACTTGGACATCTTTTTCCCCTCTCCGTCCACGACAAAGCCGTGGGTCAGAACCATCCGGAAGGGTGGCTCCTTGCCGGTTCCGAGGGCGGTCAAAAGGGCGCTCTGGAACCACCCCCGATGTTGATCACTCCCTTCCAGATAGAGATCCGCAGGATAGCTCAGCCCTTCGATTTGCCGGATCACGGCGGTATGGCTGACCCCGGAATCAAACCAGACATCGAGGATATCCTTTTCCTTGCGGAAAAGGGCGCCTCCACATTGACCGCACCGGGTTCCCGGTGGGAGAAGCGCCGGAGCCTCCCTGGAAAACCAGATGTCCGCACCCTCCCGGTCCATGAGATCGGCGATATGAAAGACCGCTTCCGGATCCATCAGGTATTCCCCACACTGTTCGCAGACAAAAATGGGGATCGGGACCCCCCAGCTCCGCTGGCGGGAGATGCACCAGTCGGGACGGTTTTCCACCATGGCCTGAATCCGGTTCCTGCCCCAAGGTGGAATCCATGTGACTTTTTCTTCGATCGCCTTTTTCATCCGTCCACGAAGATTCCCCGCCTCCATGGAGATAAACCACTGCTCGGTGGCACGAAAGATAATCGGCTTCTTGCACCGCCAGCAATGCGGGTAAGAATGACGGACGGTCTTTTCGGCAAGAAGCATCCCCTTTTGTCTCAGCTCCTCATTGATGACACGGTTGGCCTTGAAGACGAAGAGACCGGCAAAGGAACCCGCCTCTTCGGTGAAACATCCCCGGTCGTCGACGGGGGTATAGACCGGCAGGCCGTACTTCAACCCCACGTGATAGTCATCCTCTCCATGGCCCGGCGCGGTATGAACGCAGCCGGTCCCCTGTTCCAGGGTCACATGATCTCCCAGAACCACCAGGGAATCCCGCTCCTCAAAAGGATGGAGAAGATGCACTCCCTCCAGATCTTGCCCCGGAAAGGTCGCAAGAATCCGGTATTCTTCCACTCCAAAGAGATCCATGCAGCGCTGGACGAGATCCTCCGCAAGGATCAGCGCCTCATCATGACTTGTCTCCACCGCGGCATAGGTAAAGTCCGGATGGAGGGCGACGGCCATATTGGCGGGAAGGGTCCAGGGCGTGGTGGTCCAGATCGCGACAGACACCCGCCTTCCGGCCAGGGCCGGTATCCGGTCGGCGATTTCGTCTTTCGCGGGGAAACGCACATAGATGGAAGGAGAGTCCTCCTCGGCGTATTCGACCTCGGCCTCGGCCAGAGCGGTTCGACAGGAGGCACACCAGTGGATCGGTTTCTTCCCTTTGTATACCCCTTTTCGTTCCACAAAGCGCCCGAACTCTCGGATGATTGAACCTTCGTAACCGTAATTCATGGTCAGGTATGGCTTGTCCCATTCCCCGAAGACACCGAGCCTTTTGAATTCCTCTTTTTGAATCTCCACAAACCGGGAGGCGTATTCCCTGCATCGCCGTCGGAATTCGACGAGATCCATCTCCCGCTTCTTCGAACCCAGTTTTTTGTCCACCTGGAGCTCGATGGGGAGTCCGTGGCAGTCCCAGCCGGGGATGTACCTCGTGTAAAATCCCTTCATGCTCTTGTACTTCACGATCATGTCCTTGAGGATCTTGTTCAGGGCATGTCCCATGTGAATATGGCCGTTCGCGTAAGGGGGACCGTCATGAAGAGTATAGGTCGGCCTTCCCCGGTTCTTCTCCAGGATGAGCCGTGTCAACCCCATCTCGTCCCATTTTTTCAAAAGCTCCGGTTCCATGCGGGTCAATCGGGCCTTCATGGGAAAGGATGTGGAAGGAAGATTTAAGGTCTCTTTGTATTCCATATGGATCGTAAAGAATCCACTCAAGGGTGGCTGGAATATTCTGAACATCCCGATCCCGCAATCCGCAGTCTCAGGCGGGGTCAGATTCCGCAAAACAGGCAGCAGAAAAGTATCAACCCTTCCATTTGATGTCAAGGAAAAAGCCTCTTGACGCGGCGGCGGCGTCCCCCGCAAGGTGCTTGAAATCCGGAACAGGTTCACCTTCCCTCCCGGAAAATCCATCCCGCGCACGCCGCGCACCGGAAGAGTCTTGATTTTCTCGTTCACATCCTCGGGTCCTTATGTTATATTTCCGTCCAATTTTCAAACAAAATTCCCTGTGGGAAAGACGCGGACTGTCCGGCCCCATGGAAGAGACAGGAAAGGTAAAACCATGATCGTCATACCGGCAATCGACATCAAGGAGGGACGATGTGTCCGTCTGGCACAGGGGGACATGAACCAGGAGACGGTCTATTCCGAAAACCCCGTCGAAATGGCAAAACGCTGGGCCGGAATGGGGGCCGAACTGCTGCACGTGGTGGACCTGGACGGCGCCGTCGAGGGGCGGCCGAAAAACCTGGACCTGATCTCCAGGATCGTCCGGGAGTGCGGAGTCAGGGTGGAGGTGGGGGGCGGCATCCGAAACCGGGAGACGGTTGAGGCCTACCTGCGCGCCGGCGTCTTCCGCGTGGTGATCGGAACCCGTGCCGCGGAGGACCCGCAATTTCTCCGTGAGATCTGCCGGGAGTTTCCGGAAAGAATTGTGGCCGGTATCGACGCACGGGACGGCCTGGTTGCCATCCGGGGATGGACCGAAACCACCACGAAAAAGGCCGTGGACCTCGCCTCGGAGATGGAGGAGACCGGCGTATGCGCGATCATCTTCACCGACATCCACCGCGACGGGATGCGAACCGGGGCCAATATTGACTCGACCCGAAGGTTGGCGGAATCCCTGCGGGTACCGGTGATTGCCTCGGGAGGAATCTCCACCCTTTCCGATGTGGAGGCGGTGCTCTCGATCGAATCTTCGGGGGTCACCGGGGTCATTACCGGACGTGCGATTTATGCCGGTTCACTCGATCTGGAAGAGGCAATCGCTCTGACCCGGAAAGGAAGATAACACCATGCTCGCCAAACGCATCATTCCCTGTCTCGACGTCAAGGAAGGGCGGGTCGTGAAGGGAGTCCGGTTCGTCGGACTCCGGGACGCCGGAGACCCCGTGGAGATCGCCCGGCTCTACGACCGACAGGGGGCCGATGAATTAACCTTTCTCGACATCACGGCCTCCCATGAAAAGCGGGGGATCCTGCTCGATGTGGTCCGTCGCACCGCCGAAGAGGTTTTCATGCCACTTACAGTGGGGGGAGGGATCTCCAGACTGGAGGATATCCGTGAACTTCTGAACGCCGGCGCCGACAAGGTCTCCATTAACACGGCGGCCGTACGGCACCCCGAATTCATTGCAGAAGCCGCCAAACGGTTTGGAAGCCAGTGCATCGTCGTGGCGATCGACGCGAAACGGGTTTCGGAATCTCCACCCCGCTGGGAAATCTATACCCATGGCGGGCGGCATCCCACCGGCATTGACGCCATCGAATGGGCGGAACGGATGGAGGAATCGGGAGCCGGCGAGTTTCTCGTCACCAGCATGGACCGTGACGGGACACGCGACGGGTACGACAACGAGCTGAATCGTACGATCGCCGGTAAAACCGGGATCCCCCTCATCGCATCCGGTGGTGTCGGTGTACTGTCACACCTCTACGATGGAATCGCACTGGGGAAGGCCGACGCAGTCCTCGCGGCATCGATCTTTCACTACCGGGAGTATACCGTCCGCCAGGTCAAGGAGTATCTTCAGTCCCGGGGGATTTCCGTTCGTTTGTAAAAGGCCGCCATGGACCCGTCTCTTTTTCTGCAACGGATCGGCAACCTAACCCCGGATCAGGTGAGGAGGAGATCATGAGATATTTCGGGTTCCTGTTTGTCGTTTCTCTTTTTCTGTGCGCCGGTTGCTGTCTCAAGCCGAACATTCCCTGCCTGCCGATTTTATAAATGAAAAATACTTTTTCTCTCACTTTCATGAGCCGGTTCTTCCGGCAACCAGGCTCTCTTTTGTTCCCGGGGAAGCGGCGTGCGGACTTTCCATACAGGAAGAGGAGTTTTCCGGCAACGTCTGAAGGAAAAGGAGAAAATCAGGGAATTTTTCACGGATTCCCCTTGCAAGATTAAAAATTATCGTGTATTTTCTGCAAGGTACTGCGATTCATTCATGGAATAGATGAACGGATCGCTTGTTTGGACAGCATCCCACAAAGAAATCAGGAAGAAGGCTTTTCAGGGTGCCACACAACCAGGGAGGAGTTGCTTGCAGACCATAAAATGCGAAACGTCGTTATGGCAAAGGAGGGCCATAATGGGGAAGACCATACTGCTGGTGGACGATGAGGAGATCATTCTGCATGCCTTAAAAACCCTCTTTTCCCGAGAAGGGTTCCGCGTACTGACGGCCACATGCGGAGAGGATGCGTTGGAGCTTGTTGAACAGGAAGAGGTGGATGTGGTGATTTCCGACGAACGGATGCCGGGAATCACCGGGATTGACCTTTTGTACCGGATCAAGAAACGCTATCCGGACAAAATCCGGATTATGCTGACCGCCTTCGCCGAACTGAACACCATGCTCTCGGCCGTCAACAAGGTGGAAGCTCACCGACTGATCATCAAGCCCTACCGCAACGATGAACTTCTGCAGACCGTCAACACGCTGATCCTCCGTCGGGAAAAGGCCCGAAAAGAAGACCTGGCCCTCGAAGCGGCCAAGAGGGAAGCTGATTTCGCTTATGAGGCCGCCCAGGTCATATGCGACATACGGCTTCCCTGGAAAGAAAAATACGCGCGCGTCCTGAACCTCTTCAAAGAGTATATCGCGGCGGGAAATCTTTCTTTCATGACCCTTCATCCCGAAAGAATGGATCTTGAAGTTCAGGCCGCAACCAACAAGAAGATTCTCGGATTCAGACAGCCCCTTGAAAAAAATGCAATCGCAAGTGTCGTTGCCCGCGAACAACGCCCCTGCCGGAGCACCGGCGGTTCAGACATCCTGTCCCGGTTCAATTTGCACGACCACTCCTTCTCTCATTATCGGAATCGGGTCTTTCTTTCAGTGCCGATTCTGCATAAAAATCTGACCGTGGGTGTCTTAAATTTCTCCGATCCCATGAATGGTGAGATCACCCTTGCCAGCGAGAAGGTCATCTCCCATCTGACCCATTGGATCAGCGCCATGATCCCCTCCCGGTCCGACGTCACTCAGCCGAGGAGTGAATGAGGACATCCGGCGTGGGAAGAACTCCTTCATTCATTCCGGAGAGCCGGTTTTGGGTTCAAGATCGAGAACTTTCCCCTCGCGGGTCGCGGAATCATAAATTCCGAGGGTAAAACGGCCGGACAACCATCCGCCCAACTCCCCGGGATTGAGGATCAGCGTCTTCCCTTCCCGCCTGCAAACCGGTTCGTGGGTATGTCCATAGACCACGAGGTCAAAGAGCCCGCAGGTAACAGCCGCTTCCAGGGCGAAGGGCTCGTGGAGGACCATGATTCGGAGACCGTCGCGGGTAAATTCAAAGGGGGATGGATGAATCCGCCCCGGGGCCATTTCGGAAAGAAGGACCCGTTCACCGTCATTGTTGCCGAACACACCGACAAAATCAAAGGGCCCCTTCAAAAACTCCTTCAGGGCGAAGGGGGAGACAAAATCCCCGGCATGAATCAAAAGATCCACTCCCTCCTCTCCCAGTCGTTCCATGGCGGCACGAATCTTCGGAACACGGTCATGACTATCGGAAACAATCCCTATCTTCATGGAAAGTCACTATAGCACGGGACCGTTCCGGATTCAAGAAACAAGGGAGACCCGAATCCGGCGATAAAAATGTTCAGATCGTTTTGTTGAGGAAGCTCGTTTTGAAAAGTGCCCGGAGTGTTTTTTTGTACCATTCAGAGAAATCCTGATAAAACTTCAGCTGAAGGCAGGCAACACGATCCCGGACAAAGAAGATGGTCTCGCAAAAAGCCCCGCACCCCTTCGACAAGCTCAGGGCGAACGGTGTAAGTGATTGATATTCCGTTCGTGGTGAGCTCAGTCGAACTATACGATCTCGCCCTTTTCTCCTCTCCTTCTGCGATGTTAGGTTGCGTGACAGGGGAATTGCTCGCCCCGCGGGGGAGTCGGGTTTGCCTATCCTGTCGATCCGGTTCATCCTGTCAAAAAGATTTTGATTTTTATTTCCGATCTTTACCCCGTGCCGCTCCATAGCTTCTGGTCGTGATTTGATTTTCAGTTTTGTAGTGCGGGTTTCCACCCCTCCGGAAAGGATCTTAATCACCATAAATAATGGGAGGAAGTCTTGGAACGCTTTTTCTCCTTGCTATTTTAAAATCCTTGTGTTATAAATAAAAACGGTCTTGCCGGAGGAGTCCATTCGTCAACCCGCGTCCTGTTGAGGGGTCGGATGGAGTCGACGAAGGGGAAGAAGACCATGCGGTTTTTTATTAGGTGGAGGTAAGAAGCTGTACAATCAAAAAAGAGCCACCGAGGAACAAAGGAGTAGAAGATGGTAGAAGGAACGGTCAAATGGTTTAACGAGTCAAAAGGATTCGGGTTTATCGAACAGGAAAACGGGGCGGACGTGTTCGTCCACTTTTCCGCGATTCAGGGCGAAGGATTCAAAACCCTGAATGACGGAGATACCGTCCAGTTTGATATCATTCAGGGAAGCAAAGGTCCCCAGGCCGCCAATGTGGTGAGAATGTAAGACAGCTTGCCTCCAAAACAACCAGAAAAAGCTCTGCATGATCATGCAGAGCTTTTTTTATGGCGCGCCAGGCATGATGTGATGGTCTCGCAAAAAGTCCCGCACCCCTTCCGATCCTTCGGCGAGCTTAGGAGAGCCTTGCTCAGGGCGAACGGTGTAAATGATTGATATTCCGTTCGCGGTGAGCCTGTCGAACCATGAACGGAATCCGGGAAAGCCCTTTTTCTGGAAATCTGTTTGTTCTAAAAAAAAAGCTTGACACCGCCTCTTTCGTATTATACAAGAATAGAACTACTCATTTCCCTGTTCAATTATACGCTTTAAGATAATGGATCAAGACAGAGGTCCAGTCACCCCTCTTCACGCGCCGCGGGTGCTCAACGAGGCGTATGAATACGAAAAACCGGTTCCCTTTTCCCGGGGCCTGAAGATCGAGATCGATTCCCCGTCGGTGCTCATCATCCTCTCCGGCACGGCCAGCGTGGATCACCGGGGGAAGAGCCTGTATCCCGGGGATCTCCGGGCACAGGCCCTGCGGACACTCCAGAATATTTCCGCCCTCCTGAAGGAAGCCGGGGCCGGCTGGCCGGACGTCGTCAAGACCACGATCTACCTGAAGGATATCCGAAGGGATTACGAGGCACTCAACGAGGTCCGGAATGATTTTTTCCGTGAGAGGGGGATCTCGCGGTATCCGGCCAGCACCTGCGTGCAGGCCGAACTCTGCCGCGAGGAACTCCTGGTTGAGATCGAAACCTGGGCGCTTCGGCAGAAGGGCGCGGAGTAGAGAATCGATTCTCAGGCGAATTGGGAGCCTCACTTCCCAGGGGGGCATTCATGACGAAAAGCATCTCCTTTCTCTTCATCCTCATGGTGGTTTCCCACGCATCCTTCCTTTTCGCCGGTGTGAAAAACTATACCGATGGAAACGCCGTCCTGAGTCTCGCCGTGGATGGTGATAAGCTACTGGCCGGGACCGAAGGCGGAGTGGTGATCTGGGACCTTCCAACGAAGACCTGCCGGAAAATCACCACCCGTGAGGCCCTGCCGAACAACAAGGTTACCGGCATTCTCGTGGACGGAAGGCGGGGAACCTGGTGGTTTGCTACTCACCGCGGGGTCTGCCGGTACGACGGGAAGAGATGGACGGCCTACGGGATCAAGAACGGCCTGAACAGCATGTGGATCAACCGGCTCTACCTGGACGATGAAGGGGTGGTCTGGGCCGCCACGCGCCGCGGTGTAAACTGGTTCGATGGCTATGAATGGAGGAACCTTCCGGGGAACCGGGAGGGAGAGCCTGTCCGGGTGTACGGGATGGTGAAAGAGACAGCGGGGGCCTGGTGGTTCACGGACCGGGGGCGGGGGCTCTTCCGCCTCGGCCCGCGGGGTAGGCTGAAACGGTATGAACGGGTCAACGGGATCCCCTCTCTCTTTGCCCGCCGGGTCGTCACGGACCGTGACGGAACCCTCTGGTTTGGGACCTACCGCGGCGTAATCTCCTATGACGGCAGGACCTGGAAACGGTACGGGGAGCCGGAGGGATTGACCAGCCTGCAGATCCACGAGATCTTCATTGATCACAATAACACACCCTGGGTCGGCACCACCCACGGCGCGAGCTGTTATCAGGATGGGAGATGGAGGCCCCTGGAACTGGGATCCTTGAGCCGTTCTGTCACCGCCTTCGCCGAGGACGGTAAGGGAAATCTCTACATCGGGACCCGGAACGGGATCGGGGTTTACCACGAAGGGAAGATCACCGTCATGCGGACCGATGACCCGGTCCGGGGAGTCATCTACACCGATGCCGTCGCGCAGAGCGACGGGACCCTCTGGTTCTCGGCCTCCGACGGGGGAGGGATCGTCTCCTTCGACGGGCAGGAATGGAAGCGGTACGGCGCGAAAGAGGGACTCACCGACCGTAACGTCCTCTGTCTTGCCGTGGATCCGGGAGATACCGTCTGGGCGGGCACCCACCACGGCGCCTTCCGGTTCCACCGGGGAAGGTGGGAAGCGGTCGCCCGGGAGAGGGAGACCGTGGGGAACAATATCTGCGCGATCGCCTTTCCACGCGGCCGGCTTGCCTTCGGGACCCACCAGGGACTCTTCGTCCTCCGGGGGGATCGTTGGACACGCTATACCGAAAAACAGGGTCTGCCGGACCGGACCGTCCTGGCCTTGCTGGCCGACGGGCAGAGGTGTTACGTGGGGACACTCCGGGGGCTTGCGATTTTCACAAATGGGAAATTCACCCCGGTCGAGGCCCTGAAGGGAGAGGCCGTTCACTCCCTTCTGAAGACCGGACGCGGCGTCCTCTACGTGGGGACGGACCGAGGCCTTTTTGAGATTACGAAGGGGCGCGCCAGGCGGCTGGGAATCCGGGACGGGCTCTTCGACCTTCGTGTCAGCGGCCTGGCCCGGGATGAAGGCGGGAATCTCTGGGTCTCCACCGCGAGGGGGCTCTCCCGGTACGACGGAGAGCGGTTCGTGAACTTCACGCGGGACGAGGGATTTGCGGACGACCGGATCAACGCCGTCCTTGTGGATCGGGAGGGCATCAAGTGGCTCGCCACCGCCCAGGGGATCAGCCGCTTCGACGATCGGCTTCGCTTCGATTGTTCGAGGTATGTCGGTCTCTCCCGGACGGCCGTCCTGACCCTGCGCGGGAGGCGTCTCCATCCCGGCCCGGACCGGGAGAAGGGGATCGTTGTTACCGTCCGGAACGTCACGGAGAAGCGCGAAGTGAAGATCCGTCTCACGGAAGACGGGAGTGGAGACGGGACTTTCCGGGGGGAACTGCGCTTCGCCCCCGTCTCCGGCCCGGACCGGCGGGGACGTCTCCCGGTCTCCATGGAGAAGAGCAACTTCCTGGTGGCCGAACTAGACCTGGATCCGTCCGGTCCGATGACCGCCCGTGCCTTCTGGCGAAACGACTTTTTCACCGGGAATCTCAACGGCGACGCCCAGGTTTCCAGGCGGGACGCCATCCTTGCGGAACAGATCGTCTCGGGCCTGGAGAAGGCGCCGTTTACGGTAAACGCGGACCTGGACCACGACGGGACCGTGGATTCGAAGGATGTGGTCTACGCCCGGAATGTGAACACGGGCAGGATCCACCCCTGGGATATGGCGGAAAATACCGGACCGCCGATCCGTCCCGCGATCGCCTCTGTGCTCCCTGGGAGAAGGCACAAGGGGATGTTTGCGCACCGGGACCTTCCCTGGGTCTCCAAGAGGATCCCGGCCGGTGAAGGAGGAGTCCTGAAGCTCGAGAACCTCGTTCTTGAGATTCCCCCGGGGGCACTGGACGAAGATACCCTGATCACCGTCGTCCGCGGTGAGCGGACCCCCTCGCCCACGGATCTTTCCGTCTATCCGGTGGGAGCCGGTTTCAATCTCTATCCTGCCGGGCTTGTCTTCAAGAGGCCGGTCCGCCTCACCCTCGGGGTCAGGCAATCCGATCTCGAAGAAGCCGGCGTCACGTATCTCGACATTCTCTCCCTGGGGTGCTGGAACGGGAGGGGGTATGACGCCCTTCCTTCCTATCCCCATTTTCGTGAGCGGCGTGTTACCGGTTTTCTTCATGCCTTTCCGGAGAATCTTCTCCGCCCCGATCGTCCCGCCTTCGCCGTGGCGCGGACCGCTCCGGTCATGAACTATCTCTATCCTTCCAACTATTTCTCGCTGATCACGGTGGTTCAAAAGCCTCCGCTCATCCTCCATGAGACACCCGCCTCCGGTCCGGTTCTGAAACGCAGGGACCCGGAGGGCACGGACTCCTCCCGGCTTTTTGTGATCGACGGGAAGGATCAGCGGTTGCTCCTGGACCTGGATCACGTGGAGATCGGCTCCCGGGGGTTGTCACTGAACACCCTGTCGTGCGGGAAAACGATCCGTCGGGGCGTACCCCCGATTTTCTCCCTGTTCACATCCTGGTTCAGACGGTTCAAACCGTTTGAACCGTCCGGAAAAGAGGGGATCGGCCTCGCCGCCCATACCCCCTGCCGGATCGGTCTGATCGGACCCGGTCCGAAGGGGAACCGGGCATCCCTGTCCACCGTGTTTTACGTCCCCGGCGGGGCCAGAGTGACGGCCCTGAAAATCATTCCGGACCGGCTCCTCCTCGGACGGGGGAGCCGGTTCCGTTTCATCGGGCTCGGAATCGCAGGAGACGGGCTGGAGATCCCCCTGCGGGATTCTGACTGGTCCGCGCGGGGGGCGGACGCCCGGATCGATCCCGACGGGAGAATGACGGTCGGCGGGGAAGGCTCCGGCAGGGTCCGGCTTGTTTCACACGGATTGACCGCGGAGGCATCGTACCGCGTGTCCGGCGCCCCCGTCCTGACCCGGGTTCTCGTGGCGCCGCAGGTACAGGTCGTCCGGGTCAACGAAGAGCGGGATTACCAGGCGGTCGGAATCGACCAGTATGGTCACCGGATCCCCTTCACTCCCGAGTGGAGCATCGAGAGCCGCGGGGGAGACGGCGTGATCGACTCGAAGACCGGCCATTTCCGGGCAACAAGAGAGGGGATCTATTTCGTCAAGGCCACAGGGGGGCCGGGTATCTCAAAGAAGGTCATCTCCTTCATCGGCGGATGCACCTGGTGCCATTTTTTCGGGAAGTGAGACAACCGGGCTCCGATTTTTACCCGGACTTTTGAGAGAGGAGGGTGGGTTGAATCTCCCGCCTCCGGACAAATTGGGGGGATAGGAGGATTGTAAACTCCACTTTCTCTCCAGGGTACGTGGGTTTCTGCCGGCATACCGGCATGTTCATGGGGACCCGGCAACCGAGGAGGAGACTTATGAAAAGCATCGCACGGTCCGTCTTCGTTTTATTCCTGGTTGTACTGCTCCAGTTCTTCCTTCTCGTTCCGCCGGCGGATGCGGGGTGTTCCGCCACGGACGCCGATGGGGACGGCTACTCTACGGCGGGCGGAAGCTGCGGAGCCGTCGACTGCGACGACAGCGACCCGAATGTCTACCCCGGCGCCCTGGAAATCTGCGACGGCAAGGACAGCAACTGCGACGGTTTTACCCCGGCGAATGAAGCCGACGCCGACGGGGACGGCTCCTTCGTTTGCGCCGGGGACTGCGACGACAGCGACCCGACCCGATATCCCGGAGCCGTGGAGCTCTGCAACGGAATCGACGAAGACTGTGACGGCATTCTCCCCTCCGTCGAATGAGACACGGACGGGGACGGGGTCCGCCCGTGCGACACTCCTTCGGATTGCAACAACTACGACGCCACGGTCTTTCCCGGAAACATCGAGATCTGCGGGGACGGCCGGGACAACAACTGTAACGGCAGCGTGGACGAGGCAGGCTGCACCTGTCCGGACGGGGACGGAGACGGGCACCTCCTGGCCGTCTGCGGGGGAGACGATTGCAACGATGCCGACGCCGGGACTTATCCCGGCGCCGCCGAAATCTGTACCGACTCCACAGACAATAATTGCGACGGGAAGACGGACTGCGCCGATCCCTCCTGTACCGACGACCCCGCCTGCGCGGTCTGCGTGGTCGGGGACGCCGATGGGGACGGCTACTCCACGGCGGGCGGGAGCTGCGGAGCCGTCGACTGTGACGACAGCGACCCGAATGTCTACCCCGGCGCCCTGGAAATCTGCGACGGCAAGGACAGCAACTGCGACGGTTTTACCCCGGCGAATGAAGCCGACGCCGACGGGGACGGCTCCTTCGTTTGCGCCGGGGACTGCGACGACAGCGACCCGACCCGATATCCCGGAGCCGTGGAGCTCTGCAACGGAATCGACGAAGACTGTGACGGTACGATTCCCTCCATCGAGTGGGACACGGACGGTGACGGGGTCCGCCCGTGCGACACCCCTTCGGACTGCAACAACTACAATGCTGCGATTCACCCCGGAGCGGCCGAGGTCCCATGCGATGGAATCGACCAGGATTGCGACGGATCGGATTTCTGCGCCACCACCTGCACGGACAACGATGGGGACGGCTACGGAAATCCGGGGGACGCCTCCTGTCCGAACGGCAGTGCCTTGGACTGTGATGATACCAATGCGGCTGTCCATCCCGGCGCCGCCGAGATCTGTGACGGGATCGACAACAACTGCGACGGACAGACCGATGAAGGGCTCCTGAATGCCTGCGGCACATGCGGTACCGTACCGAACGAAGTTTGCGACGGCATCGACAACAACTGTGATGGTCGGATCGATGAAGGCTGTCTGACGGCCATTCTGATTTCCCCCGACACCATGACACTGACGGCGGCCGGCGCCACACAACAGCTTGCCGTAACCGGCTATTACGCGGAAGGGACCACGTCTGATCTTTCCGCCTCAACAACCGGGACAACCTATTTTTCCGACGACAGCAGCGTGGCTGCCGTCGATCCGGAAGGACTTGTAACCGCTGTTGCCGACGGCACGGCGACCATTACGGCATCCAACACCGGATTCACGGCTGCAGCCGTCGTGACCGTTTCGATTGCCGTGCAAGATACTGCTCCTCCGCAGATCACGATCCGTTCCCCCCAGGATCAGGATGTGCTCTACGCCGCAACCGTCGATGTCACCGGCACCGTTGATGAACCGGTCCGGTCCGTGACCGTGAACGGGACACCGGCCACGGTCAACGGGCTGAACTTCACCGCGACCGGGATTGTTCTTAGTCAGTGTGATAATACCGTTACCGTCGAGGCCACGGATATTGCGGGGAACACCGGCGCAAAATCCGTCACCGTCTACAACAATACCTTCCCGCCCGCGGTCACCCCGGAATCCGGCTACCTCATCGGCCACGTCTACGAATACGGAACCGAAACCCCGGTTCCAGGCGTCCGGATCACCGCGGAAGGGATCTGCGGGTCGCTTCTCACCGATGCCGACGGCCGGTTCATCTTCCCGCTTCAGGGGTTTCCCGACTACTCCCCAACCAGGAACTTCGACCTGAAAGCCGAAAAAAACGGTTACACCTATGTCAACTTCCAGGCAGAGGGGATGATCGGCAAAGAGATGCCCGCCGACCCCGTCTACCTCACGCCGATCGATTCCCGGGTCACCACCATCACCCCGTCGCTTGGAGGCACCGCCGTCAATTCCGCCGGGGACACGGAAGTCGTCATCCCGCCCGGCGCCGTCGATGTGGATACCGACGTGACCATCACCATGTACGACAGCGAAGAGCAGCTCCCCGCCCCGCTCAAGGGCCGGGAACTCTATGCCATCGGCGAATTCGGACCCCACGGGACCGTTTTCAACGTCCCCGTCACGGTCCGCCTCCCGAATCGGTACAACATGCCGCCGGGCACCCTGATCCCCTGTGTCGACTACGACCCGGAAAACAAGGTCTGGAACGACGTGGGCGACGGCGTCGTTACCGCCGACGGGCGCTTTATCGAGCTTGAAGTCCAGCACTTCTCCTGGTACGGAGCTGTCTGGGTTCCTGATTCATATGACGACAGCCCGCAGGATCCCGTACCGCCGACAAGGGATATCGAGGACCAGACCACGCAGGACCAGGCCCCGGACAAGGAGAAGAAGGACTGCGGGAACTCCGCCGTCTCCCTGAAGCGGGGGGGCCTGGAGTCGGACCATCCCCTCCCCTCCTACCGCAGCATGGACAAGGATCATGCGTTGACGCTCCATTACGACAGTGGAACCGCCTACCCCCAGGCCTCGGTCTCCTTTTCAATCAATTCGACCCGGAACATAAAGCGAACCCGGGCGCGTCTCACCGCATTCGGGATGCAAACAACCGAATACTTCGGAAGCGACAATGGAAAATTTGCCTGGATGACCGAGGCGAAGGACGCCCGGGGGACCTTCGTTCCCACGGGCATCTATCCCTATTCAATGACTCTCATAAACACCTATGATATCACCCGTCACACGCAAGTGACCCCTGGCAACTGGGTTGATTCGACCGTAGAGAAGAGTTATGGAAGCAGCAGTCCTAAAAAAGGATTTTTGTTTGTTAACAATCAGATTCAGAGTTCATTCGGGTCCGGTTGGACCCTGGATATGGTGAGCCGGATGATCAGGAATGCTGGCTCGGATATTTTCATCATTGAAGGGAACGGCAAAACCCATCGTTTTTACCCTGCTGATTATTGGATTGATACTGTTGCGGGAAGGAGTGTAGGCGATAGTGGGGCAGCCACAAGTGCAGCACTGGATATTCCTGAAGCTGTTGCTGTGGATTCTGCAGGAAACATCTATATTGCGGATACAGGGAACGATCGCATACGCAAGGTGGACCCCTCCGGCATGATTACCACCGTGGCCGGGAACGGCTCATATGGCTATTCCGGTGACGGGGGGCCGGCCACTGCAGCGAGTCTGGCCAGCCCAACGTGCGTGGAGGTTGATCCTGCCGGGAATCTCTACATTGCAGATACAGAGAACAATCGCATACGCAAGGTAGACCCCTCCGGTATGATCACCACCGTGGCCGGAAACGGGTCGAAAGGCTATTTCGGAGACGGCGGTTCGGCCACCCAAGCAAGTCTGTACGATCCCATGGGCGTGGCTGTGGATTCTTCCGGCGACCTCTATATCGCGGACAGTTATAACCACCGTATCCGCAAGGTCGATCCCTCCGGCATCATCACCACTGTGGCTGGCAACGGGACATCCGGCTATTCCGGAGACGGCGGTTCGGCCACCCAAGCAAGTCTGTACGATCCCATGGGCGTGGCCGTGGACTCTACCGGCAACATCTATATTGCGGACAGTTATAACCACCGCATCCGCAAGGTCGATCCCTCCGGCATCATCACCACCGTGGCCGGGAACGGCTCATACGGCTATTCCGGTGACGGGGGGCCGGCCACAAGTGCAATGCTGGATTATCCCGGCGGTGTTGCTGTGGATCCCGCCGGGAATCTCTACATTGCGGATACGGGTAATCATTGCCTCCGTAAGGTGGACCCCTCCGGTAGGATCACCACCGTGGCCGGGAACGGCTCATACGGCTATTCCGGTGACGGCGGGCCAGCCACAAGTGCAATGCTGGATTATCCCGGCGGTGTCGCCGTTGACACATCCGGAAACATCTACATTGCAGATGAGTACAATGAGCGTATCCGCAAAGTGGATCCCTCCGGTATGATCACCACCGTGGCCGGGAACGGCTCACCCGGCTATTCCGGTGATGGGGGTCCTGCCGTGGATGCGGATATTAACAACCCGTATGGCGTTGCGGTAGATTCCACCGGCAATCTCTACATCGCCGATTATGGCAACAACCGTGTCCGGAAAGTGGATTCCTCCGGTAGGATCACCACCGTGGCCGGGAATGGAACGTGGGCTCCTTTGGGGGATGGAGGGCTGGCTACTGATGCAGGTCTCCGTTATCCTTCCGGAATAGCAGTGGATTCCTCAGGTGATCTCTTCATAGCCGATTGCTGGCATCATCGCATACGCAAGGTGGACCCCTCCGGTAGGATTACCACCGTGGCCGGGAACGGGTCGAAAGGCTATTCCGGTGACGGGGGTCCAGCTACAAGTGCAAAATTATACTACCCCCGTGGTGTTGCAGTTGATTCTGCCGGGAATCTATATATTGCGGATTCGGGTAATGGCTGCATTCGGAAAGTGGATCCCTCGGGTGTTATCACCACCTTAGCCGGGAAGGGTACATGGGGTTATGCCGGCGATGGTGGCCCAGCTATCAATGCAATGCTTGATAATCCGAATGACGTGGCAGTGGATTCGTCAGGTAATCTCTATATCGCGGATTCCTTTAACAACCGTATTCGTAAGGTGGATAAGCTGGGTATTATTACAACGATAGCTGCTTCGGCAAAACTGAATGATCCTGAGGGGATAGCAGTTGATTTCTACGGCAACCTCTATATTGCCGATACAGGGAACGGACGCATTCGTAAGGTGGACCCCGCCGGTATGATCACCACCGTGGCCGGAAACGGTACATGGGATTATTCTGGAAATGGCAGTCCGGCTACTACGGCGATTCTGGCCAATCCCAGGGGGGTGGCTGTGGATAGATCCGGGAATATCTACTTTGCAGACACATGGAACCAACGCATCCCCATATTATCTCCATACCTTGCAATGCAAAATGTAAATAGTGGTTTACAGATGATCTCTGAGGATGGGAAATCCGCTCTGACGTTTATCGCCGACGGCACGGCCGAGTGGCTCCTCAAGGACGGAACGAAAAAAACCTTCGACGCAAACGGTCTTCAGACGGCCACCATTGACCGGAACGGCAACACCACGACCTATCAATATGACACCTCCGGCAACCTGGCCTCCATCACCGACCCCACCGGTCTGGTGACCACGCTTTCGTACAGTGGAGGAAAACTCGGCAGCATCACGACTCCGGATGGGAGGAGTACGACCTTCACCCATGATGCCGACGGCAACCTCACCTCCATCACCGAACCGGATGGCTCCGTCACCAGCTATACCTACGACAGCCGGCACCTTCTGACCGCAAAGACCGGCCCCAACGGTTACACCACCCAATACCACTACGGCCCCCACGGCCGGATCGAAAATATCGTATCGGCCACCGGCGAGACCCGGCACTACACCGCCTCCGACGCCACAGGCCTGATCAACGACATCGCGGCCGGGACCGGCACAAAGAATAACCCCGCTCCCAACATCCCCGCCGCCCCCAGCACCAAGACCGACGGCATGGGCTACACCCATGCCTACAAGACCGACGCCGAAGGCGCCACCCTGGAATACACCGACCCCCTGGGGAACGTCACCCAGTATGAACGGGATGCTCAATCCCGGCCGACCCGGATCATCCGGCCCGACGGCACGGAAGTGACCATGACCTATGATGAGAAGGGGAATCTCCTCACCACCACCAACGAGGCCACAGGCGCCACGACCAGCATGACGTACAACACCAATAGCCAGGTCACCTCCATCACCGATCCCCTGGGCAATGTCACCAACATGACCTACGATCCCAGCGGCAACCTGACCGACATCACCGACGCCCTGGGGAATCAGACCACCTTCACCTATGACACAAAAGGCCTCGTCACCTCCATGACCGACGCCCTGGGAGATGTCACCACCTACACCTACGACACCAAGGGCAACCTTGCCTCGGTCACCGATCCCTTGGCAAAGACGACATCTTACACCCGTGATCCGGCCGGAAACATCCTGACCCGGACTGATGGGAATGGAAACACCACCATCTACACCTACGATTCCCGGAACCGGATCACCTCGGTCACAGACGCCGAAGGCAACACCACGACCTACACTTATGCCCCCTCCTGCGGCTGTGCCGGAGCAGGGGACAAGATCGCCTCCATCACCGACGCCAAAGGGAATACCACGAGTTTTGCCTACAACGAGATCGGACAACTCATCTCCGAGACCGATCCCATGGGACGGATCACCACGTATTCCTACGACGCCAACCGGCAATTGGCCACCCGCACCGATCCCAACGGCAACACCATCACCTACACCTACGATCAACTCAACCGTCTGATCCAGAAGCAGATGCCCGGAGATACGGCCTCCTTTTCCTACGATGTCGTCGGCCGTCTCATCAGCGCATCCGACTCCGACTCCGGTCTGACCTTTACCTACGACACGGCCGGCCGACTCACCGACGTAGTCAACACCCTGGGCGCCGTCTCCTACAGCTATGATCTCAACGGCAACCGGATCACCCTGACCGACGCAGAGGGAGGAGTTACCGACTACGTCTACGACGCCCTCAACCGCCTGACGGATCTCACGAACCCCGCCGGAGAGGCCGTCTCATTGACCTACGACGCCCTCTCCCGCAGGACAGGGCTCCACCTTCCCAACGGGGCAACCGCCACCTACACCTACGATGCAGCCTCCCATCTGATCGATCTGATCAATCAGGTCAACAGCACAAATCTATCCAACTTTACCTAC
>CAYZZU010000009.1:0-84132 GCA_964483105.1 uncultured Nitrospirota bacterium
CAATTTCTTTTTGTGCTCTTCCAACTGCAGATCGATCTCTTTGATCTTCCTGATATCCTCCTGCAGCCGGTGTATCTTTCCCTCCTGAATGGCATTGTACCCCCGGAGGGTTTTGATTTCCGCTTCTCCTCTCCGGATTCGCTGGAGCAGAAGGGAAACCCACTGGATTTCTCTCATCCGGGCGCTTTCCGGAAATTCCTTTCTGAAGAGTTGAATTTTTTTCTCCGCCTCCTCATCATTCCGATTCGGATTGTCACCATAGGAAAGGATCAGGACAACCCGGTACAGGGCTTCTTCCCGTACGGACCTTGCTTCGGATTCCTGATAGATCCGCCAGACCCTGCGCAGGGCCTGGCGGTATCGTCCCTCTTGAAAGAGCCGGTCCACGTGGACAAAAAATTCCTCCACCGGACCGGGTACCACCTTTTCACGGGGAGGTGCCCCTTCCATCCTTTTCATCAAAGTCTTCATCTCGGAAAAGAAGGCGCAGCCGTAACCGGTCAATAAGAGCGAAAAAGAACATCCGATCAGAACAAGACGATACGGCGGCATCCCCCTTCTCATAGGAGCACCTCTTTTGGCTCGTGCGCCACGGGAAGATCAAAGCAAAACCGGCTCCCAACCCCCTTCTGACTTTCCACCCAGATCCTCCCTCCGTGTTCTTCTATATAGTACTTGCAGATGGACAATCCCAGGCCCGTGCCCTTCGGCGTTTTCATACCGAGCACGGGATCAGCCTGCCGGTAGCGGTCGAATATTCCGGAAAGCTGATCCGGATCCATCCCGATACCATTGTCTTCTATACACACCAGGACCCGCTCCCCGTCTCTGGAAGAGTCCCGGACAACACCGGGTTCCCGGACCGCCCGGATCCGGATCCATCCGCCCTGCCGGGTGAACTTCACCGCATTGGCCAGTAGATTGTTCACCACCTGCTCGATCTTTTCGGAATCCATCCTGAGGACCGGGAGTCCATCCGCCACATCCAGGTTCAATTGAATCCCCTTGAGTTCGGCCAGAAAACGGATATGAGCCATGCCGTTTTTGAGAATCGGAACCATGCCGGTCTTCTCGAAATGATACTGCATCATACCGGCCCGGATCTTGGATAGATCCAGGAGATTGTTGATCAGACGGAGTAATTTCCCGATCTCTTCCTCAATGATTCCCAAAAGATGTTTCTGCTTCTTGTTGACGGGACCCGGGATCTCATCCTGAAGGAGTCCGGCAGCCCCTGAGATGGAGGTCAGCGGTGTGCGAAGTTCATGGGAGATGTTGGAAATCAGTTCCTGCTTCATCCGCTCCAATTCCGCCAGTTTGCCGGTCATCACGTTAAAGGCCCGGGCGAGGTCTCCCAGCTCGTCCCTGGAATGAACCTGTATTCTCTGATCAAAGATTCCCTGAGAAATGTACCGGGTTCCCTCCTTGAGTTTCTGAACCGGACCACGGATCCGCTGCGTCAGAAGCCATGCCACAATCATTCCAAAGATCGCCATGGAAACCACGATACCGATCGTCATTTGATAGGCCCTCAGGCTGAACATCTGAGCCTCGTGCATCCTCCGGGCGATTTCGGCCTCTTCCTTCCGGACCAGGAGCTCGATCCCCCGTGTAAGGTCCCGGATCCCGGTCTCACTTTTCAACCCCCACACGGAAAGTTCTTTTCGCGCCGCAGCGGGATCCTTTTCTCCACGCGCCACGGCGAGCAAGAATCCTTTTCGATGCCGATCATGAAGTTTCTGAAGATGTTCCAGGCTGTCAGGATCCGGATTCTTCAAACGGGAGGCCTTGAGTTTCAAAAGATTCTCGTCAAAAGCTCTCCCCTTGGAAAGGGCCAGGTCCAGGAAATCACGATCCTGCACCACAAGATATTTTTTTTCGCTGCTCACCTCGGAGAGAAAGAGATCGATCAAATCCTTTTCGAGTCCCAGGGTCACCACCTCACCATGGACCATGGAGTAGGTCAGCCGGTTCAACCGGTTCAGCTCAAAGATCGCGTAGGCCCCCTCCAGGATCACCAGGCAGATCATGATCAGATATCCCAGAAAGACCTTCC
Organism: uncultured Nitrospirota bacterium; assembly: GCA_964483105.1. GTDB lineage: Bacteria > CG2-30-53-67 > CG2-30-53-67 > CG2-30-53-67 > CG2-30-53-67 > CAYZZU01. Next base: position 2,057 of record CAYZZU010000009.1, read on the forward strand.
GGGTCAGGGTAAGGATCAGCTTCATATCGGTTCTGTCTATACACCTCAACCTTGCGGGATTTCTCTGGGTCTTTATAAGGCTTTTCGTGAGGACTTGTCAACTTGATAAGGGAAAGACCCCTCCCGGGCAGGAGGGGCCCTTCGGATCCGACGATTGGATGGATGGAAATCCTACGGGGCGGGAGGCGGAGGTGTCGTTCCACAACTGGCGTCCGGAACACCGCACTGGGTTCCGAGCTTCCCCGTGGCATCGGAGATTCCGGTAATGACGAAGTTTCCTCCGGCATCGGTCTGCCCGCAGGAAAGGCACCGGGAACAGGAAGTATGAAAGGTTGCCGCCGTTCCGTCGGACGCGACGAAGGTGGTCTCGGGATGTCCGATATCATCGGAGAACTTCTGAATCACCTCCTGATCCGGCAGCCCCAGATGATAGGTCACTTCCATGAAGCTGAGGCAACTCCTCTTGAGATCATCGGGGTCGTCATCCGGCACCTCGGGCGGCCGAACACTCCGGCAGCTCAATCTGGGGGACGCTTTGTATTTCAGTTCCGGGAGCCCGTGATCGAGCTTTTCGGTCATCATCAGGGTCTCTGTTCCTTCGGTATTGCCGATGACCAGATCGACCTTGACACCGTCGCCATTGTCTACAATTCCCGCATCCACATCCTGAATCTTGATCTCCCATTCCGCCTTGTGGAAATTGAGCCTGGCGTGAATCTTCGGCTTGACTCCCGAGCCGGTTTTGTAGCGGTAATCGTTCTTTGCTCCCTTTTTCTCAAAGGACCCGGCCGGGATCGTCACGGTCACACCGTCCACGGAAACCGTTACCTTGTCGGAGGCCGGATCAAAGGTTTTGTCCGCCGGGAGGGCAAGAACCCCCTTTTCAATCTTGATTCGGTCCTGTCCGTTTCCCTTGATCTTGATCTCGGCCTTGTTGATCCCGAAACAGTCGAAGGAGACGGTGCTGACCTGAGGGGCCCCATCCACCTTGGCATTCACATTTCCGAAACTGGTGACACCGGCCTGGATATCTCCTCCAAAGAAATCGGTCAGGGAAATCTCGATCGCCCCCTGGTCCGGCACATTGGCCGGCGCGATGAGGGAACCGAATTCATCGGAGAAGGTGGAACCGAGGCCGGTGCCGAAAACCAGGTTCTGCATGTTCATGGAGAGAAGTCCCGGGTTGATGGTCCCCGGTGCGACACCGACCGGTTCGATCACGACGTGGGTCAGGGTGCAGGTCATGAAGACCGTGCTTCCCTTTGATATCGTCAGGACCCCATCGGTAAAGTGGTGTCCGGCGGCATCGCTTCCGGTCAGGCTGAGCCCGGAAACGGAGACATCGGCCCCCACCACGGCATCATCCAGGGAATCGGTATGAATCGATCCGTCCAGCCATTCCGTCCGCGTAACGATCGTCCCCTGATAAAAGGTCAGATTAGCGCCGTCAAAATTATAGAACCCACTGAAAAAGGCCGTCGGCCTGGGAACGGTCTGGGCCGAAAGAGTCGGCACGAACAAGACCGTTATCGCCGCGACCAGCATGAACATCGAGAATGCCGCCTGTCGTCTGATCCTCTCCTTCATCCTATTGCCCTCCCCTGCCATCCGATGATGTGAACCGTCCCTTTCCTCTTCTCGCAAGCCCGAGGAACCCGAGCAACCCGGAGGTCATCAGGATCAGGGAAGAGGGCTCCGGCACGGCGGAGTAAAGAAACCCGCCGTTCGCCGTCCCCGTGGCGGAAGAGACCGCGCTGAAATCGGCGCCCCCACCCGTCACCGTGAGACTGACCCGAAGAGCGCCTAAAATCTCCGACCCGGATGGACGGTTGAGACCGTAGCCGTGAAGAGACTGGTCACGGAATTCCGAGATGAAGCGGGAACCTGCCGTCGTGTCGAGGGTAATATTCCGGATGTTCGCCGTATCGGCAAAGGGGTTTAAATCCGCGGTCCCCGATCCGGCGATCTGTTGGAAGACAAGGACGGGAAGCACCCCGCAAAGATAGGTCGTAGCGCCTTCGGAAAGAGTGATACTCCCTCCGGTGAAGTAGTGGAGATTATAATCGTAGTTCCCGTCGTTATAGGCATTGTGGTCGGTGTGATCATAGATGGCGGAAACGTTCAGGGTGGCCCCGTAAACGGCGTCGGTCGAACCGGTCCGGTTCCAGGGGAACGGCGGACCGTTGTAGGTCCCCGAAGAGGTGAAGATCTCCCCGTCCACATAGGCCCCCGAGAAGACCGAAACGTTGGTAATATTCAGATGGCTCCCGTCGAAACTGAGGTCCCCGGCCGACAGGCTCACGGACGGAAGCGTGTTGACCGGGAAGGCGGCCGCCAGAAGCACCCCGGGAAGGAGACACCATGTGCCCCACAACAGAAAAAAGATCCGGACCCATTTTTTGACTTGTATCTTCATCCCCGCCCCCCTCTGATCTTCTCCCGTGGTAAGATGTCCTGTTTCAACCGCAATCATCATACCCATATTTAACTGCAATAATCATACCAAGCAACCCAGGACCGCTCCAGCAGGAGATCCCGTATCTCATTGTTTTATCATCATTTTTATAATTCAATCAGGATCAAGATTCCGCCCGTTTTCTCCACATCCCGGCGGAGGGAAAAATTTTTCCATATTTATGGAAAAGTTTTCCACTATTGGGAATATTTTTTCAATTATTCACGTTTGGATATATGGGCGTACCCGGGAGGTTTTTGCCGGGGAAGGAAGAAAGGAGTAAAGGTGTGATCCCAAGGGGAAAGAACGCCTCTCCCGATACTCCGGGGGGACGGTCAGGCCCCATCATGAAAGACAGGCGCCCGACCGTCCCCCCTCCCGGATCGGGAAGTTCATGATTTACCGATAGGGCTGATAATCTCCCGCAGGGGCCGGCTGCTGCTGTTGCCGCTGATAAAGGGCCTGATTGGCGCGGATCTCGATCTCCACCCGTCGGTTTGCCTGCCGTCCCGCGGGCGTGGTATTACTCGCCACCGGCATCGAGGCACCGTACCCGACCGTGTTGATCCGGTAGGGATTGACGCCCTGTGACTGGAGAAAGTCGGCGACCGCTCTCGCCCGGCTTTCGGAAAGTTGCTGATTGTGTTGAGGCAGCCCGGTGTTGTCCGTATGACCGGAGATGATAATGTTGGTTTCAGGATAACGGTTCATCACCTCGGCCACCCGGCGCAGGTTACTGACCGCACCCGGCTTCAGGGTTGCCGAGTCGACATCGAAGAGGATCCCGCTTCCGAAGGTCAGAAAAACCTTGTCCCGTTCCTGCCGGATCTGGGCATCCCGGATGGCCTGGAGTTCCCGGGCCTGACGGTCCATATAGTTTCCGATCAATCCTCCCGCCGTGGCCCCGATCGCCGCACCGAGCAGGGCGGCCTTGGCCCTGCGTGACGGATCATTCTGCTTGGCCAGAATCCCCGCCGCCGCTCCCACGGCGGCACCTGTAATCGCCCCCTTGGTCGTCCTCGATGACTGCTGCCACTCGGCACAACCGAACAACGTGGACAGAAAAGTCAACATCACAGCGCCCACGACGTATGTTCTGTATCGTTTCATGATTTTGCTCCTCCCACACAAAAAATGCATCACTTCGAGATGGCCTGAAGTGTAGCCCGGAACCGGAAGGCCGTCAAGCCCGCCTCCCCCGTCCCGAGAACAACGAGGTTGATTGACCAGACGGATCCTGAAAGGAAAAATTCAAACGAAATCTGTTTTTCCTTCCGCTGCCGGCTCCGGAAAACTCAGAATCACCTCGGTTCCCTCCCCGGCCCGGCTTTTGACCTCGATTTCCCCCCCGTGTTCTTCCATGATCTGGTGGCAGATGGTCAGGCCCAGCCCCACCCCTTCGCCGGGATCCCGCGTGGTGAAGAAGGGATCGAAAATCTGTTCCTGCGCATCCTCCGGGATCCCTTCGCCGTGATCCCGCACCAGCAGTTGCACGACCCGTCCCCGTTGCTTCCGGTTCACGCTTCGGGCAACCAGTTCGACCTTCCCGCCTTCCGGGGAGGCTTGAAGGGCGTTGAGCAGAAGATTCAGAAGAACCTGCTTGATCGCGTTCCGGTCTACATAAACAGCGGGAAGGGAGGGATCGGCCCGGCAGGTAAGGGCAATTCCCCGCTTGTCCGCTTCTTTACGGGTGAGTTCCACCATGGAGTGCATGATATCCGGAAGAGATTCGGTGGAAAGACAAGGGTCGGCGGGACGGGCCAGGTTGACCAATTCCGAGATCAAATTCCGGATCCTCTGAATCTCGTTGTAACTCATGGAGCGGAATTTTTCCCAAAAGTCCCGGTCCAGCCGGTCCGGATCCTGAAGGGGCAATTCAGAAAGCTTTCCAGGCACCATCTCCAGGAAGGTCTGTATGGAGACCAGGGGGTTCCGGATCTCATGGGCAATCCCGGCAGCCAGGGTTCCCACTGCGGAAAGTTTATTGGCACGGGCCATTTTCTTCAGGGTCTCGATCTGCTCCCGATGGAGCCGATCCCGTTCCGAAACCAGAAAGTAGTGTTCAATCCCCCGTGTCAGGAGCAAAGTGAGGTCTTTCAACTCCCACGGCTTGAGCAAATAGGAGTATAACAAGCCGGCGTTGGCGCCATCCGCGATGACGTCCAGATCCGAATAGGCCGTCACAAGCATCAGGACCAAGTCGGGAAAGCGCTTTCGCACCTCCTGCAGAAATTCCATGCCGCTCATTCCGGGCATGCGCTGATCCGACAGGACCAGGGCTACGAACTCGCGTTCCAGAACTTCCAGTCCTTCCGGACCGCCCTGCGCCGTAAAAATGCTGAAGGTATCCTTGAAGTTGATACTGAAAATATCCAGATTCTCCGGTTCATCATCCACGAACAGAATCGGATATTTCTTATAGTCGATCTTTTCCAATCGTTTTCTCCCTACCGAAGCCTATTGTTTCCAATCCATCGATCCGACTTCTTCCCGGACGGGGAGGGTCACCGTTACCTCCGTCCCCTTGCCCGGCGCACTGGTCAGTTCGATTCTGCCTCCATGATTCTCCACAATCTTTCGACAGATGCTCATTCCCAGGCCTGTTCCCTCACCACTTCTCTTGGTCGTAAAAAAAGGCTCAAAGACACGGTCAAGATCCGTGTCCGGAATTCCTACACCGTCATCCCGGATATGAATGCGGATTTCTCCACTCCTCTCGGAATCCGCACGAATCCAGATGTTCCCCTCCCCCTCTATGGCCTGAACAGCATTGTGAAGAAGGTTCAGGAAAACCTGATTCAGTTGCCCCGGACGGCCCCTGATTTTCTGCTTGAAACCGGGCCCCTGATGGACCCGGATCCTGCCGGTCATCTCATGGTTCAGCATGGTCAGGGCCGATTGCACCGGAGTATCAAGGGTAAGGAACTCCGGCTCCTCCCGGTCCTTACGGGAAAAGTGTTTCAGATCTCCCACCAGGTTGCGGGTCCGCTGCAACCCCTTGGCCACGATCTGCATCAGCCGTCCGGAATCCTCAATGGTCTCCAGGAGTTTTTGCCGAATGGCTCCCTCTCCTCCCGCACCACCGGAAGACCGCAGGCACTGTTCGGAAAGCTCATGAATCTTCCGGATCGACTTCTCCAATGTGGCGACCCCGTTGTAAGCGAAGTTAATGGGATTATTGATTTCATGGGCCAGGCCGGAGAAGAGAAGCCCCAGGGAAGACATCTTTTCGGAGTGGACCAGCTCTTCCTGGGCCAGCCGGAGTTCTTTCAACGAGCGCTCCAGTTCCCGGGTCCGCTCTTCCACCTTCTTTTCCAGGGTTACGTTGAGCTCCTCGATCATCCGGAAGGAACGGGCGTTCTCAATCGCCAGAACCACGTTGTTGGCCAGACTGGACATCAAAGACTGTTCTTTTTCCCCGATTTTTTTCTTGGACCTGACATTGTCGGCGGCGATCACACCCAACAGGCGGCCCTGGCTGACCAGGGGGGCGATGATATACTCCCGGGTCCCGGAAATCCGGTAAATCTGCTTCTCCAGTTCAGAGGCCCGGTCCCCGTCGATGAAGTCTGAGGTGACGATCCGGACCTTCCATTTCCTGAGCACCTCCTCGGCCATGGAGGATCCGAGATCCATGGGAACAGTCAAGCCCTCCACAAAGTCCTTGATCGAATCATCCCCGTAGACCCGTCCATGATGGAGGTTTCCCGAAGTCTCATCCGCCAACATGATAAAACTTCGATCAAAACCAAGTCGATCCACCACCATTCGCAAAAGAATTTTCAGGACCCGATTGAGATCCAGAGTCGTGACGACGGCCTGACTGATTTCATGGAGAGCGAACATCCCGTCGTTGGCCTGCTTCAGTTTCAGATATTTCGCCTCGATCACCTTGATCGACTCTTCCAGGGCATCGGTCTGTTCCTGGTAGTGATGCAGAATCCCCTGAACATCATAGAAACGACCGGCGAAATACGAGAGAATCAGAAGGCAAAAGACCTCCACTCGGGAGAGAAAAAAGGGAATCCCCGTCCGGTTTACGGCCAGGACAATCAGAGATCCGATGAAGAGCCCGATGAAACCGTAAAATCTCTTGGGACGGTTGATCCAGCTCATCTCGCAGAGGCAGGCATCATCTCCCAGAGACTGACATTGAATCTCCCGGACCTTGCCTAAAGGCATGCCGAAGGCCTTGGGAATGCCGGCCAGTTGCCCCATGCGACTCTCACAGCAGACCCTTTCAATCGGATACCCATCCTTCATACGGATCCGGATCAGGGCCCGGTTCTTGTGCAGTTCAAGGATCGTCCATTCCGCGCATTTGTTAAAATGAGGCACAAGATGCACGAGTTTCTTCAGGATATTCCCCACACTTCCCAGCGCGTAGGTGATATAATAGAAAAAACCCCAGGACCTTTTATTCCACGAATAGGTCCCCGCAACATAGGGAGCGTCCGGATCTCCGGTCCACTTCACGAGGGTCTTTAACAGAGAACAATAATAGGACCATGAGACCCAGTTATGCTGGTCCCGCAGATAGGAAAGGGTCAGGCCGCTCTCGGCAACGAATCTTTCCAGGGCCTCCGTACCATATTTCTCCTCCACGTAAACCAGGATGCAGTTCAGTGCCCTGCAGCTTAACTGGCTTTTCGTTTTCGACTCCTCGGGTTCCTGAACACCCTGAACCGCTGTAGCCATCCGAGTATCTCAAAAAAAGGGGGGAGTCCCGGTTCCCTGAAAACCGGGAAAGGCCATGGTACGTCTCAACAGATTTTACCCGCAATCAACCACTGAGCTGGAGTCACTTTACCCACTCCGTGGCGGAATGTCAACATCGGTGTGCTTGAAACCGGTTGTCCTCGTTTTCTCCAAATGCAGCGGAATCCGGTAAGGTGAAAATTGAATTGTAAATTCCTTGCGCCTGTATTAAAATGACCTTTGTTTGAAACGAGGAGATCCGCAATCCCCGGACCCCCTCATCCGTCATATAAAAAGGAACTCCTCCAGGAAAACTTCAGGCGGAACCTTACCGGCCGGGGATCAGGCCCGCGTGCCGCACAGTCAAGCAGGAATCAAATGCTCTAAAGGAGTTGAAAACATGCTCTATATCATGCGGAACCGAATCAAAACCTTCGTGATGTGGTTGATCATCGGGGCCTTTGTGCTCACCATCTTTTACGCCTGGGGAGTGGGAAGCGCCCGACGCGGCAAGAACCGGGGCGGGCAGGACTGGATCGCGAAAGTGGAGGGACAAATCATCACCCCCAGGGAACTGGAAAACGAACTCCAACGCCTGAGAACCCGTTTTCAGGATCTTCCTCCTCAACTCCTGAAACAATTGGACCTGAAAAAACAGGCCTTGGACAACCTGATCGACCGGCAGCTCATGGTGATGGAGGCCGAAAAGATGGGAATCGGAATTCCGGATCAGGAACTGGCCATTGCCATTGAAGAGTCTCCTTCTTTTCAGGAAAACGGATCGTTCAACCGGCAGGTTTACCGGCAGGTTCTGGCCTGGAATCAACTCACCCCCGCGCTTTACGAAAAGCAGGAGAGAACCAGCCTTCAGATTCAGAAGGTCCAGGACCTGATACGGGATACAGCCAAGGTTTCGAAGAGTGAAGTTCATGAGGCCTGGCTCAGGAAAAACGAAACCGTTCGCGTGCAATACGCGCTGCTCAAACCCCTGGACCACTTGCCGAAGCGGAAACCTTCGGACCGGGAAATCCGGGAGACCTATGAAAAAAACCGCGAGGCTTACAGAACACAGGAGGCGCTCAACGCCGTCTTCTCGTACATAACCCCCCGGGAATTCTTCGACCAGATCCAGGTCCCTGAAGAGAAGGTCAAAGAGTACTATGAAGACAATCGATCTGTTTATGTCCAACCGGAAAAGATTCATGCCCGCCATATACTGATCCGCGTCCCCCGTAATGCCGATGAAAAAACCCGGAAGGCCGCCCTGGAGAAGATCAATCAAATCCGGGAGAAGGCTCAAGCCGGTGAGTCCTTCGCGGCGCTGGCACGGAAGTATTCGGAGGATTCCTCCAACGCCTCCCGGGGAGGGGACCTTGGATTCTTCGAACGGGGGCAGATGGTGAAAAACTTCGATCGGACCGCCTTTTCTCTGAAGCCGGGGGAGATCAGTCCGGTGGTCAAAACACAGTTCGGTTATCATATCATCCGGGTTGAAGCAAGACAGGAGGCCAAGGAGAAGACCCTCGATTCCGTTCGGGATGAGATCCTGACCAAACTCAAATTCGGACAGGGATTGCGACTTGCAAAAAGAAAGGCCATGCAACTCTACGCGAAAATCCGGAAAGGAGCCGATTTCCAGAAAACCCTGCGGGAGGCCGGCTTCCCGGTTCATGAAAGCGGATACTTCTCACGGACCACCCGCAGCATCCCTGATGTCCCCCTTCCCTTGACTTCCCGTTTTGTCAACGAAGCCTTCGCCGCCGGCGCCGACGGAATGGGTGGAGCCATTCGGGGAGAAAAAGGAATTCTCCTGCTCAAGGTCGTCAATCGGCGGGAACCGAAAATTCCGGCCTTAGACGAGGTCCGCGAAAAAGTAATAGAAACCCTGCGCAAGAAGATGGCACGGAACAACGCGAAAAGAGCGGCCGAACAGATGGTGGATTCCTTGAAGAAAAAGGTGTCCCTTCCCGAGGCTGCGAAGGCTGCCGGTGCTGCAACAACCGGTACCACAAAGGCCTTCACCCGAAACGAAACCTTGTTTACGCCGGATTTTACGAGAACCGCCTTTACCCTCACGAAAGAGAATCCCGCGGCCTACGTCTCCGCGGGAGACACCTTCTACGTGATGCTGCTCAAAGAAAGGGAAACCCCCAAGAAGGAGGATCCGGAAAGCGAAGCTGTAAAAACGCTTCAGAAGGGGTTACTCGCAAAGCAACAGAACAGCCTTCTGACCGCCTGGCTCCATCGGATCCGGGAGGAAAGTAAAATCGAAGTGAATCAGGAATTCTTAGACAGGATCTAACCGGTCTTTTCGTTGAACAGGGCAGTCAGGCGATCCACGTCGAGAATGATGAGAAGACGCCGGTCCTCCTTGGCCACCCCTGAAATGCAGCGGGAATCAATGTTGGTCACCAGATTGGGCGGCGATTCCACCTTTTCTTTCGTAAAACGAACCACATCGGAGACCGAGTCGACGATCAACCCCACCGGATTCCCGTGATTCTTGACCACTATAATCCGGACCTGGGGGTTTTCTTCCGGGACAGGAAAGTTGAAACGCTTTCTCAAATCAATGACCGGGATCACCCTTCCGCGCAGATTGATCATCCCCTCCACATATTCCGGTACATCGGGGATCTGAGTAATCTCCATCATCCGAATGATCTCCTGTACCTGAAGAATGTCAATGACAAAAACTTCACGTCCAAGGAGAAAACTGACCATCTGGAGTTGGGAATCCGAATTCACGGAGAGTTGCGGATCCGATGCTTTCATGGAAAACTCGTGACAAATAAAGGCTTGCGATTCAGAATACGGGGCACTCCCTTTTCAATTATTATGATATCCGAAGACCTCCGATTTTTCAACCGTTAGTTTACAACCCGGGGACGTTACAAAACCTCCCGGATCCGCCGCGCCGCCTCGGCCAAACGTTCCCGGGAAACGGTCAAGGCGAACCGGACATAGCCCTCTCCGGCCTTTCCGAAACCATTTCCCGGCGTCACCGCGACTCCGGCCTCCTTCAGAAGAAATTCCGTGAAGGAGGTGGAACTGTATCCCTCGGGAACCTCCATCCAGAGATAAAAAGTGGCTTCAGGAAGTGTGCAGACCAGTCCGGCGTCCCGGCATCCGGCAATCAGGGTATCCCGGCGTTCCTGATAAAGGGCCCGCATCTTCTCCACAGAGGATTGGTCCCCGGAGAGTGCTTCGATCCCAGCTTCCTGGATCGCCTGAAAGATTCCGGAATCCAGGTTGGTCTTGATCTTGCCGAGCCCCTGAATCACGTCGGCCGACCCGACGGCAAAACCGATCCGCCATCCGGTCATGTTGTAGGTCTTGGACAGGGAATGAAACTCGATTCCCACTTCACGGGCCCCCTCCACCTCTAAAAAACTCATCGGCTGTTTCCCGTCGTAATAAATCTCGGTATAGGCTGCGTCATGACAAACAATCAGGGAATTCTCCCGGGCGAATCTTACCACCTCTTCAAAAAAGGCCCGGTCGGCTGTAGCGCTTGTGGGGTTGTTGGGATAATTCAGGAAAATCATCCGGGCCTTCCGTCGAACTTCATCCGGAATGCTTTCCAGGTCCGGCAGAAAACGGTTTGACCGGGTCAGAGGCATGAAATACGGTTCACCGCCGGCAAGGAGCGTGCCGATTTCATACACCGGATAACCGGGATCCGGAACGAGGACGACTTCTCCGGGATTGACAAAGGCCAGGGGAATATGACCGATCCCTTCCTTCGACCCGATCAGAGAAAGCACCTCCGACTCCGGATCCAGGCCGACCCCGAACCGCCTCTGATACCATCCGGCCACCGCCTCCCGAAAGGAAGGCATCCCCTTATAGGATGGATACTGGTGATTCCGGGACCGGTCAACGGCCCGATGCATGGCCCTGACAATATTTTCCGGTGTGGGCTGGTCCGGGTCGCCGACTCCGAGGGGGATCACATCCCGCCCCTTCTCAATCTCAATCTGTTTGAGCTGATCCAGACGGGCAAAGAGATAGGGGGGAAGTACCCGCAGCCGTTTCGACAATTCAAACCTTGATTCCGACACGTTGCCTCCTTCCTTTTGTGAACCGGAACCCTTCACAATCCGTTTCAAAGAAGACCCGAAGGGATCGGCTCAGATATCCAAAAGATCAAGCATGGAATAAAGTCCCGGTTCCCGATCCACAATCCATTTCGCCGCGCGAATCGCGCCCTTTGCAAACGTGTCCCGGCTGGATGCCTTGTGAACCAGTTCCACCCGCTCCCCGGTACCGCAGAACATCACCCGGTGGTCTCCCACAATATCACCGCCCCGCACGGCATGAACCCCGATCTCTTCCGGATCGCGCTCTCCGATAATCCCTCGGCGTCCGTACACACACACCTTGGCCGGATCCCGCTTCAAGGCCTTCGCGATCACTTCGGCCAGTTTGACCGCCGTTCCGGAAGGGGCGTCTTTTTTGAAATGGTGATGGGCCTCGATAATTTCGACATCGTAATCATCCCCCAGGAATCCGGCGACCAGAGGCGCCAGTTTGAAAAGGAGGTTCACCCCGAGACTCATATTCGGAGCCAACAGAATGGGAATTCTCTCCGACAAAAGACGAATCCGGTCCAGGCCCTCCGTGGTCAATCCGGTGGTTCCAATCACCATGGACCGGCCAGCCGCTGTCACCTCGTCGGCATGTTGGAGCGCAGCCGATGGAGAGCTGAAATCGATGACCACATCCGACTCGGAAAGAAGAGGAGGAAGCTCGGTGACCAGGGGAATCCGAATCGTGCCGATACCGGCCAATTCACCCGCATCCCTCCCCTCATCCGGATGCCCGTTTCTTTCCAGGGCGCCTGTCAATACAATCCCGGGGTCCTCCTGAATCAGACGGATGATCCTTTGTCCCATTCGACCGGCAGCACCGGCTAATATGGCCCTCATCCTCTCTTTCCCCCTTTCCCGTCCGGTTCCCGCTCCCGGCGGATCCCGGCACCGAGCCCCCGTAGTTTCTCCTCGATCCTTTCATAACCCCGATCGATATGGTAGATCCTGGAGACCGTGGTTTCCCCCTCCGCGGCCAGACCGGCCAGAATCAAAGACGCGCTGGCCCGCAGATCCGTGGCCATGACCGGCGCGGAGTACAACTTCTCCACACCCCGCACCACGGCACTGTTCCCCTGCACGCGGATATCCGCACCCATGCGTCTCAGCTCGGCCACATGCATGAAACGGTTCTCAAAAACCGTCTCGGTGATCATCGAGGTGCCGCGGGCAAGGGTCATTAAGGCCATGAACTGCGCCTGCATATCCGTGGCAAAGGAGGGATAGGGACCGGTTTTGACATCCACGGCACGTAGCGGCCCGGACCTTCTGATTCGAAGTGTCTGTTCCCCCTGATCGATCTCCACCCCGGCCTCGGTCAGCTTTTCAAGAATCGCTTCGAGATGCTCCGGCCGGCAACCTTCAACCGTAACGTCGCCTCCCGTGATGGCGCCCGCCACCAGAAGGGTTCCGGTTTCAATCCGGTCCGGCATAATCTGATAGGTCATACCGGAAAGCTCTTCCACTCCCCGCACCTCGATCCGGTCGGTTCCCGCCCCCTGAATCAGTGCCCCCATACGGGTCAGGACTTTCGCCAGCTCTTCGATCTCCGGTTCACAGGCGGCGTTTTCGATCACCGTGGTCCCACGCGCCAGGGTTGCCGCCATCATCAGGTTCATGGTCCCGGTCACGGTTGGGAAATCGAGATAGAGCCTCGCTCCCCTGAGTCTCGGGCTTGACGCGCGGACATACCCTCCTTCAATCCGGATGTCCGCACCCAGTTTCTCCAGCCCTCTCAGGTGAAGATTGATTGGTCTCGCGCCGATGGCGCACCCCCCGGGAAGGGAGACATCCGCATGCCCGAAGCGGGCCAGAAGCGGGCCCAGAACCAGCACCGAGGCCCTCATGGTCCGGACCAGATCATAGGAAGCCCGGGCCTCCGAAACTTCACTGGGTTCAAGAATCAGGGTCCCGTCCGGTTCCCGCACAACTTCGCTCCCGAGACTACGGAGCAATCCCGCCATGGTCTCGACATCCCGAAGGTCGGGAACATTGGAAATTCTGCACTGTTCCCGCGCCAGAAGGGTCGATGTCAGAATCGGCAGGGCCGAGTTCTTCGCACCACTGACCCTGACACGACCATGGAGCGCGCGACCGCCTTCTATGATGATCCGTTCCATGCGGAACTCCCCGGCTCCGGACAGGCGAAGCGGCCCGAACATCCGTCCAGCCCCTGTGCCTGAAAATACGGAATTGCGAATCAGGATTCCACAAAGGGGAGGAGGGCGATATTACGCGCCCGCTTGATGGCCGCCGTGACCTTCCTCTGATGAGGAGCGCACGTTCCCGAGATCCTGCTGGGAATGATCTTGCCACGCTCACTCACGAAAAGCCGCAGCAATTTCACATCCTTATAATCTATGGTCTCGACCTTGTTCTCACAAAGGCGGCAGACTTTCTTCCGGAAAAAGGTTTTCTTCTTCCTCTTCCCCTTGTTTTTCTTTGGATACGCCATGGCCTATTCTCCTGTCTGATCCTGACCGGTTTGAGATGCTTCTTCGGGCGCCTTGGGTTTAACGAGCTTCAGATCCTTTTCCTGGATACGCGAAGTCAGATATTTGATCACCCCGTCATTCACACGGTAATTCCTTTCCAACTCACGGGCAACTCCCGGTTCCGCGGCGAACTGGATCAGGACATAACGCCCCTTGGGGTGTTTTTTAACCTCATAGGCGAGCCGCTTCACCCCCCAGTCATCCACAATGTGCAGTTTCCCGCCGTTCTTTTCCACGACTCCCGAAAGAGTTTCCTTGATCTGTTCTGATTGTTCAGAGGATAGGTCCGGGTTGAGGATAAAAATCGATTCGTAGTAATTCATTTTCACCTCCTTACGGGTTTCAAGCCCCGGATCGGCTCATCCGGAGCAAGGAGTTCGGATTCATGTTGAATCCATCGAAATCGGAATTTTAGTTCTTACCACAATCCCCGGGTGGATTGCAAGGAAGTTTTTGTCCCGAATCCTGCAGACCTTACCAAATCAAAGGCCCCATCTCAGAAAGAGATGGGGCCGGGTCCGGTGCTGATCGAATACGATTCCTAATGACCGACCATAGCAACCAGGGGCGCGATCACCAGGGAAACAATCGACATCAGTTTAATGAGAATATTCATGGCCGGTCCGGAGGTATCCTTGAAGGGATCCCCGATGGTATCACCAACCACGGCGGCCTTGTGGGCGTCCGATCCCTTGCCGCCCAGGTTTCCTTTCTCAATATATTTTTTGGCATTGTCCCAGGCACCGCCGCCGTTTCCCATGAAAAGAGCCATCAAGACACCCGAAACCGTAGCGCCGGCCAGCATCCCGCCCAGGGCCTCCGGTCCCAGGATAAACCCGACCAGAATCGGCGAAATCACCGCCGTCAGGCCCGGAACGATCATTTTCTTCAGCGCAGCCGTGGTGCTGATGTCCACGCATTTATTGGAGTCCGGCTTGACCCCCTCCTTGCCCTCCAGGAGGCCCTTGATCTCACGGAACTGCCTTCGGATTTCATTGACCATCTCCATGGCCGCCTCCCCCACGGAGGTCATGGTCATGGCCGCCACCAGAAAGGGAAGAATCCCCCCGATCAGCATTCCGATCACCACGTTCGGCGAAGTGATGATAATGGATATCGGCTTCAGTCCCTGATGGACGAGGGTATGATTCACGGTCTGGGCATAAGCTGTAAAGAGCGCCAATGCCGTCAAAGCGGCCGATCCAATGGCGAATCCCTTTCCGATCGCAGCGGTCGTGTTTCCGAGTGCATCCAGCTCATCGGTGATGTTCCGGGTCTCCGGTCCCAGTTCCGCCATCTCCGAGATCCCGCCGGCATTGTCGGCTACAGGGCCATAGGCGTCCACCGACATGGTAATCCCCACGGTGGCGAGCATTCCCACGGCCGCGATCCCGATTCCGTAAAGCCCCGCGAAATAGTTCCCGATATAAATCGCCGCAGCGATGATCAGAACCGGGATCGCGGTGCTCTCCAGCCCCACGGCAAGACCCGTAATGATATTGGTCGCCGCCCCGGTCTGGCTGGAATTGGCGATTCGGATGATCGGACCGGCCGCGGTGTAATATTCCGTAACGAGACCGATGGCGATCCCCGCGATGGTTCCGGCCAGCACGGCCCAGAAAACATCCTCTTTCAAACCCATGGCCGGGAGCACGAAGTACCCGGCAATCAGGAAAAGACCCGCGGCGATGAAGGTCGAATAGCGCAGAGCCGCCGCGGGACTCCAACTCTTCAGGATTTTCATCGAGAGAATCCCGATCAGGGAGGCGATCAGTCCGACCATGGCCAGGATGATCGGAAGCGCCATATAACCCGACCTTACGGCCTCCGACTGGAAAAGTCCGCTGCCCACCATGCTCGTGGCCGCAATCGCGATCGTGGCGATGATTGAACCGACGTAAGACTCGAAGATGTCCGCTCCGAGGCCGGCCACGTCCCCCACGTTGTCCCCCACGTTGTCGGCGATCACACCGGGGTTTCTGGGGTCATCTTCCGGAATTCCGGCCTCTACCTTTCCGACAAGATCGGCTCCCACATCCGCCGTCTTGGTGTAAATACCGCCTCCGACACGGGCGAAAAGGGCGATGGAACTGGCCCCCATGGCGAAACCGTTGATATTGGCGATCGCCTTCGTATCCCCGCTGAAAAAGTAATAGGCGATCCCGATTCCGATCAAACCGAGACTGGCAACAGAGAGTCCCATCACCGCCCCTCCGTTAAAGGCCACAGACAGGGCCGGGCCATGATCCGGTTTGTTGGCCTCGGCGGCCTGCGCCGTGCGGACATTGGCGATGGTGGCTGAATTCATTCCGAAGAACCCGGCCAGAATGGAGCAGAGCGCCCCTCCCAGAAAGGCGACAGCGGTCAGCGGCGCCACCTTCCAATACAGAAGGACAAAGACAATCACGATGAACACGGCCAGAATCTTATACATCCGAAACAAAAAGACCATCGCCCCCTCATGGATCGCGTCGGCGATCTCCTTCATCCGGGGAGTTCCGGTATCCTTCCCTTTGATGGAACCGAAGATGATGAAGGCAAAAATAAGGCCTATCGCCCCGATGAGTGGTGCAATTCTTGGATCCAGCATTTTCGTCCTCCTCCTTTTTTTAAGATGAAATCACCTTGTTAACCTACATTGCGGGAATCGAGTCTCAGAGACCTTCCTTTGAATGATAACGGTTCATGGTCGCAGCAGGGCCGTGTTCCAAAAGCTCCTCGATCATACCAACAGCCTGTTGAACCCATTTCCCCATTTCCTTCCCATCCGGATCGGGCCGCAGGACATATTCGGCCGGATCATCACCGTTCTCCGGCCTTCCGATCCCGATCCGGATCCGGATGAAACCGGCCTCACCGCATTCACGGATTACCGAACGAACCCCGTTATGCCCTCCGTGCCCTCCTCCCTCCTTGATCCGGATCCGTCCCCGATCCAGATCAAGATCATCATGGACAACGATCAGGGAGTCCACGGAGGCGGAATTTCCGGCCAGAATCCGGGCGACCGATTCTCCGCTCCGGTTCATAAAGGTTTGAGGTTTGGCCAGCAGAACAGGAACAGCCGCGATCTCTCCTTTACCGAGCAGTGCCCGAAAACGTTCCCGGTTGAACCGGATACCGTTTCGCTCCGCCAGGGCGTCTACGACCCGAAACCCGATATTGTGCCGATGGTTCTGATACTTCCTCCCCGGATTTCCCAGTCCTACGATAATGCGAAGTCTCATTCCGGAAGCCCCACCGAAGGATCAGACAAATCGGTCCAATCCATCGAGACCGAAGGAATCAGTCGGACTCGGTCTTCTTCCCCGGCCCGGAAGAGCTCTCTGTCTTCCCGGGTTCCGCGACCTCTCCGGACGCGCCTTCCTCCAGGGATGCTTCAGCCGCCGCGGCCACGGTAGGCGCCACCACAGTGAAGAGCATCTGTTCCCCGGGCGTCAGGATTGTCAGCCCCATGTCGGGAAGATCCGAAACATGAAAGGAATCTCCCACATCCAGTCCGGACAGATCGGCCAGGAACGCCTCCGGAATCTCCATCGGAAGGCATTCCACCTCCACGTCCGTGATGCCGTGGGTCAGAATGCCGCCCTTTTTCAAACCGACCGGATCCGCCCCGGCGGACTTGACCTCCACAACAACCCGGATCTTCTGGTCCATGGAGATCTCGAACAGGTCGAGATGAATCGGTTCTTCGCTGATCGGGTCGTACTGCACATCCTTGAGCAGAACGCTGGTCTGTTTTCCGTCCAGTCGAATCTGCAGGATGGCATTGGATCCGGCGGCGGTCTTCAGGATCCGACGAAGATCCACCCGACGTACCGCCAGACTCCTGGTATTCTTGTGCCCGTACATGACCGCCGGGACCATCCCCGCCCGCCGGAGCTTACGTGAAACGCCTTTGCCCGTTTCATTCCGGGAAAAGACGTCAATGGAAAGGGTCTTCGTCATTCCAACTTCCTCCTGTTCAATACAAACTATGCGAACAATGTACTGATTGAAGTCTCCTCATGGATATTCCGGATCGCTTTGGCAAAAAGTCCGCCAATCGACAGAACCTCTATCTTTTCACACCGGTCCTGACCGGTAAAAGGGATACTGTTGGTCACCACCACCTTTTTCAGTTTCGAGTGGTTGATCCGGTCGAGGGCCGGACCGGATAGGACGGCATGTGAACAGCCGGCCAGCACTTCTTTCGCGCCCCGCGCCATAATAGCGCCGGCCGCCTCGGACAGGGTTCCAGCCGTGTCGGCCATGTCGTCCAGGATCAGGGCTTTCTTCCCTTGGACATCGCCGATCAGGTTCATGACCTTGGCCTCGTTGGGGCTGCTTCGTCTTTTGTCGATAATCGCCAGAGAGGCATTCAGCCGCTTGGCAAAAGACCGAGCCCGGAGAACTCCGCCCGCGTCCGGAGAAACCACCACACAGTCTTCTCCCCTTCCCCCGTTTTGGCTGAAATAATCGAGCAGGATCGGCTCCGCGTAGAGATTGTCTACGGGGATATTGAAAAATCCCTGGATCTGGCCGGCATGAAGATCCATGGTCAGAACCCGATTGGCCCCGGCGGCCGTGATCAGATCGGCCACGAGTTTAGCGGTGATCGGAACCCGGGGCAGGACCTTTCGATCCTGGCGGGCGTACCCGTAATAAGGAAGAACCGCCGTGATCCGGCGTGCCGAAGCCCGTTTCAAGGCATCGATCATGATCAGGAGTTCCATCAGGTTCCGGTTGACGGGATTGCAGGTGGACTGTACCACAAACACATCCCGTCCCCGCACATTTTCATTGACCTGGACCTGGATTTCACCATCACTGAAGGTCGTTACATCCGCATCACCCAGGGGAAGCTTGAGCCAATCACAAATCTCCCGCGCCAGGAGGGGATTGGAATTCCCCGAGAAGATCTTCATGTCCGTTCAATCCTTTCCTTGCTTCTGTGAAGAAACCTCTATCGGAAAAATTGGCTCGGGGGCAGGGATTCGAACCCCGATAGCCAGAACCAAAATCTGGAGTCCTGCCGTTGGACGACCCCCGATTCATCAGATCGATTCATGTTGCTTAGAATCCGCGTATACGGCACAGACTTCCCGTCAGGCAACCGGAGATAGTCATTTCCGATGCCCGCCGAAAACCCCGTTTCTTCTCCTGGTTACATTCCGATATTCAGCGATCACCTGTTCCTGAATTCTGGCCCGGGTCTTTGTGTCCAAAGGATGCGCCGTATCCTTGTATGTTCCATCCGCCAACCGGCGGCTCGGCATGGCCACAAAAACCCCCTTTCTCCCCTGAATCACCTTGAGATCCCGCACTACAAAGCAATCATCAAAGGTGATCGCCGCATAGGCCAGAAGCATCTTGTCCGCTACGGGAAAGATGCGAATCTCCGTGATCTCCATACAGAAAGCTCACCACCTTTCTGAGGACGGGATGGAGTGTCTCGATGGGCGTCACACCCCGCGATCTATGCCGTGATCGCCGTCAATGTGCGCACCGGACTCACCGAAAGATTTTTCTCCCCCTTCAATACCTTCAGAGCCTCATGGGCCGCCGGCCGATCCGGGAAGATCCCGAACAGGGCGGATCCGCTTCCGGACATCAGTGAGAACAGCGCCCCCAGATCGTATAAAGACTCCTTGATCTCCTGAAGAAGGGGGAATTTCTTGAAGGTCACACTTTCCAGATCATTCTCTAAGCAAATTCCAGCGTCCTCAAAGGCAGTGACAGAGAATCTTCGCATGCTAATATGTTTATTTTTTGTTGTCAACCCTATTTTTAACCCCTGATAGACACTTCGGGTTGAAATGGGGATTCCGGGATCAACCAGGAGCACCCAGAGTGGGGGAGAAGGTGAGGGGATCCGGGTTAAAATCTCTCCGCGCCCCCTGGCCAATGCCGTTGGAGCAAAGAGGAAAAAGGGGACATCCATGCCGAGTCGCGTCGCCAGGTCCATTAATCTCCGCCGGGAAAGGTCCAGTCCCCAGAGTCGATTCAGACCGGCAAGGGTCGTCGCCGCGTCACTGCTCCCCCCACCGAGTCCGGCCCCCAGGGGAATCCTTTTATGGATCCGGATCCGGACCGAGGGAACGATGTTCATTTCCCGTGCCAGGAGATCGGCGGCCTGGTACACCAGATTTTCCTCACCGGTCGGAAGATTCGGATGATCCGTATCGACCTGAATCCCCCTCCGGGATTTTCGGATCACGATCTCATCATAAAGAGAAACCATCTGCATAATGGTTTCAATTTCATGATACCCGTCCGTCCTTTTCCCCTGTACGACAAGTCCCAGGTTGATCTTTGCCGGGGCCTGTACCTTGACGACATTCATGAGGGCGTACCCCTCCGGTGGACTTCCGGGAACTGGAAGGAGCGATCCTCGACAGGCCGATTCAAATGCAGGGACCTGTAACGAAGAATCAGTTCTGTTCCATCCTTCGCCCGGTAGGTAATCCGCAAGGGGACGGGGATCCCCTTCTTCTCCGTGTATTCCTCAAAAAGGAGGGACGCCGTCATCCGGCCTTCGCGATCCAGACGTTCCCAACGGGAGACCTCACCCGAATCATCCATCCAGATTCTCTGCAGAACATGCCGATTCCGCACAATTTCAAGAACCGTCCGTTGATCTTCGATACGGCTTCGCAATCGGGTCACAGCGACATCGGAAACGGGTGGCCCCCCCAGGAGCGCCTCCAGAAATTCCGAGAAGGAGAGATTGATCCAAAGGTAGCGTTTCAGAACATGAGAATCCACGGGAAAGGTTTTCCCGGCCGGCCGGTCCGGAGTCCAGACAACCCCCCGGCGGTTTCGGATGATCAAAAGCCATTGCATTCCTCCGAGGGGGGCATGCATCTCCAGACGAAGGGAATCGGGCATACGGATGAGAATGACGAAATCGGCCGCAAGACTCTCTTCCGGGGTCTTGATCCGGATCCGAGCCAAGCCGGTCAGGGTTCCGATCGAAGCGGCCCGCGACCGGATGCTCTGGAAAAGAGCCTGATTCCGCAACGCCTGTTCAGTCGAAAGAGGAGGGGAAACCTTCAAGGCACATCCCAAAAGGAAAAAAAGGAGAAGACAGGAGCGGCACACTCTTCGCACGTATCTTCTCCCTTACGGCCTGATGGTCCCTTTTAATTTTTTCTGGAGGTCCTTGTTGTCCGGGTCGGCCTTCAACGCTTTTTTCCAGTATTCGACGGCTTTTTCCAGATTGCCAAGGGAATGATATACATCTCCCAGATGTTCGGATACGGACGGATCGTCGGGGAGATTCCGATCCGCGTCTTGAAGGTATTTCAAGGCGTCCCGGTAGCGTTCCATCTTAAAATAGACCCAACCGAGACTGTCGAGATAGTATCCATCATTCGGTTTGATCGTGAGCGCCCGCTGAATCAATCGACCGGCCTCCTTCAGGTGGATCCCCTTTTCGGCAAACATGTAGCCCAGATAATTCAGGGCATTGCTGTGTTTCGGGTTGATTTCAATGGCCTTCCGAAAGGAGGCCACGGCATCATCGAAACGCCCCGCCTTTTCATAAATAACTCCTAACCGGAAATAGAGCCGGTCATCCTTCGGGAACCGGCGGATCGCTTCCCGGTAAACCTCGATCGACTTTCCCTCGTTCCCCAAGGCGGCATAACCCGCGCCGAGCAAATTCAGAAGATCCGCATTCTTCGGAGTGCTTTCCCGGGTCTTCTCCAGAAGGGAGACGGCCGAAGCGGGTTGCTCCGTGCGAAGATAGAGTTGGGCCAGGCGGAAGACCGTCTTCAGATTCGCGGGAGTTCTGTTCAGAATGAACTGATACTCTCTCTCCGCGAGGTTCGGTTTTTGCAATGCCTCGTATGTGATCCCCAGATAAAAGTGAGCCTTCAGGTTCTGTGGCTGGAGGGCCAATACGATTCGAAACTCCTCCAGCGCCTGTTCCACCTTCTCCTGTTGAAGGTAGACCAGGCCGATCCGGAAGTGGGTATCGGCATTGTTCGGTTCAAGTTCCTTGAGCTGTTCCAACTGGGTCAGCGCCCGGTCCACCTGATTCTTCTGAAGATAAAGCATACTCAGACGCTCTTTGATCTGCACCTGATGCGGATTGATTTTCAGGGCTTTCCGGTAGATCTGCATCGCTCGGTCCGGCTCTTCCTCCAGTTCATAGACCGCTCCCAGACTCAGATAAGGGAGCATGAAATCGGGTTTCTTCCGAATGCTTTTCTCAAAGAATTTCCGGGCCTGCCGGTAGTTCTTCTGACTGGCGTAGACGCGACCGATGTAA
The DNA here is from genome assembly GCA_964483105.1 of uncultured Nitrospirota bacterium. GTDB lineage: Bacteria > CG2-30-53-67 > CG2-30-53-67 > CG2-30-53-67 > CG2-30-53-67 > CAYZZU01. The sequence continues at coordinate 24,053 of CAYZZU010000009.1, forward strand.
TAGTCCCCCACCTCCTGATGACCATCCAGCCGTGAAAGTTGCTGAAACAGCCGGATCGCCCGATCCGGTTTCTTCTGCTGCAGATAGAGTGTCCCGAGATAGATGTAGGCCTCCTTGTTTTCAGGGGCGAGATTCAGGACCTTTTCATAGAGTCGGACCGCGTCCTTCGTGCGTTTCTGTGCCGTATACCCCCTCGCGGTCAGCATCATCAGCGGAATCGAGTCGGGTTGTAAGGAAAGGCCCTTCTCCCCGGCCCGAAGGGCCTCCTCGAACCTTCCGTTTTTCAGATACAATGAAGCCAGGTACAATCTCAGAAGGGCGGAACCGGGATCCAACTCGCTCGCCTTCTCCATTTCAAGCAAGGCCTCCGGGTATTGGCCGTTCAAACGGTAGGCGTTGGAACGTAAAAAATGGGCATAAGCCAGCGGCGAGGCAATTCGGGTGGGTCCGGAGAGAGCGGTTCCGGGGTGTTTCGCCGTAACGGCCGGTTCCTGCCGTACCCCCACCGGAAGGGTGGCACACCCGGTGAACAAAAGGACCCAGAGGAGAACAACCTGAACACAATGAAATAATGTCATAAAACACCTTATAAAAACATATAGTTACATTAACGCCACCTTAACTGATTTTCGAAGGGATGTCAAAAGAAAAAAAGTACTGGAATTATGATGGAAGCGGCTTTGCTTTTGATTTCGTCTTATGTTAAGTTCGTGGCAGAATTTTCGGGAGGCAAACAGATGGAACCGATTATCCTGGCCGAAAACCTGGTCAAACGCTTCGGAAATGTCACGGCCGTGGACCGGATTGGTTTCACGATTTTCAAGCGGGAATGCTTCGGTTTCCTGGGCCCGAACGGGGCCGGTAAAACCAGTACCATGCGGATGCTCTACGGGTTTTCTCCGATGACGGAGGGCGTGCTGAAGATCCTGGGCATGGACCTGAAAACCTCTGCGCGAAAGATCAAAGCCCAACTCGGCGTGGTCTCCCAGGAAAACAACCTGGACACGGACCTGACCGTACTGGAAAATCTTCTGGTCTATTCACGGTACTTCAACATTCCGAAAAAAGAGGCCCGGCGCAGAGCCCTGGAACTGATGCAATTCATGCAACTGGAAGAAAAGACTCACAGCCGCGTGGAGGATCTTTCGGGTGGGATGAAACGTCGGCTGGTTCTGGCGAGGGCACTGATCAACTCACCCCGGATTCTCCTCCTGGATGAACCGACCGCGGGTCTCGACCCGCAAGCCCGGCACATGATCTGGCAAAGGCTTCGTTCACTGAAACAGGGAGGCGTCACCATGGTTCTGACAACACATTACATGGAAGAGGCTACCCAGCTCTGTGACCGGATCGCGGTCATGGACGGCGGCCGGATCATCACCACCGGTTTTCCTCAAAAGATGGTACAGGAGCAGATCGGATCCCAGGTAATAGAACTCAGGATTCCTCCCGACAGAGACGCAGGGATCCTGGACGCAATCCGGAACCTTCCCATCCAAACCGAACGGTTCGGAGACACCTTCTATTTCTACCTGCCGGACGAAACCGACCTGCTTCAGGAGTTGACTCAGCGACTGCTCGCACTGAACCACACACAGATGATCCACCGTCAGGCCTCCCTGGAAGACCTCTTCCTGCAATTGACCGGCCGGGAACTGGTGTAGAAACCAAGAGAGCCGGGGGAGGTCCGTCCCGGACGGGAAAATAAGAAACCATCCGCATCACGGAGAAGCTATTATGAAAGAAATCTTCAGGGTCCCTCAACTCTCCTGGGGTTGTCTCCGGGTATGGCAACGGGACCGGGATGCCTTTATGAAATTTTACAAAGTCGGCCTTCTCGGATCCTTAGGTGACCCGATTCTCTATCTGCTTGCCATGGGTTATGGATTGGGGCGCTTTTTAAACCGGATGGAAGGAATGAGCTACGTGGAGTTTTTAGCCCCCGGCTTGGTCATCTCCTCTTCCATGTTTGCCGCATCCTTCGAATGCAGTTACGGCTCGTATCTGCGGATGATCTATCTGAAAACCTATGACGCCATTATCGCCACTCCACTTTCGATCGAAGACGTGGTGGCCGGAGACATTCTTTGGGGAACCACGAAAGGGGTTTTTAACGGAATGATCATGTTGCTGGTCATCTTCGCGTTCGGATTGGTTGATTCGTTCTGGGCAGCCGGCATTCCCCTGCTGATCATACTGGTTAGTTTTCTCTTTGCCTCTCTATCCATGATAGCAACAGCCTTCGTCCAAAGCTTTGAGGCCTTTAATTACTATATCACCCTCTTTCTGACCCCCATGTTTTTCTTTTCCGGAGTCTTTTTCCCACTGACACAACTCCCGAAATGGACAATCGTGGTCTCGGAATTTCTCCCCCTCACCCACGCCGTGGAAATTTCCCGGGCACTGGTCCACGGCAAGCCGGGCTGGATGATCCTGCGGTGGGGGGTGATCCTTTCTCTTCTCGCTCTTGTCTTCTTCGGACTCTCCATAAACCTCATCAAGAAAAGAGTCATCAAATAGGGAAAGACCGATCGATTTGAAATCTCTTGACATCAGAAATCTCCTCTGATACGATTTTTTGCTATCAGAGTTTGATACATCCCAATGGCAGATTGGATGATCGAAATAAGAGGCGCAAATGGCGGGCATGTCAAAAAGACAAAAGACCTTTGAGAAGATCAAAAAGGACCTGCTGGAAAAAAAGAGAAGAATTCTCCTTGGAGCCAACCAGGCGATCAATAACAAACTCGGAGGACAGAACCAGAACCTGCCTGACCTCGGAGATCAGGCTTCGATGGAAATCGATAACAACTTTCTTCTTCGCCTCAAGGGCCGGGAGAAAAGACTCCTGACCAAGATCGATCAGGCCCTGGAGCGCATCGAGAACGGAACCTTTGGAATCTGTGAAGAGTGCGAGCAGGAGATCGGACTGAAGCGGCTGGAGGCCCGGCCGGTGACCACCATGTGCATTGAATGCAAAACCGACCAGGAAGAACAGGAAAAACTGATGAAAAAATAGGGCCGGCCTTCCGGTTCTATCCTGTTGATCTCCCTCCTCCTTTCCAGAGCATTACTTCCGCAATCCATCAAGTCGTCCCCCGTTGCGGCCGGCATTTCTCCTGGAAGTTCTTCTTACCTTCCCATACTGCTCTTGATCCGCGCGCCCCAGGCGGCGCCGACGGCACCGACAAACTGTGGTTCATCCGGGATGACGAGGACCTGGTGGATCCGTTCCTCGAGGGCCTCCACCACCCCTCTGTTTTGTGCCACTCCGCCGGTCATGGTGACCGGAGAAGAGTAGGAAACCCGCTTCAAAAGAGCTTGCGTCCTTTCCGCCACGGAAGCCTGCAGACCGCACACGATCCTCTGGACGGAACAACCTTCGGCAAGGAGTGAAATGACTTCCGATTCGGCGAAAACGGTGCAAAGGCTGCTGATGGTTGCGGAATTCGCCGCATCGTGTCGAATCCCGCCCATAGCGAAAAGATCCATCTCGAGTGCCCTCGCCATCACCTCAAGAAACCGGCCCGTTCCCGCGGCACATCGATCGTTCATGGCGAAATCGACGACCCCGCCGGATTCGTTCAGAAGGATCACCTTGCTGTCCTGCCCGCCGATGTCAATCACGGTCCGAGTCCCCGGAACGAGAAGAGAAGCGCCACGGGCATGGCAGGTAATCTCGCTCAGGTAATCAGCGTGCGGAACCCTTCTTCGTCCGTACCCCGTGGAAACAATATGGGTAATCTCCTCCCGGGTGACGGCTCCCACTTTCAGGCAGGATGATAAAACCTCATCCGCCGCGCTCTCTCCCCGCGTACCGGTATCGGTGATCGCCCGCGCGAGAATCGTCCCTTCCCCCGTGAGGATCACAGCCTTGGTAGTTCTAGACCCGACATCAACACCTGCAAACAGCATATAATATCCTGATTATGAAGGGATTTTTTCATTCCGGAACCTTATCACGAAACCAGCCTGTTTTCAAGAGTTTCCTTTCTTGACACCCTTTCTGCAATTACGCTATACTGTAATTCAAGGTGATCTGAACGGGCTGAAAAATGGAAAAAACCAAATTCAAGAAGCAGCGCTATTTCATTGAACGCGACCTTTTCTTTCAAACCCTGACGCTTCTCCTCACCGTCCTCCTGGGCGGCTTTCTCCTGCTCCTCCTCTCCAAAACAATCAGCAGTTACGTGGACTCTTCCATTCTCTTCCTGATGCTCTTTGTCGGGTATTTCCTGCTGATCATCTTCTTCGCCTGGTCCCTTTCCAAGAAATTTATCGGTCCCTTCAGCCGATTGAAGATCAACATGAAAGATATCTCCCAGGGAGATTTAACCCTTCGGTTGACGATCCGGGACGGAGATGATATCCGGATTAAAAGCTTTGTGGAAGAGGCCAATCGGATGGTAGTCACTTTCAATAACTGTCTGCAGAAGGTCAAAACCCCTTGCCGGGAGATGGAGAATATCGCGGGGAATCTTCTCCGGAACCTGGAAACGCACGATGAATTGTCACGGGAGGAATGCCTGGAATTCCTGCAGGATCTCCAGGAAAGATCCAGGACGGTTCTCCAGTCCCTTGAACGCTTTAAAACCAACAATCGGACCTCCCCGTACAGTTGATCCGTCTTGAAAGCGGTCCTTCGGCCTTTGAGACGACTCTTCCATGATGAATGCTAAGACCTGATCCCAAACGATTCAACCTTCCGGAAAATCGGGTCGTCTTAAAAAACCTGGACTCCCTCATCCTCTCGCTTGCGCCTCATCCGGATTCGGAAGTTTTCCTTTTCAATATCCTGGATCGGGTCAAGGATTCCGCGAATCCGGAACAGGCCTTGAACTATCTCGAACAATTTCTCCACCAGGCCGACCCCACCGGACCGATTTTCCCTCTTCTCCGGAATGATCGGTCCGCCCTGCGGATCCTTTGCACCCTTCTGGGAGCCAGTCCCTATCTCAGCCTGATCCTGATCCGCGATCCGGACCTGTTGTTGTGGCTGACTCAGAACCGCATATGGAACGCCCCGTTAAACCGCCGGAACCTCCTGGATGAGATTCTCACAGGATGTAAGGAGATCACGGATATCCGGGAGGCCTACCGGCTCCTGAGACAGGTGAAGAAACGTGAAATGCTCCGAATCGGCGCCCGGGACCTGACCGGCTTTTCCGAGGTAACCGAAACCACGGAGACACTCACGATTCTCGCGGAAGCCACTCTGGAGGCGGCTTATCGGCTGTCCGAGCGTCATCTCCGGTCACGTTACGGCCCCCCACTCGTCCAAAATGAATCCGGAAGCGTTCATGAGTGCCGTTTTACCATCCTGGGGATGGGAAAACTCGGGGGAGAAGAGTTGAATTACAGCTCAGACGTCGATCTGCTGTATCTGTACGAATCGGACAATGGAGAAACAGGCGGTGTTTCCGACGGGGCGGGAGGCACACAGGGAAAGATTGCCCTCCCGGTCTATTACGCCCGCCTCTGCGAGCAGATTACCGACATGATGTCGGCCAACACCGAAGATGGTTTTGTCTTCCGCGTGGACCTCCGTCTTCGACCGGAAGGCGCCCAGGGTCCGGTCGCATCCTCCCTGAGGAGCTATGAACTCTATTACGAATCCTTCGGCCGAACCTGGGAACGGGCCGCCCTCTTGAAATGCCGGCCGGTGGCGGGTGATCTCGCGCTGGGACGGGAATTCAACCGGATGTTGAAACCTTTCGTTTACCGGAAATACTTTGATTACGGCGCAATCGAGGAAATCAAGGAGATGAAACAAAAGATCGGTCAGACGCTTCGCCGGAAACAGGTTCGGGGATACAATGTCAAGCTCGGCGCCGGGGGAATCCGTGAAATCGAGTTTCTGGTTCAGTCCCTCCAACTGTTCTACGGAGGCCGGATTCCATGGGTCCGGGAAAGGAATTCTCTCCGAGCGCTTCACAGACTCTGCAGCAGGCAATTGATCACCTACGAAGACTATTCGGCCCTCTCCCGTGCCTACCTCTTCCTCCGAAACGTGGAGCATAAGATCCAGATCGAAAATCAACTGCAGACCCAGACCCTGCCGACAGACCCCGTAAAGGCCGGACAGCTGGCCCGACGGTGCGGATTTGCATCCCGCGAAACATTCCGGCGGGAACTTGAACGGCACCGGGACCGGGTCCGGGATCGTTTCAATCAGCTCCTGCACGGAAAAGAACCGACCGAGATGGAGGAAATATCGCCGTACCAGGGAGTAACCCGGGGGGTGCTGGAAGAGAAAGAGGCCGAACAGATCCTGACCTCCGCCGGATTTCAAAACCCCCGCCGGGCCCTGAAAAACCTCCGGACCTTAAGAGAGGGCCCGCCGTACGCCCACACCTCCTCCCGCGGAAGAACCCTCTTTCTGAAGATCGCCCCCTTCCTCCTGGAAAAAATCGTTGCCTCCCCCGATCCCGACATGGCGCTTGCCCACCTGGAACGATTTGTTACAAGTTATGGTGTAAAAGAAACCTTTTACGGGCTCCTGAATCAGAACAGGACAGCCGTCCAAAGCATGATCTCTCTCTTCAGCATGAGCGGCTATCTTGCCGGTCTCTTAATCCGCCATCCCGAAACCGTGGGGGTTCTCTTCGGGGAGGAACCCTGGCAACCCATCCCGTCACGCGAGGCACTTTGGAAGCAACTCCTGGAGGCACTGGACAAACAGCCGTCCGGGCCTGCTCGAATCGATTTTCTGCGACGCTTCAAACATATGGAAGAGTTGAAGATCGGTCTGCGCGACATCCTTCTGAATCCGGAAGTCCCGACAACTTCGCGGGACCTCAGCCGCCTCGCCGATGTCTGTATCAGGGCGTCCTGCGCCCTGGCCCGACGGGACCTGACCGAAACGTACGGACCTCCCGGCTGCCCCTCGGGAGAAACCCCCGGTTTCTCCGTGCTGGCTGTGGGAAAACTCGGCTCCAGGGAACTCACTTATGGAGCCGACCTGGATCTCCTGTTTGTCTATTCCGGGGACGGAGAATGCGCCGGAAAGAAACATCTTTCAAACAGAGATTTTTTTACCCGCATGGGAAGCCGCATCATCTCCATCCTCTCCTCCCTCACGGGAGAAGGCCTCGCCTACAGGGTGGATCTTCGGTTACGCCCTCTCGGGGAAGACGGACCTCTCGTGCAACCGCTTCCCGGCTATATCGACTACCTCGAGAAAAATCTTCAGACCTGGGAGAAACAGGCCCTGACCCGCGCCCGGTTTTGTGCAGGGGATTCCGCCGTGGCCATGAAACTCATGGACCGGATTGAAAAAATCCTCTTCCATCAAGCTCCGAATCCTAATCTGAAACAAGAAATTTTCAGGATGCGGATGCGGATTGAGAGGGAAAAGGCGCGGGAAACCGGCCAGGCCCTCTATTTCAAGACCGGTGCCGGAGGCCTGGTCGACATCGAATTTCTAATACAGTATCTGCAACTTCAATACGGGCGCAAGATCCCGGGTCTCCGTTTCGGAGATCCACTACATGTTCTCCATCAGGCCCGGATGTACGGCATACTGACCGAATCGGAAAAAAATCACCTAAAGGAAGCCTACCTCTTTCTCAGAAAGCTGGAAAACCGCGCCCGGATCGCCCAGGACCGCCCCGTCACCACCCTCTCCCCGGATCCGGTCAAGAACCGCCCGTTGGCCTTGAGAATGGGCTATTCAGGGGAAACACCGTCCGCCCCCGGAGAGACCCTCCTCGCTGACTATCACCGTCTGACCCGAAGGACACGAAAGATCTTTCTCCACCTCATGGGAACGGAAGAATCCGGCTGTGAAAAATATTGACAGAATTACGCCAGTGTTATATTTTCCCCGGGTTGTGTTTTTCAATCGAGAAAGGATAGTTCGATGATTCAAGAGGCGTCAAAGATCTGGATGGACGGCAAGTTGGTTCCCTGGAGTGAGGCAAAGATCCACGTACTGACCCATACCCTGCACTACGGAATGGGGGTTTTCGAGGGAATCCGTTGTTATGAAATCAATGGAGGCTCGGCGGTTTTCAGACTCTCCGAGCATGTGGACCGGCTATTCGCCTCCACTCACATCATGGAGATCCAAATCCCCTTTTCCCGGGAAGAGATTCGGCAGGGCATCCTGGAAACGGTCCGGGAAAACAGCCTGTCCGAATGCTATATCCGTCCCCTCGTATTCATTGGTTACGGGGAGATGGGACTTTACGTGAAGGAAAACCCGATCCGCGTATCGATCGCCGCCTGGCCCTGGGGAACCTATCTCGGAGAGGAAGGCCTGAAAAACGGGATTCGTGTCATGATCTCTTCCTACGCCCGCTCCCATGTGAACACGCTCATGACCAAGGCCAAGGCCTGCGGCGCCTATATCAACTCTCAATTAGCGAAACGGGAGGCCATCCGGCACGGGTACAATGAGGCACTGCTTCTGGATACGGAAGGCTATGTCTCGGAGGGGCCGGGGGAAAATATTCTGATTGTTCGGAACGGCCGGATCAAAACCACGCCGCTCACATCCATCCTGGAAGGCATCACCCGAAACACCGTCATCACCCTCGCAGAGGAGGAAGGAATTCCGGTTCAGGAGGAACGCTTCACCCGGGATGAACTCTACATCGCCGATGAGGCCTTTTTTGTGGGAACCGCTGCGGAGGTCACCCCCATCCGAGAGGTGGATGACCGTATCATCGGAACGGGAAGCCCCGGACCGATTACCCGGAAAATCCAGTCAAGCTACTTTGACGCCGTCCACGGCAAGAACGAAAACCACCCCGAATGGCTGGCGAGAATATGACCTATTGCCCCACGGACGGCAGGCTCTCCCGCAACCCCCGGATCCTCCGGATCCGCTCCACCACGGGGGGATGGGAATCGTAGAAGGCGGCATACCAGGGATGGGGATGCAGATTGGAGAGATTATCCCGGGCGAGTTTCACAAGGGCGGTCGCAAGTCCCTCGGGGTCCCCCGTCATCCGGCAGGCAAACTCGTCCGCTTCTCTTTCGTAGTGCCGGGTCAGAAAACTGAAGAACGGCGTGAGCGGAAAAGAGATGATACTGTAGAGAAAACCGAGGATGACGAGCTTGGCGAAAAAGGAAGAGGGCGCAACCCCGAAAAAATCGGTCAAAAGATCCGTCCGGGTCAGCCGCCAGGCCAGATAGATCCCGGCGAACATCATGGCCTGTGAGAAAACAATTCCCTTGAAAAGGTGCTTCTTCTTCCAGTGCCCCGCCTCGTGGGCCAGGACGGCCACAACCTCCGAAGGATCGAGCTTCTCCAGAAGGGTATCAAAGAGAACGATCCGTTTGACGTTTCCGATTCCGGTGAAGTAGGCATTCGTGTGCCGGCTCCGTCTTGACGCGTCCATCTTGAAGATCCGGCTGATCCGGATGCCCGCCGCATCCATCAGGCCCCGGATCCTCTCCTCCAGTTCCGGATCGTTGAGAGGGGTATACTGATTGAAGAGCGGTTCGATCAGGTAGGGGGAGAGGTACATCATGAAAATGCCGAAGAGAAACAAAAATCCCCAGAGCCAGAGCCACCACTCCCCGGGACTCGACTTCACCAGCCAGAACGCCACACCCCCAAGAATCCCCAGCAGAATCGTGGAAAGGACCAGAGATTTGACCTGGTCGGCAATCCACAACCAGGGGGACTGGGTATTAAAACCGTATTTCTCTTCAATGTGGAATGTAGCGTAGAGGTCGAAAGGGATGGAGAGGAGGATCATGGTGTAGACCAGGAAGAGAAAAAAGAGAACCCCCGAAAGAATAAAGGAGTTGCTCAGGTCCAGAATCCAGCGGTTGTAAAGGGAGAGCAACCCGCCGAAGAGAAACAGGAGGATCATCAGATGTCCCATAGCCGACTCGAAAAAACCGAAACGGCTCGTTTCCACCGTATAGTCCCGCGTCTTCCTCAGCAGTTCTTGATCGATCCGTCCTTCAAACTCCGGGGGAACCTCAGCGCCGTGGGCCTTGAGGTGCTTCAGGTTGAGGTATTTCAGACCATAGCCGAAAGATACGACCGCCACATAGAGAAAAAAGAACAAGATCCGCATAAGATCCAAAGATGGATGGCCCCTTTTGAAAAGAAGGGAGAATGGAATTCCTGGTCAGCCCGAACTCCCGGGCATTTTCTCGAACGCTTTCTTTAAAAAAAAGCTCCATGATTTCCCATGGAGCTTTTCGGTTCATAACGCTTCTTCAAGAATTAGATCTTGGTCACTCTGGAGGCCTGAGGACCTTTCTGTCCCTGGGTCACTTCAAATCTGACCTTCTGACCTTCTTCCAGGGTCTTGAAGCCTTCATCCTGGATCTCGGAAAAATGGACGAACACGTCGGGACCATTATCCTGTTCAATGAAACCAAACCCCTTGCCATCGTTGAACCACTTTACTGTACCTTCCGACATTATTTTTCTCCTTCGTCGTTCAGCATTCAAACAACCACCCAATGTGCAGTTTCGACCGGTTACCCAAAAAAAACCGCACAGCTTTCGTAGTCTGTGCGGTTTATCTTTGACTTATTCACGATGATATATCTGCACAACCCATAACTTGAACGCTAAGTAGACCACAAACAGATCCTGGTGTCAAGGAAATTCTTTTCCAGGGACTTCCCCCAATTTTTTATGTGGTGATTCAGGTCCTGTCCGGCGGGGTGGAACCCCGCCCTGCAAAACTGAAAATCAAAACCCGATCACCCCTTCTCCCGGCTTTCTGATCCAATGGCAGGTAACCTTCTCCTCGCTTCCCGGCTTTGCTAACACCCGTGTAGCCCGCAGCAGATTCCGCCTCTCTCTCAATGGAAGGAGATTTCACTCTGAAAAGTCATTGGTGCCGGAGGCCGGAATCGAACCGGCACGGGGTCGCCCCCGCGGGATTTTGAGTCCCGTGCGTCTACCAATTTCACCACTCCGGCTGGAGGATCTTGTCTTCATGAGTAAATTACACAGAGAATACTCTCTTGTCAAGAAAGTTTGTCCGGTTTCCCTGACCGGATCTTCTTTGTTTCCCTGCGGTTTTGTCTGCCCGGAACTAACAGGTTGCTTTCAAATCCTCCTTTGACTATAATCACCTCGGATTTGTATTCATTCCGGAAAACCTTACCTGGAGAATCGGATGGGTCAAAAGGTCACCCTGTTGCTGGCGATCCACAACCATCAGCCGGTGGGGAACTTTCCCCACGTCCTGGAAGAAGCCTATCAGCGATCTTATCTCCCATTTCTCCAGATCCTGGGGGAAAACCCTCACATCCGTCTCACGCTGCACTATTCGGGCTTCCTGTTGGAATGGCTGAAGGGAAATCATCCGGAGTTTATCCGGGAAATCCGGGAACTGGTTGAAGCGAATCGGGTGGAGATTATGTCCGGGGGGTTTTATGAACCGATCCTGACAACTCTGTACGACTCGGATACGCAGGGACAAATCCGGAAGCTCTCTTCTTTTATAAAGAAGACCTTCGGAACGACCCCGAGGGGGATCTGGCTTGCCGAACGTGTCTGGGAGCCTCATCTGGCCGGAGCACTGAACAAGGCGGGGGCCGAGTATATCGTCATGGACGACCACCACTTCAGGATGGCGGGTTTGAAAGAGGAGGAGCTCCACGGTTACTATCTCACGGAGGAGCAAGGAAGAATCCTGAAGGTGTTTCCGGGAAGTGAGCGGCTCCGCTACCTGATCCCTTTCCATCCGGTCGAGGAGACCCTTGCTTTTCTCGATTCGTTGAAACAGCGCGATGCGGACCCGCTGGCCATCATGGGAGACGATGGAGAGAAATTCGGGGTCTGGCCCGGAACCTTCGAGAGTGTCTATGAAAAGGGCTGGCTTTCCGACTTCTTCACGGCCCTCCGTGAAAATCTGGACTGGATCGATATCCAGCTCTTCTCGGAGATCCTCGACAGCCATCCTCCTCTGGGACGCATCTATCTTCCCACTTCTTCCTATATGGAGATGGCGGAATGGTCGCTCCTGCCCGGCGCCCTGGAGGATTTCCGCGTCTTGAAGGAAGAGCTCAGGAAGGCGCATCTGGAGGAAAAGGCCAAGCCGTTCCTGTCCGGAGGGTTCTGGAGGAACTTCTTTTCCAAATATCCCGAAAGCAACCGGATGCATAAGAAAATGCTGGCCGTGAGCGAGAAGATCCATCACCTTCCGGAGGGGAACAGCAAGGAGCAGGCGCTGGACGAGTTGTGGCAGGGGCAGTGCAATGATGCCTATTGGCACGGGATCTTCGGGGGGCTCTATCTTCCCCATCTGCGGTCAAGTATCTACGAACACCTGATCCGGGCGGAGGATCTGGCCGACCGGGTGCTTCACCCGGAAGCCGGATCCTGGATCGAGGCGTCCTGTTCTGATACCGACAAGAACGGAGAGAACGAGATCGTCCTGCGTTCAGATCGATATACAGTCACCGTGGATCCCGCCCGGGGCGGTACAATCATCGGGTTGGATTTCAAACCCTCCGCGTTCAATCTCCAGGATACCTTAACCCGTGCTCCGGAGGCCTACCATCAAGAGATCCTGAACGCGTCGACCTTGTCGGAGGATGAAAACGGAGTGAAGACGATCCACGAACGATGTGTGGCCAAGGAAAAGGGGCTGGCGGATCAAATTATCTATGATCCCTATCCGCGGGATTCCTGGATCGATCACTTCCTGGATCCGAACGAGACGATCGAAGCCTTCCGAACGGGGCGATACAGAGAGCTGGGGGACTTCGTGCGGGGAAGGTTTTCCTACACCCTTTCGGACCGTCCGGTGGATGCCGTACTGGAGATGGAACGGAAAGGATTCGTCCAGACCACCGGAGAGGCGGGTGAAAAACAGGAAATACGGATCTGCAAGGGAATCCACGGAAGGGCGGGTGACGGAACGCTGAATCTTCACTACCGGATTACGAATCCGGGCGGGGCCCCTTTCCGGACCCGTTTCGGTGTGGAATTCAACCTGACTCTTCTCGCCGGGCATGCCCCGGATCGGTACTACCTGATCAACGGCAGACCACCTTCCGAGCCGTGGCTTTCCAGTATCGGGGAGACACGCGGGGTTTCTTCCGCCAGTCTGAAAGATGAATGGAAGGGGATTCAGGTAACCCTTCTCCTGAACCGTCCCGGGCTCTTGTGGCGGTTTCCGATCGAAACCGTTTCCCAGTCCGAAGGAGGGTTTGAAAGGGTCTACCAGGGGTCGAGTCTCCTGTTCCTGTGGGATCTCCGTCTGGATCGCGGGGCCGGTCTGGATCTTGAAATCAAAATCATGTTGTCGGTCCTGCCGGAAGAAGAAAAGAGCCGGCCCCGCCTGAATTCCTCAAACTCGTAGAAGGAGCCGTACATGATCTTCAGATTCTCCCTTCTGTTTCTGGCCTGGATGTGGATCGGAATCCTGTTTCCCTGTCTTCCCGGAATTGCGGCGGCCCAGGGAGGGACGGCCGGAAAGAAGATGCAGACCGGCGAAGACGCACGGGAAGTGAACATCCCCACCTACATTCAGAAACAACTTTCCAAAAAGGTCTGGAAGGAATGCGAGGTCGATTTTCTGATCCGTTCCGCCGCAATCTGCGATATAGACGGAGACGGCAAGAACGAGCTGATCAGTACCGACGGAAAGAGTCTCCGGATTGATCAGTGGTGTCACGGAAAAATCGATTCGTTTCCAAAGAGTACATTATCCGCAAAAAAACGGTTTTTCTTTTTCCGAGCCAGGAAGAAAGGATCCGGATCTGCCGCTCTGGACCGAATCAATCGGGCGAAACGGGGAATCCGCTACATCCTGCTCACCGGAGAGGATCTGGATCTGGACGGAAGGGATGAACTACTTTTCAACGCGGTACAGAATCATCAGGTGATTTCCGGGATTCTCCGTTATCAGAACCACAACTTTTCCCTGTCCGTTACGGAGGAGGGACTCTATCTGAAAATTTTTTATGACGCAGTGGGCAATCCGGTTCTCGTGGGGCAGAAACTCGGTGTGGAAGGATCGATCATTCACCAATACCTCTGGGATGGAACACACTTTACAAAGGGGAAGGCGTGGGAACTTCCGGGTGGGGGGAATCTTCTCACCACACAGAGTTTCCATTCGTACCGTATGGGAGATCCGGATTTTATCGTCCTGAACCGGTCGGGTGGACTCGATTTCTTTTCAAGGAGTCAAAAGATCATCACCGATTCCGATGTCCCGGGACTTCTCCCCCTCTGTACCCTCCGGGTGAGGGTCGGTCAAAACGGTTCCTCCCGGAAGGAACGGTTTTACGTTCCCAGAAGGATCCTGACGGGGGATTTTGAAAGAGACGGCCAGAAAGAGGTTCTTCTGATCACGAAACGGCCCGTACTGAACATCCGCGGGATGCGGGGGCTTCTGACACGTCATGCCGTGATGGACCTGACCCTGTCGCGCGGCCAGGTCCAGGAGTATTGGAAAACATCTCCCATTTTCGGGGAGATCCTCGACCAGGCCGTCGGAGACATCGACAACAACGGAAAGCGGGAACTGGTGCTCTTTACAAGACGAGGTACTCTCCCTTTCCGGAAGAAAACTTATGTGTTGATTTATGGACTGGAATAAAATCCCATGCTTCGAGGAGGTGGTTTGGATCGTCCCTCCGGCAAGGGGGTTGCCATCGTCTGGAAGTCCTCTTGGAACCAACGGGGATTTTTCATCAACTTCTCCACTTCGATTCAGAGGGGGAAAGCCGGCACTTCTCCGCCCCGGCATGCCATGTCGCTCCACACGATCCCGATCTTATGGTATAATCCGGATACACGCAGAGAAGGAGGGCGGCATGAGTGAGCAGGTGATTTCCGAAAGGCTTCGTTTTCTGGAAAAAGAAGTTTCCGCCTTGGCGGAGGATCTGGACCGGAACAAGCTGGATCTTCGCAGTCAGGTGGACGCATTGCGGCTGGACATCGAATCGATCAAGACCTTTCTGAAGAAACACTTTCCAGAGTTGCCGGAAACCTTCCGGGACGTCAAGGACCAGACCATGAGAGAGAAGAATCCTGAATGGATTGCGGAACAGGATTAGGAAAGCTCCCTCTGTTTGCCTTTTTCGTCTTGGCAGTGAGTTTTTGTAGAAAATTCGGGGGTCTTTCCGGATGGGAGGCGGAAAGAGAAAACATTCTGTTTTCTGTTAATCCATCAGGCATATCCCTTGCCCGCTTTTCCCACCTGACCTTGACCGTCTCACGGTGCCCAAAAATGAAACTTCAAGGCTCATGATGAGAACGGATTTTCTGGATATCGCGATTCAAGCCGCCCGGGCTTCCGGGCGGATACAGAAAAAATTTCTGAACAGGTCATTCCGAATCACTTTGAAGGGGGAGATTAATCTCGTAACGGAGGTGGACCTTCGCTGTGAAGAGAAGATCGTCTCCCTGATTCAGAAAGCTTTCCCCGGCCACGATCTGCTTGCCGAAGAAGGAGGGAAGACCTCCCGGGTTTCTCCCTATCGCTGGATTATCGATCCCCTGGATGGCACCACCAATTATGCCCATGGATATCCCGTCTTTTGTACCTCCATTGCCTTGGAATACAAGGGGAAGCTCCGGGTCGGAGTGGTTTTTGATCCAATCCGTCAGGAACTTTTTACGGCGGAGAAGGGGAAAGGGGCCTTCCTGAACGATCAACGGATCTCCCCTTCCACAACATCAGAACTGGATTCCGCCTTTCTGGTTACCGGATTTCCCTACCATGTCCGGGAGAACCGGCAAAACCTGGAACAGTTCCAGCGACTGCTCCTCCATTCACAGGCAGTCCGGAGAGACGGTTCCGCAGCCCTCGATCTCTGCTACACCGCCATGGGGAGGTTTGACGGCTTCTGGGAATTCGCCCTTGCCCCCTGGGACCTTGCAGCCGGGAGCCTGATCCTGAAGGAGGCCGGGGGGAAGATCACAAGCATCCGCGGCGGTCCCTTCTCCATTTACAAGGGAACCGTGCTGGCAAGCAACGGGAAGATTCACGCCGCGATGCGGAAACTGCTTGAGGATTAGCTGGTATTCTGAAAGTGCATCGAACCCCTGATGGACCGTTAGAACAGCAGTTGTACCGGTAACGGCGATTGATGTCTTGAAAACCGGCGTGGACCGGAAGAAAGGAGAGAACATGAAGTCGGAACGTACAATCCGGGAAGAGCTGAAGACCTATTACGGACGGATCCTGCGAAAAAGTCAGGACCTGAAAACGAATGCCTGTTGCAGCGGAGATGAAATCCTGCCCCCTTCGGTCCGGGAGGCGCTTAGCCGGATCGATGACGAGATCCTGAGCCGCTTCTACGGTTGCGGGTCGCCGATCCCCCCGGCCCTGAACGGATGTACGGTCTTAGACCTCGGATGCGGAACCGGTCGGGATGTTTTTATCGCTTCCCGGCTCGTGGGGAACCAAGGGAACGTGATCGGAGTCGACATGACGGAGGAGCAGCTTGAATTAGCGCGTCGTCATCTTGACCGGCAGATGGATCGGTTTGGTTATTCGGAACCGAATGTCTCCTTCAGACAGGGATATATCGAGGACCTCCGGGAGTGCGGAATCGAAGACGAATCGATCGACGTGGTCATATCGAACTGCGTCCTGAACCTGTCACCGGACAAACCATCCGTTTTTTCCGAGATTTTCCGCGTTCTGAAACCGGGTGGAGAGCTCTATTTCTCCGATCTCTTTGCCGGAAGGAGGATCCCGAAACATCTGCAGGACGATCCGGTTCTTCAGGGGGAATGCCTCGCGGGGGCGATGTATATTGAAGACTTCCGCCGTCTTCTTCTCGGCCTGGGATGTCCGGACTACCGTGTTGTCACGAACCGATCGATCGCACTGGACAATCCGGAGATCGAAGAGAAAATCGGAATGATCGATTTTTATTCCATGACCATTCGGGCCTTCAAGCTTGACACGCTGGAGGACCTTTGTGAGGACTACGGCCAGAGCGCCGTCTACCTCGGGACGATTCCCGACCATCCTCATGCCTTCAATCTCGATGACCACCACCGGTTTGTAACCGGCAAACCGATGCTCGTCTGCGGAAATACCGCGGCCATGCTCGAAGAAACCCGCTACGCCCGGCACTTCAAGGTGTACGGAGACCGGAGCGTTCACTACGGTCCCTTCGATTGCGCTCCGGCGGCCGCAAAGGTGGAGAACGGGGAAGGGTGCGGCGGTGCCTGCTGCTGAATGGAATGAACCGGTCCGGACCATTTAGTAACAGCAGTATTGCAGAAGCTGACAATCGCTGCAGACTGAAGGATCTTTTTCCTTCCGGCACTGGTTGAGAATCCCGAGGCGGGCGAGGGAAAAATCGTACTTGACCGGGTCCTCCGGGTCGAGCAGTTTCAGACGCTCTGTCACTTCGACGGCAGCCCGCCAGTCCACGGAACACCGTGTCAGGAGCCCGAGCCGGCGGGCGATCCGGCTGACATGGGTATCCAGGGGAATGACCAGCCGGGCGGGGGAGACCTCTTTCCAGAGTCCGAGATCAATCCCGTCGTCCCGCCGCACCATCCATCGTAGAAACATGTTGAGCCGTTTGCAGGCGCTCCCTTTCCGGGGAGAGGGGAGCAGAAAGCGGAAACCCACGGGATCGGGCACGCCGCGTGTGCCGTAAATCGGCGTATAGTCAAGGGCGTGGATCCTTTCCACGAAGCTGGCGAGGGAGGCCTGGATATCCTGTTCCCCCTCCGTCTGCCCCTCCAGGAAAAACGCCAGGATTGAACCGTATTGGCGTAATATCCGGTTGAGCGCCAGGAGGAGACAGAGGAGGTCTTCCCCCCGGTTGAAACGGTGCAGGATGCCTTCGAACAGATGCCCGTCCCGTCTGCAATCAAACCGTAGAATGAACCGGCGAGGATTTTCCCCCATCGGTTCGAAGATTCGTCTGAGGGTCCCCCGGATCTGCCCGACCCTGCCGTAGGCGTAGACCGCGGCGATCAGTCCGGCAACCTCCCGGTCCCCGGGACGACTGAACCGGCGGACAATCCCCAGGGGATCGGAATCAAGATAACGTGTATCATAGGTCCGGTACAGTCTCTCCAGGGGAGCTTTCAGTTCATAGAGAGGTCGCCTCACGATTCAGGACCGTATTTTCTTGCCGGCTCTTCCGCCGTCCGTCGAGTCAAGCTGCGAAAAAACCCGCTTTCCGGGAAATCTTGCGGAGGAGCCGAGTTCTTCCTCGATCCGGAGAAGCCGATTGTATTTGGCGATCCGTTCGCTCCGGCTGGTGGACCCGGTCTTGATCTGTCCGGTTCCCGCGGCTACCACAAGATCTGCGATGGTGGTGTCTTCGGTCTCTCCGGAACGGTGGGACACGACGGCCGTGTAGCGGGCCAGGCGGGCCATTTCAATCGCGTCCAGAGTCTCGCTGATGGTGCCGATCTGATTCAGTTTGATCAGAATGGAATTGGCTACTTTCTTCTCAATACCCTTTTTCAATCGACGCGTATTGGTTACGAACAGGTCATCCCCCACGAGTTGAATCCGCTCACCCAGTTTTTCGGTCAGGATCTTCCAGCCCGTCCAGTCATCCTCGGCCATTCCGTCCTCGATCGAAACGATCGGATATTGTCGGACCAACGCTTCATAATATTCCGCCATTTCCCCCGGACTTCGCTTAGACCCATCCGATTTCTTGAAGACGTATTTCCCCTGCTCGAAGAATTCGCTGGCCGCCGGATCGAGGGCCAGAGCGATGTCTGAACCGGCCTTGTACCCCGCAAGATGGATCCCTTCCAGAATCACCTCCAGCGCCTCTTCGTTGGATCGGAGATTCGGGGCGAATCCCCCCTCGTCCCCAACAGCCGTGCCGTATCCCTTTTTTTTCAGGATACTCTTCAGGGCATGAAAGCTTTCGGATCCCATTCGAAGGGCCTCGGAGAATTTCTTCGCGCCCACGGGCATGATCATGAACTCCTGAAGGTCCACATTGGTATCGGCATGGGACCCTCCGTTTAAGATATTCATCATCGGTACCGGCAGGGTATGGGCTTGCACCCCGCCCAGATAGCGATAGAGGGGAATCTCAAGGGCGGATGCCGCGGCTTTTGCGACCGCCATGGAACACCCCAGGATCGCGTTGGCACCCAACTTTCCCCTGTTGGAGGTCCCATCCAGACGAATCATCTTCGCATCAATTCCGTTCTGGTCCAGTGCATTCATTCCGATGATTTTCGGTCCGATCATCCGGTTGACATGCCTGACCGCCTTCAGCACTCCCTTCCCCTGGTACCGTTTCGGATCCTGGTCCCTCAGCTCGATCGCCTCATGCTCCCCGGTGGATGCCCCGGATGGAACGGCAGCGCGTCCCGTAACACCGCACGCCAGGGTTACATCCACCTCCACCGTGGGATTCCCTCTCGAGTCCAGAATCTCCCTTCCATGAACTGCCGCGATTTCGGTCATACTGTCCTCCTTTTTTCAATTGCCCCCCACTTTGTGACAAAACGACATTTCGGCAGGCATCCCGCATCGGTTTTCTTTTACCATACCCCAAAAAGCATGTCACGTTTTTTCCACTCCGTAGAAAAAGTGCAAAACGACACAATTATGCCACAGTTCTATAACCCTATAAAAAACAAGGATATTCCAGAAACGCCACAGGACGATTGTGCATTTCTGTCTCATCCTTCCCCATGCGGGAATGAGTGGCGGCTGCGGCCCCATCCATGTATTGCCTGATTTATCAATGGGTTACATAATCATCTCCACTACCGGACCGTCCGGCATGGAACTTGCTATATAAAATATGCAATCAGGGAGAAGTTATTTTTGCCCTCTTCAAATCTAAATACAGGGTTTGACATCACCCCCCATGATGTCATTCTGGAAAGGCACCCGAAAAATTTTTCAGGTGCCTTTCTTAATTATTTTTCGGCGGATCTCCTTTTCACGAACAGAAAATCCCATCCAATCGAGGTCGCTCCCGTGGTGATGGTTGCTACCTGTTTTACTGGAAAGATTTGCAGATATGGATGCACGATCCGCTCACAAAACATAAGAACTTTTTCTCCCAATAAGTGAAAAAATTTTCCTATTTTGTGAATATTTTTACACACCTGTCCGAATCAGTTTCAAAGAAAACGGATCCCTCCCACGGGCGCATGCCGGTCATCTATCTGTAACTGTATGTTTTATATAACGAAATATGGTTGGAGAGGCCCGTTCTATGATCTTCCCTTCCTGCTGGGTGTTCTTGGCACACATATTGCTAAAATTAAATAACGGCACAGGTTCAGATTGACCATGACTGGAAGACCTGGACGTCCCCATTGACAGGTCTGAAACGGTGGATTGGTCCCCTGCAATATCTGAAGGCAACAACAGAAAAATGAATCAAAACCAAAAAGCCGATCGATACTTTTTAGAGATCTCTCCCGATGTTACCCGCGATTTCGCTACAAGAAATTACCAGGGAATCAATATCCTCTTCAAGGCCAACATGATCACAAGTCTGAATATGGAGTTCAAGGTTTCTCTCCACGTGCTCTGCGATCTGATCAGTGAGATGATCTCATACGATAAAGCCCTTCTCTACCTCTGGGACAATGACATGGAACAGATGGTCCCATACATTGCCCGGGGGTTTCCGGGGTCGCTTCCTGAGCCTCTACGGCATGGAAATCTCTTTGCGGAATGGTGCGTTGAATATGGGAAGACTCTCTATGTCCCATTCAGTGAACATACTGAGGTCGCCCGGTGCCTCGAAAGTCTGGAAGCTCGAACCATGATCGGTGTCCCGATCTACAAAAATAACAACATTATCGGGACCCTTCAGCTTTTCAGAAAAAAAAGGAAGGGATTTACCAAGGAACAGGCGAAACTTCTCTGGCTCCTGATGATTCAATCGGAAGCCTTATTCAGAAACTTTGAAGAGGCCGAAGGAATCGGATCTTACTCACCGATGGGGCAGGTGCTCGGCCATTCAAGCCTTTCACGATTCTACGATCAGCTGGATCGTGAGATCGGACGGGCCCAACGCCGGAAGACTCCCATGTCCCTGCTTCTGGTGGAAATCGACCAGTGGAATGATTACAACGGCCGGTTTGGACATCTCTGGGGGGAAGAGACTTTGGGACGGATCCATTCCATATTCTTAAATCAGGCGCGGCAAATTGATTCCCTTTACCGGTACGGTGAAAACCGTTTCGCTTTAATCCTCACGGAAACCGACCGGAAGGGAGGAGAGATCTTTGCGGACCGTCTCCGTTCGACGATCGATAATCACCGTTTCCCCGGGGACCGGGAAAATGGAGACGTCCATATGACCATCAGTGGTGGTCTGGTTACTTTCCCATTTGATGCCAGGGTGAAGCTTGCCCTGATTGAGGCGGCGGAACAGACTCTGCAAAAGGCCCTCGATTCAGGGGGAAACCGCATTGCCCAGTATCCCTCGGAATCCCGATCCATAAAAAGAAGCGAAGATCCATCACAGCACATCCATCTGGACCGGGTCACACGCACGATTCATTCCATTTTTAATCTGGATCGGCTTCTGGAGTTTGTGGTTTCCTTGGCCATGGAAACCCTGCACGCCGGCAAGGGATCTCTTCTCCTTGCCGGGAAAGAAGAAGATGACTTTATCATCAAGGTCGCTTGTGGATTCGGGAAAAACTCCGAACTGATCAAAAACAGTCGGATTCCATCGAGGGGAACGGTGACCGGGTGGGTGGCCGCACTCAAAAAACCGGTGGTTGTCCACGATATCGACCAAGTCAAAGAGGTGCACAGGAACCTCTATAAAGATTACCGAAACAACTCCTTCCTGTCAATTCCCCTGGTTCATCGTGGAAGGGTCCAGGGGGTGGTTCACCTTGCGAACAAGGAGGATGGGAAAACCTTTACAGACGATGATCTGAAGCGTATCCTTCCGCTTGGTGAAAAGATGTCCCGATTTCTCAGCGAAGGTCTCCGGTTTGAAAAAACCCAGCAGAATTTCTCCAAGATCGCCCTTTCTTCCCTGGCCACGATACTCGAAGCAAGAGATCCATATTACCAGGGGCATTCGGAAAAGGTGGCGCATTACGCCAGAGAACTGGCTCTGAAGCTACATATGAACGCTGAAGCGGTTGACAAACTGACCTTGTCAGCCAGGCTGCATGATATCGGAAAGATCTCTATTGCAAACGAATTATTCAATAAACCCGGGGCACTCAATGAGGAAGAAATTTCGATCGTACGGCGCCACCCCTTCTTCAGTTGGAAGATTCTGGACGCACTGACGGTCGAGGAAGAGGAAGTGAAAAACACGATTCTGCAACATCATGAAAAACTGAACGGATCGGGATATCCATACGGCCTTGTGGGAGACCAGATCCCTCTCTCCTCCCGGATACTCAGCGTAGCCGATACGTTTGTCTCCATGACCTCCAATCGTTCCTACAGACCGGCCTTCAGCCAGAAGGAGACCTTAAAGGAAATGAAAAATCTCGGCAATATCCACTTCGACCCGGTGATCGTCAACACACTTGCGGATATGGTGTTGTAACGGAAGAAACGGGGAAAAACAAAAGGGAAACCTCGCGAGACTATGTCCTGCGGGTTGAAGAAAGCTTCTTTTCACATTCTTCAGACTTCCCGGACCGGGAAGAGGGATGTAACCGTCATCCTCCGCCCTTATAGGCCAGGACACCCATCAGGCCGAGAAATACCGCCAGAATCACCCAGACAAAAATTTCACTCATTATCCATGCTTCTCCTGCGACCGCGGGAACTATCCGCCTCAGGTGAATCCCCCATGGGGACTGCAGCCACCTGACGCCCCCCCGGAACTTCCTCCCGTTGTTCCGTGTACGGCCGCAAGAGACATGAGCTTTTTGCCGCCGATGGCGCCGCATTTGGGGCACTGCACCTCCTCGCCCCCGGAACCGATCTTCTGTAGAACCTCGAAGACCTCGCCACACGCTGAACAGGAATATTCATAAAAAGGCATCTAACCGTCTCCTTTTTACCGACTTCATTCTCTTTCCCGAAAGACTGAGAAAATGAACCATTCCTAATATAAATGAAAAACCTGTTTCGAGTCAACCGAATTTTGACTTTATAATTGAATCTGTTTATGTTAGCTTATAGCAAATCTTATGGAGTTCGGCATGATCGATTTCCGAATGCGCGTGTTTTGCAAGGCCGCCGAAAAGTTAAATTTTTCGGAAGCAGCCCAGGAATTGTTCCTGACCCAGCCCGCCGTAACCTTTCAGATCAAGAAACTGGAAGCCCATTTCGGCACCCTTCTTTTCTACAGAGAAAAAAACCGGGTTTCCCTGACCGAGGCCGGGGGAATCCTTTTGAAGCAGGCCAGAAAAATTCTTTCCTGTTATGAAGAAGCGGAACGCATGATCGCCAAGATCAGCGGAAAGATCCGGGGCCGTGTCGTGGTGGGGGCCAGCACCACGATCGGAGAATATATCCTTCCCTCGGTTCTGGGGGATTTCATGGCAAGTTACCCGGATGTGGAAACCTATCTTTCGATTGGGAATTCCGATCAGATATTAAACGGCGTGGTAAGCCGGAAGTTTGATATCGGAATCCTGGCGGAGAAGGTGGAAAACCGGGATTTATATCAGGAGAAAATCCTCGAAGATGAACTGGTCCTGATCGCCTCCCCCAAAAGTCCTTTGTCGCGCCTCAGAACAGTGGCTCCGGGAGATCTCCGGAAGCACCGTTTCATTGTCAGAGAACGGGGATCCGGAACCCGAAAAGAGACCGAAACCTGGCTGAAAAGCGCCGGCCTCGATCCGTTGCACCTTCGGATATCCATGGTATTAGGCAGCAGCGAGGCAATCAAAGGAGCGGTCGAAGCGAACCTGGGGGTCGCCATCCTCTCCCGTTCGACCATCCAGAAGGAACTGAAGCTCGGAACCCTTCAGGAAGTACCGATTCGGGGCATTCATATCGTGCGGGATTTCAAACTCATCCACTATAAATGGATGAAACTGTCTCCCCGCATAGAGGCCTTCGTTGATTTCCTGAAAACCAGCGCCCTGCACAATCACTGGCTGGGATAATCCCGCCCGACGAAACTGGTGCGTCGGGAATGGAAGCACAAACCGGCTTCCGGCTTGTTTCAAAACGGCAACGTGAATCCGGAGGCGGATTACCCTCGGGCTGTTCGGGCACGCGCCGAAGAGGATTTACCGGCCGTTCCCTTTTTTGCGGTCGAAGTCCTTTTCCTCGTCACGGATTTTTTGATGGACGAGGCCTTTTTCCCGCTGCGGATTTTCTTCCCGGTTTTCCTCGGAGCAGGAGTCAGCGCGATTTTCAGGACCTCATCCATCTGTTCGACCGGGATGAACTCCAGATTCTTTTTCACCTTGGGAGGCAATTCCACCAGATCTTTTTCGTTCTTTTTGGGGATAATGACCTGCCGGATCCCGGCACGCATGGCCGCCATCGACTTCTCACGGAGACCACCGATCGGAAGCACTCGACCGCGCAGGGTGACCTCGCCGGTCATGGCCAGATTCTTCACGATCGGCTGATCGGTGAAGACCGACGCCAACGCGGTCGCCATAGTGATTCCCGCTGAGGGACCGTCTTTCGGAATGGCACCGGCCGGAACATGCACGTGGATATCGTTCTGGGAAAAGGTACTTTCCCTGATCCCCAGGCTCTTGGCCCTTGAACGGATAAAACTCATGGCCGCCTGAGCGGACTCTTTCATGATGTCTCCCAGTTGGCCGGTGAGTACGAGTCCCCCCTTCCCTTTCATTTTATTGGCTTCGATAAAGATCAGTTCCCCCCCGCTCTGGGTCCAGGCAAGGCCTGTGGCCACACCGATCTGGTCCATTCCGACCTCGACTTCCGGCAGGTACTTGGGAGGGCCGAGGTATTTGTTGAGGTTGTTTGATGTGATCATGTATCTCCGGTCGGCTCCCTCGGCGACCCGTCTCGCGATCTTTCTGCAGAGGCTGGCAATCTCTCGTTCCAGGTTCCTGAGACCGGCTTCCTGGGTGTAATAGGTAATCAGTTCAAGAAGCGCTGAATCGGAGACAACCAGGTTCTTCCCGGTAATTCCATGTTCATCCAGCTGGCGGGGGATCAGGTACCGCCGGGCGATCTTCAGTTTCTCCTCATGGGTGTATCCGGAAAGGTAGAGCACCTCCATCCGGTCCCTCAGGGCCGAAGGAATCGGATCCAGAAGATTGGCGGTGGTGATGAACATCACGTTGGAAAGATCAAAGGGGACATTCAGGTAATGATCCGAGAAGGAGTTGTTCTGCTCCGGATCCAGAACCTCCAGCAGCGCCGAGGAGGGATCTCCCCGAAAGTCCGCGCCGAGTTTGTCGATTTCATCCATCATGAAGACGGGATTATTGGATCCGGCTTGCTTGATCCCCTGGATGATCCTGCCGGGAAGCGCCCCTACATAGGTTCTCCGGTGTCCCCGGATTTCCGCTTCATCCCGAACCCCCCCCAGCGAAATCCGGACGAACTTTCTTCCCAGGGCACGGGCGATGGAACGCCCCAGAGAGGTCTTCCCCACTCCCGGGGGTCCCACGAAACAGAGAATCGGTCCTTTCATCTTTTTTTTGAGCTTCCGCACGCTCAGATATTCCAGGATCCGCTCTTTAATCTTCTCCAGATTGTAATGGTCCTCATCCAGAACCTCTCTGGCCTTCTTGAGGTCCAGGGAATCCCGCGTACTCCTGCTCCAGGGCATTTCAATGAGCCATTCCAGATAGGTCCGGACCGTCGAGGCCTCGGCGGAATCCGGGTGCATCTTTTCCAGCCTGCGGAGTTGTTTTTCCGTCTCCGTCTGGACCTTCCGGGGCATCCGGGCCTTCCGGATCTTCTCCTTGAAATCGTTGATCTCCTCGGCCCTTTCATCCACTTCGCCCAGTTCTTTCTGGATCGCCTTGAGCTGTTCGCGCAGAAAATATTCCCTCTGGATCTTGTCCATCTCTCCCTTGGCCTCGGCCTGGATCTTCTGTTGGACCGAGAGGAGCTCGATTTCCTTGCTCAGGTATTCGCTGACCTTCTGCAGTCTCGCCACGGGATCGGTCAACTCCAGAATCTCCTGGGCCTGATCCACCTTCAGGCCGATATTGGAGGTGATCAGGTCGGCCAACCGGCCCGGATCTTCGATGTTTTCCGAGATAATCAGAATATCGGGAAGGATCATTTTGCCCAGGGAGACCATCTGCTCCAGTTGTTCCTTGACGTTCCGCATCAGGGCTTCCACTTCCACCGTAATCTGTGGAGCGGTCTCCTCGGATATCTTTTCGATCGCCACCTTGAAAAAGGGACGGGTGGAAATAAAGCGCGCAATTTTCGCCTTGGCCAACCCCTGTACCAGAATCTTGACCCGGCCGTCCGGCAGTTTCAACATCCGCATGATGGTTGCGACGGTTCCGATGGCGTGAATCCCTTCCGCCGTGGGATCCTCTTCCTCGATCTGTTTCTGGGTGCAAAGTAGGATCAACCGGTCGTTGGAGAGCGACTCGTCGATCGCCCGTATGGAGACTTCACGCCCCACGAACAGGGGCAAAATCATGAACGGGAAAACCACCACATCCCGTATCGGTAAGAGAGGAATCTCCTCAGGGATTTTTATTTCCTCTTCCTTTGGATTTACCTCTTTCTCTTCGGCCATTCTTCCCTCCCGATGGTATCAACAACTGCCACGAACATCAATCCAGCTCCAGACCTTTCAGATAATCCTTGAAGGAAGGCCCCAGCTCCGGATTCTTAAGCCCCAATTCCACCGTCGCCTTCAGAAATCCGAGTTTGCTCCCTCCATCATACCGTTTCCCCTCAAAAAGACATCCGTACACCGGTTCGACCTCGGCCAGTCTCTGGAGGGCGTTAGTCAGTTGAATCTCTCCACCCACGCCGACCTCCTGTTTGACCAGGAAGTCAAAGACCCTGGGAGTCAGGATATAGCGCCCGATGATTGCCAGATTGGAGGGGGCCTTCTCCCGCGGGGGTTTCTCGACCATCCGGCGAATCCGGAAGGTCCCACTTTCCACCTCTTCTCCCTGAATCACCCCGTACAGGTGGATCTGGTCCTGAGGCACCTCCTGCAAGGCCAGGACGGAGTAGTGGTGCCTTTCATAAATCCGGATCATCTGGCCGAGAACAGGGTCTGCGGCGTCAATGATGTCATCTCCCAGAAGAACGGCGAAAGGTTCGTCCCCGATCAGGTCACGGGCGCACAGAACCGCGTGACCAAGGCCCAGGGGTTCTTTCTGGCGGACATAGACGAAGTCGGCCAGATTGGAGATCTCTTCAATCCGGCGGAGGATCTCGGTTTTTCCTTTTGCTTCCAGATAAAATTCCAGCTCGACATGTTTATCGAAATGATCCTCAATGGCCCGTTTACCGCGGCCGGTGATCATGATGATATGTTCCACCCCGGATGCAACCGCCTCCTCCACCACATACTGGATCATCGGTTTGTCGACAAGAGGGAGCATCTCTTTGGGAGACGCCTTGGTGGCAGGCAGAAAACGGGTCCCTAAACCCGCCGCCGGGAAAATCGCTTTGCGGATCTTTTTGCCGGAATACACCGCTCCTCCTTTCGGGGACTGTGGCAGGAAATAGAATGTTCATCCCGTAAAAAGTCTTATTTCAGGTAAACTTTTTATGAATCCGTCAAAATTGTCCGAATTATATAGAAGCCCTTGAAACGAGTCAAGGCAAAGATTTGGGAAAAATCCGGCACAGGACGGCCTCAGGGGATGTGAAGAAAATGGTCGAAACCCGAGGGGAAAAGATCTTTCCGCCGGCCGTCGGGAAACTCGAGAAAGGCCCCGGCTCCTTCCGGCAGGACCTCTCCGATTTCGGTCACGTCCACAGGGAGTGACGCCTTCTTGAGATCCTGCGAGGCCTCACGGGGCATGGTGAAAAGAAGCTCATAATCCTCCCCACCCTGCAGGACGGCATCGATATCGCTCCAATGCAGGACATGACAGATTTTGCGACAAGGTTCCGAGATCGGCAGGGCCTCGGTTCTGATTCTCACCCCGACCCCGCTTGATCTGCACAGGTGCATCAAATCCGAGGAAAGACCGTCACTGATATCAATCATCGACGTGGTTCTCCCCCCTCCTGCAAGGACTTGTCCAAGGGGGATTCTCGGCTCGGGACGGCGGTGTCTGCCCGCCAGAAAATCCGAAGCCGGACCGCTCATTCCCTTCTGAAGAACACGGAGCCCGACGGTTGCATCCCCCACCGTTCCGCTGACAAAGACCCGGTCTCCCGGCTTTGCGCCGGAGCGGAGAATCGCGCTACCTTTTTCGACGGTACCGATCAGCATGATGTCGATTGCAATCCCTCCCGGAGTTCCGGACAGATCTCCTCCGGCGATCGTGGTTTGAAACTGTTCCGCTGTTTTCCGGATTCCGTCATAAAGCGCCCCGATCTCTTCTCTTGAAAGGGTGGCGGGAAGGGCCAGGGTGACCAGGGCGAATTCCGGTTTTCCCCCCATGGCCGCGATATCACTGAGATTGACACGAAACGCCTTTTCACCGATCTCTTCCAGAGTAAACCATTTTCGGGAAAAGTGCACATCCTCGATCAGCAGATCCGCGGTAGCCAGAAAATCACGGCGGCCCTCACCGGAAATAACAGCGCAATCGTCACCGATTCCCGTAACCAGGTTCCCGGAGAACACCCGGACGGGTTTTATCATCTCTTGGATAAGATCAAACTCGGAAAAACTTGCAGGAACCGCCATGCTCCCTCCGGTCGCGTTTCCGCGGAGTTCGGAAAGACTACTTTTTCAGAATCCGGGCCAGGGCGTCCTTCATCTTGGTCAGGTCTGAAGATTTGACAATATATTCCTCGGATGCCCAGAGGGAAAAATCCTGTTTGTATTCTTCATAGGCGGAACAAATGATAACGGGAATATCGTTTTCCTTCCGTTCCTTGATCAGCTTCAGCAGATTCACTCCGTCCATGCCGGGCATCTTCAGATCCAGAATAATGGCATCCGGTGTCTGTGTATTCAGGACTTCCAGCGCCTCATACCCATTACTTGCGAGAATAACCTGGTACCCTTCATCCTTCAATTCTTCCTGATAAAGAGTTCGGATATTCTCCTCATCATCCACGATCAGAATCGTTTTCATCATCTCTCCCCTCTCGATATGGACCCTTTCACGAATTATACACTGAACATCTGAAATTGAAAAGCTGACAGCTTGGATCAAACGGCCGTTAATTCTTTACGGGTTCGGTGCTCTTGACGCGCGCAGGAATGGAGACCACGAAAGTAACTCCCACACCGGGCTGGTTCTTCACCTGGATGTGACCTCCATGCATCTCGACAACGCGATGGGTAATCGCCAGCCCGAGTCCTGTTCCCGAGTGTTTCGTGGTAAAGAAGGGATTGAAGATGTTGGTAATCACATCCTCGGAGATCCCTCCGCCGGTATCCCTTACGGAGATGACGACATCTCCCTCGATTTCATCGTACCGACATTCCGTGGTGATGCTTCCGCCCCGTGCCATAGCCTGCTGGGCATTGGAGAAGAGATTGATAAAAACCTGCTTCAGCTGGTTGGCGTCGGCGTGAATCTCCGGAATCCCCTCCTGGAATTTTTTAACAACCTGGATTCCGCTTTCCGCGAAGCCATCGTCGAGAACCTCCAACGCTTCCGACAGAATATCCACGATGCGACAGCGGGAAAACTGAGGCTCCGCGGATCGGGAAAAGGCCAGAACTTCCTGCAGGATTTTTTCGAGCCGATTCACTTCCTTGACAATGATTCTGGAATATCGTTTTTCCGGATTGGTGGAATCCAGTTTACTGTCGAGTCTTCTGGCGAACCCTCCGATCGAGACCAACGGGTTCCGGATCTCGTGAGCGATACTGGCGGCCATCTCACCCAAGGCGGCCAGCTTTTCGGACTGGATCAGACGGTCCTGTATCTCCTTGAGAGACCGGTTGGCCAGTTCGAGGTCCGAATAGACCCTTGCGTTCTCGATGGCCAGTCCCGCCTGACTGGCAAAGAGTTCCAGTCGCCTGATGTCCTCAGCCGTGATTTCCCGCTTGTTATACAGATTGTCCACAACAATGACCCCGACCACCCGGTCCTGGGAGATCAGGGGAACCGTGGCAAAACTCTCGAAACCGAGAGAGGCGAGGATCTCCGGGTTCACACGGGAGTCCTGCTGGGCGTTTTCAATGTTGAAGGCCTTTCGCTCCAGCACCGTCAGGGCCAGCACACCTTTCCCATACTCAATGGGGACCCGGATTCCCTTGGCGAGAAGATCAAAACGGCTGACAGGTTGCCCCTCGTCCAGACCGATCGAGGCGATCCAGTCCTTGAAGTCCATATCCTTCGATCCGATTTCATTCCAGATCTTGTAGGCGTCTTCCCCACTGTCCGGTCCCACCCCGAGCATCCCCTGCAGGGTGTTGGTCTTCTCATTCAACAGAAGGAGAATGGCCCGGTTGAAATTGAGCCCCTTGCCGAAGGTAACGGCCTTCAGGATAATCTGGAGCAGATGATCCAGATTCATGGTGGTGTTCATGGCCGAGGTGATCTCGTAGAGAATCTCGAAATCATTCGCTCGCTGCGCGTTTTCCCGGAAGAGCCGCTCCGCCCGCTCATAATTACGGGCATTCTCCACCACCAGCGCCCCCTGACTGGCCAGCGCCCAGAGGAGGTTCTGGTCATCACGGTCGAAGGGAATGAGGCTTCCCTGCCCGTCGGTTTTGTCATGAACGGTCAGGGTTCCGATCACCTTGTCTTTGACCGTCAGCGGGACACAGAGCATGGAGGAAAAAATCCGGTTGATGGCGAGATCTTCTTCCTCTCTCCGCCCCAGATTGTTGATCATCAGAGGTTGGGCGCTGACCACCACCTTCCCGGCTATTCCCGCCCCCAGAGGAATGTCGGTCCGGGCGATCGTCTCGGGATCCCTGCAAAGCCCATACATGGATTTCACCTTCAGAACGTTGCCCTGTTCGTCCAGCAGACGGAGAATGCATCCGCTGGCGCCGATCAGCTCCGTGCTTCTGCGGGTGATCATTCCGATCAGTTCCTGAAATTCGAATGAAGAATTGAGCAACTTGCTGAAATCGTTCAGCGCGCCTAACTCACGATATCGTGTCGTGGCATCCAGATAGAGCTGGGCGTTGCGGATACTCCCACTGATCCCGTCGGCGATGGAGGAAAGCAGGTGGATCTCGTTGTCGGTGAAGGCCCTCTCACCGCAGGTCCATACATTGATCACCCCCAGACATTTTCCAAGGAACAGAATGGGGGCGGAAATCATGGAATGATATCGTTCCTCTCCGGTTCCGGGGAAATATCTCATCCTCGGATCCCGGAAGATGTCCTGTATCGCGAGGGAGGTTTTCTGCTCCGCCACCCATCCGGTAATGCCCTCCCCCATATTCAGGCTGATCCCATCGATTGCATCCGGATTCAATCCGGCGGCGGCCTTCAGGCTCAGGCTTTCCATTCCCCTGCGCCTCAGATAAACGGCGCAGGCATCCACATCCATTTTGGCGACGATCTCCTCCACAACCTGGTTCAGGCGTTCATGCAGATCCAGCGTGGAATTGCTGATCTTGAGGATATCTCTTAAAATTTCGAACTCGATTCTGCTGTTTCCCATTGCTCAAAGCGTCCTGGTTCTCGTCCCATGGATCCTTTCCGCTGGCTTCTTCAGGATCTGATAGAGCTTCTCATATTCCCGTGCCGAGCGGATCCAGGAAAAATCACAGGCCATGGCATTCCCGATCAACTTCGGGAAAAGGCCATCATCCCGATAGACCGAAAGGGCCCGTTCAATGGTTTCCAGAAGTTGTGAGGGCGATGCCCCGGAAAACTTGAATCCATTTCCCCGCAGAGTCGTTCCACAAAATTCGGTGATCGTATCATCCAGCCCGCCGGTGGCCCGAACGATCGGAATGGTGCCGTATCGGAGACTGTACATCTGATTCAACCCGCAAGGTTCGTATCGGGAAGGCATCAGGAAGAAATCCGAACCGGCTTCGATCCAATGGGCCAGCCGATCGTCATAGGCGATTCTGACACCGATGTTCTCAGGGAATTCCACGGACAGACGGGTCAATCGATCCTGGTACTTCCGATCCCCACTGCCGAGTACCACAAGGGCGAGGTCCCTTTCGGCCCATTCCCGCGCGATTTCCGTAATCAGGTCAAACCCCTTCTGGTCCGTCAGTCGTGAGACGCATCCGAAGAGCGGCCGCCCCAGCCGGGCCTTCAGACCGAAGGTCTCCAGAAGCGCCTTTTTGCACTCCTTTTTCCCTTCGAGGTCTTCCGCGGAGTATCGCGCGGGAAGAAGGCGGTCCGTTTCCGGATTCCAGAGGCTGTAATCCACCCCGTTCAAGATTCCGAAAAGATCCCGGGATCGTTTGCGCAAAACCCCGTCCAGACCGAAACCGAATTCCGGTGTCTGGATCTCCTCGGCATATTTTCTGCTGACCGTTGTGAGCAGATCCGCACCCACCAGCCCCGCTTTCAAAAAGTTGATCTTCCCGAAGAACTCTATCCCATCGGGTGTAAAAGACTCCCATCCCAGCCCCGTAAAGGGAAGATCATGACGCCAGAACACCCCCTGATAACCCAGGTTGTGGATGGTAAAAAGGGTGCTTACCCGGGCAAAAGGACTCCCTGCTTTTCCCGAGTGAAGGAGGAAAGCGGCCAGTCCCGTCTGCCAGTCGTTGAGATGCAGAACATCCGGGAAAAAACCCAGGGCCTTCATGGATTCAAGAACGGCCCTGGAAAAGAAAATGAAACGGAAGGAGTTGTCGGGATAATCCCCTTCATCGGTTCCGTAGAGGGAATCCCGGTCGAAATAAGGATCATACCGGACCAGGTAAACCGGGACATCCGATGGAAGGGTGGAGAGTAAAAGCCCGGCCTGGACCATCCGGTCACCCACCCGTACCTGAATCCGAACGCCCGTTTCATGCAAGGGGATCCCCGCGTGATCCGCCGAACGGTATCTGGGCAGGATCACCCGGACATCATGCCCCAACTTCTTTAACGCGACCGGAAGACTACCCGCCACATCCGCGAGCCCACCGGATTTCGCGAATGGAAACACCTCGGAGGCTGCAAACAGGATCTTCATGAAACACTCCGATTTCGCAGACAGGACTCACCGGGTTCAGACGCGAGCCTCCCGCAGAAATTCCGCAGCCTCTTCGGGAGGGGTCGGATTGATGTAAAACCCTGAACCCCATTCAAAGCCTGCCACCCGGGTCAGTTTCGGCATGATCTCGATATGCCAGTGATAGTGGTCGTTTATCTCCTCTCCGATGGGCGAGGTATGGAGGATGTAATTGTAAGGAGGAACATTCAGGGTTTTGTCGATTCGCTTCAGGGTATCCTGAAGGAGCCACGCCAATGGGGCGAACCGCTCCTGCGGCATCAACTCAAAGGAAGAGAAATGTTCTTTCGGCAGAATCCAGGTTTCAAAGGGAAACCTCGGTGTAAACGGTTCAAGGGCTACATAGTACTCGTTTTCCGATACCACCCGGGTCCGTGTTTCCAACTCCTGGTGGATAATATCGCAATAGATGCAGCGCTCCTTGTACCGGTAGTGCGTCAGGGCGCCCTGGATTTCCTCGGCCACCCTCTTGGGCACGATGGGAAGGGCGATCAACTGAGAATGGGAATGCACCAGAGAAGCCCCCGCGGATATCCCTTCGTTTTTGAATATCAGAATATACTTGAAGCGCGAATCCCGTTTCAGGTCCTCGAACCGCTCCCGGTAGGCCCAGAGCGCGTCCTCCACCTTTTCCACCGGGAGGGTACTCAAGGTTTTTTCATGGTGAGGGGTTTCAATGATCACCTCATGCGCTCCCACCCCGTTCATTTTATCGTAGATTCCGTCCCCCCGTTTTTTCAGATCTCCCTCAATCTCCAGGGCCGGGAATTTATTGGCAACCACGCGGAGGCTCCACCCCTCCATATTGGGGGCGGAGTTATTCTTCCGGTAGGCCAGGATCTCAGGTGGCGTCACCTTTTCGTTTCCATAACAGAACGGGCAGAACCCCCCATTCCCTTTGTGCAGGGTTTCCCCGAAATCGGTAGGCCGTTTGCCCCGGTTTGTGGAGATGATGACCCACCTCCCGATGATCGGATCCTTTCGAAGTTCAGGCATGTGATCTCCTATGCTTCGCTCCGCCTGCCCCTGCTCGAAGTCAAAACGGGCGAACAAACGGGAAAAAGTTTATTTTAAAATAAGTTAGAGAAACAAAAAACTGTTCAAAATATACCATTACCCCATTGAAGGCGCAACTGAAATTTTTCTTGACAGGGAAACAAGTTAAGTGAAAAATACAGATCATGTGGGGTAACCCGTTTCCAAACCGACAGGATCAGATATCCATGTCCAGTTCCGCTTCAAGAAAATACGCGCCCGGGAATCCGATAACCGCCGGCAGTATCCTTCAGGGGTTGCTCAAAGATTTCGGGATCGATCGGATGATCATACGCTATCGTGTCTGGTCCGTGTGGGAAGAGATTGTAGGCAAACAGATCGCCGCCCATACCCGTCCCGGGTTTTATCTGGGGGATTGTCTGTTTGTCATTGTGGATCATTCCGCCTGGATGCATCAACTCATTTTTCTCAAAGAACCGATTCTCGCCAAGATCAACGCGGAAATCGGTCCCGATTCCCTGTCGGAGATCCGGTTTCGTCTCGGACCCGTGCCTCCCCCCCCCCGTCCCAGGTTGATGTCTTTCCGCAAGATTCCTCCGCTCCGGGACGCGGAACGGAAAGAAGTTGAGGTCACCCTGCGCGGGCTTCCTTCTTCCGAATGGAGAGAAACCCTTCGTCGTGTCATGATAAAGGATTTATCCTCGAAAGAGGTTCAACCCTCAAAGTGACTCTCGGATTTTGCCCGGTCTCTCGCGAAAAGCGTGTTCATGAAGAAAAAAGAAACCCCTCTGATTAAAAATCCGGCAACGAAGAACACTCTGGTCAAGAGTGATCCCCTGCAGAGATATCTTGCCGAAATTCGGGGATATCCTCTTTTGACTCCGGAGGAAGAGCATCGACTGGCGGTCCGTTATTTTCAGACCGGCGAGATGCAAATCGCCCAGAAACTTGTGATGGGGAATCTTCGACTGGTGGTAAAAATAGCCTTCGAATTTGTCCGTTTTTATCAGAACGCCCTGGACCTGATTCAGGAGGGCAACATCGGGCTGATCCAGGCCGTGAAAAAATTTGATCCCTTCAAGGGGGTGAAACTCTCTACCTACGCAGCGTGGTGGATTCGCGCCTATATCCTGAAATTCATTATGCACAACTACCGGATCTACAAGGTCGGAACCACCGCGGCCCAGAAAAAGCTTTTTTACAAGCTCAATCAGGAAGTGGAACGACTCGCATCGCTGGGGGAGACCCCCACTCCCAAGCTGCTGGCCAAACGTTTCGATGTCCGGGAATCGGATGTTCTCGAAATGCAGCAGATTCTGAAGGGAGAGGATCTCTCCCTCGATGCACCGATCGAAGAGGACTCAGAAACTTCACTGCTCCATTTCTTCTCCACCCGGGAAAATCCCGTGGATGAACAAATGGCACAGGATGAGATCATGAAACTCTTCCAGGAAAAAGTGCGGGCCTTTTCGTCGACCCTGGGAGAGAAGGAGCAGGCCATTTTACAAAGACGTCTTTTGTCTGATCCTCCGGAAACCCTGCAGGAAATCGGGGATTCCTTCGGAATCAGCCGTGAAAGAACCCGCCAGATTGAGAAGAAGGTGATTCGGAAACTCAAAGATTATCTCTCCCGGTTTGATGAGTTTTCAGAGATTCGAATGAACCCGGAGTCCCTGTAAGAGGGGCTTTGACGGGACCGGACGGGAACGCATCAGGAGGAGGGACCGCGTCCGATCGGGAAAGGAACGGCAGACATGACAGGTCATCGCATTGTGGTAATCGGCGGCGGGATCTCCGGATTGGCTGCGGCATATGCCCTCCAGGAGGGCGCAGCCGGAAAAGGAATCCCCATTGAGTTAACGATTCTGGAGCAGGAGGAACGTCCGGGTGGTAAGATCCGGAGTGTCCGGGACCAGGGATTCCTGTGTGAATACGGCCCGAATGGTTTTCTGGACAACAAACCTGCAACTCTGGAATTCTGTCGAAGGCTGGGAGTTGACGGCCGCCTTTTGAGGAGCAGGGATGAGGCCCGCAGGCGTTTTATCTATTCCGGGGGGAAGTTGCACCGCCTCCCGGAGAGTCCACCGGCTTTTTTTCTTTCGCGTCTACTCTCCATGCGGGGGCGCCTGAGAATGATCGGGGAACTCTTCGCAAAAAAGGCGCCGGAGGGGGTAGATGAAACACTGGCGGACTTCGCGAGACGGAGATTAGGGCAGGAAGCCCTGGACAAATTGATCGCTCCGATGGTCTCGGGGATCTTCGCCGGCGACCCGGAGACCATGAGTCTGAAGAGTTGTTTTCCCCGGATCGCGGAACTGGAGGCCCAATATGGAAGCCTGATTCGTGCCATGATCCATCTCCAACGGGCGAAAAAGCGCCAGGGGAATGGAGACCGTTCCGGTGCCGGTCCCGCCGGTCCTGGGGGCGTTCTCACCTCTTTTGAAGGGGGGTTGGAAGACCTGGTCCATTCCCTTCAGGCCGCCCTTGCCGGGGGGGTCCGTACATCGTCCGGGGTCACCGCCCTGGAAAAGGGACAAGGGGATTCCCCATACAGGATCCACCTGTCGGGTCAAGGAGGGACGATCGAAACGGATGTTGTGATCCTGGCGGTGCCGGCCTATGTCGCTTCCGGAATCCTCGGAGGAATCGACCCGGACTGCCGACCGATCCTGGATCGCATTCCATATGCCCCTCTCTCCGTAATCTGCATGGGGTACCCCAAAAAGGCGATTCCCATGCCGGTCGATGGGTTCGGTTTTCTGATTCCCGACAGAGAGGGAATACGAATCCTGGGAACCCTCTGGGATTCAAGCATCTTCCCCGGACGGGCACCCGAAGGGTACGTCTCGCTCCGCAGTATGGCTGGAGGGGCGCGTCATCCCGAATACGGGCTGTTCAGTGAAGAAAAGGTCTTGGCCAATACCCGGAAGGAGCTGAAGAAAATCATGGGGATTTCGTCTCCACCCGATTTCGTCAGGATCTTCCGGCATGAAAAGGCGATCCCCCAGTATGTAGTCGGGCATGCCGAGGCGGTCAGGAAACTCGAACGGATCGTCTCTGAACGCCACGCGGGTCTCTTCCTGACCGGAAACGCCTTTCATGGAATCGGGATCAACGACTGCGTGGCGAGCGCGGAATGCGTGGCGGAACGGGTGCTGGAGTTTCTCACCAGGGAATAGTCTCCATCTTTCTGTGGCGTGGGGAAGCGGAAGCCGTTCAACACGGCCATACCAGGACAGGAGCTCAACGAAAGCCACCTGGTGCGTGGAAGGACTGGAATTCCGCCCCCCCACCTGAGTCGTGACGATTATTCCCGCCAGAGATGGATCTCCCTCGCGATCTCCCGATCCAGTGCCAGGGTTGTCTCCTCGAAAAGGATGACGAGGGCGGGCTGTTTCTGGTGGACCTTGACAAGAGTGCCGGGGAAAAGGCCCATGGAACTCAATTGATCCAGCCGGTTGTGGTCCCGGGTTGAGATATAGGCGATTCTCCCTTCTTCACCCGGCGCGAAATCGGCCAGGGAAGAGATCAGGCTTCGGATCCGGGTCCTCCTCTCGGAACAGCACGCCCCTTTCGGAATCGGTTTCCCGTGCGGGCAGACTCTGGGATGCCCCAACAAGGTGCAAATGCTCTCCGTAAGCTCCCGGCTCAGGGCGTGTTCCAGATCACAGGCGGACTCCTCGATCTGTTGTACATCCTTCAGGACCAGGATGTCTGCGATCAGGCGTTCCGCGAGGCGGTGCCGCCGGATGATCCTGCTGGAAAGCTGCTTTCCTTTCGGGGTGCTCTGGATCTTTCCGTCCGGCTTGACAACGATCAACTCCTCCTGTTTCAGGATTTCGATCTGTTCAGGTTTCAACGGATGGTTCAGATACCCCGCCTGCAGGTCCTGGATGGTCACCGTCCCCTTTTCTTCAAGGATCCCCACCAGTTCCATGGCCTCTTCCCGTTCCTCTTTATACATCACCTCTTCTCCTCCTAAAAAATCCGGAGTACCCGCAAAAGCAGGTTCAGGACTCCTCCGACCAGGATCGCATACACCAGAATGAAAAGAACCATATACAACGATTTTCTTTTCCCGTGTTCCTTGATCATCACTAAATAGTTGGCCAGGCAGGGCACGAAGAGGACCATGACCGTGGTACTGACCACGAGCTGGACCATGTCGAGCTTCGCCTGAGAAGCCATCCGGAACAATCCCGCAGCCCCGTAATCCCGCCTCAGGAAACCGAGAATGAAGGCTTCGGCGGTCTCCGGAGGGAGATCCAGGACCCCCCGAAGTATGGGAGCGAACGCACGTTCAATTCCACCAATCAGTCCGAGGCGATTTAAAAGAAAAAGCACAAAGGTGCCCAGCATGAAGAGCGGAACCGCTTCCTTTAAAAACCATTTCACCCGGTAAAAGGTCTTGACGACGACGTTCATCAACTTGGGAATTCGAAGCGGGGGAATCTCGATCATAAACTCTGAACTCTTCCCCGGAAGCACCCTGGCGGCGAGGTAACCGACGATCAGCAGTTGCAAAAGGACCGTCACGGCCACGATCCCCAGGGCGGTCAGGGAGAGCCCGCCTAAAAGGCCCATGATCACCCCCAATTGGGCCGAGCAGGGAATTCCGAGCGCAAGCAGCAGGGTGGCGATGATCCGTTCTTTCTTCGTCTCCAGAATCCGGGTGGTCAGGGTCGCCATGGTATCACACCCCAGCCCGAGAACCATGGGCAACACGGCCCGCCCGTTCAGACCGATTTTCTTGAAAATCTTGTTCGACATCACCGTGAGACGCGGGAGGTATCCTGAATCCTCCAGGAGTCCGAAAAAGAGAAAGAAGAAGCTCACCACCGGAAGGACGATCGCCACGGAGTAAGTCAGCCCCACGGAAAGAATGCCGTATTCCCCTACCATCAGATCATGGATCAGGGGAAAGGGAAAGATCGCGTCCAGAATCCATGTAAAAAAAGGGGTGATGTATCTTCCGAATACCACACGTTCCAGGTAGTCCACGCAAATCCCGGCCCCCAGGCGCCCCACCAGAAGGTACATGCAATACAGGAGAAGCATCAGGATCGGAATTCCCCAGATGGGGTGCATCGCCAGGTTCCCCAGTCTTTCTCTCCGGATGGATCGGGAGGGCCCTTCCAACCGGACGCAATCTTTGAAAACGCGGTCGACCCATTCCTGCCTCTTTCGAAGAATCACATAGCCCAGGGGGTCGGGAAAAGCCTCGCCGGTCCGACGGATGATCTCCCCGATCGCGTCCAGGTCGAGAGTTCCCTTGATCTCGGAAAGAAGCTTCAGGAGATGCCGATCTCCCGCCAAAAGGGCCAGCGAGAGAAATCGTTTGGACAGATGAGTCACCGGCAGGTGTTCGGAGATCTCCAGAACGGCCTGTTCGATTACGGCCGGGAACCGGATCGTTTGATTACTGATCCGGAAATCGGAGAGGGATTTACGGATCCTCCGAAGCCCCCTCCTTTCCGTCGCCACGGTAGGGATCACCTGAATTCCAAGGAGATCCGCGAGTTTTTCCGTATCGATCCGGATTCCCCTCTCCTCCGATTCATCGTACATGTTCAGGACGAGGGCCATGGGGAACCCCATATCGGAAAGCTGGGAGTGGATCAGGAGAGCGCGTTTGAGATTCTTGGCGTCCGCCACCTGCAGGATTCCGGCCTCCTCGGATCTCAACAGAATCTGCCGGGTCACCTCTTCATCCTCCGACTTCGGAATGAGACTGTTGATGCCCGGGCTGTCGATGATCTTGAGTGTCTCAGGAGTCTTGCCCGGAGTCTGAATAATCCCTTCCGTAATTTCCACCGATGTGCCGGGGTAGTTGGAAACCGTCACGTATTTCCCGGTCAGAAGACCGAAGATCACACTCTTCCCCACATTGGGGTTGCCCACAAGAATCGCCGATTTCAGCTGAGATTGTTCCCGTGTCAAGATACACTCCCTGATTTTTACGGTGAGACGGACCAACTTGTTATCCTATTACAAAGACGGGTGGAAAACAACTCGGATTTCACTTGAATTTTCAGGGTTCATTGCCTATCATGTAACGATTCAGCTGCCGGCTGAGTCCTGAATTGTGACCCGAATCAGTGCCTGCGGGATCCGGATGAGGTAGCTCCATGAGATGTCTCCGAGTGGGGATGGCACAAATCAACCCAGTGGTGGGGGATCTGGAAGGCAACCGGAAACTGATCGTACAACAGATCCGCTCCGCCCGCCGCAAGGGAGTCCAGCTTCTTACGTTCCCGGAGCTTGCCGTCACAGGATATCCTCCCAAGGATCTTCTTTTAAAGCCCGCCTTTATTCAGGAAAATCTGTCGTGTGTCAGGAAGATCGTTCCTGAAACCCGGGGAATCTGCGTGGTGCTTGGTTTTGTCGATTATTCCGATGACCTGTACAACGCGGCCGCCATCCTGCACGATGGTCAATGGATCGGTACCCAGTACAAGATCTATCTGCCGAATTACGATGTCTTCGACGAAAACCGCTACTTTCAGGCGGGAACGAAAAGCGTTCTCTTCAAGCTCGACATCCTCCTGTTCGGGGTGAATATCTGCGAGGATATCTGGTTTCCGGGCGGACCGACCATGGCGATGGCACAAAGCAGTGCCGAAGTCGTGGTCAATATCTCCGCTTCCCCCTTCCACGCCGGGAAGGCAGGAATGCGGCGACAGATGCTCGCAACCCGGGCCAAGGACAATCGGATCATTCTCCTGTTCAACAATCTCGTCGGGGGGCAGGACGACCTGGTCTTCGATGGTCGAAGCATGATCCTGAATCATCGTGGAGAAGTAACCGCCCGGGGGGCCGCCTTTGCGGAAGATCTGGTCATTGCCGATCTGAATCTCGATGCCATACGTCACGAACGCCTGACAAGCCCCCGGAACCGGCGAGACGTGCTGGAAGCCAGGACCTCCGGCAGGCTTCTTTCCACCATCCATTCTCAGGGAATCACGCACCGACCGGAGGGGGAAAACTGCCTGCATAAAATGGATCTTCATCAAAACCCATTCCTGTTACGGGAATCCCGTGAGGTCTACAACCCCTACCGGGAAATCTATCAAGCCCTGCTGCTGGGACTGAGCGATTACGTCCGAAAGAACGGTTTCCAGAAGGTGGTTCTCGGCATCTCCGGGGGGATTGACTCCGCCCTGACCGCCGCGCTTGCCGCGGACGCCCTCGGTCCGGAGAACGTGGTGGGCGTGGCCATGCCGAGTTCCATCTCCTCGCAAGAGAGTGTGGAGGACGCCGAGATCCTGGCTCGGAATCTCGGCATCGCCCTTTTGAAGATTCCCATCCAGGAGACCCTGGATACCTTCCTACGAATGCTCTCCGGAAGTTTCGAGAATCGTGAAAGGGATGTCACGGAAGAGAATCTTCAGGCACGGATTCGGGGAGTTGTTCTCATGTCCCTTTCGAACAAGTTCGGTTATCTTGTCCTGAGCACCGGCAACAAATCCGAGGTCGCCGTGGGGTATTCCACCCTCTACGGCGACATGGCGGGAGGGCTGGCCGCCATTTCCGATGTCCCCAAGACCCTGGTCTACAAGCTCGCGGAATATCGCAACGGCATGGGGGAGGCACCTGTCATCCCTCTCCGGATCCTGGAGAAACCCCCCTCGGCTGAACTGGCACCGGGGCAGAAGGATTCCGATACCCTTCCGGATTACGAGGTCCTGGATGGGATCCTTCACGCCTATGTTGAACTGGGGGAATCGTCCGAGGAGATCAGGGCACTGGGGTATGAGAAAGAGACCGTAAAGCGCGTCATCCGGATGATCGACAGAAATGAATACAAACGTCAACAGGCAGCCCCCGGCATCCGGATTACACCCAAGGCCTTCGGATCCGGCCGGAGACTTCCGATCACAAATCAATACCAGGGGTAACTCGGTAACTCCTTCCTGATGGCGAGGAGGGAGAAACAGGCCGGAAGGTCGTTCCTGATTCAAGGGAAGGGAGGAAATCATGAAAAGATATGGAGTGATCCTGATCACCATCCTGCTGCTCCTGCAGGAAACCCTGGCCGGATCCGCCCGGGCCGAGTGGGATACCACCTTCATGCCGACTTTCTCGGCCGGCATGGAGTACGACTCCAATATCTTCTTTACCCCCTCCCGGGAAGAGAGTGACCTCAATTACCAGGGAACTCTCCTCCTCCCCTTCACCGCCTCGTCGCCCGACACCCACCTGGGCCTCAGTTACAGAACCACCCGTTTCCAGTATCTGTCCAAAACCAGCGCGGATTACGGCAATCATTTTGTCAACTTCGACGTCGACCACTCCCTGACACCCCGGTTGAAATTCTCCCTGTCGGACGCGTATTCCACAACCAAAGACTCGGACCGGGTTCTGCGGTCCGCCGCAGGTGAGGGGGAAACGGGAATCCTGGTGGACCGGGTCCGTAGAAAGGCCAATTCGGTCACAGGCACCCTGAGTTATCTTCTTTCGAGACGGTTCTCTATCAACCTTTCCGGGTACAATATGTTGTATCGGCATTCCCTGCCGATCTATTACGATACCCTCACCAACGGAGGGAATCTCTCTCTGACCTATGTACTCGATCCGAAGAACACGTTCTCTCTTTCGATGGGGATCTACAACAGCGATTACAGCCGGAACGACCGCCAACTCACGGAGAACGCCGTCTTCAGCTTCGGGACGACCTTCTACGCGCTCGGATTCAATTCGGAATTCACCCGCTCCCGCAATACCACGGCCTCGCTCGGATGGACGCATCGTTTCTCTCCGACCTTGAATATCAATTTCGCGCTCGGGGCCAGGAAAACCCGTGATCGGACGGACCCGCTTTCCCTGATCGCGAAAACAGGCCGGACCGTCGAGATACCCAACTCTCTCTCCCTCGCTCCCGGAACCCCGGTCGTGTTTTCCGTCGAAGGAAGCTCCCTACTCTACAGCACATTCGTAACCTCTTCCGGAAAGATCATCTTGAAGGACGTAGCGCTCAAGACCACCGAAGATACGGCAACCAATTCCGGACTGGTCTATACGGTCGGCCTGGAAAAAACCTTCGTTTCCTCCGCCCTCAGCCTCACCTTCAGTCAGGATGTATCGGCGCGGGCGGCCTTCGGCGGAACGACCGTCCGACGGAATGTGAGCGCCCATTACAATGACCGTTTTTCAGAACGATTGAGCACCTTCTACGATCTGCGCTACGACCGGAACGAGTACGAATCGAGTCTCCGCAACGACATCTACAAGACCCTGCGGGGAGGAATCGGCCTGAGGTATGCCATGACCCGGAATTTATCCTCCACCTTATCGTGGTATCATACAGTACAGAAAAGAGAGTTGGAGGGAGCGAAGACGTCCCCCCGAACCGATCGTGATGTGGCTACCCTGGTCCTCACCTACGTCTGGCCTCTCGTAAGGTAAGTCCACCCTACCGACTCATGAGGACTTCTTTGTGGAAGAGTATTCCCCGATCGTATCGTTTTTTCTGATTCTGATCCTGCTCGTGTTTTCCGCCTTCTTTTCCGGCTCGGAGACAGCCCTCATGTCGTTCCGGAAGATGCGTCTGCGGCATCTGGTTCGGAAAGGGCACAAGAAGGCAATCCTTGTGGACCGTCTTCTGAAAAAGATGGACCGTCTCCTCGGGACACTCCTGGTCGGGAACAATCTGGTGAATGTCGCCGCCTCCATATTGACCGGGTCCCTCGCCGCACGGATGCTGGCGCCCCGCTTCGGGAAGGAGACGGCAATGCTCATCGCCACCCTGGTGATGACCCTTCTTCTCCTGATATTCGCGGAGATTACGCCCAAGACCTTTTCGGCGCATCATTCCGAACGGGTTTCCTTTTGCGTGGCCCGGCCGATTCTGTGGTTCTCTCTGCTCTTTTTACCTTTCGTGTCTGTGACCAGCCTGATTTCAAATTTTTTTCTGAAGGTGATCCTGCGCGTCCGACCGTCCGAGTCCGGGATTTCTCCCGAAGAGATCCGCTCCATCATCAGCGTTGGAGAAGAAGAGGGGATCCTGGAAAAGGAAAAGCGGGAGATGCTTCACGGAGTCTTTGACATCAGCACAACCCTCGTCAAAGAGGTTATGGTACCCAGGCCCGACATCGTTGCCATCGAGGTGGAGGAATCCACCGACGAGATTCTTCGGAAGATTGTCGAATCCAGGCATTCCCGTTACCCGGTTTACCAAGAACAGATCGATCGAATCATCGGACTTCTCTTCGTCAAGGACCTGATCGCTTACTGGTCCCGGCCCGGAGAATTCCAATTAAGAAAGGTCCTCCGCCCGCCCACATTTGTACCGGAAACCAAGCGGGTCGATCACCTGATTGACGAATTCCGTAAGGAGAAACGCCAGGTCAGCATTGTGGCCGATGAGTACGGCAGCGTCGCCGGGCTTGTGACCATGGAAGACCTGTTGGAAGAGATCACGGGGGAGATCCAGGATGAATACGATCTTGCGACCGAAAAGATTGAACGTCTTCCGGACGGATCGATGATCCTCGATGGGAGCATGACTCTCGAAGAGATTGCGGAGACGACCGGAATCAAACTCCCGAAAGGGGAGTATGAAACCCTGGCCGGTTTTCTGCTGGACATCTCCGGCAAAATCCCCAGGGAATCCGAGACCATTTCCTTCG
Source organism: uncultured Nitrospirota bacterium (assembly GCA_964483105.1). Lineage (GTDB taxonomy): Bacteria > CG2-30-53-67 > CG2-30-53-67 > CG2-30-53-67 > CG2-30-53-67 > CAYZZU01. The sequence continues at coordinate 68,721 of CAYZZU010000009.1, forward strand.
GCCCCTACCGGATCACCACGCACAAACGGATTCGGCACCGGATTGTCAAGGTAAAGATCAAACCGGTTCCGTTTCCCGAATCCTGATCTTCCCGCTTTACAGGGGAAAGGGGATTGTATAAAATAAAATAAAGGACAAAAAACTTCTGACCCATTCAACCGCACACCTCTATGATTCATGATATCCGTCTGCATGGTGATCTGTCCGATAAGATCGAGTATTTCGCCACCATAGCGGGCCATGACATCAGCCACCGGTACTTCTTCGAAGAACGATCCGACTCGGGACAGGAACCCGTGATCCGTTTTTTTTCGTTCGGAAGCGAGGTAATCCTGAAACGGGGGGGAATTCACCATAAGGGAAACGGCGGAAGCTTCTGCGAGTACATGTTCGGTGGGGATCAGCCGATCGAGGATCTGACGCGAAAGGAGGTCGTCAACCGGTTGATCATGTACGGCGCCGTCCTCTCCGATCAGGACTCCGGCATCCGGTTTGTACCGCAAAACCGGGGTTTTGAGGAGTACGACAAGATCTTCCTGGAAGGGAATGCCGTCTCCAACTACTTTTTCTTTGTTTATTTCGAGGAAGCCGGGAGCATCCAGGAACAGCAGGAGACCATACTCCGCAGCATCGGAAAACGCCTGAAGCGTTCCAGTTTTGTGGGAAGAGGGGATGACCTGGGCCTCATCCACGAACTCCTGGCCGAGATCAACGATCCCCGCTGCCTGTTTTTTCTGATCCGGATCGTTCACAAGGAACATCAGGCTTTCTACAGACTCTTCCGGGAAATCTACCGTAAGAATAAATCCATTACCCAACAGGATGCCGAAAGACTCCAGGCCCTGGCCTCCCATTATCGGATCAACCAGTTTGACCAGGAAAGGATGAAGATTGATGTGATCTACAAGCATCCGGAGAACAAGCGGATCATCGACGAATACAAGGACGTGCTCATTGAAGGGGGACGGGAACAAAAGATGAGCCCCTCGCAACATGCACGCCTGATTCGTCTCAGGACCCTCTGCGTACGGAACAATATTCCCATTCTCCTTCCGGACATCCTGGATGAATTGCTGCTTAAGAACAAGAGTGTCGCGGAAATGGACGAACCCACCTACATCCAGGAGACCCGGGAAATTTTTGAGAGTCTCTTTATCCGTGAGGCCGATCCCGACACCCTGATTACCCGCGAGGACCTGGCCAAGCTCCTCACGGCGAAGCAACATGCCACGCAAATGCAGGACCCCACCTTCGATGGCATTTTAATGGATACCGTGCGTGTTTGTGACGAACTTGCGGAAAAGGAGGGCAACGACTGGCCCCTGGAAAACTTCGGCTATATCGTGACCCACTTTGACCGATATGACGCCACCTATATGATCATCAATCAACTGGCATTCAACGAGGACGTGGAGTTAACTCCGGATAAACTCCGGAGTTTGATCGGTCATAAAAAGGTTTTTGATGAGATCCGTCCGGATCTTTTCGATGAACTCTTTCTCCGGGCGGTTCTCAGAAACAAATACCTGACACTCTTCGGAAGAAAGAAGATTCAGGCATTGGCCTCCGGGTTGAAGGCCATTGAAAGCGGGGACCAGACCTTGGGCGACGTCATCGCGGCGCTTTCCCGGGTCAAGGAGCAGGACCTGCTCTATCTCGAGATCTACCACCGGATCCGGAAGCGGATCCGGGACGTCTACACGAAGATTCATTCCCGCGATGAGCGGGAGACTCTCAGGAAACAACTCAGCACGGAGATTGCCATGGAGATGAATCGCGACAGGGACTTTCTGGATCCCCTGCTCAATCAGGCGATTCTGAATATCAACAAGGAAGTCTATTACAGTGAAAAGCTTTTTCCCCGGATCCTTGAGGAGAAGAACTCCCATCTGCGTGACGACTTCTATGAAAACAGCGGGCTGGACCGCTTCACGCTGGAGGAACTGGAACGGGAATACTACGAGAAGAACCATATCGACGACAGGGAGCTCGTCGCCCTTCAGACAGGAGTGAAGTGAATCGGGCCGCCCCCTCCTTCCCGAATCCAGCGATAGACAATGTTCAGATCGTTTGGTTGAGAAAGCTCGTTTTGAAAAGTGTCCGGAGTGTTTTTTTTACAATTCAGGGAAGTTCTGGTCCAGAAACTCCTTGATTTTCCGATCAGCGATCTGTTATAAGGAAAAGCTGAACAACTGAAGAAACATACTTTTTTGACCAATCCGGAGAGGGGTGGTTTCATGAGAAGCCTGAATAAAGTACAGCTCATTGGGCGTCTGGGCAAGAATCCCGAGGTCCGGTATACCGCCAGCGGAGCCGCTGTAGCGAACTTTACAATGGCAACCAATGAAAGCTGGGTTGGAAAAGACGGTCAGAAAAATGAAAAGACCGAATGGCATAACATCGTGGCCTGGGGAAAACTGGGTGAAATCTGCGGAGAGTATCTCGCCAAGGGGAAACAGGTCTATATTGAAGGACGGCTGACCACCCGTTCCTGGGAAGGGCGAGATGGCAATAAACGATACACCACGGAAATCCGGGCCGAAAACATGATCATGCTTGGAGGTCCGGGAGGCAGGGAGAACAACGGCCCGGCAGATACCTCCGGTGACGAACCGATAGCGATTGAAGATGACATTCCCTTCTGATTGAGGCTACTGAACACCGAAATTTCTTCTCTGAAACCGCAGGATACCTTCCGTTCTACCTTTATCTTTCTTAAAGATATCATGTCACAAGCTGGATTACCGTGATTTTCGATAATTTTTTAATAATTTCATTAATTATCATTAAGTTAGAACGTTTTTCATTAAAGTATGATCGAATAAATTGATTTATTACGACTTTTCTGCTATGATTGACGAATTATGAGTAGCAATAATGGGGGGACGCCGGCAGGTTTCAGTAGTCCCAGGGGCAGAAAAATCTGGTTGAGCGGAACATTCATTACGGTTGTTCTTTTTCTGTTCAACTACCTGGTCTTCCAGAATCTGGTTGACCGTTCGGAAATTTCTCCGGTCTTCACCTTTCCGCATGCCGGGCGGGTTCTGTCCTCTCCCGCTTCCCTCCAAAGGATTGACCTGAATCCGGAAAGCCTTTCGGAATTCAGGAAGCAGGCTCACATCCGCACACTGGTTTTCCAGAATTTCAGGGAGTTTCCACGCAAGGAACGGTCCGAACTGTTTCAGGTAATCTATAACCAAAGCCGGGAAATGGGCATTGATCCTTATGTCACGTTGTCCATTATTGCGACGGAAAGCTCGTTCCGGAAAAAGGCCATCTCCTGGGCCGGAGCCTACGGGTTGATGCAGATCAAACCGATCACGGCGGAGGAGGTGGCAGACGAGATCGGGATTCCCTGGAGAGGCGAGCGGACCCTCTTTGATCCGGTGGTGAATATCACCCTGGGTCTTCGCTATCTGGCCAAATTGAAGAAACGCTTCGGAAACCTGAGCGACGCGCTGACAGCCTATAACTACGGTCCGCAGTATGTGGTCAGTTGCCTCAAGCGCGACAGAAGACTCCCGGACAAATATATCGAGAAGATTAAGCGGAATCTGAGGCGATACGGCTTAAACAACCATGAGATAGCCGGACTCAACCGCAAGGCATGATCGACCTTCGTCTTGCTTCCTGTATACCTGTCTCTGACGGGGAAGATATTCCGATTAATCGCTTTTCGCCGTGGAGGAAGCGGAGGAAGCGGCAACCTTGGATTGGCCGCCGTTCTTTTTGGTTGAGGACCCCTTCGCGTAGCCGTCCGCGTACCATCCCCCACCTTTCAGGGTAAAAGATGTAAAGGAGATCAGGCGATGAAGCGGACCGGAGCAGGTCCTGCAGGTTTTTAACGGTTCATCGTCGATTCCCTGAGTCACTTCGAATTCAGCTCCACAATCTGCACACTTGTATTCATAGATCGGCATTCTCAAAACCTCCTTACATCATTCTTACCTTGCTAAGAATATAATTTTCAAAGACAAAAAATCAAGACAAAAAATCATTCTTCCGGCATTTTTTGTTCTCGGGGCGCCTGGAACGGATCTTTTTCCAACGTTTTCCCGGAAAGTTTCAGAGAAAAAACTTGACTTTCCCGGTCGCGTACTCTATAAAGCCGAAACATTATCTGAATGGTCAAGAATCATGAAACTATCCAATCGTAGTCAATACGGGGTCCGGGCTCTTTTCGATCTTGCCTACTATGCTGGAGGAGAAACGGTTCAAATCCAGGAAATCTGCAAGAGGCAGGGAATCCCGAGACGTTTTTTAGAGCAGATCTTCTTTGTGCTCAAAAAGGCGGGAATGATCGACAGTGTGAGGGGACCGAAGGGAGGATATTCGCTGAAGCGAGCGCCTCATGAAGTAACGGTGGGAGATATCATTCGGGTCCTGGAGGGACCCATCGAGCCGGTTCCCTGCACGACCATGGAGGAAGACGGATCGGTCTGTAACTATATCGACAAGTGCGTGACGAGGCTGGTCTGGAAGGAGGCGGGAGAAATCCTGAGCCGGTATTTCGACTCCATCACCCTGCTGGACCTCTGCCGCAGGGCCGAAAAATTGGGGTTGAAAAAAGAGGAACAGTGTATGATCTTTTCAACCTGAAAAATGGATTCTGGAGGGCAGTCTCCTTCCGGGGTGCCCCCCGGGAACTTCTTCCCTCCGCGGAATCGGAGGCCGTCTGTAACCCGCTGTAAGGAAAGACCCTGGGACAAGGAGGAACCATGAGACCGGATTGTGTGGAAAGGATAACAGACCTGATCGGTTATACGCCCGTCGTCCGGATTCAGCGCATGACCACTTCGGATGACGCGGTAATCTGGGCCAAGCTGGAATCGTTCAATCCCGGTGGGAGCGTGAAAGACCGGATCTGCCTGAGCATGGTGGAAGCGGCCGAACGGGAAGGCAAGCTCAAACCGGGGGGAACCATCATTGAACCGACCAGTGGAAACACGGGAATCGGATTGGCCCTTGTGGCGGCCGTCAAGGGATATCGTGTAATTTTTACCATGCCCGATACCATGAGTCTGGAGAGAAGAAATCTTCTTTACGCCTATGGTGCGGAACTGGTTCTGACCCCGGGCGAGGAGGGGATGAACGGCGCCATCCGGAAGGCCGAGGAACTGGTTTCCCGCAACCCGGACTACTTTATGCCGCAGCAGTTTTTGAATCCGGCCAATCCCGAGGTACATCGAAAAACGACGGCCCAGGAGATCTTGAATCAGATCGGGCCTGAGATTCACGCCTTCGTCGCCGGGGTGGGAACCGGCGGAACTGTGACCGGCGTGGGAGAAATCCTGAAGTACAAAATCCCGGATGTCCGCGTGGTCGCCGTGGAACCGGAGGCTTCAGCCGTCCTCTCCGGGGGGGAGCCGGGACCTCACAAGATTCAGGGAATCGGCGCGGGTTTCATCCCGGAGGTACTGAATCGGGAGATCATTGACGAGGTGATCCGGATCGGGGATCAGACGGCGGCCGACACGGCTCGTGATCTGGTCCGGATGGAAGGAATCCTGTGTGGTATTTCCTCCGGAGCGGCGATGGCGGCCTCCCTGCAGGTCGCAAGAGAATTGGGGCCGGGTAAGAACGTGGCCGTTCTTTTCCCCGACACGGGAGAACGGTACCTCAGCACGGAGCTTTATACCTCATAAGGAGTGGGGAGCGATGACCGCGTTCGTGATCACGGATGATCTTCTCCCCCCCCGATGATCCGTTCCGGACAGGTGTAGATATTCATCCTCCGCCCCCTGGCGAAGCCGATCAGGGTAATCCCAAGCGTTTCGGCGATCCGGATAACCTGATCCGTGGCCGCCGCACGGGTGGCCAATATGGGGACCCGGCTCCGACCGACCTTCATGATGATCTCGGAAGAAATCCTTCCGGTTGCCAGAACCGCCTTATCGCCTGTTTCAATCCGGTTCAAGAAACAGTGTCCCAGCACCTTGTCCACCGCGTTGTGTCTCCCGATATCCTCTGCGAAGGCCAGGATTTTCTCGCCATCGGTTACGGCGGCGCTGTGCGTTCCGCCGGTTGCCAGGTAGGAAGAGGAACGCCGGTGCAGATGGGACATTCCCTGAAGGATCCGTTCCGGCGACAGGCACAGAGAAGCGGTATCCTCCACGGCTGTCACAGCGTCCAGAGTATCGCAGAGAAGAACCCCCCGTCCGCATCCCGAGGTCAGGGTGATGTTTCGGATTCGTTCTTCCAGGTCGATTGTCGGGCCGATCAACTCCAGGCGGACACGGTCTTCCGACCGGTCCAGCGCAAGGGTCCGGATCTGCTCCGGTGAGTGGAGAAATCCTTCAGACAAAAGGAAACCGACGGCCAGTTCCTCGCGCTGGGATGGGGAGCAGAGAAGCGAGATCAACTCCTTTCCATTGATCACGATATGGAGAGGACGTTCCTGTGTAACCCGGTCCCGGATCCGGCTCCAGCGACCATCGTGGTAACGCAGGGCAGTCCGTTCCGTTGCGCGGGGAGAACGGGATGACTCCATGAACCGGCTCTTCATTTCTCTTCTTTCATGGGGAAAACACCTACCTTATGTGCTCCTCCGGGTCATCGGACACTGATTGATCAGTTCGATAAATTTTTCTGCGGGTTGCGTACGGAAGGACCTTTTATGATAAACCAGACTGAAATCTCTCTGGAACCGGATATCCTGAAAAGAAAGAGCCTGCAGAACCCCGAACCGGACTTCTTTCTGAACGGCCCATCCTGATATGATCGAAACCCCCAGTCCGTTTTCCACAGCGGTCTTGATGGCCTCCGTGCTTCCGAGGTACATTTCGATATTTAACTGTCCGGTCGTAATGCCGGCCCTTTCCATTGTGTTCTCGATCACCTGACGTGTCCCGGATCCCTCCTCCCGCATGATGAAGGGTTGATCGATAATCTCGTGGATGGAGATATCCTTCCGTTTCGCCCAGGGGTGACGGCTGTTGACGATCAGGAGGAGTTCATCGGAATCCATCTTTTCCACGGTCAACCGCTGGTCCTGCACCTCCCCTTCCACCAGGCCGAGATCGATCTTGGCCTCCAGAATACTGTCCAGAATCGTTTGGGTGTTACCCCGTTCAAATTCGATCAGGATATCGGGGAAATTTTTCTTGAAATTCACAATCACATTGGGCAGGTAGTAGGTTGCAAGCGTTGTGCTTGCGCCGATCAGGAGTTTTCCCTTGACCATCCCGGTGGCTTCGTTGAGTTCTTTCTCAATGGCCGCATAGGCCGCCAAAATCTTTTTAGCATGACGGTACAGGATTTCGCCGGTTGTCGTGAGGGAGACGGATTTATTGCTGCGTGTGAAGAGCTTGGTTCCCAACTGTTCTTCCAGAGCGCGGATCTGGAGACTGATCGCGGGCTGGGTCAGATACATGGCCTTGGAGGCCCTGGAGAAACTCCGGGTTTCGGCTACGGAGCAGAAGACCTTGAGCCGATGGTCATTCATGGACTTCCTGCGATGCGATCACGTTCTGTTATGACGAAGCCTGATTCAGGTATAAAAATTTTTTATAAAATAGCACGGAATAGAAAGAAAGGTCAATCGGTTTCCGGGCCCCGGATCCAGCGATAGAGAATGTTCAGATCGTTTTGTTGAGAAAGCTCGTTTTGAAAAGTGTCCGGAGTGTTTTCTTGTACCATTCAGGGAAGTCCTGATCAAATTCCTGTTGACGGGGGGCCACACAATCCCGGACGTTTCTCTTCCTGGAATTTTGTAACCAATTGTTTTTGTTCATTTTCTTTGCTCGTCCAAATTTGTTTCGGCTGGAACTCCTATCGCTGATTTAGGGGAATGCCTTGATTGACCGGTATGCTCAGATATCCATATTTTTCAGAAAGGCCCGGGTATGCGGGCCGAGACGGAACACCTCATTCCGACGGGCCAGCGCAACCAGATCTTCATGCGTATCGGCGTCGATCCATTCGGGAAGAATCTTGACCTGAAGACGGAGACGTCGGGCGTTTTCCATCATTTTTTTAAAAACCGTATCGCTTCCCATGATGACACCGTCATAAATTCCTGTCTCCGGCCGGGCAAGGGACAAGAGATAATACCCTCCATCGTTCGTCGGGCCGAACCCCATGTCGTATTCCAGGAGCAGGTCGAAGCCTCTTTCGATGTCTTCCGGCCGGATCTGGGGGGTATCGGTTCCGATCTGAACCACTCCGGAATGCCCCCGGTTGAAGGCCTCTCTCACGGAGTGGAGACAACGGGCCGTCAGGTTCTCTCCCTCCTGGGGAATCAGGATCCATTCTTTCGGAGCGATTTTTCGAAAGAATGTTCCGGCGTTCTGGGGGGTATAAAAGAGATAACAGTCGGCATCCCGGACTTTACGTGCCGCCCGCAGGGTGTCCCGGATAAAGCAGTGCGAGAGTTCCGCCGCCTCTTCCGGCGACAACGCCGGGCTCATTCTTGTCTTGGCCTTTCCGGGCACGGGATGCTTCGCGAAGATCAGTACGGCTTTCGGATTCATGACGGGAGTTTCAGGATAACGAACCTTGCCGGTGACCGGATTCGGCAAGATGCCGGGGTCGTTTACTCTCCGGCTTGCGAACGGCTTCCGGGAGGTTCCACGCTCTTTTCCTGAGAAGGAGGTTTCTCAGAAAGATTTTCCTCCAACTCGCTCGGAGGAGGGGGAATCTCCGACGGGGGCTCGGATTCATCTTCGCGGTTCATCTCCATGTCGATACTGTTCTTGAGATCCTGTGAAGCCCGTTTGAACTCCGCGAAGCCCTTTCCCAGAGAGCGGGCCAGGTCCGGCAATTTCTTCGGACCGAAGATAATCAGGGCCACAACCAGGATAACCAGCAGTTCCGGCATTCCGATTCCAAACATTCGAATACCTCCACAACATCTTTCAGGTGGTTCCATACTATGCGTTGCCTGTTTTTTTGTCAAGGTCAATCGCTTGACTTAACTCCTTGCGATCATGTATCTTACAGGGACCCGAATCGGCTTGAGGTTTGGGGCTTCCCCGCGGGAGAACTATGGAAAAGCTTTCTGAAATCGCCTTGAGAATCCCTCCCTTCCTGGTGATGGACGTCCTGGAAAAAGCCCGGGACCTGGAAGGGAAAGGGAGAGAGATCATTCACCTGGAGGTGGGAGAACCCGATTTCCCCACCCCACCGGCCGTGCAGGAGGCGGGAATCCGGGCCATCCGTGAAGGAAAGACCCATTACACTCACAGCCAGGGGCTTCTCCCCCTGCGTGAGGCTATTTCCGAGTGGTACGAAGAGACCTACCATGTGGAAGTGTCGCCGGACCGGATCCTGGTCACGCCGGGAACATCGCCGGCAATGTGGCTCCTCTTTGCACTGATTCTGAATCGGGGGGACCGGGTCATTCTCGGAAATCCCCACTACGCCTGTTATCCGAATCATATCCGGATCTCGGGTGGCGATCCGGACTTCATTATGACCCGGGAAGAAGACGGTTTCCAGCTCCGGCCGGAGGATATACGGAGAAAACTCTCTCCGAAAACCCGTGCGATCCTGATCAACTCCCCTTCCAATCCGGCGGGGACCCTCCTTCCCGAATCCTCTATGCGGGCCATCGCCGGGATGGGCCCTTTGCTGATTTCCGACGAGATCTACCAGGGACTGATCTACGAAGGAAGGGCCCACACCATTCTGGAATACACGGACCAGGCGGTGGTGATCAACGGATTCTCCAAGCTGTATGCGATGACCGGCTGGCGGCTCGGCTACGTGATTCTCCCGAAAAAATTCGTACGGCCGATGCAACGTCTTCAACAGAACTTTATTATTTCCGCCTCGGACTTTGTGCAGTGGGCCGGTATTGCCGCGTTGCGGGAAACCGGGGACCTGTGCCGTAACCGGGTGAGAACCTACGATGAGAGACGCCGGTTCATGATCCGCCGTCTCCGGGAGATCGGTTTCGGTATCTCCGTGGAGCCGACCGGGGCCTTCTATGTCCTGGCCAATGCAAAGCGGTTCACAAATGACTCCTATGCCCTGGCCATGGATATCCTGAGCGAAACCGGTGTAGCGGTGGCCCCCGGGATTGATTTCGGAGAAAACGCGGAGGGGTACCTCCGATTTTCCTACGCCAACAGTCTGGAGAAGATACGGCGCGGCCTGGACCGACTCCACGACTATCTCCATACCGGGGTGTACTCATGAATTCCGCCCACGATCGACTCAAGAGCATCCCCTCTGTGGAGACGATCCTGAATGCTCCCTCCGTAAGGCAGCTTTCGCGCCATACTCCGAGGTGGCTCATCCTCGACGCGGTTCATCTTGTTTTAGGCCGTGTGCGGGGTGAGATCCGCTCCGGAAACGTTCCGCCCGCGGAGCAGGAGAGCCTCCTGGAGTTCCTGATTCGCAGGGTTGAGCGGATCCTGCCCGAACTGAACCGGTTCCATCTGAAACCGGTCATCAATGCAACCGGCGTGGTCATTCATACCAATCTCGGCCGCTCGATCCTCTCGAAAGAGGTGATGGAACAGGTGGTTTCGATTTCCTCTTCCTACTCCAATCTGGAGTATCATATTCCGGAAGGGGGAAGAGGCTCCCGTTACAGCCATGTGGAGACACTTCTTGGCAGGCTCTGCGGTGTGGATTCGGGCCTCGTCGTCAACAACAATGCCGGGGCGGTCCTTCTCTCCCTGAATACCCTGGCCGAAGGGAGGGAGGTGATTGTCTCCCGGGGGGAACTCGTGGAAATCGGAGGTTCTTTCCGGATTCCGGACGTCATGGCGAAATCGGGGTGCATCCTTGTGGAGGTCGGGACCACCAATAAAACACATCCGGAAGATTACATCCGCGCTATCAACGAACGCACCGGGTGTCTGCTCAAGGTCCACCGGAGTAATTTTGAAATGCGGGGATTCACGCAGGAGGTCTCACACCATGATCTGGCCGGGATCGCCCGGAGATACAAGATCCCCTTCATGGAAGACCTGGGCAGTGGAAGCCTGATCGATCTTTCCCGGTACGGCCTGAAAAAAGAACCGACCGTGCAGGATAGCCTCCGGAAAGGGGCGGACCTGGTTACCTTCAGTGGTGACAAACTCCTCGGTGGGCCCCAGGCCGGAATTCTGGTCGGAAAGAAAATCCTCCTGGACCGCATCAAGAAAAATCCCCTGACCCGGGCGCTCCGTGTGGACAAGATGACCCTGGCGGCGCTGGAGGTTACATTGCGTGAGCTGCTTGATCCCGCAAACGCTCTCCGGAACATCCCGACCCTTCGCATGCTGACGCTCCCGACGGATGAGTTGAAGAATCGGGCCGAAAGCCTCGCGGGAATCCTGCGCGCCCGGGTCGGGAAGACCCTTCCGGTTGATGTCGTGGAGGACGTGTCCCAGGTCGGGGGCGGAGCCTTGCCCGATTGTCCGCTTACCACCTTCGCGGTCGCCCTGGGGGCCGATGAAATTCCCGCCAACCGGCTGGAGAGAGAATTCCGCCTGTCCGATCCACCGGTGATCGGACGAATCCGCAGGAATCGCCTCCTCCTGGATCTGCGGACCATCCGTGTGGAAGAATTCGAGAAGATCGTGGACGCGGCGGGCCGGATCGCGAAAAAACTACCGGAGTAGATGATGACTCAAGACAAAAAACTTCCATTACACGAACATCTGGAGGAACTCCGTTCCCGGCTGATCAAGATGGTTGCATCTGTCCTGCTCGGAACGGTAATCTGTTACTTTTTCAGCCTCCAGATCCTTGAGTTTTTAGAAGTGCCTATCCAGAAGACCCTGAAGGGGGAACCCCTCCGGTTCTTCTCTCTGATGGAACCTTTCATTACCCATATCAAGATTGCCGTCTACGCCGGAATCTTTTTCTCCGTTCCGGTCCTTCTTTACCAGGTCTGGATGTTCGTATCCCCCGGTCTCCTTGAAAAGGAACGGAAATACCTTTTCCCCTTTGTCCTGATGGGGAGCCTCTTCTTTCTGTTCGGCGCGGCGCTCTGTTATATCGTTGTGCTTCCCTACGGGACCGAGTTTTTTCTGAACTTTGATCCCACGCTCCGGTCGACGATCAATATTGCAAGTTACATCACCTTTTGTATCCGCCTGATTCTTGCCTTTGGAATCGTCTTCCAGCTCCCGCTTATTCTTGTTCTGCTCAGCAAAATCGGCTTCGTGACTTCCGGGGGACTGGCCCGGAAACGCAAATACGCCTATGTCCTGATCTTCGTGGCGGGTGCGATTCTGACTCCCCCCGACCCGTTCACGCAATGTCTGCTGGCCCTGCCGCTGATCGCAATGTATGAACTGAGTGTCTTACTGACTCGGGTGTTCGGAAAAAAGAAACGGCCGGCGGAGGAATGAGTTTTTAGAAAATCCTTTCAGTAATATGCCGCCCGCCCTAAATGAGCGATAGGAGATCAATAAAGACAAAAAGCCCTCTTGGTTTCAAGGTTCATGGTGAGTATACGACTCACCTGTAAGGTGAAACCGAAGACCGGGAGGGGGGATGCGCTCTCCACAACCCAACCTTTTTGACAGGATGAACCGGATCGACAGGATACGCGAACCCGACTCCCCCGCGGGGGGAGCATTACCCCCTGTCACGCGGCCTAACATCGCAGAAGGAGAGGGGAAATAAGACTTCTTACGAAGCCATCTTCTTTGAAGCGATCAAAATTAACAAAAACAATTGGTTACAGAATTTCAGGAAGAGCAATGTCCGGGATCGTGTTGCCTACCTTCAGCTGAAGTTTTGTCAGGACTTCCCTGAATGGTACAAGAAAACACTCCGGACACTTTTCAAAACGAGCTTCCTCAACAAAACGATCTGAACATCTCTATCGCTGGATTCGGGTCTCCCTCCCTGCTTGACCTGGCCGGCAAGCTGAAGTATGATACATCTCACATTTTCCCCCACGCCGGAGAACTCTCTTTCGAGGAGGCACCTAATGGCGGATCTGACGCTTCATCCGGAGGCCCAAAAAAGATGGACCCCTTTCTTTGAAGAAATCACGGAAAGCGGTGCGGAGGAGATCGATTCCATTCATATCACGGGAAGCGCCTTGACGGACGATTACGATCCCAGACAGTCCGATATCAATTCCCTCTTCATCCTGAAGGAAATGAACCTGAGATTTCTGAAGAAGATCGCGCCGCTCGGGAAGAAATATGGGAAGAAAGGGATTTGTGCGCCCCTGTTGATGACCCATGAGTATATATGCCGCTCCCTGGACGTCTTTCCTCTGGAATTTCTGAACATCCGGAAGGTCCATCTGACCGTTTCCGGGAAGGATCCCTTCGAGGAGATTGAAATCAAAACATCCGACCTGAGACGCCAATGTGAACGGGAGATCAAGGTTCGTATGATCGGTCTCAGACAGGGTTTCCTTGCGGCTTCCGGTAATCGGAAGGCCCTGGCGGAGGTCTTTGTACAATCCTTCTCCGGGTACATCCCGCTCTTCCGAGGAATTCTGGTTCTCTTCGGGAAGGAAGCGCCTTTGGAGAATGCCGCGATTCTTTCGCACCTGCAGGAAGTTTCGGGCGTCAACACCGGCGTCTTTCGGACGGTATACCGGATGAAAAAAGAGGGAACGAAACTCGATACTGAGCAACTTTCCGTCCTCTTTGAGGACTATCACAGAAACCTGGAACGTCTGGGAAAGATCGTTGATGAACTTGAGGCCTGATCGTCTTTTCCTTTTTCCCCTCTTCCTGATTTGCTGTCTTGTCGTGGCTTCTTCTTCCCACGCTCTGGAACTGCCCGTACGTCCCGCCCGGTATGTGGTGGATCTGGCCGGGGTGATCGACGACACCACGGAAGGACGGTTGAACCGGTTTCTCCTGGAACTGGAACAGAAGACCACCGCTCAGTTTGTCATCCTGACCATCCCCGGTCTGGAAGGAGAATCGATCGAGGAGTTCTCCATTGAAGTCGCGCACAACCGCTGGCGGCTCGGACAGAAGGGGAAGGACAACGGCGTTCTCCTGGTGGTTGCGATCAAGGAGCACCGATATCGTTTTGAGATCGGCTACGGTCTGGAGGGCATCCTTCCCGACAGCCTGGTTGGAAGTCTCGGTCGAACCGAGCTGGTACCCCGTTTTCGCAAAGGGGAATTCTCACAGGGTATTTATGCCGCCGCGCTGCGTGTGATCGGCCGGATCGCCGATGCCCGGGGGGTCCGGATTACCGGCATGCCGGTCCTGTCCGTTCCGGTAAGGCGGGTGAACCCGGGATCCCCTCATACCCTCTGCGGGTCAATCTCCTCCATACTCTTCTTCCTCCTTCTGGCGATCCTTTTTATCCGAAACCCGAGGCTTTTCCTCCTCCTCTTTCTCGCATCCTCCATGGGAGGCAGGCGGGGCCCCTGGGGTGGCGGCGGCGGGGGTTTCGGAGGTTTCGGAGGAGGAGGAGGCGGGGGTTTCGGAGGCGGGGGCGCTTCGGGAAGTTGGTAATGGGGAAACGCTTCAACTCCTCAACGGTCAGCATGGAAAGGAATGCAAAGACTTCTTTTTAAAAGCCGAGAGCCGGCCGCTGAACGCGGGCGACTCGGTTGGAATCTTTTGGGAGGAGACCATGTCCAAGTCAGTCAAGATCTTACTCATCGTGGTGGCTGTTCTCGTTCTCTTCGGCTTCATGCTCTTCGGATGGGTGGTCAAGGGATACAATCGGATGGTGGCAATGGACGAAAATGTGAAGGGACAGTGGGCCCAGGTGGAGAATCAGCTCAAAAGGAGATACGACCTGATTCCGAACCTTGTGGAAACCGTCAAGGGATATGCCGGACATGAGAAGGAACTCTTTGAGCATATAGCCGACGCCCGGACCCGGTATTTTCAGGCAAAAGACGTCAAGGGAAAGATCGAGGCCTCCAACCGGCTGGAAGGAGCGCTCTCCAGGCTTCTCCTGCTTCGGGAACAGTACCCACAGCTCAAGGCCAATGAATCATTCCTCAAACTCCAGGACAGCCTGGAGGGAACGGAGAACCGGATCGCCGTTGCCCGGAGGCGTTACAACCAGGCCGTACAGGGATTGAACACCTACATGCGGACCTTTTACGGAAGGTTCTTCGCCACCCTCGCCGGAGTGGGAAAGGCGGAGTACTTTCAAGTTCCGGAAGCGGAAAAAGAGGTTCCAAAGGTAAAATTCTGACAACCTCCCAACTCCTCTGTGTCCGGCGGGGAACTCCCGCCGTACAAACGACATCCGGGTCCTGTCCAGGATCCGGAAGGGGCCCTAAATTAGCGATAGGAGTTTCACTCGACACAAAAAGCCCTCTTGGTTTCAAGGTTTATGGCGAGTATACGACTCACCTGTAAGGTGAAACCGAAGACCGGGAGGGGGGATGCGCTCTCCACAACCCAACCTTTCTGACAGGATGAACCGGATCGACAGGATACGCGAACCCGACTCCCCCGCGGGGGAGCATTACCCCCTGTCACGCGGCCAAGCATCGCAGAAGGAGAGGGGAAAAGGGCGAGATCGT
>CAYZZU010000010.1:0-77440 GCA_964483105.1 uncultured Nitrospirota bacterium
AGCGCATCCTTGGTAAGGATGAGGTTCACCGGTTCGATCCCGGTCGTGGGCTCCAGATGATTGTTCGAGCGGTTCGAAGGGTTTCATCGGTTTTAAACGGTTGATTGAGACGAAGGAGGAAAGTCCCATGGCAAAGGCAAAATACGAGCGCACGAAGCCGCATGTCAATATCGGCACGATCGGTCATGTGGATCATGGCAAGACGACCTTGACGGCTGCGATCACTCGGGTTCTGGCGAACCGCGGCATGGCGGAGTTCAAGGCGTTCGACCAGATCGACAACGCTCCGGAAGAGCGGGAGCGCGGGATTACGATCGCCACGGCTCACGTGGAATACGAGAGTGCGACGCGTCATTACGCCCATGTGGACTGTCCGGGTCACGCGGACTATGTGAAGAACATGATCACCGGAGCGGCCCAGATGGACGGAGCGATTCTGGTGGTCTCCGCGGCGGACGGTCCGATGCCTCAGACGCGGGAGCACATTCTTCTGGCGCGCCAGGTTGGGGTACCGTACATCGTGGTTTTTCTGAACAAGGCGGACATGGTGGATGACAAGGAGCTTCTGGAGCTGGTGGAGCTGGAAGTTCGGGAGCTTTTGAGCAGCTACGATTTTCCTGGAGATGACATTCCGATCGTAACGGGCTCGGCTCTTCAGGCGCTGGAGTGCGGATGCGGGAAAGAGGATTGTGAGAAGTGCAAGCCGATCCTGGATCTGATTGCGGCGACGGACAGTTATATTCCGGAGCCGAAGCGTGACATCGACAAGCCGTACCTGATGCCGATCGAGGATGTTTTTTCGATTTCGGGACGCGGGACGGTGGTCACGGGTCGCGTGGAGCGTGGTATTGTGAAGGTGGGGGATGAAGTTGAGATCGTGGGGATGAAGGAGACCCGGAAGACGGTCGCGACGGGAGTGGAGATGTTCCGGAAGCTTCTGGATCAGGGTCAGGCGGGTGACAACATCGGCGTTCTTCTTCGCGGGATCAAGAAGGAAGAAGTGGAGCGGGGTCAGGTACTGGCCAAACCGGGGAGTATTACGCCGCATACGAAGTTCAAGGCGGAGGCGTATATTCTGACGAAGGAAGAAGGAGGTCGGCATACTCCGTTTTTCAAGGGTTACCGTCCCCAGTTTTATTTTCGGACGACGGACGTGACGGGAGTGGTCACTCTTCCGGAAGGGGTGGAGATGGTGATGCCGGGTGACAACGTCTCCGTGGAAGTGGAACTGATCACCCCGATCGCGATGGAGAAGGAACTCCGGTTCGCCATCCGGGAAGGCGGGCGCACCGTCGGCGCCGGCGTCATCAGCGAAATCATTGAATAAGAAAGATCGCCCGTTCGGAATTTCCGGACAGGAAGGCGGAGTTAGGAAGGCGGAATGCGAGAAATCATAGCGCTGGTTTGTAGCGAGTGTAAGCAGAAGAACTATACCACAACCAAGAACAAGAGATCGACTCCGGGAAAACTGGAGTTCAGGAAGTATTGTCGGTTCTGCAGGACTCATACCCCGCATAAGGAAGGCAAAAAATAAGAGGGGATCTTGATTCTGTGAGCGGATCGTGAAGGCCAGTAGCTCTAACGGATAGAGCAGCGGACTCCAAATCCGCGGGTTGGGGGTTCGAATCCCTCCTGGCCTGCCAGCAGTCAACAGGAGAGTCTGAATGGCTCTGTCCTTCAACCATCTTCGAAGGGG
Organism: uncultured Nitrospirota bacterium; assembly: GCA_964483105.1. Classification (GTDB taxonomy): domain Bacteria; phylum CG2-30-53-67; class CG2-30-53-67; order CG2-30-53-67; family CG2-30-53-67; genus CAYZZU01. The sequence continues at coordinate 1,697 of CAYZZU010000010.1, forward strand.
AAGCAGTTCATGAAAAAAATCAGGACTTTCCTTGAAGAAGTCAAGGGGGAGGGGAAAAAGGTTACCTGGCCGACCTTCCTCCAAACCAAAGGTTCGACCGTGGTGGTGATCCTGACTGTCATTGTGATCGGGGTGTATTTCGGCGTGCTTGATTTCTTTTTATCCCGATTGATGAACATGTTCCTGGGGTGATGCCGGAACCTGCGACGGGAGTGTCCATGGAAAATCAATGGTATGTAGTGCATACCTACTCAGGCTTTGAGGGGAAAGTCAAGGAGCATATCCTGAAGAAGGCGGAATCCCTCGGGCTCCAGGAAAAGATTTCGGAGATCATCATCCCCACGGAGGAGGTCATAGAACTCCGGGATGGGAAGAAGAGGAAGTCATCCCGGAAATTTTTCCCGGGCTATATCCTGATCAAGATGGAAATCACGGATGAGACCTGGCATCTCGTGAACGGGACGCCGAAGGTGAGTGGTTTTCTGGGTGATTCCAAGCATCCTTTACCGTTGAACGATGAGGAGATGCAGGAAGTGCTTCACCAGATGGATACCGGAACCGTTCGGGCAACCGCCAAAAGTACCTTCGAGAAGGGGGAGGTGGTCCGGATTGTGGATGGCCCTTTTGTCAACTTCAGTGGTGTTGTGGAAGAGGTTCATCCGGATCAGGGGAAGCTTCGAGTCATGGTCAGTATCTTCGGGAGGGCCACCCCTGTGGAACTGGAATTTTTGCAGGTAGAAAAGGAGAAGTAAGCCGTGGCGAAGGAAATTATCGGGAAGATCAAACTGCAGGTTCCGGCAGGGAGTGCGAACCCCTCCCCCCCGGTTGGACCCGCCCTCGGGCAGCACGGGGTCAACATCATGGAATTCTGCAAGGCCTTTAATGCCAAGACTCAGAACCAGCCGGGGATGATCATCCCCGTGGAGATCACGGTCTATGCGGACCGTACCTTTACGTTTATTACCAAGACACCCCCCGCGGCGGTGCTGTTGAAGAAGGCAGCCGGCATTGAAAAAGGCTCCGGTGTGCCGCATCTGAACAAAGTGGCCAAAGTGAGCCGCGCCGAGGTTCAGAAAATCGCGGAGCTGAAGATGCCGGACCTGAACGCCAAGGATCTGGAAGGGGCGATCCGGATTATCGCCGGTACGGCCCGGAGTATGGGAATTGAGGTCGTGTGATCGCCACTGCGTCGCTGGCGCGATACGATCTATGAAGGAATAGAGGAGCAGGGTATGACCAAGAGGGGAAAAAAATACGAGACAGTTCGGGAAAAGGTCGATCGCGACCGTTTGTATCCCATCCTGGAGGCCTTGGAACTGGTCCGGAACACGGCCCGTGCCGGTTTTGATGAAACAGTGGATGTGGCGGTCCGTTTGGGGGTCAATCCGAAACATTCCGATCAGATGGTCCGGGGTGCCGTGGCGCTTCCGCACGGGACGGGTAAAACCGTTCGGATCCTGGTTTTCGCTCAGGGGGAGAAGGAGAAAGAGGCCTCCGAGGCCGGGGCCGATTTCGTCGGTTCCAAGGATCTGGCGGAGAAGATCAAGGGCGGATGGCTGGAGTTTGACCGGGTGATTGCCACTCCGGATATGATGGCGACGGTCGGTCCCCTGGGGAAGATTCTGGGACCGCGGGGGCTGATGCCGAATCCGAAGCTTGGGACCGTCACCTTCGATCTGGCCCGGACCATCCAGGAGGTGAAGGCCGGGAAAATCGAGTTCCGTACCGAGAAGGCGGGGATTGTTCATGCCGCTCTCGGAAAGGTTTCTTTTGATGCCCGAAAGCTTTATGAGAATGCGGCGGCTCTTTTCGAGACGCTCTACAAGCTGAAACCGTCGAGCAGTAAGGGACAATATGTTCGTGGGGCCGTAATCTCCACGACCATGGGGCCGGGTATCAAACTCGATCCCGGGGAAATCTCGGCATCCTTCAGCCGGTAGAACCGCAACACGGGTTGTAACGCTTCATAGAACCTCATCATAGATAGGTTGACACATTCTGTCAGAGACAGCAGGTGATATCAGAGTCGGTATCCTAAGCGAATTTTCCGGCCTGCCGAGACGGACGATTTCCACGGTCTGCCCTGGAAAGGTGTTCTGTCCTCTGATTCTGATGTCGCACAGACCGTTTGAAGACCTCGTGAATGTCGGCGAGGTCGGTCTGTGAGCAGATTGGAGGAAAGGAGGAATGAGTCGTTGAATAAGGAAAAAAAGCAAGCTATTGTCGGATCTTTTCGGGAAAAATTCTCTTCCGCCAAGATTGGATTGCTGGCTGACTACCGGGGTATGAGTGTGGCCGAGATGACAGAGCTGCGCAAGAACCTTCGGGAGGCCGCGGTGGAGTTCCGGGTTGTCAAGAACAATCTGGCGAAGATCGCGAGTGTTGGGACACCTCTGGAACCTCTTCGGGATTTTTTTGAAGGTCCGACGGTAGTCGCACTCGGCTATGACGATGTGGTGGCTCCGGCCAGGATCTTGAATGACGCTTCGAAGACCTATCCTCATCTTGAGATTCGGTCCGGCATTATGGACGGGGCGGTACTGAGTCTGGATGAGATTTCAAGGATTGCTACCCTGCCTTCCCGTGAAGAACTTCTCGGGATGTTCCTGAGGGTTCTTCAGGCGCCCGCCGCCAATTTTGCCTCGGTGTTGTCGGCTCCGTTACGGAACCTGCTGTATGCGCTGAACGCCGTGAAGGAAAAGAAAGCGGCGTGAGAGGTTGTGGCGGAACGGGAGATGCGAGGGATCGCTTTTTGGATATCGTGCGTTCTCCGGAACGCGGTGAATCGAGATGGAGGGAAAAATGGCTGTCACCAAGGACGACGTGTTGGAGTACATTGAAAAAGCAAGCATGCTGGAAATCTCTGAACTGGTGAAAGAGATTGAGGAAAAGTTCGGCGTCTCCGCGGCTCCGGTTGCCGTGGCAGGCGCTCCGGTTGCCGGTGGAGCGGCGGCGGTCGAGGAGGAGAAGACCTCCTTTGATGTCATTCTGGCCAGTTTCGGGGACAAGAAGATCCAGGTGATCAAAGAAGTCCGGGCGCTCACCGGTTTGGGACTGAAGGAAGCCAAGGATCTGGTGGAGGGCGCTCCGAAACCGGTCAAGGAAGGGATTTCCAAAGAGGAAGCCGACCAGTGCAAGGAGAAGCTTGAGGCTGCCGGTGCCACGGTCGAAATTAAGTAGAACTTCAGCCATGGGGGAGCCGGCGGCGGTAGGGTTGTCGCCTCCCCCGTCAATGCATGATTTCTTCACATTGCAAACGCTTCTTTCATGTTTTCATTGGTTCTTTGAGGTTGGACAGAACCCGACTCGAAGGCACACTTCCCGCGGCGAGGGTATTGAAAACTATTCTTCATTGTTGATCATCTCCAGGACAGATTCCCGATGGAAAGAGGAGCGCTTAGAGGGATATCGATTTTATTATTTTACAGGAGTCCCCGATGCAAAAGTTCAGCAAACCCAGTTTGAGGGTCCGGAAGGATTTTTCCAAGATCCGGACGGTCATGGATATCCCGGATCTGATTGAGGTCCAGAAGAAATCCTATCGCATGTTTTTGCAGGATGATGTCGCTCCGGACAAACGGGCTGACATCGGTCTTCAGGCCACCTTCAAAAGCGTATTTCCCCTTTCCGATTTTAATGAAACTCTGTCCCTGGAGTTTGTCGATTATGTGCTGGGAATGCCGAAATATGACATTATGGAATGCATCCAGCGCGGGACGACCTATGCGGCGCCGCTGCGGGTTCGTGTACGGCTGATTGTGTACGATATTCCCGAGGAGGGGAAGAAAGCTAAATCAGTGCGGGACATCAAGGAACAGGAGGTTTACCTGGGGGAGATGCCCCTGATGACCCCGAACGGTACGTTTATTATCAATGGGACCGAACGCGTGATTGTCAGTCAGCTCCACCGTTCCCCGGGAGCTTTTTTCGGGCATGAAAAAGGGAAGTCCCACGCGCCGGACAAATATCTTTATACGGCCCGTATTATCCCCTACCGGGGTTCCTGGCTGGATTTTGAGTTCGATTCCAAGGGCCTCCTGTATGTCCGGATCGATCGTCGGAGAAAACTCCTGGCCACCATTCTCCTCCGGGCGCTCGGTTACAGCACACAGGACCTGCTGAGGATCTATTACCGAACGGAAAAATATCGTGTGGATCAGCGGGGGGAGGTCTTCAAGGAGGTCAATCCGGAGGTGCTCAAGGGCAGCCGGGCCTCCACGACGATTTGCGTTCCGGGGACCCGGAAGGTCCTGGTGAAGGAAGGCTATAAGATTACCAAGGTCGGTCTGAAACGGATTCTGGATGCCGGGATCCGTGAGTTGAAGGTCAAACAGGAAGAGTTGAAGGGGAAGATCGCCCTGGAAGACATTGTGGATCCGGAGACCGGCGAGGTCATCGTGGAGGGGAATTCCGAACTGACGGAAGAGTCGGTCACGACGATACTGGAAAAGAAGATTCAGGATTTTGAGCTCCTCTTTATCGACAACATTCAGGTCAGTTCCGCCCTTCGGGATACCCTGGCCCAGGACAAGATTTCCACACCTGAAGAAGCGATGATCGAGATCTACAAGCGGATGCGGCCCGGCGAGCCCCCCACCCTGGAGACGGCAAGGGATCTTTTTGAGAATCTCTTTTTCAATCCCAAGCGGTACGACCTTTCCCCGGTAGGGCGTCTCAAGACCAATCATAAGATCGGGGGGAACACCCCGATGGATGTACGGACCCTGACCAGGGAGGACATCATCGGGACTGTGAAGCACCTGATTGATGTGAAGAACGGGATCGGCAGTGTTGATGATATCGATCATCTCGGGAACCGGCGCGTCCGTTCTGTGGGCGAGCTTCTGGAGAACCAGATCCGGATCGGTCTGGTGCGGATGGAACGAACCATCCGTGAGCGGATGAACCTTCAGGACGCGGAAACGGTTCTTCCGAAGACGTTGATCAACGCCAAGCCGGTCTCTGCGGCGATCAAGGAGTTTTTTGGAAGCAGCCAGCTTTCGCAGTTCATGGATCAGACCAACCCGCTCTCCGAGATCACCCACAAAAGAAGGGTCTCCGCACTGGGACCGGGAGGACTGACGCGGGAGCGCGCGGGTTTCGCCGTCCGGGATGTTCATCCTACGCATTATGGACGGATCTGCCCGATCGAGACGCCGGAGGGTCCCAACATCGGCCTGATTACTTCTCTCTCCACCTATGCGCGGGTGAATGAATACGGGTTTATCGAGTCTCCATTCCGCAAGGTGGAAAACGGCGCCGTGACCCAAAAGGTCGAGTACCTGACCGCCCTGGAGGGGGAGAATTTTGTCATCGCCCAGGCCAATACCCCCCTGAATGAAAAGGGGGAAATTTCCACCAAACTGGTTTCGGCCCGGGTAGGAGGAAACTTCGTCATGGTTCCGCCGGGACAGGTGGACTATATGGATGTTTCCCCGAAACAGATGGTTTCCGTTGCCACCGCCCTGATCCCCTTTCTGGAACATGACGATGCGAACCGGGCTTTGATGGGATCCAACATGCAGCGCCAGGCGGTCCCTCTGCTCAAGACCGAGGCCCCGGTCGTCGGTACCGGGATGGAGGCGGTCGTCGCGAGGGATTCCGGAGTGGTCTCCATCGCCCGGAGGTCGGGAGTGGTGGACTACGTGGACGCCGAAAAGATTGTCGTTAAGGCGGACCGGGAGAAAAAAGGAAAGGGCGCCGTGAGCGCCGGGCGTCTGGATATCTACAACCTGTTGAAATACAAACGATCCAATCAGAATACCTGCATCAACCAAAGGCCGATTGTCAGGAAAGGGGATCGTGTTGTTCCCGGTCAGATCATTGCGGACGGTCCCTCGACGGATCAGGGGGAACTGGCGCTGGGACAAAACGTGCTGGTGGCCTTTATGCCGTGGCGGGGATATAACTATGAAGATGCGATTCTGGTCAGTGAAAAACTGGTCCGGGAGGATCGTTTCACCTCGATCCATATCGAAGAGTTCACCATTGAAGCGCGGGACACCAAACTGGGGCAGGAGGAGATTACCCGCGATATCCCGAATGTGAGCGAAGAGGCCCTCCGCAATCTGGATGAAAGCGGGATCATTCGTATAGGAGCGGAAGTCAAACATGGAGATATCCTGATCGGAAAGGTGACTCCCAAGGGGGAGACGCTGTTAACCCCGGAGGAGAAGCTGCTCCGTGCCATCTTCGGGGAAAAGGCCGGAGATGTCCGTGACGCCTCTCTCAAGGTTCCGCCGGGGATCGAAGGGACCGTTGTGGATGTGAGGGTCTTCGTGCGCCATGGCGTGGAAAAGGATGAGAGGACCTTAAGCATCGAGGATGAGGAAGTCGAGAAGATTCAGAAGGATTATGAGGAGGAACTTCGGATCATCCAGGATGAAAACCGTTCCAAAAAACGAAGTCTCCTGGTCGGATACAAGGTGACCGATGCGGTCCGGGATCCTGAATCGAAAAAAGTTCTCCTGAAGAAGGGAGGCGTCCTGACAGAGGACCTCCTCGAATCGATTCCGCTTCCGGCCTTCGATGAGGTCCAGGTGGCTGCGGATGACAGGTTGAACGAAAAACTGGAAAATTTGGAAGACCTGTACAGGGAGAATCTGAATGACATCCAGCGATTCTATGATGAAAAAATCAACCGGGTACGCAAGGGTGATGAACTTCCTCCCGGCGTAATCAAGATGGTCAAGGTCTATGTGGCCATGAAACGGCGTCTCTCGGTGGGGGATAAATTCGCCGGTCGTCACGGGAACAAGGGGGTGGTCTCAAAGGTCCTGCCCGTGGAGGATATGCCGTACCTGCCGGATGGAACACCGGTCGATATGGTCTTGAATCCGCTCGGCGTGCCCTCCCGGATGAATATCGGTCAGGTCCTTGAGACCCATCTGGGATGGGCGGCCAAGGCCCTCGGGATTCATGTGGCCACACCGGTTTTTGACGGGGCCACCGAGGAAGAGATCAAGGATATGCTTGAGAAGGCCGGGCTTCCTTCCAGCGGCCAGAGCATCCTGTACGATGGGAAGACAGGACAACCTTTCGATCAGCCCGTGACGGTCGGGTACATGTATATCATGAAACTCCATCACCTGGTGGACGACAAGATGCATGCCCGGTCCATCGGACCGTACTCTCTTGTTACGCAGCAGCCGTTGGGCGGGAAGGCGCAGTTCGGGGGACAGCGGCTCGGGGAGATGGAGGTCTGGGCCCTGGAGGCTTACGGCGCGGCCCACACGTTGCAGGAGTTTCTCACCGTGAAATCAGACGATGTTCCGGGACGGACGCGGATTTACGAGTCGATCGTCAAGGGGCAGAATACCCTGGAATCGGGACTTCCCGAATCCTTTAATGTCCTTGTAAAGGAACTCCAGAGTCTGTGTCTGGATGTGGAGCTTCTTTAGAATGATGCTGAGAGATCCTTTTTCGGAAAGACGCCGGCACTCGGTTGTCTCGGTGCCTCAGGATTTACGTTCCGCTCGAAGCAGCGTACCTCAGAGGGTACACTTCGGTTCCGCGTCTCTTGGAGACGACCCCGAAGCGGTCTCTGTGCGTCACTCTGTTTCCGGGAAGTGCTGCTGAGGCATTTCCCATGTTGCATGGGAGTCGGACGGATCGAATCGTCCGGTTCCGGAATGCATAGGAGGAAAAACATTGAAAGACATCTACAGCCTGTTTGAGAAGCCGAAGAGCTCGGTCAGTTTTGACAAGATCCGGATCGGGATCGCGTCTCCGGAAAAAATCCGCTCCTGGTCTCACGGAGAGGTGAAAAAGCCCGAGACCATTAACTACCGGACCTTTAAACCGGAACGTGATGGGCTGTTCTGTGCGAAAATCTTCGGTCCCACCAAGGATTGGGAATGTACGTGCGGAAAGTACAAGCGTATGAAACACCGGGGCGTGATCTGTGACAAATGCGGCGTGGAAGTGATTCAGTCCAAGGTTCGCCGCGAACGGTTGGGGCATATCGAGCTGGCCTGCCCGGTTTCGCATGTCTGGTTTTTCAAGGCGCTCCCCAGCCGGATCGGCAATCTGCTGGATCTTACGCTCAAGGATCTTGAGAAGGTGCTCTATTTCGAGGCCTATCTGGTGATCGACGGGGGGAGTTCCCCCCTGAAACCGATGACCGTGCTTTCCGAAGAGCAATACCGCAAGGCGCGTGAGGAGCATGGCGGAACCTTTACCGCCGGAATCGGTGCCGAGGTGATCAAGGAAGCCCTGTCCAGAATCGAACTGGATCGACTCTCCGAGGAATTGAGGGAAGGGGCGAGAACGGTCCGGTCCAAGGCGATTAAGGCCAAGATGCTCAAGCGGCTGAAGGTGGTGGAGGCCTTCCGGCATTCCGGAAACCGGCCGGAATGGATGATCCTGGACGTGCTTCCCGTGATCCCGCCCGAGCTTCGTCCCCTCGTTCCGCTGGAAGGGGGACGTTTCGCCACGTCGGATTTAAACGATCTTTACCGGAGGGTCATCAACCGGAACAACCGTCTGAAACGCTTGATCGAGCTCAAGGCGCCGGAGGTGATCATCCGGAATGAAAAAAGGATGCTTCAGGAATCGGTCGATGCCCTGTTTGACAATGGACGTCGGGGCCGGATTATCCGGGGGCCCAACAAGCGCCCCTTGAAATCTCTCAGCGACATGCTCAAGGGAAAACAGGGACGCTTCCGGCAGAATCTCCTGGGCAAGCGCGTGGATTACTCAGGGCGTTCCGTGATCGTGGTGGGGCCGGAATTGCAGTTGAACCAGTGTGGTCTTCCTAAAAAAATGGCCCTGGAACTCTTCAAACCGTTCATCTTCAACAAGCTTGAGGAGAAGGGGTATGTGACCACCATCAAGAGCGCCAAGAAAATGGTGGAAAAACTGAAGGATGAGGTGTGGGACGCCCTCGACGAGGTGATTCAGGAGCATCCTGTCCTTCTGAACCGGGCTCCGACACTTCATCGTCTCGGTATCCAGGCCTTTGATCCGGTACTGGTAGAGGGGAAGGCGATCAAACTGCACCCCCTGGTTTGTGCTGCCTTCAACGCCGACTTCGACGGAGATCAGATGGCCGTGCATCTTCCCCTTTCGGTGGAGGCTCAGACCGAGGCCCGCGTCCTCATGCTTTCCATCAACAATATTCTTTCCCCGGCCAATGGGCGTCCGATTACGGTTCCCACGCAGGATATGGTCCTCGGATGTTACTACATGACCATCGAGACAGCGGGGGCACGGGGCGAGGGGATGCGCTTCTGCGATTTTAATGAGCTCCGCATGGCCTATGAATCCGGGAAAGTGAGTCTCCACGCCAAGGTGACTGTACGGATTCAGGGTAAAAACATCGAGACCACGGTGGGGCGCGCCCTGTTGGGAGAGATTCTTCCGGAAGGGCTCCCCTTTTCTCTGATCAACCGGCTGCTGAAAAAGAAGACCCTGGCCGCAATCATCGATGAGTGTTATCGGAAGGCCGGGCCGTCGGCGACAGTGATCTTTCTGGATAAGCTGAAAGACTTCGGTTTTGAGTTCGCCACCCGGGCGGGGGTTTCCGTCTGCGTGGATGATATGCACATCCCCACAAGCAAGCAGAAGATTCTGGACCGGGCGTTCAAGGATGTGAACGAGGTTTCCAAACAATATGCGGACGGGCTGATCACGGACGGAGAACGTTACAACAAGGTGATTGACATCTGGGCGCAGGTGACGGACAAGGTTTCCGCCGAGATGATGAAGGAATTGGGCACGGAAGAAAAGAGCGGCCAGAAGAAAGGCCGGCAGTTCAATCCGGTTTTCATGATGGCCGACTCCGGCGCCCGGGGTTCCGCCCAGCAGATCCGCCAGCTTGCCGGAATGCGTGGACTGATGGCGAAGCCTTCGGGGGAGATTATCGAGGCGCCGATTACCTCTAATTTCCGGGAGGGGCTGACGGTGTTGCAGTACTTTATCTCCACCCACGGCGCCCGAAAGGGATTGGCGGATACAGCACTGAAAACGGCCAATTCCGGGTATCTGACACGCCGGCTTGTGGACGTGGCCCAGGACTGCATTGTGATGGAAGAGGACTGCGGGACCCTGGACGGGATCGAGGTTTCGGCCCTGGTGGAAGGTGGGGAGATTATTGAGCCCCTCTACGACCGGATTCTCGGCCGTGTCGCCGCCCAGGATCTGATGGATGTGGACGGGGAGTCTGTCATCGTGAAGGCCGGTCAGGAGATCGACGAGGCGGTCGCCGCCAGGATCATTGAGGCCGGAACCTATACCCTGCGGATCCGTTCCCCCTTAACCTGTGAGGCCCGGCGTGGAGTTTGTTCCTTGTGCTACGGCCGGGACCTGTCCAGAGGATCCCGGGTGGATATCGGAGAGGCCGTGGGAGTGATCGCGGCCGAGTCGATCGGTGAGCCCGGGACCCAGCTGACGATGCGGACCTTCCATATCGGAGGCACGGCGAGTCAGGTGGCCGAACAGACCACCCTGGAGGCCAGGAATAAGGGGGTTGTCCACTATGAAAAGATCAAGACCGTTACCGACAAGGAAGGCAAGATCGTGGTCATGAACCGAAACGGACAGTTGGTGATCCGGGACAAAAAGGGGAGGGAAAAAGAGCGCTACAGCGTCATGTACGGCGCCACCCTGCGGTTTCAAGACCAACAGGAAGTTCAGGTCGGCGATATCCTGGTGGAATGGGATCCCTACACCACTTCGATTCTGACCGAGGTCGGGGGGAAGGTGGCCTTCGGAGATATTCTCGAAGGTGTTTCCATGCGTGAGGAAGTGGACGAAGTGACGGGACTTTCCCGCAGAGTGATCATCGATTATTCCCATACGGACCTGCGTCCCAGATTGTCGATCAAGGGGGCCGGAGGAAAGACCTTGAAACTGCCGGGCGGCCGGGGAGAGGCCCGCTACATTCTGCCGGCGGGGGCCAATATCCTCGTGGAAAAGGGGGATGAGGTCTTCCCGGGAGACGTATTGGTTAAAATCCCGCGCGAGACCACCAAAACCAAGGACATTACCGGAGGTCTTCCCCGTGTCGCCGAGCTTTTCGAGGCGCGCAAACCCAAGGAACAGGCCGTAATCAGCGAGGTGGACGGAACGGTCAAGGATGGCGGATTTCTGAGGGGCTCCAGGCGGATTCTCGTGGTCGCGGAGAACGGGGAGGAGCACGAGTACAGTATCCCGAGAGGGAAACATGTGAACGTTCACGAAGGGGATTTCGTCAGGGCGGGCGAGCCTCTGATGGACGGGTCGGCCAACCCTCACGATATCCTGCAGGTCTTGGGGCCCAAGGAACTTCAGAAGTACCTGGTGGAGGAGATTCAGCAGGTTTATCGACTGCAGGGAGTCTCGATTCATGATAAGCATATCGAGGTCATTGTCCGGCAGATGATGAAGAAGGTCGTGATCGAGGATAGCGGGGATACGGAGTTCCTCATCGGAGAACAGGTGGACCGGTTTGCTTTTGCCGAGGCGAACCAGAAGATGCTGGCCCAGAAGAAGCAACCCGCGCGTGGGAAACCGCTCCTTCTCGGAATCACGAAGGCCTCCCTGAGCACGGACAGTTTCATCTCCGCGGCGTCCTTCCAGGAAACGACTCGGGCGCTGACCGAGGCGTCGATCGGAGGAAAGGTGGACGATCTGCTCGGTCTCAAGGAGAATGTGATCATGGGGCGCCTGATTCCGGCCGGTACCGGGGTCAGAAAATATAAGGAAACCCTGGTCAAGGTCGAGGAACCGGAAGAGCCCGAAGGGGAAGGGGAACCCAGGGAAGATGCGGAAGAAAACCTGAAGGAGGTCGCAAAATAAATCATCAAAAACACTTGACATTGCTTCGGGGGTTCTGTTAAAATGCACAAGTTTTTCGCCTGAAGTGGGAAAACAGGGGAAGAAAGTCGCTACCCCTTGAAAAGAAAGGGGTTTTTTCAGAGTCATCAATCTGCCCGAATGGGCCGGAGGGAATTGTGCCGACCATCAACCAGTTGGTGAGATCAGGAAGGAAAAAAGCTCATAAAAAAACAAGTGCGCCCGCGCTGCAGGGCTGTCCTCAGAGACGGGGAGTTTGCACACGCGTCTATACCTCGACTCCGAAAAAACCGAATTCCGCCCTCAGAAAGGTGGCCAGGGTTCGGTTGACCAACGGTTATGAGGTGACCACCTATATCCCCGGGATGGGGCACAATCTGCAGGAGCACTCGATCGTTCTTCTCCGCGGTGGAAGGGTCAAGGACCTTCCCGGCGTCCGGTATCATATCGTCCGGGGTACCCTGGACGCGACGGGCGTGGCGGATCGGAAGCAGGGACGTTCGAAATATGGGGCAAAGCGTCCCAGGAAATAGGGGAACGGATCAGATTGCGGAATCATTCATGAGACAGGAGTTCAACAATGGCTCGCCGGAGAGTTGCAAGCAAACGGGAAATCCTACCGGATCCGAAGTATCATAACAAACAGGTCAGTAAGTTCATCAACGGTCTCATGAGCAAGGGTAAGAAGAGTGTGGCCGAGAGGATTTTTTACGGTGCCATGGAGATTATCGAGAAGAAGAGCGGGGAGGACCCGGTACAGGTCTTTCTGAAAGCGCTCGACAACGTGAAACCGATGGTTGAGGTCCGGTCCAGACGGGTCGGAGGGTCTACCTATCAGGTTCCCGTGGAGGTACGGACGAACAGGAGGTCCGCGCTGAGTCAGCGGTGGATTATCGGTTTTGCCCGGTCGCGAGGGGAAAAGACCATGAAAGAGAGACTTGCGGGTGAGCTGATGGATGCCGCCAGGAAGACCGGAGCCTCGGTGAAAAAGAAGGAAGATACCCATAAGATGGCGGAAGCGAACAAGGCCTTTGCGCATTACAGGTGGTAGAGATGACCGGATTCCTATTGACGAAGGACACTGCAAAGGGCCGGAGGAAAGCGAGCGTGGGAAGAGAGTACGCATTAGAAAAATACAGAAATATCGGGATCATGGCCCATATAGACGCGGGGAAGACCACGACCACGGAGCGGATCCTGTTCTATACCGGGATCTCTCATAAAATGGGAGAAGTCCATGACGGTTCGGCCGTGATGGACTGGATGATTCAGGAGCAGGAGCGCGGGATTACGATCACGTCCGCCGCCACGACCTGTTTCTGGAATGATTACCGGATCAACATCATTGATACTCCCGGACATGTCGATTTCACGATTGAAGTGGAACGTTCACTGCGGGTCCTGGATGGATCGATCGCCGTTTTCTGTGCCGTGGGTGGTGTGGAACCTCAATCCGAGACGGTCTGGCGGCAGGCGGACAAATACCGGGTGCCGAGGATCGCCTTCGTCAATAAGATGGATCGGATGGGGGCCGACTTCGGGCGGTGTGTTGAGATGATCCGTACACGGCTGGGTGCCAATCCCGTACCGATTCAGATTCCCATCGGATCGGAAGATGGGTTCCGTGGCGTGGTCGATCTGGTGACCATGAAGGCCCTGGTCTGGGAGGAGGAGGCGACCCTCGGACAGATCTACACCGTGACCGGGATTCCCGATGATTTAACGGACACCGCCCGTGGTTTCCGGGAGCAGTTGATCGAAGCCGTCGCCGAGTATGACGAGGCCCTTCTGAATGATTACCTGGAGGGGCGGGAACTGAATGTCGGTGCGATCCGTTCCGCCATCCGGAAGGCGACGCTTCAACTCAAAATCGTGCCGGTTTTGTGCGGATCCGCCTTCCGGAACAAGGGAGTCCAGCCGCTGCTGGACGCGGTGGTCTTCTATCTGCCCTCTCCGGCGGACATTCCTCCCGTGGAAGGGACCCTTCCGGGGAAGGAAGAGGTGATCCTCCGTTCGGCGTCGGACCGGGAAGCCTTTTCCGCGCTTGCCTTTAAGATTATGACCGATCCCTATGTGGGGCAGCTGACATTTTTCCGCGTCTATTCCGGTGTTCTGGAGGCCGGGTCCCACGTTTTCAACTCCACCCGGGAGCGTCGCAGCCGGGTCGGCCGGATTCTTCGGATGCATGCCAATAAACGGGAAGACATCAAAGAAGTGCGCACGGGAGATATTGCCGCAGCCGTCGGATTGAACGGTTGCATGACGGGGGATACCCTCTGCGATCAGAAAAATCCGATCGTGCTGGAGTCCCTGGACATGCCGGTACCGGTTATCTCCGTTGCCATTGAACCCAAGACCAAGGCGGATCAGGAAAAATTGGGGGTGGCCCTGTCCAAGCTGGCGCAGGAGGATCCCTCCTTCCGGGTGTCGACCGACCGGGAAACGGGCCAGACCTTGATCTCCGGAATGGGAGAACTTCATCTCGAGGTGATTGTTGACAGGCTTCTGCGGGAGTTCAAGGTGGATGCCAACGTCGGAAAACCGATGGTTGCTTATCGGGAGGCTTTCCGGAAACTGGTGAAAGCGGAGGGGCGTTTCGTACGTCAGACGGGCGGCCGCGGTCAGTATGGGCATGTTCTGCTCAGACTGGAACCGCTGGAGCCGGGTTCGGGAATCCGGTTCTCCGATGAAACCAAGGGAGGGGTCATCCCCAGAGAATATATCTCCGCCGTGGAACAGGGGGCTCGTGAAGCGCTGGAAGGCGGGGCCTTGGCGGGGTATCCGATTGTGGACCTTCATGTGATACTCTATGATGGTTCCTATCATGACGTGGACTCGTCGGAAATGGCCTTCCAGGTGGCGGCAAGCATGGCCGTCAAGGAGGGAGCCGCCCGGGCCGGTGCCTACCTGCTGGAGCCGATGATGGCGGTGGAGGTCGTTGTTCCGGAAGAATACATGGGGCAGGTGATCGGTGACCTGAATGCCAGGCGCGGTCATATTCAGGGGATGGAAGCCAGGGGGAACATCCAGGTGATTCTGGCCCATGTTCCGCTTTCGGAGATGTTCGGATATGCGACCGATCTGCGTTCGGAGACTCAGGGACGTGCCACCTATACCATGCAGTTTTCGCATTATGCAGAGGTTCCACGACAGATTTCAGAAGAGATTGTAGCCAGGGTACAGGGGAGATAAAACGGTTCAAACGGTTGAAACGGTTTCATCGGTTTTAAACGGTTGATTGAGACGAAGGAGGAAAGTCCCATGGCAAAGGCAAAATACGAGCGCACGAAGCCGCATGTCAATATCGGCACGATCGGTCATGTGGATCATGGCAAGACGACCTTGACGGCTGCGATCACTCGGGTTCTGGCGAACCGCGGCATGGCGGAGTTCAAGGCGTTCGACCAGATCGACAACGCTCCGGAAGAGCGGGAGCGCGGGATTACGATCGCCACGGCTCACGTGGAATACGAGAGTGCGACGCGTCATTACGCCCATGTGGACTGTCCGGGTCACGCGGACTATGTGAAGAACATGATCACCGGAGCGGCCCAGATGGACGGAGCGATTCTGGTGGTCTCCGCGGCGGACGGTCCGATGCCTCAGACGCGGGAGCACATTCTTCTGGCGCGCCAGGTTGGGGTACCGTACATCGTGGTTTTTCTGAACAAGGCGGACATGGTGGATGACAAGGAGCTTCTGGAGCTGGTGGAGCTGGAAGTTCGGGAGCTTTTGAGCAGCTACGATTTTCCTGGAGATGACATTCCGATCGTAACGGGCTCGGCTCTTCAGGCGCTGGAGTGCGGATGCGGGAAAGAGGATTGTGAGAAGTGCAAGCCGATCCTGGATCTGATTGCGGCGACGGACAGTTATATTCCGGAGCCGAAGCGTGACATCGACAAGCCGTACCTGATGCCGATCGAGGATGTTTTTTCGATTTCGGGACGCGGGACGGTGGTCACGGGTCGCGTGGAGCGTGGTATTGTGAAGGTGGGGGATGAAGTTGAGATCGTGGGGATGAAGGAGACCCGGAAGACGGTCGCGACGGGAGTGGAGATGTTCCGGAAGCTTCTGGATCAGGGTCAGGCGGGTGACAACATCGGCGTTCTTCTTCGCGGGATCAAGAAGGAAGAAGTGGAGCGGGGTCAGGTACTGGCCAAACCGGGGAGTATTACGCCGCATACGAAGTTCAAGGCGGAGGCGTATATTCTGACGAAGGAAGAAGGAGGTCGGCATACTCCGTTTTTCAAGGGTTACCGTCCCCAGTTTTATTTTCGGACGACGGACGTGACGGGAGTGGTCACTCTTCCGGAAGGGGTGGAGATGGTGATGCCGGGTGACAACGTCTCCGTGGAAGTGGAACTGATCACCCCGATCGCGATGGAGAAGGAACTCCGGTTCGCCATCCGGGAAGGCGGGCGCACCGTCGGCGCCGGCGTCATCAGCGAAATCATTGAATAGAGGTGAACCCAAGGATCCGCTCTGAAAGGAGCGTTCCGGGACAGAGGAGTGGGGAAGGTGGAGCAGAAAATACGGATACGGCTGAAGGCCTATGATTATAAATTGCTGGATCAGTCCGTCGCGGATATTGTGGAAACGGCGCAGAGAACGGGTGCCAACGTAGCGGGACCGATTCCTCTTCCCACTCGGATTGAGAAGTTTACGGTGCTTCGTTCTCCTCACGTGGACAAAAAGTCACGGGAGCAGTTCGAAATCCGGACTCACAAGCGCCTGATCGATATTCTGGAACCCACTCCCCAGACGGTGGATGCCTTGATGAAGCTTGATCTGTCGGCCGGGGTGGACGTTGAGATCAAGCTGTAGACCACGCACCGGAGGTTGGGAAAATGGGTGAAGAAAGCAAGAGGATAACCGAAGTGATCGGCAGGAAGATCGGTATGACCCAGATCTTCGAAAAGGAGGAGGGGAACCTGATTCCGGTGACTCTGGTGCAGGCGGGTCCCTGTCGGATTGTTCAGATCAAGAGCCTGGAGAGGGACGGTTACAACGCCGTGCAACTGGGCTTCGAAGAGGAAAAGAAGAAGAACCGGATGAAAAAACCTCTGGTGGGACACTGCAGAAAAGGAGACCAGCCCCTGTTCCGTCATCTCCGGGAGGTCCGTCTGGAGGATGTCTCCGGACTGGAACCCGGGATGGAAATCAATGCGGAACTTTTCTCGGCGGGGGATCAGGTCCATGTCACAGGAATCAGCAAGGGGAAAGGGTTTGCAGGTGTAATGAAACGCCATGGCTTCGGTGGCGGCCCCAAGACTCATGGCTCCCGTTTTCACAGGGCTCCCGGCTCGATCGGACATTGTACGGTTCCGAACAAGATCTTCAAGGGACGGAAAATGCCGGGTCACATGGGAACGGAAAGGGTGACCGTGAAGAATCTGGATGTGGTCGAGGTGATTCCGGACCAGAACCTTCTGGTCATCAAGGGGGCGGTTCCAGGTGCCCCAAACGGGATACTTCGTATTCGGAAGAAAACAGGAATCAAGAATTCAGGGATATCGGGGTAGTTTATGCCAACCATAGATGTTGTGGATCGAAAGAACAAAAAGGTCGGTGAGATTTCCCTTCGGGATGATCTTTTCGGAATCACTCCTCATATGGGAGCATTGCACCAGGTAGTGCGCTCGCAGATGGCCGCGGCGCGGGCCGGAACCGCATCGACGAAGACCCGCTCCGAGGTGAGTTACGCAGGGGGGAAACCGTATCGTCAGAAGGGAACCGGGAGAGCCCGGGCAGGATTCCGGGGATCTCCGGTCTGGCGGGGTGGCGGAACGATTTTCGGTCCGAGACCGAGAAAATACAGGGTCGATGTTCCCAAGAAGGTGCGGCAGCTGGCTCTCCGAAGCGCCCTGTCCAGCAAGGCCCGTGAGGGGAACCTGATCGTGGTGGATGAGCTTTCCATGGAAGCTCCCAGGACGCGGGATCTTCTCTCCATTCTGAAAGATTTGAATCTTTCCGGAAAAATCCTGATTGTGACCGGTGATTTTCAGGAGGCCCTGGCCCTTTCCGGCAGGAACGTCCCGCGGATCGCCGTACTGGAGGCGCACCGGCTGAACGTCTATGACATCCTGAACATGGAGAAGGTTTTGATGACCCGGGATGCTGTTGAAAAGCTATCGGAGGCGATACCGGCATGAAACGGAGTGATTTTCAGATCTTGAGGAGGCCTCTTATCACGGAAAAGGGGATGAAACTCAATGAGACGGAGAACAAGATCTTTTTTGAAGTTTCTCCCGAGGCGAACCGGATCGAGATCAAAAGAGCCGTGGAAAAGATCCTGAAAGTCAAGGTTCGCAAGGTGAATATCCTGAACCAGACCGGCAAACGTGTCCGTTTCAAGATGCGTATGGGGAAACGGAAAGACTGGAAGAAGGCGATCGTTACGCTACAGGAAGGGGAGAAGGTGGATTATCTGGAGGGATAGGATAGTCCGGGGAAAGTGTTCTTCTCAGCAGACGAAAGGGCGCAGGAAGGCCCTGTGGGAGTAACCGATGGGGATTAAACGTTACAGGCCGACATCACCGGGAAGGCGATTTCAGACCGTCTCGGATTTTGAACAGATCACAAGATCCAAACCGCACAAGCCCCTTTCCGCACCGCTTTCCAAAAGCGGCGGAAGAAATGTGTACGGGAGGATTACGTTACGGAGGCGAGGTGGAGGGCACAAGCGTAAATACCGGGTGATCGACTTCAAGCGGGACAAGTTCGGCGTGCCCTCGCGAGTGATCTCAATCGAGTACGATCCGAACCGGTCGGCCCGAATCGCCCTGCTTCAGTATAGAGACGGTGAAAAACGGTATATTCTCGCTCCCAAAGATCTTCGCGTGAATGATGAAGTCATTTCCGGGCCGGATGTGGATATTCGTCCCGGAAACGCTCTGCCTTTACGGAACATTCCTCTCGGGACGCTCGTCCATAATGTGGAGATGCGAATCGCCAAGGGGGGGCAGATGATCCGAAGCGCGGGCGGCTACGGCCAGCTGATGGCCAAGGAGGGGAATTACGCGCAAATCCGCCTTCCCTCCGGGGAGGTGCGC
The DNA here is from genome assembly GCA_964483105.1 of uncultured Nitrospirota bacterium. Classification (GTDB taxonomy): domain Bacteria; phylum CG2-30-53-67; class CG2-30-53-67; order CG2-30-53-67; family CG2-30-53-67; genus CAYZZU01. The sequence goes on from CAYZZU010000010.1 coordinate 20,524, forward strand.
ATGGTTCTGCTGGATTGCATGGCCACGGTGGGCCAGGTCAGCAACCCCGATCACGAAAATATCTCCATTGGAAAGGCCGGCCGCGCCCGTTGGTTGGGACGGAGGCCGAAAGTTCGAGGGGTGGTCATGAATCCTGTGGACCATCCGCATGGCGGTGGAGAGGGGAGAACCTCCGGAGGACGCCATCCGGTGACCCCCTGGGGTAAGCCGACGAAAGGGTACAAAACACGGAAAAACCGTAAGAGCGACCGTTTGATCGTGAAAAGACGAAAAGTCTGAAGAAGGAGGGCTGTGTGTGGCACGTTCGGTGAAAAAGGGGCCGTTTGTTGATGAGCACCTGGAAAAAAAAGTGCTGAAAATGAATGAAGCCGGGAAGCGGGAAATTATCAAGACCTGGTCCCGCCGTTCTACCATTACCCCGGATATGATCGGCCATACTTTCGCGGTTCACAACGGAATGAAATTCATTCCGGTCTTTGTAACGGAAAACATGGTGGGCCATAAACTCGGTGAATTCGCCGCCACCCGGACGTTTCGCGGACACCGTGGAGAAAAGTCTACGCGGTCCAGATAGGGGACCAGGAGAAAAGTTCTCTGGATCATGCCTCGGGATCTTGGATGGAGGCTTTGCAGGGCGGGGAAGAAATAATGGAAGCCAGATCGAAAGCGAGATTTGTTCGGATTGCCCCCAGGAAGGTGAGGCGGGTCGTCGATGCCATCCGTGGGGAAAGTGTGGAGGATGCCTTGAATATTCTGCGGAATCTTCCACAGCATGCAGCTCCGGTTGTCGAGAAACTGTTACAGTCCGCCGTCGCCAATGCCGAACAGAAGGAAGTGGAGGACGTGGAGAGGCTGCGGGTGAAATCAGTGACAGTGGATCAGGGACCGACACTGAAACGATTTATTCCGAGGGCCATGGGACGGGCCACACCGATTCGGAAACGGACGAGCCATATTACCATCGTCGTTTCCGATCAGGGGTAGTCTGAGAAATCCTGATGAAGCGACGCGAATTGTTCATCCGTAGGAGGTAAGCCATTGGGACAGAAGGTGCATCCGATAGGATTCCGCCTGGGGTACATCAAGGAATGGAATTCAAGGTGGTACGCGAAGAGGGGGTATGCCGCCCTCTTCCATGAGGATTTGAAACTGCGCAAATACATCAAGGAAAAACTCTATCACGCCGGTATCGCCCGGGTGGAGATCGAACGGGCCGCCAAACAGGTCCGAATCAATATCCATACGGCCCGTCCAGGGATCATTATCGGAAAAAAGGGAGCGGAAATCGATAAGCTCAAGCAGGATCTTCAGAAGGTGATCAAGAAAAATATTTATCTGAACATCCGTGAGATCAGGAAGGCGGAAATGGATGCTCAACTCGTTGCGGAGAACGTTGCCCTTCAGTTAGAGCGACGGGTGGCCTTCCGGAGGGCCATGAAGAAAAGCGTAGCCTCCGCCCTTCGATTCGGAGCCAAGGGGATCAAAATCCAGTGTGCCGGACGATTGGGAGGTGCCGAGATGTCCAGGACGGAATGGTACAGGGAAGGGCGTGTACCTCTTCATACCCTTCGGGCCGATATCGATTACGGATTTGCGGAGGCCTTGACCACGTACGGTGTGATCGGAGTCAAGGTTTGGGTCTTTAAGGAGGAAATCCTGAAAGGGAGTGGAAATCCCGGAGTAGAACAGAAAAGCCGGTAACCGGGGATAAGGAGCGGTTGTACCATGCTGATGCCCAAGAAAGAGAAGCATAGAAAACACCATAGAGGAAAGATCCGTGGAAATGCCCCGGGAGGAACCCGTATCGATTTCGGTGAGTACGGACTTCAGGCATTGGAAGCCGGCTGGATCACCAGCAAGCAGATCGAGGCGGCCCGAATCGCCGTGACCAGGCATATCAAACGTGGCGGGAAAATCTGGATCCGAATTTTTCCCGATAAGCCGATCACCAATAAGCCGGCAGAGACCCGGATGGGCAAGGGGAAAGGTTCTCCGGAATATCATGTGGCGGTTGTCAAACCGGGTCGAATTCTTTATGAAATGGAAGGGGTTCCGGAAGATGTTGCCCGAAGCGCCCTGCGTTTGGCTGCTCATAAGCTTCCTCTCAAGACCCGCTTTGTTTCCAAGCATGGAGGCGCGCAGTAGATGAAACCGAGTGCGATCAGGGAAATGAGCCGCGAGGAGCTCGACACCAAGGAAAGAGAGCTGATGGAGGAGATATTCAACCTCCGTTTCCAGAAAGAGACCGGTCAATTAAGCAATACGGCCAGGATCGCTGCGATCCGGAAAGATATTGCGCGGATTAAAACCATACGGAACGAAATGGCAAAAGGTGGTCAATCGTGATGGAAGCCAGAAAAAGCAATAAGAAGAGCTTGCAGGGCGTTGTGGTCAGCAATAAGATGGATAAAACGGTTGTGGTTTCGATCCAGCGTTCGACCCGCCATCCCCTCTATAAGAAGATTATCAGAAAGAACAAGCGGTACAAGGCTCACGACGAACGGAACGAATGTCAGGTGGGGGATGTGGTGCGTATCCTGGAGTGCCGTCCGCTCAGCAGGCAGAAGAACTTCCGGGTGGTGCAGATTCTGGAGAGGGCCAAGTAAGATGGACTTGTAATAAAGTCCTCGAATGGGATGGCAAAGTAAAAAGCTCCGGTAGCTCTGCCTGCGAATCCTGAGGGATGAGGCGTACTAAGACGTACGCCGCAGTGACGAAGGATGAAGCGCAACGCAGCAGACGGACTTTTTACGAAGCCATCAAGTAACTCCGAACCGTCGATTACCGGTGGGAGCCGTGAGTGGAGAAGACTTGGCGGAATTGAGGTGGGTAAGCTCAGGGGAAGGAAGATGATCCAGCCGCAAAGCATTTTAAAGGTTGCAGACAATTCAGGCGCAAGAAAACTGATGTGTATCCGGGTCCTGGGAGGCTCGAAGGTCCGCTATGCCCGGGTCGGGGATATTATCGTAGCAGCGGTCAAAGAGGCCATCCCCCGGGGAAACATCAAAAAGGGCACCGTGGTTCGTGCCGTCGTGGTCCGAACGAAACGCGCCCAAAGAAGGAAGGACGGAACGGCGATCCGGTTCGATGAGAACGCGGCGGTCATTATCAACCAGCAGATGGAACCGGTGGGAACCCGTATCTTCGGACCGGTGACGAGAGAGCTGCGGCGGAAGAATTTCATGAGAATTGTTTCCCTGGCGCCGGAGGTTTTGTAGGCGCGGAGGAGTCTGTTCATTTCGGGATCTGAACGAGCAAAGAGGAATTCACCCATGGTGAAAGAGAAAGCACATGTCAAGAAGAAGGATACCGTGCAGGTGATGGCGGGCCGGGAGAGCGGAAAGCGCGGGAGGGTCCTGAGGGTGATCCCGGGCCGCGGCCGGGTCCTGGTGGAAAAGCTGAATATGATCAAGCGGCATACGCGGCCGAATGAACAGAACCAGCAGGGGGGAATCATTGAGAAGGAAGGGTCCCTCCATTTGTCCAACGTGATGCCGGTCTGTGCGAAATGCGATGCCCCTGTCAGGATCCGCCACCAGGTGCTCAACGAGAAGAAAGTGCGGGTTTGTGTGAAATGCGGCGAACCGTTGGATAAGGTGTAATTTCGATACGTGTGGGGATAGGGCCATGGCGAGGCTGAAGGAAGTTTACCAGAAGGAAATTGTTCCGGAATTGATGAAGCAATACTCCTATTCGAGTGTGATGGAGGTGCCCCGTCTCGAGAAGATTGTCGTGAATGTGGGGATGGGGGAAGCCATCCAGAACCCCAAACTGCTCGATTCCGCCGTGAATGAGTTGAGAATGATCACCGGTCAGCAGCCCGTGGTCACCACGGCCAGGAAGTCGATCGCGAACTTCAAGCTTCGCGAAGGGATGTCCGTGGGGTGCAAGGTCACGTTGAGACGGAGGATGATGTACGAATTCCTGGACAGATTGATCAACACAACGCTTCCGCGTATCCGGGATTTCCGCGGAATTTCCGGAAAGGCCTTTGACGGGCGTGGAAACTATTCACTCGGGGTGTCCGAGCAGATCATTTTTCCCGAGATCAAGTACGATATGATCGAGAAAATCCACGGCATGGATATTGTGATCGTGACGACCGCGAAGACCGATGAGGAGGCGAAGTCCCTTCTTGCCGGCTTCAATATGCCCTTTAGAAAATAAAACGGTAAAGATCCGTTCTCAGGAATGCAAGAATGGAGGAAGAGGCTTGGCGAAACAATCACTGATCAACAAACAGCAGCGGAAACAGAAGTTCGGAGTCCGGGAATACAACCGTTGCAGAATTTGCGGCAGGGCGAGGGGATACATGAGAAGATTCGAGATCTGTCGAATCTGTTTCCGTCAACTGGCCTTGAAAGGTGATATTCCCGGTGTGGCAAAATCCAGTTGGTAATGGCCGCATGAATCACATCATTTCTGGAGGAGTCATTTCATGGCTATGACGGATCCGATAGCCGATCTGCTGACACGTATCCGGAACGCCGTTCAGGCGCGGAAGGATGAAGTCGATATTCCCGCTTCCAAAATCAAGGTCTCCATTGTGCAGATCATGAAGGATGAGGGGTTTATCAAGAATTACAAGATCCTGAAGAGTAGTATTCAAGGTACGATCCGTGTGTCGCTCAAGAAACCTGAGGGAAACGAGAACGTCATTCATGAGTTGAAACGCGTCAGTAAACCGGGTCTGCGCGTATACGTGGGAGTGGATGAGATCCCGCGGGTCCGGAACGGTCTTGGCGTGGCGATTCTTTCCACATCCAGGGGGATTCTGAGCGATCGTCAGTGTCGAAAGGAACATATAGGAGGCGAACATCTCTGTTCGGTTTGGTAGAACGGGACCCCTCCGGGAAGAGGCGCGGCAGAGGGACGGGTTTCTCGAGCGTTTTTCTTCGAATACGGTACGTAGCATGGATCAGAGAACCCGAAAGGGTTCGGTGAGGAGAAAGTAAGATGTCGAGAGTTGGGAAGAAACCGGTGCCCCTCGCCCAGGGGGTCAGCGCTCAGTTGAATGGGCAACAAATTGAGGTCAAGGGTCCGAAAGGGAGTCTGACCCGGAGTTTGCCCCCGGACGTCACGATCGAGATCGATTCAGATGAAATCCGTGTGAAGCGCCCGTCCGATGCCAGTAAACATCGTGCGTATCATGGGTTGGCGCGGAATCTGATCGCAAACATGGTCCAGGGGGTAACCGCCGGTTTTTCAAAGACCCTCGAGATCAACGGGGTTGGATACAGGGCACAGGTGCAGGGACGGATGCTGGAGCTGAACCTGGGGTTTTCGAATCCCGTGAAATTTCCTCTTCGGGAGGGGATCGATGCCCAGGTTGAGAAGAATATTCTGACAATTAAAGGTATGGACAAGGAGATTGTGGGCCAGGTGGCGGCGGATATCCGGGCACTTCGTCCCCCGGAACCATATAAGGGGAAGGGGATCAAGTATGTTGGTGAGAAGATCATCCGGAAGGCCGGGAAGGCCACCAAGTAGTTTCAGTGGGAAAACCTGTGTAGTGGAGTGGTGGAACCGTGGCAAAAAAAACGAAAAGGGAATACAGGGTCGTAAGACACAAGAGAGTCCGCAGGAAGGTACAGGGCACGCCGGAGCGACCCAGGATGTCCGTGTTCAGAAGCGCTCGTCATATTTCTGTACAGATCATTGATGACGTTCACGCGGTGACCCTGGTCAGCGCGTCCACACTGACCCCAGAACTCCGGAACAGCAATCCGGATGAAGGGAAAATCGGGAAGGCCCGCCTGGTCGGGCGTGAAATTGCGAACCGGGCCAGGGAAAAAGGAATTGAGGAAGTGATCTTTGATCGGGGTGGGTATCAGTATCACGGGCGGGTCAGAGCGCTCGCCGATGCCGCCCGTGAGGCGGGACTCAGGTTTTGAGAGGAACCTGCTTTTACCTTGAAGGGGAGGAAGCCGATTGCAGAAAAGAGACGATGAGCAATCCGTGGAACTGATCGATAAGATCGTGTACATCAACCGCGTGGCCAAGGTGGTCAAGGGAGGGCGGCGGTTCAGTTTCAGCGCCCTCGTGGTTGTCGGTGATGGAAAGGGGCGTGTCGGGTTCGGGAACGGAAAGGCGAATCAGGTTCCCGATGCGATCCGGAAGGGGATTGAAATCGCCAAAAAGAAAATGGTGACTGTCTCCCTTCACGGGAAAACGATTCCCCATCGAGTGATCGGGCGTTTCGGAGCGGGGCATGTGGTGTTGAAACCTGCTTCGGAAGGGACGGGACTGATCGCCGGCGGTGGTGTCCGGGCGGTATTGGAAGTGGCGGGAGTACATGACGTGCTTACCAAATGTATCGGCACGAATAATCCCCATAATGCGGTAAGAGCCACAATGGATGGTTTGCTTCGGCTTAGAAATCTGGGACAGATCGCTCGGCTCAGAGGCAAAAGCGTAGAAGAGATTACGGCATAGCCCGAATGATGTCCGTGATCCGAGGGTTGAGTCAAATGGCATGGATCAAGATTACATTGAAACGTAGTTCGATCGGACGGCCGAAAAAGCATAAACGGATTATTTCCGGCCTGGGTTTGCGGAGAACCAACCAGTGGGTGGTCCTCAGGGAGACCCCGGAGGTGTGGGGTATGGTCAATAAGATCCCCCATATTCTGGATGTGGAGCCGGTTTCGGATCCAAACGCCGTTTAAGCGGTTGAGACAGTTCAGACGGAAAACGGTTCCTGAATCAATAAGGATGTAAAATGCGTTTACATGATTTGAAGCCCTTGCAGGGGGCGCGGAAGAAACGGAAACGAGTCGGGCGGGGCAATTCCTCGGGGCACGGGGGCACCTCAACTCGAGGGCATAAGGGACAGAACGCCCGGTCCGGGGGACCGCAGAAGGCCGGCTTTGAAGGGGGCCAGATGCCTCTTCAGCGTCGTCTGCCCAAAAGAGGATTTACCAATATTTTCCGCAAGGAATACGCGATTGTCAACCTTGATCAATTGGCGCGTCTCCATGATCTGAATGAGGTGGATCCGGAGATTCTGAAGGAGAGAGGGGTGGTCAAGACGCTGGGAGCGGGCTTGAAAATTCTGGCCGCGGGGGAGATCGATCGGTCGATGCGTGTGAAGGCGCACAAATTCAGCAAACGGGCAGTGGAAAAAATCCGTGCCGCTGGTGGAGAAATCGAAATTCTGTCCTGAGACCAAGGAGACCCGGATTGCTTGAAAGTTTGCAGAATATCTTCAAGGTACCTGAACTCAGGAGAAGAATCCTGTTTACAATCGGCTTTTTGGCGGTTTACCGTGTAGGCTGTCATGTGCCGATTCCGGGGATTGATGCGAAGGCCCTGGCGGAGTTCTTCAACGCCCAGCAAGGGGGGATTCTCGGTCTGGTCAGTATGTTCTCGGGTGGGGCGCTGAGGAGAATGACCGTCTTTGCCCTGGGAATCATGCCCTACATCAGCGCCTCCATTATTCTGCAATTGATGACTTCAGTGGTGCCTTCCCTGGAGCAGCTTTCCAAGGAAGGAGCGGCGGGCCGAAAAAAGATCACCCAGTATACCCGTTACGGTACGATTATTCTCAGTGTGGTTCAGGGGGCCGGGATTGCCATCGGTCTCCAGGGTACGACCGGTCCAAGCGGCGCCACGATTGTGACTCACCCCGGTCCTGAATTTATCCTCTTTACGGTCATTACGCTGGTCGCGGGGACGTCTTTTATCATGTGGCTGGGGGAGCAGATTACGGAGAGAGGAATCGGGAACGGGATATCGCTGATTATTTTTGCGGGTATTGTGGCAGCCATGCCGTCGGCTGTAGCCAAGACCGCCTCCATGGTCCGGGGAGGGATTATGGAGCCCTATGTGGTTCTGGTCATTCTGGTTATTGTTGTCGTGGTGATCGGCGCGATTATTTTCATGGAAAACGGTTTCAGGAAAGTTCCGGTACAGTACGCGAAGCGGATGGTCGGTCGGAAGGCCTACGGTGGAAGCAGCACCTACATCCCCTTGAAGATCAATACGGCCGGTGTGATTCCGCCCATTTTCGCATCGTCGATCATACTGTTTCCGGCGACCATAGCCCGGGTGGTTGATCATCCCTGGATGCATGCCGTCTCCGCCAGCCTGACGCCGGGGAGCCTGATCTACACCCTCCTCTATGTGAGTCTGATCGTCTTTTTCACTTTTTTTTATACGGCGGTGATGTTCAATCCCGTGGATGTGGCCGACAACATGAAAAAGCAGGGGGGGTTCATACCCGGGATTCGTCCCGGCAAGAATACCGCCGATTACCTGGATCATGTCCTGTCGCGCGTGACCTTTATCGGTGCGCTTTACCTCTCGGTGGTCTGCGTGCTGCCGATGTTCCTGATCCGGGAACTGAATATCCCCTTCTATTTTGGGGGAACATCGCTTTTGATCGTGGTGGGTGTGGCTCTGGATACACTGCAGCAGATCGAGGCCCATCTGCTGCAGCGCCATTATGATGGTTTTCTGAAAAAGGGACGCCTTCGCGAGCGGAGAGGTATGTAGGGCCGGATGGGCGGGTTGCCGTGTTTCAGTAATCATGCGACAAACGGACTTCATGAGAAGTCGTTCAACCGATAGAAAGGAAGGGCAGAAAAGATGCGGATGATTCTTTTAGGACCTCCCGGAGCAGGGAAGGGGACACAGGCTAAGAAACTGGTGGACAAGTATGACATTCCGCAGATCTCCACAGGCGATATCCTGCGTGCGGCGGTCAAGAACCAGACCTCCATGGGGTTGAAGGCCAAGTCCTATATGGACAAGGGATCTTTGGTTCCGGACGAAGTCGTAGTCGGAATTATCCGGGATCGCTTGAAGGAAGAGGACTGTCAAAAAGGGTATATCCTGGACGGATTTCCACGAACCGTTCCACAGGCCGATGAGTTGAAAAAGGCCCTGAAGGAGATGGGACAGTCGATCGACGCGGTCCTCTCCATCTCCGTCCCGGATGAGGAACTGATCCTGAGGTTGACCGGACGAAGGACCTGCAAGGAGTGTGGCGCAGGTTTCCACGTCCAGTATAAGAAACCGAAGGAAGAAGGGATCTGTGATCAGTGCGGAGGACCCCTGATTCAGCGGGACGACGACAAGGAGGAAACCATCAAGAACCGTCTTTCCGTTTACAATCAGCAGACCGAGCCGTTGATCCGGTATTACTCCGAGGAGGGCTCGCTCGAGGAAATTTCGGGGACGGGAAGTATTGATGAAATCTTCAGCCGGATTGTGTCGGTTCTCGAGAAAGAGGGATGATTATTCTCAAACATCCGGAGGAGGTGGAAAAACTGTACCGGGCCAACCAGATTGTGGCCCATCTTCTGGAACGGTTTGAGGAATGGATTCAGCCCGGCATCACCACGCTGGAACTGGATCGGATGGCCGAAGAATATATCCTGAAGCACAAGGCGGTGCCGGCCTTCAAGGGATATCGTGGTTATCCGGCCACGCTCTGTACCTCGGTCAATGAGGTGGTGGTCCATGGGATTCCCTCAAAACAGGTGCTGAAGGAAGGGGATCTGATCAGTATTGATGTGGGAGCGGTTCTGGACGGATATTACGGCGATGCGGCACGAACCTACCCGGTGGGGTCGGTTTCCCGTGAGGTGGAACGCCTGATCCGGGTGACGCGGGAAGCTCTATACCGTGGGATCGAACAGGCGACGGTGGAGAAGAGACTCTTTGATATTTCCTCCGCCATTCAGAGCTATGTGGAGCACCACTCCTATTCTGTAGTGCGGGCCTTTGTCGGACATGGTATCGGGCGAAACCTGCACGAGGAACCCCAGGTTCCGAATTTCGGAATGCCGCATCGGGGACCGAGACTCAAGGCGGGGATGGTCCTGGCGATCGAGCCGATGGTGAACATGGGGGATTGGGAGGTGAATGTGCTGCAGGATCAGTGGACCACGGTCACGGCGGACGGGAGTCTTTCAGCCCATTTTGAACATTCGGTAGCCATTTTAAATCACGATACGCGGATCCTGAGTCGGGTATCGTGACCGGACCGGTGGAGTGACGGAAAGGGCGATTATGGCGAAAGAAGCATCGATAGAGGTCGAGGGGACGGTACTGGAACCGCTTCCCAATGCCATGTTTCGTGTTGAACTGGAGAATGGGCATAAGATACTGGCTCATATTTCGGGAAAGATGCGCATGCATTATATCAAGATTCTTCCGGGGGACAAGGTGAAGGTGGAGCTCTCCCCCTATGACCTGACGCGCGGAAGGATCGTCTATCGCCACAAGTAACGAAGAAAGGAAGATCCATGAAGGTCAGGGCATCGGTTCGAAAAATCTGCGAGAAGTGCAAGATTATCAAACGGAAGGGGGTTGTCCGTGTGATTTGTGTCAATCCCCGACACAAGCAGCGGCAAGGATAGCCTTTCCGGGACCCCGACAGGATCGGACAAAAAACCCGACAGGATCGGACAAAAAAGAGGAGAAGGACCTTGGCAAGAATAGCAGGAGTAGACGTTCCGGACAGCAAACATGTTGAGATCGGCCTGACCTATATCTACGGCATCGGTAGGTCTCGTTCACGGGAAATCCTGGAAAAGGCGGGGGTGCAGGGGAATATCCGCGTACGGGATCTTACCAGCGATCAGGTCGGGAAGATCCGGGATGTAATTCTCGCCGATTATCGCGTGGAAGGGGACCTTCGCAAGGAAGTCTCCATGAGTATCAAGCGCCTCATGGACCTGGGAGTGTATCGGGGACTTCGGCACCGGAAAGGTTTACCCGCCCGCGGGCAGAGGACGCACACCAATGCCAGAACACGCAAGGGGCCGAGGCGAGGCATTGCCATCAAGGGAAAGAAGAAGCCTACGGCAAAGAAATAACAGGGGCTGATATAAAAGCCACCAAGTGATTTGGCTGCTCGTCAGGAGGAAATATGGCGGATCCGAAGAGAAAATCAACGCGGAAGAAAAAAGAGAAAAAGAACATTCAGAATGCGGTGGCGCACATCAAGGCTACCTTCAACAACACGATCGTAACGATTTCGGATATAAGCGGCAATGTGATCGCGTGGTCTTCGGCGGGAGGACAGGGGTTTCGCGGAAGCCGGAAGAGTACTCCTTTCGCTGCGCAGGTGGCTGCCCAGGATGCCGCGCATAAGGCAATGGAGCATGGGGTACGTAAGGTGGATGTTCTGGTCAAGGGACCGGGAATCGGCAGGGAATCCGCTATCCGCGCCTTACAGGCGGCTGGATTGGATATTACCATGATCAAGGATGTGACTCCGATTCCTCATAACGGATGTCGCCCTCCGAAACGCCGTCGTGTCTGAGGAATCCGGGATCGCTTCGATGGATGGTATGTGAGAAACAAAATGCTCAAACGGAACCGGGAGGTGTCAATTGGCAAGATATAACGGTCCTGTCTGTCGGCTTTGCCGCAGGGAGGGAGAAAAGCTTTTTCTGAAGGGGGAACGCTGCTACAAGGATAAGTGCAGTGTGGAGAGGAGATCGTATGCCCCGGGGCAACATGGGCAGCGCAGAGGAAAAATTTCGGATTATGGTCTCCAGCTGAGGGAAAAGCAGAAGGTTCGACGAATTTATGGTGTGCAGGAAAAACCCTTCCGGACTTGTTTCAAAAGGGCCGACCGGGAAAAAGGGATCACCGGTGAAAACCTTCTTCGGGGGCTGGAGTCCCGTTTGGACAACGTCGTATATCGATGCTGTTTTGCCGACTCCCGCGCGGAGGCGCGCCATTTTGTCCGGCATGGCCACTTCCAGGTCAATGGGAAAAAAGTCAGTATTCCTTCCTATCAGGTCCGCCCGGGGGATGAGATTACGCTTCGTCCCAAAAGCCGGAACATGGAACGGGTGAAAACCTGTTTTTCCGCCGTGGACCGACGTCAGGTGCCATCCTGGCTGGAAGTGGATAAGAAGGAGATGAAAGGGGTGATCAAGTCCCTGCCGACAAGGGAGGAAATCGCTCTTCCGGTTCAGGAGCAGCTTATTGTGGAACTCTACTCCAAGTAGGGATTTCCCCCTTTCCGTTATTCTTACTGTAGTGTAGGAGGTCATCGAATGGCGATGAAGCTGACAGGGTTTCAAAGGCCCCGGCGATTGGATTTTGAACCTGAAAAGATGTCGGATACCTACGGAAAATTCTTCGCTCAACCCTTTGAGCGGGGATTTGGTACGACAATCGGGAACTCTTTACGTCGAATTCTTCTTTCGCATATCGAGGGGGCGGCCATTACCTCCGTAAAGATTGAAGGCGTTCTGCATGAGTTTTCTACAATCCCCGGGGTGATGGAGGATGTCTCCGAGATCATCCTGAATCTCAAGGGCATCTACATCCGGATGCATACGGACAAACCGAAGGTGCTCCACTTGATTGCAAAGAACCAGGGGGTTGTCACGGCGGGGGATATTGAGACCGATGCCGATGTGGAGATTTTAAACCCGGAACATCCGATTGCTACCCTGGCAAAGGGCGCGGAGCTGGATATGCAGATGGATGTCCGCATGGGGCGGGGGTACGTTCCCGCCGGGGAGAACATGGAACGAAGGAAAACCATCGGGGTCATTCCCGTGGATGCCACCTTCAGTCCGATCCAGAAAGTCAACTTCAAGGTTGAGAATGCCCGTGTGGGGCATGCAACCGATTACGACAAGGTGATCCTTGAAGTATGGACCAACGGAACCATTAAACCGGATGACGCCATAGCCTACGCCGCGAAGATCCTGAAGGACTATATGTCTATCTTCATTAATTTTGAAGAGGAGATTGAAGAGGAACCTGCCGTGAATGAGCAGGATGAGCATCTTCGGGAATGCCTTCAGAAAAGTGTGGAGGAGCTGGAACTTTCCGTCCGTTCTTACAATTGTTTAAAGAAGGCGGAGATCAAGACCATTGCGGAACTGGTTCAGAAGACCGACAGTGAAATGCTGCGTACGAAGAATTTCGGACGAAAGTCGCTGAATGAAATCAAGGAATTACTCACTGAGATGGGACTTTCGCTCGGGATGAAGATTGACCCGGCTTTGTTGCAACCGAATCCTTCGAAGGAGGAGGATGCGGAGCGAGGCTGATTTCCATTGGATGCGTGAAAGGACGGAACCATGCGACACAGAATCGCCGGGAGGCCCTTGGGGCGGACATCGAGCCACAGGGCGGCCCTGCTGAAAAATCTCGTATGCTCGTTGATCCGGTACGAGGCGATTGAGACGACCCTCCCGAAGGCCAAGGAACTTCGTTCCTTGGCGGATAAGATGGTCACCCTTGGAAAGAAGGGGGATCTTGCTGCGAGGAGGCGCGCTTTCGCTACGCTTCAGGACCGTGACCTGGTGAAAAAACTTTTCGATGTCCTGGCTCCCCGTTTTCAGGAGAGAAACGGTGGATATACCCGGATTCTCCGGACCCGGACGCGGCCGGGAGACGGTGCGGTCATGGCCATGATCGAATATGTGGACCGGGAGCTGGTGCGGGAGAAAGGGGCTGCCGAGGCCGGTTCGGATGAGAAAAAAAGCGGCATCTTGAAAAAGGTCATGGGGAAGGGTGCGGGACGGAACGCCTAAGAGGGCGTCTGGTTCCGAGACGGATGAAATTCCTTCTCCGGCGCCGTCCCGGGGAAGGAACGGCTTCGGTGTGCAATATTCCTCTGAATCTGAAGAGGACACGGATTTTTTGGATAAGAGATCGGTCGGCCCTGTTGTTTCTCCTCTCCTGAAGCTTTTCCCGGGTCTCCTTCTTTCCCGGATGAGCGGGATGCTGGGGCGGGTTCCTTTGCCCTACCCGTTGAACCTGCTGCTGATCCGTGTGTATTCCTTCCTGTATGGTGTCAATCTTTCGGAATCGGAGCGTTCTCCCTCACAGTATTCTTCGTTGCAGTCCTTTTTTACCCGAAGACTCAGGGCGGAACTGCGGCCGCTGGATCCGGATCCGCGTAGCCTCCTTTCTCCCGTGGACGGACAGGTTGTCCGGGTCGGAGAGGTACAGGGAGGGAGCCTTCTTCAGGTGAAAGGGTGGCGCTACACCCTGGAGGCGTTGCTGAAGGATCCGATGTCGGCTTCCCGTTTTTCCGGGGGGACCGCCTGCACCCTCTACCTTTCCCCCGCGGATTGTCACCGGATTTACATGCCTCTGGATGGAACCGTAGTCTCTCTCCGTTATGTTCCGGGTAAGCTCTATCCGGTGAACCGTTTTTTCTTGAAGCGGATTCCGAATCTTTTTGTGATGAACGAACGGGTGATTCTCAATCTGGAAACCCGGATAGGTCCTGTCATCATGGTCCTGGTCGGAGCGACCAACGTGGGGAAAATCCGGATCCGATTTGATCCGGTTCGTCGATTGATGTCCCGGGGCGGTCCCTTTCAGAGAAGTTACCGTCCCGGAATTTCTCTGAAAAGGGGGGAGGAGGTCGGCTGCTTTGAGCTCGGGTCGACGGTGATCCTTCTTTTTGAAAAAGATCGAGTTCAACTTTCCCTGGAGCAGGGCGCCCGGACGCGGATTCATGAAAAGATCGGTTTTATCTCTTGACGCGGTCCCGAGGGTTGGTTTAAGATCTCAGGGAATTTTTCGATGTTATCGAATTTCGTTGTGAGGAGACCATGCGAAGCGATCAAGTCAAAAAAGGAGTGGAGCGGATTCCACACCGGGCCCTTCTACACGCAACGGGGGTGACCCGGTCCTCGTTGGAGCGACCCTTTGTCGGTGTGGCGACGAGCTTTACCGATTTGATCCCCGGCCATACCGGGATGCGGGATTTGGAGCGGTTTATTGAAAAGGGGGTGCATACCGGTGGAGGGTATGCCTTCTTCTTCGGGGTCCCGGGGATTTGCGACGGGATTGCCATGGGACATCGGGGGATGCATTATTCGCTTCCATCCAGGGAACTGATTGCGGACATGGTTGAATCCGTGGCAGAGGCTCACGCCCTGGACGGGCTGGTCTTGTTGACGAATTGCGATAAAATCACTCCGGGGATGTTGATGGCCGCCGGCCGCTTGAATATTCCCACCCTGGTGGTGACCGCCGGTCCCATGATGACCGGAAACTATAAACTGAAAAGGAGGTCCTTCGTCCGGGATGCCTATGAAACAATCGGTCTGGTTCGGAACAGGAAAATCGGACCGAAGGAACAGGGGTGCCTGGAGTTGGAGGCTTGCCCGGGACCCGGTTCCTGTCAGGGGCTCTATACAGCCAATACCATGGCCTGTGTGACCGAGACGCTGGGAATGTCCCTGACCGGATGTGCGACCAGTCTGGCCGCTTCCGCCAAGAAGAGGCGCATCGCCTTTGATAGTGGGGTGCGTATTGTTGAAATGATCAGGGAAAATCTCCTTCCCAGGGAGATTATGACTCAGAACGCCTTCGAGAATGCCATTCGGGTGGACATGGCCCTGGGAGGATCCACCAACACAGCCCTGCATATTCCGGCCATTGCTCATGACGCAGGGATTCACCTTTCCCTGGACCTGTTTGACAAGATCAGCCGGAAAACGCCTCATCTGACCAATCTGGAGCCTGCCGGCGACCATTTTATGGAGGATCTGGAATACGCCGGGGGAGTTCCCGCCGTTCTGAAAAGACTTCTGCGGAAGCTCAAGCCCGCCAAGACTGTGTCCGGGAAAGGAATCCTGGAGATCGCCCGCGAGGCCGAGGTCTGTGGAGACGAGGTCATTCGTCCTGTGAAAAAGGCCTATCATCCGGAGGGGGGGATCGCCGTTCTCCGGGGAAATCTGGCCCCGGATGGTTGCGTGGTCAAGCAAACTGCGGTTTCGGAAAAGATGTATCGCTTCACCGGAGTCGCCCGGGTTTTTGAGTCCGAGGAGGATGCCATGGCCGCCTTGCTGAAAAAGAAGATCCGGGGCGGTGACGTGGTGGTCATCCGGTACGAAGGTCCCCGCGGAGGGCCCGGAATGCGGGAGATGCTGGCTCCCACGGCGACGGTTGTAGGACTCGGGATGGCGGAGGAGGTGGCTTTGATTACGGATGGACGCTTTTCCGGTGGTACCCGGGGTCCCTGTATCGGTCACATCTCACCGGAGGCCATGGAGGGTGGACCGATCGCGGTGGTACGGGATGGGGACCGGATTACCATCGATCTCCCCGGAAGGACGATCTCCCTGGACCTCTCCGATGAGGAGATCAAGCAGAGACTCGCGTCCTGGACACCTCCCCCACCCAAGGTCCGTGAGGGATGGCTGGCCCGGTATGCGAAGAATGTAACCTCCGCGTCCACCGGTGCCGTTATGCGCGGGTGATCGGGCCGTCAGCGCTGGCAGTTCCCAGCCGGATCCGGATCATCCGGTTTGGAGTCTTGGAGTGCTTGCCATGAAGATATTTCCTAAAAGTGTCGATTTTTTTGAAATCTTTGATCAGGCGGCGGACAACCTGACTGAGGCGACCAGTCGACTGGTGGAACTCTTTTCGAACTTCTCAAATCTGGAGGAGAAGGCGAAGGAGATCTACGAACTGGAACAGAAAGGAGATACCCTGACGCACGAGGTCATGCGGAGGCTGAACAAGACCTTTGTGACTCCCATAGATCGCGAGGATATCCATGCCCTGGCGTCCCGTCTGGATGATGTCCTGGATCTGATCTGGGGGGCCGTGGACAGGATGAGCGTCTTCCGGATCAAGGAGAGCATGCCGGAGGCCCTGGAGATCGCCAAGGTTCTTCATACCACGACCGAGGTGATCGATCGATCCATCGGTTACCTCAAAGAAAAGAAATACACCTTTGTTCACGACAACTGCATCGAGATCAATCGTCTGGAAAACCAGGTGGACCGGATTTTCAGAGACGCTCTGGGCAGGCTTTTCGACGATGTCCAGGATCCTCTCATGATCATCAAATGGAAAGAGATCTATGAGCATTTTGAAAACGCGTCGGACCGGTGTGAGGATGTTGCGAATATTCTGGAAAGCATTGTCCTGAAACATGCCTGAAGCGATCCTTCTCATTGTGATCCTGGGAGTGGCCTTTGATATGAGCAACGGCTGGAACGATTCGGCCAATGCCATTGCCACCGTAGTTTCCACCCGCGTTCTGACACCTGCCAAGGCCGTGTTTCTTGCGGCGGGAATGAATATCCTGGGGGCCTTTTTTTCCACGGCCGTGGCCAAGACCATCGGGAAGGGGATCGTGGATCCGTCGGCGGTTACGACCCTGGTGGTGGCGGTGGCCCTGGTCTCCGGTTTTATCTGGAACACGGCCATGACCTGGGTCGGGATGCCGGTCAGCGCTTCTCACGCCCTGATCGGAAGTCTGATGGGCGCCGGCGCCGCCTACGGGGGAACGGGAATCCTGGAGTATGCCGGACTCACCAAAATTTTCCTGGCACTCCTGATTTCTCCGTTCCTTGGAATTGTGTTCGGGTACGCGCTGATGCGGTTGATTCTGAAATTTTTCGGAAACCTTTCTCCAGGGAAGATCAACCGGGTGTCTGGCAGGCTTCAGCTTTTTTCCTCCTCCTTCATGGCTTTTTCCCACGGTTCCAATGACGCCCAGAAGGTGATGGGGATCATTACGCTTTCCCTGGTCAGCGGAGGAGTGATCGACACCCTGGATGTCCCCGCCTGGGTGATCCTGGTTTGTGGCCTGGCCATGGGACTGGGGACCGCCCTCGGGGGGTGGCGGGTGATCAAGACGATCGGGATCAATATGCTCAAGCTTGAACCGGTTCACGGATTCGCGGCCGAGACCTCGGCGAGTCTCATCATCATGGGGGCGAGCCACCTGGGTCTGCCGGTCAGTACGACTCATGTGATTTCCACGGCCATCATGGGAGTCGGTTCGACCAAACGGATGACGGCCGTCCGGTGGGGGGTCGCCGGGAAGATCGTCCTGGCCTGGGTCTTTACCCTCCCCATGACCATGATCATGGCGTGGCTGTTCTGCAAGGGGGCACTCTGGATCTTTTAGAGAAGATGTCGGAAATGGCGGGGGTGAAGAGCAGATGAGAGGAGTTCGGGCGTTTCGATTTCTGGCCTTTTTTTCCGGGTTTTTTCTTCTTCCGAGTCTGGTTTCGTATGCCGGAGCATCCGGTTCGGAAGTTCCGATCCGTAAGGGGCGTTACCAGTCCGCGATTCTCATGAATGCCGATACCGGCGAGGTCCTCTACGCATATAAACCACACCGGAAACACCCACCGGCATCCATGGTCAAGATGATGCTCATGCTTCTGGTCATGGAGAAGGTGGAGAGTCATTCCGTCACGCTTGCCGACCCCGTGAAGACCTCGGCCCTGGCCAGCCATTATGGTGGGTCCCAGGTTTATCTGAAGGAGGGGGAAGTCTTCCCGCTCGAAGAGCTGATGAAAGCCATTGTCATCCATTCCGCCAATGACGCGACCGTGGCCGTGGCCCAGTACCTAACCGGCAGTCTCGAAGGGTGTGTGGACCTGATGAACCGGAAGGCCCGCGAACTGGGGATGAAGGATACCGTCTATCACAGTGTGGAAGGGCTCCCTCCCGGCAGGGGAGAGTTGCCGGACCTTTCCACGGCCTATGACCTTGCCCTTCTTGGGCGGGCCTTGATCCGCTACCCCAAGATTCGGGAATGGTGTTCGATCCAGCGTGCCCCCTTTCGCGGCGGGAAATTCATCCTCACGAACACAAACCGACTGATCGGGACTTTTCCCGGCGCGGACGGGATCAAGACCGGCTACTACCGGAAGGCGGGGTACAATCTTACGGCTACGGCTTCCCGGGATGGACTCCGAATCCTCTCCGTGGTTTTGGGCGCCCCGAAAGATGAAGATCGTTTCAGGGAATCAGCCAGGCTTTTAAGTATCGGCTTTAATCTATACAAGAAGGTACGTGCCGTCCGGAAAGGGGAGATCCTGTCTCCCGAGGTGCCCGTCTCCGGAGCCGGCGTGCGCAGCACAGCGCTTATTGCGGCGCATGATGTCTTTGTGCATGTCCGGCGGGGCAGGGAGTCGGCGGTGCATACCGTTCTTTCCGTTCCTGACGTACTGGAGGCCCCTGTGGAGAAAGGCAGGTCTTACGGGTCGGTTCTGGTGAAGAACGGGGACCGTGAGCTCGGACGGACCGATGCAGTTGCGGCCTCTGAGATCCCCGAAGCTCCCCTCTGCAAGCGCCTGATCGATCGTTTTTTCTGATCTGTCATGATTTGTGCCCCATGGTGGGTTTAAGGGGTTGTAATTCCGAAAGGATTTTCCTATAATCCATGGAGAACCCATCCATTCCCGGGCATGGGATATTTTCTGCGGGCAAAGGCAACATAAAATGAACAGTGTGTGGGTGGCGGTGAGCGTATGGCTGATTTATCTGGCGGCGTATTTTTTCTACGCCCGTTTCCTGGGAAATCGGGTTCTCCACCTGGACCCGAAGCGGACGACTCCGGCCCACGAATTGCGGGATGAGATCGACTTCATTCCTACCAACCGCTATGTCCTGTTCGGGCATCATTTTGCGTCCATCGCCGGGGCCGCGCCCATTGTGGGACCGGCTATTGCGGTCATCTATGGGTGGGTCCCCGCTCTTCTGTGGGTGGTTTTCGGCACCGTTTTCATCGGCGCCGTCCATGATTTCTCGTCCCTGGTGATTTCCTTACGTCATCAGGGACGGTCCATAGGGGATTTGACGGAAGATCTGGTCGGCCCACGGGTCAGGAGCCTCTTTCTGGTCCTGATCTTTTTCGGGCTCAGTCTGGTCCTGGCGGTTTTTTCCATTGTCATCGGAGTCTTGTTCCGACACCATCCCCAGGCTGTCTTCCCAACCTTCTTTTTGATCGGGCTTGCCCTTGTCATCGGATACCTGGTCTATCGCACGTCTCTGGGACTGGGGTCCGCCACGGTCATCGGTGTTCTCCTGATGGCGGGAAGCATCTGGGTGGGAGCCTCCCATCCGGTCGGTGCCGGTATT
Source organism: uncultured Nitrospirota bacterium (assembly GCA_964483105.1). Taxonomy (GTDB): domain Bacteria; phylum CG2-30-53-67; class CG2-30-53-67; order CG2-30-53-67; family CG2-30-53-67; genus CAYZZU01. The sequence continues at coordinate 40,357 of CAYZZU010000010.1, forward strand.
TCCGTCCAGAACTGGGTGGTGATCCTGCTTGGGTACGCCTTTCTGGCTTCGATCCTCCCGGTCTGGGCACTGTTGCAGCCGCGGGATTATCTGAACTCCTTTGCCTTGTATTTCGGCCTTTCGGCCATGTATCTCGGCCTCTTTCTGGTCCACCCGAAAATCGTGGCGCCAACAGTTCAATTGCATCCCGTGGGGGCTCCCCCGATCTTTCCATTTCTCTTTATCCTGATTGCCTGCGGCGCCATCTCCGGTTTTCATTCTCTGGTTGCCTCCGGGACGACCTCCAAACAGGTCGATCGGGAAGATGACGCCCGTTTTATCGGTTATGGCGCCATGTTGACCGAAGGCGGGCTCTCCACCATGGCGGTCCTTGCCTGTACGGCGGGGCTGGGTTCCGCCGCTCTGTGGCATCAACGTTACGCCTCCTGGGGAGCGATGAATTCCCTCCAGAACAAACTCGGCGCCTTTGTGGACGGCGCGGGAGGATTCGTTTCATCACTTGGTTTCCCCCTGGATTTTTCAAAGACACTGGTTGTGGTCATCGTGGTTTCCTTTGCCATGACCACCCTGGACACCTGTGCCCGGATGCTCCGCCTGATTGTTTCGGAGATCGGGGAAAATGCGAAAATTCCGCTCCTCGGGAACCGCTATATCGCTTCGGGGATCGCGGTTCTCTCCGGACTGGCCCTGGCCCGGATCCCGGTGGGCAAGGTCTCCACCGGGATGGCACTCTGGCCGGTATTCGGGGTGACCAATCAAATCCTTGCCGCCCTGGCGCTTCTCACGGTCACCGTGTATCTGTACAAGAGAGGCAGGCCGACAGTCTATACTCTCGTTCCCATGGTTTTCATGCTGGCCGTGACCTTTGCCGGTATGGGGCTGAACATCCGAAGCTATTGGACCCGCCATAATTATATCCTCCTGTTCGTGGGATCGGCCATCCTGATTCTTGAAGTCTGGCTGGTTTTCGAATCTCTGCTGGTTTTCCGGCGACCCGGGCGACAGACGGAGGTGTCCGAACCGGGTCGGCAGATCTCTTGAAAACAGTGCGGATACGATTCCCCCGACTCCAAAATCCTCTTGTTTTTCCATGGAATCGGTGTTAAAGTTTTTGAAATTTCATAGGCATTCGGGGAAAGGATCTTAAAATGAAACTTTCAGGGGCCGAAATCTTTGTGGAGTGCCTGAAACGGGAAGGGGTGGACACCATATTCGGGTATCCTGGAGGGGTCGTCCTGAACATTTACGATGTACTGCATCAGCAACGGGATATCCGGCATATCCTGACCAAGCATGAACAGGGGGCCGTTCACGCGGCGGATGGATACGCGCGTTCTTCGGGCAAACCGGGCGTGGTGCTGGTCACTTCCGGACCGGGCGCGACCAACACGGTGACCGGGATCGCCACGGCCCATATGGATTCCATCCCTCTTGTGGTTTTCACCGGGCAGGTGCCGATGTCGATGATTGGCAATGACGCCTTTCAGGAGGCCGATATTGTCGGAATCACCCGTCCCTGTACCAAGCACAACTATTTGGTGAGTGATGTCTCGAAACTCGCTCCCACGATCAAGGAGGCCTTTCATATCGCCACGACGGGCCGCAAGGGGCCCGTGCTGATTGATCTTCCCAAAGATGTCTCGGTGAACAAGACGGATTTTAAGTATCCCTCCAAGGTGGATCTGAAAGGGTTCAAGCCGACCCTCCGCGGAAACCTTCAGCAGATCAAACGGGCGGTTTCACAGATCAAAAAGGCGGAGCGTCCGCTCTTTTTCACGGGAGGCGGGATCATCCTTTCCGATGCGGCCCCGGAACTGAAAAAGGTTGTGAAAAAGACCCGGATCCCGGTGACGTCCTCCCTGATGGGGTTGGGCGGTTATCCGGGAGATGACCCGCTTTTTTTAGGAATGCTTGGAATGCACGGGACCTACTGGGCCAACATGAGTATCCAGCATGCGGATTTGATCATTGCCATCGGTTGCCGTTTTGACGACCGCGTGACCGGAAAGATCGATGCGTTCGCTCCGAACGCTAAAATTATCCATATCGACGTGGATCCCACTTCGATCAAGAAAAATGTCCGGGTTGATGTGCCGATTGTGGGGGATTGCAAAAACATCCTGAAGGAAATGGAAAAACTTCTCGTGCAGGAGAAGGGTGTGAAGTGGGCCGGGAAACATGCCGCCTGGCTTTCCCAGATCGAGGAGTGGAAACAGGAACATCCCCTCCGTTATCGGACCCGAAAGGGGAGGATCGCTCCCCAGTTCGTTGTGGAACAGATCTACAGCGAGACACGGGGGAACGCGATTGTGACGACCGAAGTGGGACAGAATCAGATGTGGACGGCCCAGTTTTACAAATTCAGGTCTCCCAGGCAGCTCCTGACGTCGGGGGGACTGGGAACCATGGGGTATGGGTTGCCCGCGGCGATCGGCGCCCAGATCGCCTGTCCGGATCGAACGGTTTTTGACATCGCAGGTGATGGGAGTATCCAGATGAATATCCAGGAACTGGCCACGGCGGTACAGCACAGACTTCCCGTGAATATCGCGATCCTGGACAACCGGTTTCTCGGCATGGTCCGGCAATGGCAGCAGCTTTTTTACGAGTGTCGCTATTCTTCCACCTGCCTGAACAGCGGACCGGATTTCGTGAAATTGGCTGAGGCCTACGGGGCTGTGGGGATCCGTGTCGACCGGGAAGAAGATGTGGCCGATGCCATACGGGAGGCGATCTCCATCAAGAATACAGTGGTACTTGATTTCATGGTGGACCGGGAGGCGAATGTTATGCCCATGGTTCCCGCGGGCGCGGCCATTGATGAGATGATTTTTGAAGAGAAGCGGGCAATGAAAACATTGTCTCCCCGGCAGGCGGAGAAAATTACCGGGTAGGATTGGCTCCGAACCATCCACAAGGCCGAGACAAGGGTGAGAGGTTTCCATGCGTCATACCATATCGGTTCTGGTCGAAAACAAATTCGGTGTTCTCGCGCGTGTCGCGGGATTGTTCAGCGGACGGGGTTTCAATATCGAGACCCTGAATGTGGCTCCGACACAGGATCCCGCACTGTCCCAGATGACCATTGTGACCTCCGGGGATGATCAGATCATAGAACAGATCACCAAACAATTGAACCGTCTCATTAATGTGATTAAGGTGATCGATTTTTCCAGGGAGATGGATTACCTCGCGCGCGAGCTTGTTTTAATCAAGGTGTCTGCCAAGGTGGAGCACCGAGCCGAGGCCCTCCGGATTACCGATATCTTTCGTGCCAAGGTCGTGGATTCCAGTCCGGTCCACTATACGATTGAGGTGACCGGGAGTCAGGGAAAGATTAACGCGATTATCGAGATGCTCAAGCCGCTCGGGATCAAGAGCATTGTGCGAACCGGTCCGGTTGCCATGTCCCGGGAACGGTAGTATTTCCTGTTGAAGCAGGAAGGGGAAAAACAATCTCATTGTTTATGGACGATTGATGTGAAAAGGAGGAAGGGAAAGAATGAAGATCTATTATGACAAGGATGCGGATCCGGCGTTGTTGGAGAAGAGGAAGATTGCGGTGATCGGCTATGGGAGCCAGGGACACGCCCAGGCGCAGAACCTTCGGGACAGCAAAATGAATGTGGTGGTCGGAGCCCGGAATGGGGGCCGCGCCTGGGAACAGGCGGAGAAAGACGGAATGAAGGTCATGGAGGTCGATGCGGCGGTCCAGTGGGCGGACTTGATCCAGATTCTGGTTCCGGATGAGGTTCAATCATCGCTCTACAATCAGTCCATTGCACCTCACCTCCAAAAAGGGGATATCCTCTGTTTTTCCCATGGGTTTAATATCCATTACGGCCAGATTCTTCCTCCGGCGGACGTGAATGTGATGATGGTGGCTCCCAAGGGTCCGGGACATCTGGTGCGGCACGAATATGTTCACGGAGGAGGGGTGCCTTCGCTGATCGCGGTTCACCAGGACCCCTCCGGGAACACCAAGAAGATTGCCCTCGCCTACGCGAGTGCCATCGGGGCCGGACGGGCCGGGGTGATTGAAACGAGCTTTCGGGAAGAAACCGAGACCGATCTCTTTGGGGAGCAGGCCGTGCTTTGCGGTGGGTGCAGCGAACTGGTGATGGCCGGTTTCGAGACTTTGGTGGAGGCGGGTTACGCGCCCGAGATGGCCTACTTCGAATGCCTTCACGAGTTGAAGTTGATCGTGGATCTGATGCAGGAAGGGGGAATCGCCAACATGCGCTACTCCATCAGCAACACGGCGGAGTATGGGGATGTTACGCGCGGTCCGAGGGTGATCGGGGATGCGTCCCGCCGGGCCATGAAGGAAATTTTAGAGGAAATCCAGAACGGAACGTTCGCCAGGGAGTGGATCCTGGAGAATCGTGCCAACGCCCCGGTACTGCGCGCCCTGCGAAAAAGAGGGGAGTCCCATCCGATTGAAGAGGTGGGGAAGAACCTCCGGTCCATGATGAGCTGGTTGAATCAGGACCGGTTGGTCAAGGAGGAGAAGTAGAGTCTGTTGACTTCAGGGGTAGTATGAACAAGAGTGCGGAGCGACCGCGAGGGATCTATCTCCTGCCCAATATCGTTACGACGGGTAATCTCTTTGCCGGTTTTTTTTCCATTATCGCTTCGGTACGGGGCGAATATACCATGGCGGCGTGGGTGATACTGGTCGGTGGTATCTTTGACGCCGTGGACGGAAAGATCGCGCGATGGACCCGGACTGCGTCCCGCTTCGGTGTGGAGTACGATTCACTGTCCGATCTTGTGACCTTCGGGATGGCGCCCGCGATTCTGAGTTTTCTGTGGGCCTTAAAGCCCTTCGGACGGGTCGGCTGGCTCGCCGCGTTTCTTTACGTGGTGGCCGGCGCCTTCCGTCTCGCCCGTTTTAATGTCCATGTTGCGGCCCTGGACAAACGGTATTTCATAGGGTTGCCGATCCCGGCGGGTGCCGGGGTGATCGCTACCTCGGTGATCGCCTATCACCACTTTTTCGGATACTCTGAGTCGGACAAACCGTTCTGGTTCGTGATTGTGGTCCTCGCTATCGCCTTTCTGATGGTGAGCAACATTCGTTATTACAGTTTTAAAGATATTGATCTCATTAAACGGCGTCCCTTCAAGGTTCTCCTTCTGATGGTACTGGTCGCCATCGTCATCGTGGCGAATCCGGAGGTTGTTCTTTTCCTCATGGGGGTAGTCTATGCCCTTTCGGGGGTGGTGGAGGGGATCCGTCATCGCAAGTCCATTGATTTACTTGACATTGACGATGAAGATGTTGTAAAAGAGAAGTAACGACGTGGAAGAGGAGTAGTAGGGGGACCCCCTGGTTCAGAGAGCCGGTGGCGGGTGTGAACCGGTACAGGGGACCCTGAACTCGCCTTGGAGTCGCGGAGGTGAACCGGACGCGTCATTCAAGAAAAGCCGGGCTTTTCTTCATGGCGGCGTACCCGTAGTCTTCGCCGGTCGGCAACCGTCATCCTGCCGGAATGAAGGGCGGCTCTCCTGCCATTGGAGCCGCTGAAACAGGGTGGTACCACGTGGGCGCTGATCAGCCTTCGTCCCTGGCTTTGAGGAAAGCTTGAGATGAGGGCTTTTTTTATCCCTCATCACGGCTCAACGGTCAGGTTGCGCCGAAAAGAGAATTTCGATGGTCTCGTGAAGAGTTTCTCCATCCCGCGCGCAGTCCGGCAGGATCGGGAGTTTTCCTCCGTCCTGCCTGTATGTTACACGCAGAGGGGTAAGGGGTACGAGTTCTTGTGAGAGCGTCGATTGAGGTCAGGTGAGGGCTTGAGATGGAGAATATGGTTCGCATTTTTGATACGACCCTGAGAGATGGGGAACAGTCTCCCGGATGCAGTATGAATATCCAGGAGAAGATCCGTCTCGCCAGTCAATTGGCCGCACTGGGAGTGGACGTGATCGAGGCTGGATTTCCGATTGCCTCGCCCGGGGATTTTGAGGCGGTCCGGGAAGTGGCGAAGAGGATTTCGGGACCGGTGATCTGCGGTCTCGCACGGGCCGTGGAAAAGGATATTGATCGGGCGTGGGATGCCGTAAAGGTTTCGAATCGTCCCCGGATCCATACCTTTATCGCGACATCGGATCTGCATCTCCAATACAAGCTGAAGAAGAGTCGGGATGAAGTGCTGGATCTGGTCGACCGATCCGTACGGCACGCGAAGAAGTACACCGACGACGTGGAGTTTTCCGCCGAGGACGCCGCCCGTTCCGATGTGGGGTTTCTTTGCAGGGTGGTCGAGAGGGCCATTGATGCCGGTGCCACCACGGTCAATATCCCTGATACGGTGGGCTACGCGATTCCGGACGAGTTCGGGCGGCTGATCGCGCAGATCCGGGAACGGGTCCCGAACATCGATCAGGCGGTCATCAGCGTGCATTGTCACAACGACCTCGGACTGGCCGTGGCCAATTCGCTGGCGGCTGTTCAAAACGGAGCCCGCCAGGTGGAATGTACTCTCAACGGTCTCGGGGAACGTGCCGGTAATGCCGCACTGGAAGAGGTGGCCATGGCGATCCGCACGCGTTCGGATTTTTTGGGAGTGACCACGCGGATTGTCACCGAGCGGATTTCTCAGAGTTCCAGGCTGGTCAGTGATATCACTGGGATGGTGGTCCAGGCCAACAAGGCGGTTGTGGGAGCCAATGCCTTTGCGCATGAATCGGGAATTCATCAGGACGGTTTTCTCAAAAAACAGGAGACTTATGAAATTATGACGCCGGCATCCATCGGCCTGTCAAAAAGCCGGCTGGTTCTGGGGAAGCATTCAGGACGTCACGCCTTCCGGCAACGTTTGAATGAGATGGGCTATCAACTGAACGACGAGGAGCTTGACCGTACCTTTGAACGCTTCAAAACCTTGGCGGATGCCAAGAAGGAAATTTACGATGAGGATCTCACGGCGCTGGTCGCCGATGAGGTTTACCGCATTCCCGACATCTTTGAACTGGAATCGGTCGAGGCTCACAGTGTGACCGGTCAGCCTCCCAGGGCCAGGGTCCGGATGCGTGTGGATGGAGAGAGCATTGAAAAGGAGGCGACCGGGGATGGCCCCGTGGATGCCGTCTATTCGGCGATCAAGAAGATCGCGAAAAACGAGAGCCCTCTCATGGGTTATTTTGTCAAGGGGCTTACCGGAGGGACCGATGCCCAGGGTGAGGTCACCACGCGGGTCCGGGAAGGGGACCAGATTTTCATCGGGCAGGGATCCGACACGGATATCCTGGTCGCTTCGGCCAAGGCCTATGTCAATGCCTTGAACCGGTTGGAACACTGGAGGAGGGGCCGTCGCAAGGATTGATTTTGCCACAAATATTGATAGATGGATTCCTTAAGAAGTCCATCGACCCCCTTTCCCCGATTGGGGGAGGGTCAGGATGGAGGGTGAAAAAATAATGGGGATGACCATAACTGAAAAGATCCTGGCGGCCCATGCCGGGAAGAAGAAGGTGGAACCGGGGGAATTGATTACGGTCCGTGTGGATATCGCCCTGGCCAATGACATCACGGCGCCGATTGCGATTCGGAAGTTTCGGGAGTCCGGAGCGGAGAAGGTTTTTGACAAGGATCTGATCGCCCTGGTTCCGGACCATTTCGCACCCAACAAAGATATCGAATCCGCGGAGCAGTGCAGGATGCTCCGGGATTTCGCGCGGGAGCAGGAACTGACTCACTATTTTGAAATCGGACGGATGGGAGTGGAACATGCGCTCCTTCCCGAACAGGGAATTGTCGTGCCCGGTGATGTGGTGATCGGAGCGGACTCTCATACCTGCACCTACGGTGGGCTTGGCGCCTTTTCCACAGGGATGGGCTCCACGGATCTGGCCGCGGCCTATATTACCGGAGAAAGTTGGCTCAAGGTTCCTGAATCGATGAAGTTCATCTATAAAGGGAGTCTGAACCGTTGGGTGGGAGGGAAGGACCTGATCCTTCACACAATCGGGGATATCGGTGTGGACGGAGCCCTGTACCGGGCCATGGAATTTACCGGGGAGGTGATTGAATCGCTTCCCATGTCCCATCGTCTGACCATGGCCAATATGGCGATTGAGGCCGGCGGCAAGAACGGGATTATTGCTCCGGACCGGATTACCGAGGAGTACGTCGTTGACCGGGCCCGGAGGACTCCTGTTTATCACCGGAGTGACCCCGATGCGGTTTATTGCGAGATCCGGGAATACGATTGTTCCAAACTGGAACCCCAGGTGGCCTATCCCCACCTGCCGGAAAATGTCCACGACGTGCGGGAGGCCTCCCATATATCCATCGATCAGGTCGTCATCGGTTCATGCACGAACGGACGCCTTTCGGATCTCCGGGAGGCAGCCAGGGTCATCCGGGGGAAAAAGGTGGCTCCCTACGTTCGGATGATCGTAATCCCCGCGACGCAGAGGATCTACCGGGATGCCGTCCGGGAAGGGCTGGTGGAAATTTTTGTCGAAGCGGGCGCTGCCGTCAGTACCCCGACCTGCGGCCCCTGTCTTGGAGGACACATGGGAATTCTGGCTCGGGGGGAACGGGCGGTGGCCACGACCAATCGGAATTTTATTGGAAGGATGGGCCATCCGGAGAGTGAAGTCTATCTTTCCAATCCGGCTGTGGCCGCGGCCTCGGCCGTGACCGGTCGGATTACTCATCCGGAGGAAGTCGTTCAATCATCGGAATGATTCGCGGCGTGGCAATCAGCTCTCGGTTTTATGATCCAAGCCGACCGTTCAATGCTGAAAGTTCATAGCAGAGTCATTCCGAACCGTGTTGACAAGAGGAGTGAAGATGCAGATTCAAGGAAAGGCCTGGAAATTCGGAAAGGATGTGGACACCGATCAGATTATCCCCGCGCGGTATCTGAACACCTCCGATCCGGATGAATTAGCTCAGCACTGCATGGAAGACGCTGACCCGGCGTTTGTCCGGAAGATGAGCAGGGGAGACCTGATTGTGGCGGATAAGAACTTTGGCTGTGGGTCCTCCCGGGAGCATGCTCCCATCGCAATCAAGGCTGCCGGGGTTTCAGCGGTAATCGCCAAGAGCTTCGCCCGGATCTTTTATCGAAATGCCTTCAATATGGGACTTCCGATCTTTGAATCGGCAGAGGCCGTGGAGGGAATCTCTGAAGGGGATGAGGTGGAAGTGGAAATGAACTCCGGAAAGATCCGGAACCTGACGACGGGAAAGGAATACAGTGCCCTTCCTTACCCTCCCTTCATGAGGGAATTAATCGCTGCGGGTGGCTTGATGGAGTATGTAAAGAAAAGAAAACGGTGAAGGACCACTGACCGAAACCGTGGGGAGAAACGGTCCTGAATCGGACCACCAGGATGGAAAATAGTACCAAGGATTTACCCTTGACAGCGCATGCCTGAATTGGTATAGTTTTTTAGAAGATGCAGGCAGATGGTTTAGAAAGGATGGGACAGAAATGTGGTTCCGAAGGCTTTTGATCCTTCTGGGGGTAGGGAGCTCAGTATTTATCTTTTATTGTGCCTCTGTTTACGCTGAAGATGATGCTGTGTCTCCTGTAACTTCGCAGGAAATTTCTTTTTTCCATCCCTCCGGGATGAACGGATTTATCGTCTATGACGTCAATCCGGAGGATCGTTCCGAAAACCTGAGCTATGGGAAAATGAGTTTCGACCTCTCTTCTCCTCTGGGGTTGCCGGTGACTTTCAATGTGGAACAGTTGAATATGGGGAACGGTTCCTATGATCTGCAAAAACTCATACAGGACAACGAGAAAACCTATCTGGAAATTTTCAGTATTCAGCGGGGGTTGACGCTTTCGAACAACGGTACACTTTCTTCTCTGCACACCGGAAAACCCGATATTACCATGGTGGTTTTGAGCGCCAACTACCTTGCGTCGGACAAGTTTGTCGCCAAGCTGTCTACCGGCCTGTCCCAGACGGTTCAGGAAAAGAACGGTTCGACCTCTTCCAATGTTGGATATGATCTGGATATAGCCGGCCATTACTCGATTGCCCCCGGGCTGACCTTTTCTCTCGGGGCAGGGTATTCAACGAACATAGATCTGCTCAACGATTCCAGAATGAATCAGGATGAAAAACGCTCCTGGTCCCTCATCTCCAAGCTGCGTTTGAAATTCTAAGCCGCAAGATCCGATCCTCTTGAAAAACACACACTTGAAAAACAACCCTTGACACCGCAGGATGAAATTCAGTAGAATCCCCAGGTTTGTTAATCGGGGGATTGGATGATGAGAGTCGGTGTCGGTGCGGATCACGGTGGTTTCGAACTGAAACGCGATATTCTGGAAGTCCTGACGAGCCTTGGGTACGAAGTGGAGGATTGCGGGTGTGACAGCGCTCTTTCAGTGGACTATCCGGACTTTGCGGAGCGGGTTGCGCGAGGGGTATCGGATGGAAATTTTGACCGTGGGATCCTGATCTGCGGAACCGGCATCGGCATGTCCATTGCGGCGAACAAATTTCCGAATGTACGCGCGGCGTTGTGCCATGATCTCTTCACTGCGCGACTCTCCCGGGAACACAATGATGCCAACATTCTGACTATGGGAGGGAGGGTTCTCGGGGCCGGGATCGCGAGAGAAATGGTGAAGATCTGGATGGAAACGGAGTTTCAGGGAGGGCGACATCAGAGGCGTGTGGACAAGATCAAGGGATTTGACCGATGCCCTGGGAAAGGAACAATAGAACCGTGATACGAGATGTGGATCCTGAAGTGGCGGATGCCCTCAGGCGGGAGGTCCTTCGGGAGAATGAACAGATTATTCTGATTGCCTCTGAGAACTATGTCAGCGAGGCCGTGCTTGAAGTGCAGGGTTCGGTGATGACCAACAAGTACGCCGAGGGTTATCCCGGAAAGCGGTATTATGGCGGTTGCGAGAACGTGGATTCGGTCGAGACGCTGGCTGTCGAACGCGCGAAACAGATCTTCGGCGCCGAGCACGCCAATGTGCAGCCTCATTCCGGGACTTCGGCCAATCTGGCGGTTTACCTTTCCGTTTTGAAACCGGGGGACAGAATCCTGGGGATGTCGCTTTCCCATGGTGGACACCTGAGCCACGGGGCCGCAGTCAATGTTTCTGGTAAACTCTTTGAATCCCATACCTATGGAGTTGAAAGGGAGACCGGACGGATTGATTACGACGAGGTCGGGGAAATCGCCAGATCCGTCAAGCCGAAGATGATTGTTGCCGGTGCGTCGGCTTATTCGCGCAGGATCGATTTCAAGGCCTTCCGGGAGATTGCCGATGAGGTTGGTGCCTACCTGATGGTGGATATCGCCCATATTGCGGGACTGGTTGCGGCGGGATTGCACCCGAATCCTACTCCGTTTGCTGACTTTGTAACCAGCACGACTCATAAGACGTTGCGTGGCCCCCGGGGCGGGATCATCTTGTGTAAGGCAAAATATGCCCGGGAAATCGACAGAACCATTTTCCCCGGTCTCCAGGGCGGGCCTCTCATGCACACCATTGCAGGGAAGGCCGTGGCCTTCAAAGAGGCCATGACTTCCAAGTTTCATGAATACCAGGTCCAGATCATCCGGAACGCCCAAACCATGGCGGCGGAACTGATGAAGCGGGGATATCGGATTGTTTCCGGCGGAACGGATAATCACTTGATGCTTGTGGACTTGAGGGGGAAGGGCATTACCGGTGATGTGGCTGAAAAAGCTCTCGGGAAGGCCGGGATTTCTCTGAACAAGAATGTCATTCCCTTTGATGAAACGCCGGCCACGGTTACCAGCGGGATCCGGATCGGCACTCCGATCATTACCACACGTGGGATGATGGAACCGGAAGCGGTTCAGATTGCCGTACTGATCGACCGGGTTCTCAAAAACGTCAGGAACGAGGATCTTCTCAGGGAGGTCAGGGAGGATGTCAGACTCCTTTGTGAAAGATTTCCGGTTTACTCAAACCGCGTCGGTCAAACCGAACCTTCCGTGTAATAAGAGTCGTCCAATCATGAAACGTCCGTCCTGGGACGAGTATTTTATGGATATCGCTCATATGGTCAAGAGCCGCTCCACCTGTCTCAGACGGCACGTCGGGGCGGTGATCGTCAAGGGCAAGAATATCCTGACCACGGGGTATAACGGCGCTCCGTCCGGGACGCGTCACTGCCTGGATATCGGTTGTCTGCGTGAAAAAATGCATGTGCCTTCGGGGGAGCGTCATGAACTCTGTCGAGGGCTTCACGCCGAGCAGAACGCGATTATCCAGGCCGCGAAGCACGGGATCGATATCGCGGGGAGCGATCTTTACTGTACCAATCTGCCCTGCCTGATCTGCTCCAAGATGATTATCAATGCCGGGATACGGAAGATTTTCTATGAAGGGGACTATCCGGATCCGTTGTCCCGGGGGATGCTGGAGGAGTCCGGTGTGGAACTGATCCAGTGGGGTGAGACGGAGGACGGCTGAAAAATCGAAGGAGCCTTCAGTGAAATGTCCGTTCTGCGGTCACATGGAAGACAAGGTGGTCGACTCGAGACTGAGACGGGAAGGGGACGTCATCCGGCGCAGGAGGGAGTGTCTCGCCTGTGAGCGCCGTTTCACCACCCACGAACGGGTGGAGGAGATCCTCCCCATGGTGATCAAGAAGGACAATCGGAGAGAGCCTTTTGACCGGGGGAAAATCCGGAAAGGTATCGTCCGGGCCTGCCAGAAGCGGGGGGTCAGTATGGATATCATCGAGACCATGGTGGAGCAGATTGAGCGCAAATTCCAGGAACGGATGGAGAAGGAAATAAAAAGTCAGGAGATCGGGGAAGAGGTTATGCGGCTTCTTCATGATACGGATGACGTGGCCTATGTCCGTTTTGCGTCGGTCTATCGTTCCTTCAAGGATCTGAAAGATTTCATGAATGAACTGGAGGAAATCCTGGAAACCCGGGAACAGGGGGGGACGGAGATGCCGCGGTAAGGCGATTTTTCATGGTGGCGCCTTTTTGAAAGAGGCGCCTTCCAGTGATTCCCTCGTTTTGTCATTTCATATCCAAAAACCGGAATGTTCATTTGTCTGAATGTGAGAAGGGCGGAATTACGTGAAGACGTTGACTTTCTCCATCGGAGGGGTTCATCCTCCCGGTGCCAAAGAGCTGACTGAAGGGAAAAAGATCGAGGATGCTCCTCTCCCGCGGAGGGCCGTTGTCCCCCTCCAGCAACATATCGGTGCCCCCTGCGAACCTCTGGTCAAGGCCAAGGATACGGTCTGTGTGGGGCAGAGGATCGGAGAGGCCAAAGGTTTTGTCTCTGCTCCGGTCCACGCTCCGGTTTCGGGTACCGTCTCCGCAGTTATGCCCATGCCTCATCCCGGGGGGCGGGAAATTCTGTCCGTGGTGATTGAATCAGACGGGGAGGATCGCTGGTGTGACGGGATCACGGAAACCGAAGATGTCCTTTCCCTGGGACCGGATCAGCTCAAAGAAAGGATCCGGGAGGCGGGGATCGTGGGGATGGGAGGGGCCACCTTTCCCACCCATGTGAAGCTCTCTCCTCCGGAGGACAAACCGATTGACACGGTCATCCTCAACGGTGTGGAGTGTGAACCCTTCCTGACCGCGGACCATCGCCTGATGTTGGAATCTCCCGAAGAGATTCTGGGAGGGCTTGAGATCCTGATGAAGGTGCTGGGGGTTGAGCGTGGTGTGATCGGGATCGAGGAGAATAAACCGGACGCCATCCGAAAAATAACCGGGTTGACCACCCACTCCGAACGACTGGAGGTAATCCCCCTCAGGGTCAAGTATCCGCAGGGGGCGGAAAAACAGTTGATTCAGGCAATCCTGGGACGGGAGGTTCCATCAGGGGGGCTCCCCATGGATGTCGGGGTCGTGGTCCAGAACGTGGGTACCGCGGCGGCCGTTTTCCGCGCGGTCCGGTACGGTGTTCCTTTGATCGAACGGATCACGACGGTCACCGGCCCCGGGATTCAACGTCCCAAGAATCTCCGGGTGCGGATCGGGACCCCCTTTTCGGAAGTGATCGATTTCTGCGGTGGGATTCGAGGGAAGGCCGGGAAGGTGATCTCCGGCGGTCCGATGATGGGATTGGCCCAGTATTCCCTGGAAGTCCCCGTGATCAAGGGAACATCCGGAATCCTGGTATTCCGGGACTCGGATCTCCGTCTTTCCGATTCCAATCCCTGTATCCGTTGTGGAAAATGCGTTTCCGCCTGCCCCATGGGGATCAATCCGAGCGAGCTCGGGATCTATGTGGAGGCGGGTGTCATGGATGAGCTGGAAGCCCATCACGTCCTGGACTGTATCGAATGCGGCTCCTGCGCATTCGTCTGTCCGTCTGCCCGACCCCTCGTCCACCTGATCCGTTTCGGCAAGTCGGAGGTCCTGGCACAGAAAAAGAAATAGGGTAATATGGAGAAGGAACAGCCACAGTCGTCATCTGAAAGCGCAAAAAAGAAACGGTCTCGAACCTCCGCCGGAAAAGGGGCGTCGACTTCCGGGAAGGAACCAGAGAGGGCGCCGGATTCCCTGATTTTGTCCTCATCCCCTCATATTGCCGGCGGGGAGTCGATCCGGGGGTTGATGGCGGACGTGATTCTTGCCATGATTCCGGGGATACTGGTCGGAATTTACTATTTCGGGCTCCCCGCGGTTCGGGTGCTGATCATCACCACGCTTTCGGCCGTTCTCTTTGAGGCGGGGACCCAACGGATGATGGGGCGGAAGGTCACTGTTACCGATCTCAGCGCCGCGGTGACCGGTATTCTGCTGGCCATGAACATGCCGTCCGGATCTCCCTGGTGGCTTTGTATCGTCGGGAGCGGGATTGCCATTGTGGTGAGTAAACAGATCTATGGCGGGCTGGGATACAATCCCTTTAATCCGGCTCTCGTGGCGCGGGTGGTGCTTCTGATTTCCTGGCCGGTCCAGATGACAACCTGGCCGGTCCCGAAACCGTTCTTTGCGCGAGGTATGGACACGATAACCGGGGCCACGCCGTTGGGGACCATGAAGGAGTCGCTGCTTCTCCACGGAGATCTTTCCGGAATTTCCAATTTCTCCTGGATTGATCCCTTCCTGGGGCATGTCGGTGGAAGTCTGGGAGAGATTTCCGCCCTCGCTCTGATTCTGGGGGGAGTCTATCTTCTCATTCGCAGGGTGATTACCTGGCATGTTCCGGTAAGTTTTCTTGGCACCGTCTTGGTGATTGCCATCGTGTTTCACCGGATCGATCCCACCCGCTATGCCTCGCCGATGTTTCATCTGGTCACCGGCGGCCTGATCCTGGGGGCCTTTTTCATGGCCACGGATCTTGTGACCAGCCCGGTTACGCATACCGGGATGCTGATTTTCGGAGCGGGTTGCGGGATCATTACCATGATGATCCGGTTCTGGGGCGGATATCCCGAAGGGGTTTCCTTCGCCATATTATTGATGAACGCCGTGACGCCCCTGATCGACCGTTGGGTGAAACCAAAGAAATTCGGGACCGCCATGGTCGGAACGGGGAAATAGAGGATCCAAACAGAGAAACCGGTGTGACCGATGCGTGATATTTATAAATTAGTTCTTGTGCTGGGTCTTTTTTGTGTGGTTTCCGCCGGGATCCTGGCCAAGGTTTATGACATGACCAAGGGGCCGATCGCCGAGGCCAAGGCGGAGGAGGTCCGCCGTGCCATCCGTGCTGTGCTTCCTCCTTACGTGAACAAGGCCGATGAAGAGTTTCTCAGAAAACCGACGGGGGAGAAGGACGCGAAAGGAAACCCGATCAGCCGCAAGGTGTATGTGGGCAAGGATTCGAGCGGACGGATTGTAGGGAGGGCCTTTCTGGTTGTTGCGCCGGATGGCTACGGCGGGCCCATTGAAATCATGATGGGGGTCGATCCCCAGGGAACCATTACGGGGCTTGAGATCATCAGCCTTTCCGAAACACCCGGCCTGGGGGCCAAGATCGCGAGTCGGGATACCTGGCCGGGTCGAGGTGACGGACCGGGCGGATTGATCGGGAAGAGCTTGAAAAACAAACTCAAAGTCAAAAAAGACGGTGGTGAGATCGACCAGATCACCGGTGCTACCATCTCACCCCGGGCCGTGGTCAAGGCGGTTCGAAAGGGACTTCTTTTTTACAGGAAGGAGTTTCAGGGGGGGGCATGAAACCGATTCAGGAATTTACAAAGGGATTGTGGAAAGAAAACCCGACCTTCCGACTGGTGCTCGGGATGTGTCCGACATTGGCGGTAACCACCAGTGCCGTAAACGGACTTGGGATGGGACTGGCGACCCTTTCCGTTCTCGTTTGCTCCAATCTGGCGGTCTCTCTTCTCCGGAACTGGATCCCCGATAAGGTACGGATTCCCGCGTTTATTGTACTGATCGCCTCTTTTGTGACGGTGGTCGATCTGATCATGAACGGCTTCGCCCATCAACTCCACAAGTCGCTTGGGCTCTTCATCCCCCTGATCGTGGTGAATTGCATTATTCTCGGGCGGGCCGAGGCCTATGCCTCCAAGAACCCTCTCTTCTATTCTCTGCTGGACGGACTGGGGATGGGGATCGGCTTTACTCTTTCCCTGACCCTCCTGGGGGGGATCCGGGAGATTCTCGGCAGTGGAGCCTTTTTCGGGGTTTCCCTTTTCGGGAAGGGATATCTTCCGATGTTGGTGATGGTTCTTCCTCCCGGGGCCTTTCTGATGCTGGGGTTTCTGATGGCCGCCATGAATCGGATCGAGAAGAAGCTCTCTTCCTGATGCGGCGGTGTGGAATCACACCTCCCCGGATTCCAGCAGGCGGAAAAGGGGAGCGATGATTCCCATGAACCAGATGAAGCTGAAGACCGCAGTTATTCCGTCAACGAGCGTGAAATCCATCAACGGTTCGACCATCCTGTCATAAAAGCCGAGAAACGGGTATTGCCTGCCCCCTAATAAAGGTTGTGCCAGGAGATCACACCAGAAAAAAATCTGCCAGGAGTTCTGTCGTAGGGTACGGCCGACTGAGAGCCAGGCGCGAAGACTCCCCTGCATTCCGAGATCTTCCCGCATCATCCGGCGGAGGAGACGAAAAAAGGGCGTGAGGAGCAGGGGCTTCGTTTCCTTTTGCTCCCGGTAAGCTTCCGGCGCACGCGCAAGAAACAGCTCAACGACCCCCGCCTTCCACAATCCCATGATGATCCCCATCAGGATGTATCGCCGATGGAATCCCTCCCGTTCAAAACGCCGGGCGGAGCTTTCCAGAACCCCGGGGAGTGTGATCCATTTCCCCTGTGAGCGGATCTTTTCCGCCAGACGCTGGTCCTCCAGAAGGGGCAGGTCTTCCTCGAATCCGCCGATCCGGAAGAAGAATTCCTTTCTCATCAGGAACCCCTGATCTCCGTTCGTTGTGTTGGGCCGGTTGAGTCTGGTTTTTTCCTCCAGATAACGGTAGGCCAGGGCGTGACGTTTCGAGGATCGGAGAAAACGGAGTGGAAAATGCCCGGCAATATCGGAACATTCTTTTTGGCTGATTTCTTCATTCAGAGCGGTCAGGGCGCGGCGTAGGAGTTGAGGGTCCGGGAGACGCGAATCGGCATGTAGAAAAAGAAGGGTTTCCGCGCCTGCTGTTTTTGCCGCGGCGTTCATCTGGATGCCGCGTCCCCGGGAAGTTTCCAGGAATTTCACCCGAAAGATGCCGGCGGTTTCGCGGGTTTTGTCTTTTGAGCCCCCGTCCGCTACGATCACCTCGACGGACACTCCCTGCTGGGCGGCCAGGTCGGAAAGAAGCCCCGGAAGGGTATCTTCTTCGTTCAAGGTCGGGATAATGACACTGAGGGATGGCGTCGGCATATGAAAATGGTCTCATCCGTTGGAAGTCAGGCCGTAACATCATGACGGTTTCTCCGGAAGCCGGCCTGCTGTAATCCATCTCCGTTGTGAACTCCGGCTTATCTGAGATTATACAAATTGTCGTTTCGGTGTAAAGCAGGGAATACGAATTTTCTAAAGTGCGTTCCATTTGATCCGATACAGGAGTAAGCAGCGCCTTTTCCCGATTGTCTTTTCCAATGTGCGGAGTTGTGGGTGATGGGGGCCGGACTCCATTTGTGGAGGGGTTGTAATGAAAATTCAGGGGCGGATGGCAGCGGTTTTCGGAGTGTTGACGCTTTGTTTCTTGGGGAATCTTGTCGGGATTCAGATCTGGATTCATGGTTCCCGGTCTTATGGAAGGGTGATCAACCTGGCCGGGAAGCAACGGATGCTGATGCAGAAGCTGACCAAGGATGTCCTGTTTATCACGGAGGGATTAGACGTCAGGAAGGACGCCGAGGAGACGGCCGGGCTCTTTGACCGGACACTTCAGGGGTTGATGAAGGGAGATCCTACCCTCGGATTGCCCCCCGCGGAAAATCGTAACATTCTAAAACAACTGCAAAGGGTCGAGGGGTTGTGGAAGGGGTTTGATGCTGACCTTGTGAAACGGATGTCGGGTGGGAGGGCGGACCTTGAAAGTTCCCGGAGACTGTTTGATTCTTCCGTCAAAATCCTGCGTGAGATGAACCTCGCGGTCAAGATGATGGAAGGAGAGTCCGCCCGTTCCATTGTCCACCTGAGGAATCTGGTTCTGTTTCTCTTTGCGTTGTCCTGTATTACGGTTGCGGTTTCATTCTATTATGTCAAGAGGGGAATCATCAACCGGATTCGTTCTGTCACCCGGATGGTTGGAAGGCTTGCTGAAGGCGATCTTCAGGAAGTGTGTGTGGAAGATGACGGGACGGATGAAATTTCCGAATTAAATCAAAGTATAGCCGCCCTCACCAGGGTATGGAACACGATTACTCGTGAATTCCTGGATGTCACCTCGTCTATTTCGCTTTCAACCAGCCGGGTCTGGTCTTCCTTCAATGTCAACATCAAGGGGATCGGCAGACAGAATGTGCAGGCGGAACAGATCGCGACCGCCTCGGAGGAAATGTCGCAGACTTCAACGGAGATTGCCGGAAACGTTTCATTGGCGGCCGATCATTCCAGCAAGGCGACCGGGGCCGCGGAAGAGGGATCCCGGACCATGGAGGAGGCTGCCAAGAGTATCGAAGAACTGACCAGGGCGGCGGACGGGCTGGGGACGATGATTGGTCGCCTGGATGGACGTATCGGTGAGATCGGACAGATTATTCACCTGATCAACGAAATCGCCGATCAGACCAACCTCCTTGCGCTCAATGCCGCCATTGAGGCGGCGCGGGCCGGAGAGTACGGCCGTGGTTTCGCCGTCGTGGCGGATGAGGTCCGGAAACTGGCGGAAAAAACGATCAAGGCGACCTCGAGTATCTCTGAGACGATCCATGGAATCCAGTCCGATTCCAGGGAAACCGACACCCAGATGCAGGTCTCGCGTCAGAAGGTGTCGGAATCAGTGCACTATATCGAGGAGACCCGGAAGGCCCTGGCGAACATCCTGGCCTTTTCCAGGAATTCTTCGGATGAAATCACAAGAATTGCAACGGCCGCGGAAGAACAATCCACCACTTCGGAGGAGATCACCCGGAGTATCGCCGATTCAGCCGAAGTCTCCAAGAAGATGCTGGAAACGGCACAGGGAATGGTCGCGGAGGTCGATACTCTGAACCAGGAGATCGATAAACTGGCTGAACATGTCTCCTGGTTCCGGTTACCCGAGGACGCGGTGTTGGAAATCCAATCCGCCATGGTGGCCCATGGGAAATGGGTCCAGAGGCTTTATCGGATGTATTACGCCGGGGAACGGATCGACCCTTCGGAAGTGGACGATCCGAGGGAATGCCGGTTCGGAAAGTGGTACTATGGCAAGGGGGTCGGGGAGTGCGGTTCTCTGAAGGAGTTTTCCAGTTTGGATACACCCCATCGTGAGCTGCACCAACACGCGAAAGCGGCAGTGGAGGCCCGGATGAGGGGGGAGAGTGACAGGACGCTTCAGGAGATCGAACGGGTGGAGGAACTCAGCCGGGAAATGGTCTCCTCTCTTCAAACCCTGGCGCAAGCCGTGAAAGGCGGGAGCCGGGACGCGGCCTTGACACCCATACTCGGCGAACGGGATACCTCTATCGCAAAGGTTTCCTGATATCCTGTGATCCGATCAGAATTTTCACCGGATCCCTGTGGACCCGGGCCTTCGGCCCGGGTCCACAGGGATTGATCTGAGAAATGGGCCGGCTTTCCTCCTCAGGAACAGAAGAATTTTCTGTATCCGCATTCCGGACAGCACTCCTTCCTTTTCCGAAAGGTTGAAATCCGCTCCATCTCCTCAATCGTGTCCAGGATTGCCTTTTCCGTCTCCACCGGGGTTGTGTGAACCGGATGAACGACCCCCGGCCGGAGAAAGACGAGGGCCGTCTCCACGTTCTCCCGGAAGAGGCGGTTTGCCGCCCAGGCATAGAGGGCGAGTTGGAAACGGTAGTCTTCGGCCCGGGCGGCGATCTCCGGGAGGGGGACCCGATCGGTCTTGTAGTCGATGACCGTGAGTTCTCCCGATCGGGTGCGGTAAAAGAGATCGATGATCCCTTCAATCCGGTATGATTTCAGCTTGAGAAGGAAGGGAACCTCGGTGCGAAGTTCCGTGGCCTCTCGGAGGGATTCGGCCATATCGGAACAGGAGAAGCGGTGGAGAAGGGGGAGAATCTCCAGGCGGATTTTTTCTCTCTCCGTCGGGGAAAGGCCGCTTTGGAGGAGTTCCCGGTCGATTGTCTCGTCAAGGGTCAAATCATCGAAATCCCACTGCTGAAGGATGCGATGGACCAGACTGCCGAGCTGTGCCCCCCGGACTCCCGGCCTGTGGCGAGAGGAAAGCTCCACGACCGGTTCCGAGATCCCCAGAATTCTTGCCAGCTCATATTTTCTGGGACACCTCCGGTAGAGGAGGAGTTGCGAGGCGGTGAAGCGCCGGGGTGGTTGTCGTTCCGGCGCTTGAAGCGACTGTTCGAAGAGTTGAATGAATGAGTCTCCGTCAGGTGGAGAGGGATATCGCCCCTGGAGAATTTCGGGGTGCCGTGTGATCCAGGAATCTTTTCCCCCTCCGGCTTCGAATTTCTCCGGCGCGGGAGGGATAGGCCGGATGATCTGTCCTTCGTAGGAGAATGCATGCAGACAGTTCTCCTCTGTAATCCCGAAAGCGGCCCGGAGCCAGTCGATGGGGACATTCGAGTCACCCCCCCTGTGATTTGTCCCCTTGACCTGTCCGGACAGGACGAGAAAGTCCCGGGCGCGGGTGAGCGCGACATAGAATAGCCGCTTTTCCTCTTCAATCCGCACTCTCCGGGTTTTTTCCAATATGCGTGTCATCAGGAAGCCCCTGGTGAGGTTTCCCCTCTCGTCCGGGACCTCGATGCCGATGCCGAGTTGTGGATCCATCTCGATCAGATCGCTCTTTCCGTTCCGTTTCCTACCGAGGTCGGGAAGGAAAACAACCGGGAACTCCAGCCCCTTGGCCTTGTGGACGGTGAGGATTCGGACCGTTTCCTCTCCCTCCTCATCGATCAAAGATTCCCCTTCCCGTGCCTCCCGTGCCTTCAGTTCTTCGATGTAGTCGAGGAAATCGGCAAGGCCGGAGACAGGACCGGCCGGGAAGGCCCGGGCGATATCCATCAATTTCCTCAGGTTGGCATAGCGCTGCCGCCCGGAAACAGGATCGGCGAGAAGAAGGGCAGGCAGCCCCGTCCTGTCGAGAAAACGGCCGATCAGTTCCGGGATCCGAACCCGGTCCCGCACCCGTCTTAAGGAATCGATCCACTCCCGCGCGCGGAACAGGAGCGCCCGTTCGGCCTCGTCGATCCCTTCGACTTTCTCCGGTTCCCGAAATCCATCGGAGAGAGATCTTCCCCGGGTCATGAAATAGAGGGTTTCGTCTTGAACCCCGATCGCTGCGCTTCTGAGGATCGCCGCCAGGGCTTCTTCATTTCCGGGCTGGACAAGGACCCGAAGGAGGTTGATCACGTCGAGGATCTCCTGCCGGTCGAAAAAACCGGATCCGCTGATGACCGTGAAGGGGATCTCCCGGCGTCGAAGCGCTTCTTCGTAGAGTTTCACGTCGGTCAGCGCCCGGAGAAGGATGGCGATATCACCGAAACGGACGGCCTTCTCTTCTCCTTGCCGACCGAGGATTCTTTTCTCTCCACGGTCCACCATTTCCCTGATTCGGGCTGCGATCCGCGAGGCTTCCTCCCGACGGACCGCCCCGGCCGAATCGGTTCCATTCCGATCGGAAGTGAGAAAGCAGGATTCCACAAAGTGTGCGTTCGGGAGGCTTCCACGGTGGGGCAGGAGCGGGTTGAATCCCCCCGTATCGGTGTGAAAGATTTCCCGGCAAAGGGGATTGATGAAATTCAGGATTCCGGCCTGGCTCCGGAAATTCTTTTGGAGGGAAATCAGGTTTTCTTCTCCTTGCCGGGCGATCTCTTCCCGGTAATCGCGGAACACTGTGACATCCGCTCCGCGGAAGCCGTAGATCGACTGTTTGTCATCGCCCACGACAAAGATCCGGCCCGGTTTCTCTCCCGCCAGGAGTCTGACGATCTCCATCTGGAGCGGGTCGGTGTCCTGATGTTCGTCGACAAGGAGGGTGGAGAATTCTTTTCGGTACCGTTCCAGCACCTCCCGATGCTGAAGCAGGAGATCCCGGGTCAGGGTCTGGAGGTCTTCGAAGTCGAGAACTCCGAGGCTCTCCTTTTCTTTCCGGTAACGGTCGAGAAGGGGACCTGCTTCGGAAGAAAGGGCGCGCAAAAGGGCCGTTTCCTTCCGGATCCTTGTTTCGTCATACAGGGGAAGAAGCGATTGGACCAGCGTTTTGAGTTCCTTCAAGAGATCTTTTGTCCGGTTCAGCTCGTCCGGATTCCAGGCTTTCCGGCTTCCTCCCTGTATCCGGACCTGAGCGACTGAGTGGAGAGACTTCGCGTCCAGGGGAGAGTGGTCAAGGCAAGCAAGGACCTCCCGGCGTTTTTTCTCCATTCCATCTTCCGGATTGTGTGCGCCGAGGACCTTCAGACGGGAGACGATCGTGTCGATTCTTTTTTCCCCCTCCCGTCGGGCATCCAGGAGCGGCTTCATGATTTCCTGATCGGATTGACATAGATACTTCTCACACCAGGTTAAGGACTTCACCCGCTGCTGAATCAGGAGGGTCAGGATCGACCGGGTTTTTTCGAGGCCATAGGCGGAGAGGAGATTCACGATCGATTCCGCTCCCTCTTTCAACCGGTCCTGAATATGGTTCCGGAGGGTTTTGTGGATCAGAATGACCGTTTCCGTCTCGTCGAGGGTGATAAAGCGGGGATCGATTCCCGCCTCGACGGCGTTTTCCTTGAGTATCCTGGTGCAAAGGCCATGAATCGTGTGGATCCAGGCTGCGCCGATCTCCCGGCAGCGGCCTTCCCACGTTTTTTTTTCTTTCGGCGGGGTACTGCATGCCATCCGTTCCCGCATTTTTTCCCGGATTTTCTCCTTCATCCGATTCGCCGCCTTTTCCGTGAAGGTGATGGCCACGATTCTCCCGATCTCCATCCCTGCTTTTTCGATCAGGTAGAGGAAACGCTCAACCAGGACTGTCGTCTTTCCGGAACCGGCGCCGGCGGAGACACAGAGATTCCGATCCAGGGTGGTAATGGCCCTTTTCTGGTCCGGGGTGAAGGTGGTTTGTTTGGGTTCTGCTTCTTTTTTCATCGCTTTGATTTTAATTTTGGTTTTTCATTTTTCCGTTTTTTCCCGTGCTCCCCGTGTCCCCCGTGGTTGAATGCTTTTGATTTTGTTTTTGGTCTTTCATTTCTCATCTTTCCGGCAGATCTCCCTGTACCGGCAGTATTCGGAACACTTCTTCTCGGTGGGTTGGAAACGTCCCCCGCGGATTCCCGCCACGTAGTTTCGGATATACTGTTCGGCGGTCTCCCGGAGCTCCCGCCATTCTTCCGGCTCCGGTTTGATCTGCATTTTCCGCCCCCCTCTTCGCAGGAGGACGAAGGAGGCATGACCCGGTTTCCGCTTCTCTGCGAAGATCTTCGCCGCCCACCCGGCATAGACCGGCAACTGGAGGCTCTCGCCTCTGCGGATCTCCCCGGCCGTGGGTGGGGCGCCTCTCCCCGTCTTGTAGTCAAGGATTGAGAATGTGGGGATCTCGCCGTTTCCGAGATCGATCCGGTCGATCTTCCCCTGGAGCCGGATTCCCTCCCCCTCTGTGGGGAGGACCAGCGGTCCGGTTGTGGAGAGGGGATCACTGTGGGGGAGGGGGGGCATTCCGAAGGCGACCTCAAAATGAGAGGGGATCTCTCCATTTTCTTCCCAGGCGTTCTTCTCCTCCTCCAGGAAATGGTTCAGAATCCGACGGATCTCTTCCTTCCGGATCTCCCAGATCTGCCGGTGTCCCGGGATGCCCCGGTCTTCCGCCTTTGCCAGTTCCTCATCGACGATCCCGGCCATTCGCTGTCGGATTGTGCCGATGTTTTCCGCGGTGACCGGCCCGGCGGTCTGACGATAAAAGCGTTCCAGAATCCGGTGCAGGAGGCTTCCCTGATCGAGCGCCCCCATTTCTTCATCCACCGGATCTACCGGCCGGAGCCTCAATACCCGTTTACAGAAATACCCGAAGGGACAGGCGCCGTACTGTTCCAGTGCCGTAACGGAGTAAGTGTTTTCTTCTCTCCGGATTTGTGCCGTGGCCGGAGGGGGGAGGATCCCCCGGTAGTTTCCCTCTTGTCCGGTCCGGGAGCGGATTACGCCGAGGCCGTGGAGAAGGTTTTTCACGGTTTCCGGTTTTTCCAGGAGGATACGGGCGAGCAGGTGGGGCGCGTTCGGTTCCTCATCAACCGGGCGGTGGAGAGACCGCAGAGTATAGTCGATCAGTTCCCCCGTTCGGAAAATACGGGAGCGATCCGGGAGGGGCTCCGAGAGAGGGAAGTTCTCCTCCCGGATAGACCCTTCCTGGAAGAGTTCCCGGATCTCCCCGATATATCGGGAGGGGAGAAGTTCCCGCCCCTCGGTGTCGCTCCGGGGAAGAGTGAGGGCCAGCTTTCGTGTTGCGGCGCCGCCGGCCAGAAGGAAGAGGATTTCCTCTTCTTCCCGCCAATGGGCGGCCAGGGGGACCTGACGGTCCGGACCGAAACGTTCATTGAGCCGGATTCGATCGGTTTCACCGAAGACGGGGTTTGGAGGATGACGTCGTGGGAAAATTCCCTCGACGAGACCGCCGACAAGGACGACCGGTCGGTGGAGTCCACGGATACTCAGGGCGTCAGCCACGAGAACGACGTCTTCCCCGGGCGGGTCGGGCGCATAGGTGGTTTCGGAGAGGGCGAGATCCAGGATCCTGCAAAAATCCGGCAGGGAAATCTTCCGTCCCGGAAAGAGTGCTTCCCGGTCGTGGATCAGCCGGTCGAACAGTTCCTGAAGAGTCCTGTACGCAGCCTGGTCCCGGCGGATCAGCCTCGGTTCCTCCAAAGCGTAGATCCGCTCCTCCACCCGGAAGGTGCGAAGGAGTCGATCGAGGACTTCAACGAAGTCGGTTACCGTAGCCTGCCGCGGAAGGACGGAGAGGATGGCAAAGAGTTCATCCAGGACCCGGGAGCATTCCCGGTAATCCCGGATTTTCTCCTGATTATTGGTGAGCCGGCGGATGTGATCATCGCTTTCCCGGCTTTCTCCGTATCCGTCCATCAGAAGACTTTTCCGCGCGCACAGATTCTCCAGGCGGGAAGCAATCCGCTCTTTCCACTCTTTCAACCCGCCCTGGATCATGGCCTCCCTCGAGAGGAGATCGATCCGTTCGGGTGGGATCTTCCCCTCCGAAAGAGGGGCAAAACGGATGTAGTCCGACCGGAGAAGGCGGATTACAGCCTCACGACGGTACCCTGAGCGGGGGATTTCCAGCATCGCCATGGCGGTCCGGATGAGAGGATTGTCCTGAAGGGGAAGACCGCCGGTCGGTCGGTAGGGAATGTGAAAGGATTGGAAGACCTCCCGGAGTTTATCCTGATATTCACCGGGGGTGCGGAAGACGACGGCGAAATCCCTGAAGGAGAGGTTGTCCTTCCGTTTGTATTCCCGGATCTTTCGGGCGATTTCCTCCACCTCCTGATAAGTTCCCGGTGTCCGGAGAATCTCGACGGCTTCTCCGGCTGCGGAAGAGGGAGACGGGCTGTTTCCCGTCAGGAAATGACGGCGAAAGTACGAAAGTGCGTCCGTTTTTGCCCCCGCTTTTTCGGGGAAGGATGTCATTCTTGCGTTGGGAAAGAGCTCTTTCAGCCGTTGCAGAGAGCGCAGGATAACGGGAGAGTCCGGAGGGGCTGCCAGGGTCAAGATCATATCTCCGACCCGGGGAAGACGCGAGAGGGCGCCTAAAAGCCTGAGCTGGAGTGGAGAAAAGTCATAAAAACCGGTGATGATGACATGCCGGAGGGAGAGAAGGAAAGAGTTCCGTTCTTTCCCGATCAGACGGGCGGCTGCGGCCATCAGATCCTCCCGGTCGATGAGATTTTTCTCCTTCCGGTGATGTTCATAGGCCTTGTAGATTGTGCCGAGCTCTTTCTCCCTTTCCGCGGCCTTCCGGTCTCGGAGTGATTGCAGGAAATCTTCCGGCGAGATTCCTCCTTCCTTGAGGGTCCGGATGAAATCGGCCGCGAGGTAGGCAAAACCTTTTGTTTCCCGGATTCGGTTGAAATGTCGCAGCGTAAGATCCGAAAGGACCGTTTGGAGAGTCCATTGTCTTGTCAGAGGGGTGACGATCCGTCCGGGAAGATGCGAACTCAGGAATACCTCTCTGGACAGATCCAGGATGGTCATGATTCTTAATCCGAGGACCCCCTCAATTTCTTCCCGGTCGATGAGGAGATTCCGGATTTCCTCAACCATCAGGTTGGAAGGGACCAGGAACAACGCCTCGTGACATCGATTGCTCCGGACGAGGGGCAGAACCGGTTCCAGGGCCATTTCGAGGACATGGGGTCCGGGCGGACCGGCAAGGATCTGAATCGAAGTCATAACACATTCCTTCGTCTGGTTACCCTTCGAAATGGGGAAGGCCGGTCGTGAAGGCCGTGAGGCTTTCCGGGACAGCGCGGCCTTAGACGGACAATCCAGGACTTTTTAGTGAAGACCGGAACTCACGGAATTTTGAGGCCCCCCGGGTTCTGAAGGCCCGCTTTTATGTCCGTTCAAACGGTTCGAAGAGTTTCTTGTATTCGTCCAGGGCGAATCGGTCGGTCATGCCGGCAATGTAATCGGCGATGATCCGTTCCTTCCCGAAGCGTTCGAGCATCTGCTGAAATTTTTTCGGCAGCAGGGTCGGATGCGCGCGGTAGGTGTTGAACAGGGCCGTCAGTACCATTTCTCCCTTGATTCGCATCCGCTCTACCCGATAATGAGTGTAAAGATTCTGATAGAGAAAGTCCTTGAGGATCTGGTTCTCCTTCCGGGTTTCCGGACTGAAGGTGATGATCATGATATTTTTCCTCCGGAGATCATCCAGGGATCGGATCGAGTATTCCTGAAGGTTCTGAGTGGAATTTTGGACCAGGTCATGGATCAGGAACCCGATCAAATGGCTGATGGCCTGATATTTCAGCCGACTCCGGTCAATGCCGGGGTACTGGGTTTCGATTTTGTGAAAGATCCGGTCGACCATCGGAACCTTTTCACGCAACTCCTTCAGGCTGAGCATACCCGAGGTGAGACCGTCGTCGATGTCGTGATTGTTGTAGGCGATCTCATCGGCCAGATTAATGATCTGGGCCTCCAGTGTGGGAACGACCCCCGGCAGGAAATCTTTCATCTCGGAGAGACTGGGTCGGTCGTGGTACGAGGAGTGTTTGATGATTCCCTCCCGTGTCTCAAAGGTCAGGTTCAAGCCGGAGAAATTCGGATACCGTTCCTCCAGTTCTTCCACGATCCGGAGGCTCTGGCGGTTGTGTTCGAACCCGCCGGAATTTTTCATCAGTTCATTTAATATATGTTCTCCCGAGTGGCCGAAAGGGGGGTGACCCAGGTCGTGGGCCAGCGCGATGGCCTCGGCCAGTTCCTCGTTCAGCCCCATTGCGCGGGCTGTGCCGCGGGCGATCTGGGCGACTTCAAGAGAGTGGGTCAAACGGGTCCGGTAGTAGTCTCCTTCATGGTTGACAAAGACCTGGGTCTTATACTCCAACCTCCGGAAGGCCGCGCAGTGAATGATCCGATCCCGGTCCCGCTGGAAATCGGTCCGGTTGTCCTTGATGATTTCAGAATAGCGCCTTCCCCTTGATTCCTTGCTTCGGGCCGCGTAAGGCGCGAGATCAGGGCGTTCCTGTTCGTAGGACGGCATGGTTCCCTCCCCGGAAGGTTGTCTGTTCAAAAGATTTTAGCACAAGAAGGCGAAGGGTGGGGAGAAAAACATACACAAGGCACAGGGGCGGACTTTTGTATTTTTATATTGATGTCGCCTCCTCAATGTGAGGATAGAGAGGATCATGAAGACGCTGCGCAGAAAGTGCGGGGCGCAATATAAAATTACAAAAGTCCGGGTCTAATGGTTAGCGCACTATCTTGGCCCCAAAGATTCTTATCATCAGACGCGACGCCGTTTCAGCAGGAGGGCGAGGATCGGGAGTGAAAGCAAAAGGGGAAGATCCAGTCCGCTGTCGTCTGTTTGCCTCTCTGTCAGGGTGCATCCACCCCCTCCTCCTCCTCCTCCTGAAGAGAGGGGCGCGCTCTCGGGCGCGGGCGTGGGAGCCGGGGATGTCTGAATGTTGTTTTCGGCGGCGCTTGGTGTGGAACCGTCGCTTCCGGTTCCGGGGGGGGATGTTGTGCCCGGGCTTGGGGGTGGGGTTCCTCCTCCAGAGTTCGGCGCCAGGCAGTCTTCATCAATGAGACCGTCACAGTCATTATCGAGACCGTCTCCACAGATTTCGGTTACGGGAGGGATTTCGCCCGTACAGGCGGTATCCCAGACGCCGTTCACGCAGGTTTGTACCCCCTTTTTGCAGATGCCCGCGTCGGTTCCACAGGGCCTTGTGGCTCCATTCACGCATGAGCACCCCTCGTCCGTCAGACCGTCACAGTCGTTGTCGATTCCGTCACAGACTTCATCCGGTACGGCGCCACACCCTCCACAGGCGTTGGCGACCCCTTCGTCGATCTGTCCGTTGCAGTTATTGTCGAGGCCGTCACAGATCTCCGGCCGGGGTTGGGGGGCCGTGCAGTTGATCCAGACGCCGGCCTGGCAGGTTTCGGTTCCCGTTCCGCAGGCGGTGGAGCAGGACTGAATCAGGTTTTCATCGATGGTTCCATCACAGTTATTGTCGATTCCGTCACAGATTTCCATCTCGACAGGTGGCGCGGTGCAGTTTACCCAGGCGCCGGCCTGGCAGGTTTCGGTTCCCGTTCCACAGGCGGTGGAGCAGGACTGCGTGAGGCCTTCGTCGATCTGCCCGTCGCAGTCGTTATCGATTCCGTCACAGATTTCGGGGGGATAGGGATCGGGATCGCAGAGATCTCCTGTGCCGTCCCCGTTGCAGTCGAGTTGGCTCGGGTTTCCGACTTCGGGGCAGTTGTCAAAGGGGTCACAGACCCCGTCGGAGTCGATGTCCGACTCGCAGGCGGCTGAAAAGTCCCGTCCGGAGACCGGGGTTCCGCTGATGGTGATACTCCGGTTCGGGGGTGTAAAGAAATAACCGGTCAGGGAAGGGGTCACTGTGTAAACTCCGTCATCCAGACCGATGAAACTGTATTCTCCCGATTTGCCGGTCAGGGTGTTCATCGGTCTTGCCCCGTCCAGGCTGAGGGTCACGCCGGCCAGTCCGGTTCCGTTGTGTGTAACTGTTCCGCTGATGATGCCGCGGGCGAGACGGACGGGCCAGACCAGCCGCTGTCTGCGGTCCTTGAAACTGAAAAAACGGGATCCGTCCCGTAGACTGACCGCCCAGGCACTGGTGGTGTCCGAGGCGTAGCTGTTTCCGCTCCAGTAATTGTCGTTCTGGATGTTCCCGAAGGGGACATCCGGGGCGAAAGCGGGTGTGCTCCATTCCATATTCGGAAGGCTGCCCAGTTCCAGTACATTCGGAAGGCGCCAGTCATTATAACCGAGAAAGGTCTCGGCATTCAGCTTGGAGATGTAGTCCAGGGCCTTTTGCCAATAAACCCGTCCGTCACCGGGGGAGGAATCGTTGTCGAATCCCGGGTCGCGCGTCTTCATCAGGTTTGCGTCCCATGTCCACATCAGACCGGTCAGGTTATCGACCACGGTTCCGTCCTTTTCGTCTGTATAGCGTGGTTGTGGCCAGGAGACGCCGGCCAGTAATTCTCCGTCCTGACCGGTGCCTGTGCAGCCCACGGGGGTTCCGGTATCATCGGTGCAGGTGATCTGACCGGTCCGCGGGATTTGCAGGACGCCTTTCGAACCGGAACGCACGGGCCATACGGCGAAGAGGTTACTCGTCTTGTCTCCGTACCAGATCTGGCCGTCGGCGAGATTCACAGTCCAGCTTCGGGCCGGGTTACCGGCATAGCAGGTAGACGTCCAGTACGGTTCCGAAAGAACCGGGGTGAAAGGATGGTAAAGCGACAGGGCGGGATCCGCACGGGAAAAATCGATCAGGCTCGCCAGTTCGTTCCGGTTCGGAAGGCGCCAGTCCGTGTATCCCAGGTAGTTCTCGGCATTCAGCTTGTGGATATAAGCCAGGGCTTTTTGAAAGGAGACCTTTCCATCACCGGGTATCCCTTCCACGTCGAATGCGCTGTCACGCGCTGCCATGAGATTTCCGTTCACCGTCCAGATCAAGCCCGTCAGGTTGTCGAATACGGCCCCGTTGCCCTGATCGGTAAACCGTGGATTGGGGAAGGCAAGCCCGGTCTGGATTTCTCCATCATCCCCCGGCGAGTAGGAACTGACCTGACCGGTTCGCGGCAAATGAACCGAAGCGAAAACAGTAAGAGGAAGCAGCAGGAAGGAGGAAACAAGGAAGACTGCTGTTTTCATGCGGGGCTCCAATTCGGTACTCAGGTTTTTGGTTTTCCGTATAAACCGTTCCGGATATGGAAACGTTGTCGTTGAAAAACGTAGCGTATGATCTTCTCCCGATCCTCTTCACTGATATCGATGAAGTGCAGGGCGGTTTCATAGAGAGGGGGATCGCTCTTTTCATCCATGGGCCTTACCCGGGCGATCCGGGCCACGGTATAGAGCACGGACGGAGGAAAGAGGGGGAGTCTGATCTCCATCCCCAGCTTTTGTCCGACTTCCAGCTTTTCATGGAGGACCATCCTGAGTCCGCCTCCACTCAGGTTGACGTCCTGGAGTTCTTCCGGGTCAATCCCCGGGAGCCGTGTTTCGACCAGGAGTTTGAGAACCAGATTGAGTTTACGGTTCATCTCATTGAGTGCCTTTGCCATGCCGGGATTCATTCCATCCGGAAGACTTGCAGGCAGGAGTGTCTCCGATTCAAGGCGAATTTCATCCAGCAGGGCCGAACAGGATTCTTCTTCCACTGCTCTCCGTTCCTTCAGACGTTTTGCCCCGGCCCCGTCATATTCCTCTTCCTTCAGGATCTTGTATCGGACGAGCAGGCTGGCCTCAACACGGACATATTCACGGCGTTCAGACATTGACGGTTCTCCTTGTGGTCGAAAAGATAGCAAGGATTATGCCAAACGGTGGATGTAGGCTATAAAATTGTAACTTATGGATTTAAAAGATATTTCAGAAGACAGAACAGAGAAGAATGTTGATCTACGAACGTAAAACCGTCTGGGAATAGGGAATGCGTCAAAGAACTGCCGGTCTTAAAAGAGGCCGCGGACCTCCTCCTGGATCTTTTCCCACCGGAATCCCCCTGCCCCTTCCGGGTCTCTGTAGGAATCCAGGCAGGCGAGAAAGGCCTCAACCACCTCGGGATCGAACTGGCTGCCTTTGCATCGTTTGATTTCCTCAATCGCGAATAGATGTCTTCGAGCCGTGCGGTACGGACGAGTGGAGGTGATCGCGTCGTAGGTGTCGGCTACCGAAAGGATACGGGCCAGGAGGGGGATTTCTTGGCCGGAGAGACCGTCCGGGTATCCACTGCCGTCGTAACGCTCGTGATGATGGCGTACGATCAATTGTTCCTCCTTCAGAAACTTCAGGGGTCTGACGATGTTTTCTCCAAGAACGGGATGGGTCCGGATGATCGCGGCCTCGGCTTCCGTGAGCCGTCCGGGTTTCTGGAGTACAGTGTCCTGGATCCCGATCTTTCCGATGTCATGTATGAAGCCGGCAAACCGGAGGGTCTCCAATTCAGAGCGGGGACGGCCCATCTCCCTGGCGATCAGGATGGAAAGGTCTGTGACCCGCTGGGAATGATTCTTGGTGTAGAGGTCCTTCGCTTCCACAGCCATGATCAGAGAACGGAGCGTGTCGGTCAGGTTGTCGTAGAATCCTTCGTACAGGGCATGGTTTTCAAGGGAGAGGCTGCACTTCGCGATCATATTGTTGAGGAGCTGGAGTTCTTTCGCGGAAAAGACCCCGTCCGGATTTTCTTTGGATATGTTCAGGACTCCGAAAACTTCTCCCTTGATGATCATGGGAAGGGTCAGGAAGGGGCATCGGCTTGTGTGCGGGATGGAGACATCGGAGGCCCGTCCGGGGTTCACCATCATGGAGCGTTTTTCCTGAACGGATCTTCCCACAAGCCCCTCCCCGGCAGGGATCGGCTCCATCCTGTGTCTGGATTCCCGTAACCGTTTGGGAACGAGCATGTCATCGTCACGATCGTAAAGAAAGAGAGAGATCTCCTTTCCCCGTGTAATAATGGAGGCCATCTCAACGATTTTATCGAAGAGCTCCTCCATGTCATCCGAGAAATTGGCCATTTCGCTGATGGAATAGAGCAGGGAGAGTTCTTCTATCTTTTTCTGCAACTGGTTGTTCAGCTCCTCAATCCTGGATTTTTCCCGCAGTTCTTCCGTCAGGTCACGGTTCGCGACCTCCAGGTTTTTCTCCTTGATGATTCTCGTGACGACATGTTCCAGGTGGATGAGGTTGAACGGTTTGGTGATGAAATCGGTGGCTCCCTTCTTGATCGATTCAACGGCCAGGGTGATGGTGGGGTAGCCGGTCACCATGACCACGGGTGTTTCGTCTCTTTCCTTCCGGAGGGTATCCAGGAGCTCGATCCCGGTCATCTCCGGCATATTGACATCCGTGAAAATCATGGCATATTCGGTGTCCCTGAGTTTGGAGAGGGCCTCCATCCCGTTCCGACAGAGATCCACCTGGAGACCGAGATGAAGCAGGAAGCGTTCCAGGATCGAGCGGTTTTCTTCGCTGTCGTCTACAATGAGGACCTTTTTGAACTCTGCCATGGACTGTTGTTCTCTGACTGTAAGGACCCGTAAGGCCGGATATGCAATCTGGACGTTTATAGCGCCGGAGGAGTTCTCTTTTCCTGGATGCGCTTCAGATATTGTTCAAACTCCTCTTCATTAATTTCTCCTTTTTCCTTGAACTGTTTCAAGAGAGAGAGCATTTTCTGCCGGGTTGTTTCCCGTCCCGATCCCTGCGCATAACGAACCGGGAGCGCCTTTCTGGGAATCGAAAGTCGGAGATCAAAATTTCCGAGGAAAAGGTTTTCTTCCCTTGCTTCCAACTGACGGATCCGTCCCTGCAGAATGCGTACACGTTTTTGCAGAGCCTCAATTTCAAGCCGTCCCTGTTCAATTTTGCGGACCATTTTTTCATGCTCCCGAAGCAGCGAGATCTTCTCACAGGCGTTCCGGACCAGGATCTCCATTTCCGCCAGTTTAAAGGGTTTTGTGATGTAGTCGTAGGCGCCCTCCTCGATGGCGGCCAGTGTATTTTCCAGGGTGGCGTATCCCGTGATGATGATCACCAGGGAAGGAAGGTGTTCCGTCTTGACAAAGCGGAGGAGTTCCAGACCATCCATGCCGGGCATGTTCAGATCCGTGAGGATCAGATCGAAAGTATTTTTCAGAAGCAGGTCCCGTGCTTCCAGTCCGTTTCGGGCTGTCCGGATCAGTCGGTTTTCCGTGGAAAGCAGGTTGATCAGCACGTCTCTTCCGGCCTTTTCATCGTCCACAACCAGCAGGTGAATCTTTCCGTCGGCCCGATCCATTTCAGATTCCATTTTCTCCGGTTTCCGCGGAGACAGATGCTCGCCCGGATTGTTACCGATTCATTTCCTTATACTCCTAACGAATCTTTTTCACAATGTCGGTAACGATTTGTTTCCGGATCTGTTCCTTTCTCCCTTCCTCAGAGATCTCCACACGGTCCTCCGGAAGGTTCCGCTTGTCTCTTTCGAGCCGTTTCTCGGGGAGGGGGTCCGTGGCTGCCGGTTTCTGATAGATCTTCAGGATGTGGTGGATATGATAAGGCAGGATATTCATGCACACCTCTACTCTCTATCATGTACGGCAATCGCTCAGATTCTTTATCGTCATTTTCATTCAAAACTTGAGTTATTTTTTCAGAAGTTCCCCTGAATTGGATGTGAGTACCCTTAAAAAATTGACATATCGGCTTCCGGTCTGATACGATAAATCATCTTCCCTGTGAAAAAAGGTGATCCTTCTGGGATCTGTTTTGCCGCCTGATGAGGTCTTTCTTTCAATGAATTCCACCTTTCAGAACAATCTAAATGCCTTGAAACGGTTTTTCCCCCATCTGAATCCCCTCTCTGAAAGGAGGGCTCCGAAAGGTTCGCTGAAATCTTTCATTACCCCGTCCGGTTGGCCGACACTCCAGGTTCGGACGGAGGACGGGCGCGAGATTTTTCTGCACAGTCCCAGTGACCCCGTATCCGAGGGGAAACGGATCGCCAGGGCCATTCCCTCCGATCGTACCCTGTTCCTTTTTCTGGGTTGCGGGCTTTTTTACCATGTAACCGCGGCGGTTGACCTGCTGGGTGAGGAGATCCCGCTTTTTCTGGTGGAAAGCAAACCGGACGTTTTCCGCATGGCCCTCGAAACGGTGTCTCTTGTTCCCCTTCTGGAGCGCAGGGGAACGGTTCTCTGGATCGGGGCCCACCCGGAAGAAATAGAAACGGAGCTTGTCGGGATGGTGTATCGGGAAAGGTTGGCCGGTCTTTCGGTGGTGCGGTCCCTGCCCTCCTTCGAGGCGGATCCTTCCTATTATAAAGATCTGGAAAAGCGAATCACATGTCTCAGGGATTTTGCCGATTGTATGGTGCGGGACCCGGAGCTTTCCGGGAAGATGCAGGAGGTGGAGAGGCCGCAAAGGATTTCATCCCTTCGATTGCGACGAATCATCACCGGGAATCCCGATGGTCTGAAGGAAGCGCGGTCTATCGCGCAGTTGATGGAAACCTTGGCAAAAGAGTGAAGAGAATCCAGACCGTTCAAACCATTTGGACGGTTGGAATCGCCGAAACGGTTCTATGATGGATCATCCCAGGAACATTCTGGTTATCCGGACACATCGGATCGGAGACATCCTTCAGATAACGCCTATGATCCGAGGCGTACGGGAGAAATATCCTGAAGCAAAGCTTTCGATCCTGGTGGAAGAAGGATTCCGTCCGGTTGTCGCAAACAATCCCGACCTCGATGAGATTATCGATTTTCCCCGTGTCCGTTGGGCTGATCGTATTCAGGAATCGGGAAGGATGGATTGGGGCGTCTACCGTGGGATTCGTGATCTGGTCCGGGACCTGAAGGAAAGATGTTTCGATCTGGTGATCAATCGTCAGTTTACGGATTTTGAAGCTCTTCTGACCACGCTGATTTGTCCCGGGGAGATCCGCGGAAAGGTCATGGACCCGGATGGAACGATTCGTTATGCCGATCCGGTGACGGATCGAATCGTCCGGGAGACAAGGGCATACGGTCGGCGTCCCTCCTTCAAGAACCTTGTTGATCTCTCGATGGAGGTAGCCGGCGCTTTCCCATCTGAGCGGCGACTGATCTTTCCTGTCCACAGGGAAGTGGAGGATGCCTGCAGGGGAAGACTTTCAGCTCGCGGCTTCTTCGATGGAGGTCCCATCTTCGGTATCCAGCCGGGGGCCTCCCGTTCTTTCAAGGAACTTGGAGGTGTCTCCCTGCCCCTGGCCGAGGTGGTGGATACGTTGATCCGCAAAAAGAACGGACGCGTTCTCTTCTTCGGGAGCCGTGAGGAACGACTCCTCGGAGAGACGATCCTCGAATTGGTTCATTCGGACCCTTCTTTGATTCTTAACCTGATGGGGGAAACCACTCTGGAGGAACTGGGAGGATATCTTGCGTGTTGTGATCTTCTGATTTCCGGTGATACCGGCACCGCCCATGTCGCGGCTGCCGTGGGAACACGCACGGTGACCGCGTCCTATGGGATGACCTATCCCTATGAAACCGCTCCCTACGGTCCGGGACATTTGGTGCTTTACCCGGATCTCTCCTGCGCTCCCTGTGACGATCCGGAATCCTGCGAAGAAAAGATGAGCTGTCAACGGGTCTTGAAGCCCGCCGTTCTGCTTTCGGGGATCGAGGTGGCCCTCGCTCTCCTTGCCGGGGATCAGGAAGGGGTGCAAAGATGGAGTCACGCCCCGTCCCTTCGGGGAGTCCGGCTTCTCTATACTGGAGAGCCGCCCCTGACGTCCGATCTGATGCTCCGGGATTTGCGCCGGGAAATTCCCGAACTTACGCCCCGGCAATCCTTTCCCCGCAGGGTCGCGGATCCCGTGGAAGGAGAGAACCCGGCACCGCTTCCGGATGTCCCCCATTCGGTTCGGAGACTCCTGGAACGAATCGATGCCGCCATGGCTGCATTTTCCGCCGGGGAGAAGGCGAAGGGATTTCAGGCGATCGAGCCTTGCTTCGACCTGTTCCAGGATGTCATTCGGGGGATTATGGAACCCGGGGAAGGTTCCCGGGAACTCCTGTCCTGTTTGACTCCGGTTCCTTCTCTCCTGTCACGTCTGGGGGCCGCCATGGAACGGATGGATCTTGCCTTTCTGCAGGAGATCCTGGTCAGTGAGATGCGTCCGCTGGTCCTGGAAATGGAAAAGGCCTTGACCCCTCCACAATCATAGTCCCATTTCCGCAAAGAGCGCTCCCCACCTTTCCGCGAATGTTTGCAGGGAGAACTTCTTCGCGACCGTTTCTCTTGCCTTTCTCCCGAGGGTTGCCGCAAGATCCTGGTTTGATAATAAAATCG
>CAYZZU010000011.1:0-77150 GCA_964483105.1 uncultured Nitrospirota bacterium
TCGGGGGTTCAGCGCCTTTTTTCGCCCCCTGAAGATCCGATCGAAAGGTTTGCCGGACGGGAAGCAGAATCGGAAACCAGGGAAGAAAAAATTTTGCCTGGCACTGAAGAACCCCGAAGACCTGTCGAAGACCCAAGATCTTCTACTCGATCTGCTCCGGATCTTCAATGATGATCTCGGGGTGATGGTAAAAGCCGATGCGTGCACCTCGGATCGTGACTGTCGCTCCGTTTTTCGGCCGGAATGATGGATCCTTGAAAAAAAGTCGGACCTTACTTCGTCCTTTGTCATAATAGAAATAACCCCTCTTGTAAACACCGGTTATTCTGTCAATCACTTCGTTTTGCATCAAGGATAAGGATATTGAAGAACTTTTCAGGGGAAATTTCAAGAGGTATTCCGAGAGATCCTGTACCCTTCCGGTCTCGTGGATGGCATCTACCGATGTGACTTCACGAAGCCCGGCATAATCATTCAGGCTCTTCACGGTCAGATCATAAAGACGGCCCCTCTTCAAAGCCCGACCCGACCGGTAAATATAGATTGCGCGGTCGCCTTTCTGTTTGATAACACAACTGGTCCCCCTTTTCCAAAGTACCGCGCAGTTTTTTAATGCGACTGAAAGTTCACCGGTGGGAAGGAAGTATAAATTCGAGATCGCCCCATTTCCTGAAGTGGGCTGTCCCAATCCCCTGGATGGTCTGGAGGAATTCCCGACGGAGAAGGGCGAGGTGGAGAAACACGCGTAGATCGGCAGATGATCCGAATACCCTTTCCCAAGGTGCTTTCCTCTTCCTCCCCGGGTCCGTTGCCACCGGAAGACCGCGCCGTCCCGAAACAAATAATCCGGGTCAAACCGGTGGAAGGAGTGATCCACGTAAGAGATCCCCTTGGAATCGTAGAGTCCGCGTGATACCAGAATGTTGTCCAGACTGTTTTTTTTCCCGAAAAAGTTGTATGACCAGCGTCGGCTTTGGGGAACTTCCAGCCAGAGATTGTAGAGATATTCATTCGAGGGTTGACGGAGCAGGAAAAGCTCGTCAACCATGTGCCCTCCCCGAACCGACTTCAGGATTTGATTGATCCCGGTCACCCCTCCGGTATCGTTCAGACGGACATCCTTTGCGAAGGTTTGGAATTCGTTGTAATCTTCATTAAAGTCACCGATCAAGATAAAATCGGTGTCGTCCGGAAGACGGTCGATCCTTTGTTTCAAGGCCCGAGCGTACACCAACCGGCGGCTCTCCGGTCCACTCTTTGATTTCCAATGATTCACGAAGATCGTGAACGGAACCCCCTCCACCCGCACGATGACTTCAAGGATATTCCGTGCGGTGGAATCCGGGACTATGATTTCTCTTGTTTCCGCAATGGGGAATCTGGAGAGAAGGGCACATCGGACTGATGTCTGTTTGGAAGCGGTGATGGCGGAATAGGGATAAGCCGCACCGTCAGCGGCGAGTCTTCTTCGAAGAGCCAGAAGGGCGTTCTCCGATTCGACCTCCTCCAACGCGATGATGTCCGCGTTCAGATCCTGAAGGACCTGCGCAAGGTGGGTAATTTTCCTTCGGAAGGTCTTCTCATTCCAGCCACATCCGGTGTCCGGAATGTAACCGGGATATTCCGTCCCGTCCTTCTTTAGGTCGAACAGGTTTTGCACATTGTAGTTAGCAACCTTGAAGGTCGCAGCATCAAGAAAAAGTGGAGCTGTCAGGAAAAGAAAAAGGGAAAGAAGAAAGATCACTCGCATCGAGATCCCCTTTCCGGGTCATCGAGAACACGCGCTTCTCCTCTTCTTGAGTGCGGGTGCCCCGGAGCACAGCCGGTTATGCTCATCCCTACTGATTTCCGAAGTTCTGAATCCTTCCACAGTCCGGGCACGTCCAGGTAATGTTGTTACAGGTCATGCCCCAGAGATTTTCCTGCATGCATTCATCACACATCATGAATCCACAGGAGCAGTTCCAGCAGAACGGGAAAGTCCGTCCACAGGCCACACAGGTGTATTCCCTTTTTCTCTTTCTCCTTCTCCCGGACCGCCGTCTTCCTGGATCCCTTTTCACAACCGGGCCTCCGATCCCTGACCGGCTGTCAGGAGCGTGAACGGGTGTAGTTCAGGAGTCCACCAGCCAGAAGAATTTCTCTCTGACGCCGTGTCAGCGTGTAGGCAAGCCGGATCTTCCGACCCCGGGTCTGATTGATGACGGTAAGCGGTCGTCCCTCCTCCAGTGCCTCCCGTACTCCGTCGAGAACCAGATCATCCCCCTCCCTGATCTCGTCATAACCGGATTTGTCCGCAAAGGTCAAGGGAAGTATTCCGAAGTTGATCAGGTTGGCGGTATGGATACGCTCCAGAGACTTGGCGACCACGGCTTTCACCCCGAGATACATGGGGCATAGGGCCGCGTGTTCCCGACTGGACCCCTGGCCGTAGCTTTCCCCTCCGACGATCCAATTGTGGATCCCCTTCTGTTTGTTCTCAAGACACCGGTCTGGAAAGTTCACGTCGAGTCCCTCGAAGACAAACTCTGCATATTTGGGGACATTGGAGCGATACTTCAGACGCGCGCCCGCCGGCATGATATGATCGGTGGTAATCTTGTCGCCCACCTTGATGACGACTGTCCCGGAGATGGATTCCGGCATGGGATCGTTCTGAGGTGGATCACCGATATTGGGCCCCCGAAAGATTTCGACCGAATCCGGGTCCTCCGGGGCGTTCAAAATCATGGAGTCATCCACCCAGAACCGTTCCGGAATCGTAATTTGCGGATAGGCCATACCGAGATCACGGGGATCGGTGATACGGCCGGTCAATGCGCAGGCGGCGGCGGTTTCGGGACTCGCCAGATACACCCGGGCGCTCCGGGTTCCCGATCGGCCTTCAAAATTACGGTTGTTCGTGCGAATCGAAACCGCGTCGGTCTGGGGCGCCTGGCCGTTCCCGATGCAGAAACCGCAAGCCGACTCCAGGATCCGTACTCCGGAGGAGATAAGGTCAGACAGAGCACCGTTTGACGACAGCATTCCCAGCACCTGACGGGACCCGGGTGCCACCCCGACGCTCACGTCAGGATGAACGGTCTTTCCCTTCAGCATCGAGGCCACAATCATAAGATCCCGATAGGAAGAATTGGTACAGGAACCGATCATAACCTGATGAACCACGGTTCCATCCAACTCCCTGACGGGACACACATTTTCCGGTGAATGAGGCTTGGCCAGCCTCGGAACCAGATCACCGAGATCAATCTCAAGGGTTCGATCATACTCTGCGTCGGAGTCTGCGGCAAGCGGGACCCAATCCGCCTCCCTCCCCTGGGCCGCCAGGAACTCACGGGTTACCTCATCACTGGGGAAGATAGAGGTCGTCACGCCCAGTTCGGCACCCATGTTGGTGATGGTGGCGCGTTCGGGGACACTCAGGGTAGCCACCCCCGGCCCGGCATACTCGATCACGGTTCCCACATTTCCACGGGTAGTCAAAAGCTCCAGAACATAAAGGATGACATCTTTGGCCGAAACCCAGGGACGGAGTGAACCGGTCAGAAAGATCCGGATGACCCGGGGACACGTCAGATAGAACGCCCCTCCCCCCATGGCCACGGCCACATCCAGACCGCCGGCACCGACAGCAAGCATCCCGACTCCTCCCCCCATGGGGGTATGGGAGTCCGACCCCAGAAGGGTTTTTCCCGGACGTCCGAATCTCTCCAGGTGAACCTGGTGACAGATCCCGTTCCCGGCCCGGGAATAAAAGGCCCCATATTTCGCCGCAGCCGTCTTCAGATACCGATGATCATCGGCGTTTTCGAAACCGGACTGGAGGGTATTGTGATCCACATAACTCACGGAACATTCCGTTTGAACCCGTGGAATCGCCATCGACTCGAACTGCAGGTAGGCCATGGTCCCCGTCGCATCCTGTGTCAGAGTCTGGTCAATGCGGATGGCAATCTCACGGCCTGGGATCAACTCACCCTGGACAAGATGAGCCTCCAGGATCTTCCGGACAAGATTCTTCGACATAACCCCTCCTTTTCCTGTACCGCGTTATGAAAAACCGGAACCTGTGATTTTCCCCGCGAGGTTACCGGTACTGATGATCCCGCATATCATAACAGATCCGAAATATTTTATCCATCGACTTTCGCCCCGATCCGCGCTGTATGTCATCGGGAAAACTGTCCATTCGAATCAACGCAGCTCACCA
The DNA here is from genome assembly GCA_964483105.1 of uncultured Nitrospirota bacterium. Taxonomy (GTDB): domain Bacteria; phylum CG2-30-53-67; class CG2-30-53-67; order CG2-30-53-67; family CG2-30-53-67; genus CAYZZU01. The sequence continues at coordinate 4,214 of CAYZZU010000011.1, forward strand.
CCAAAAAGATCCAACAGAAAATTTAACGTTTACAATCTGTGCTCCATCCTCTATAATACTTTTCATAGAAAAAGCCCTCTTCCCGGAAGAGCACTCATGCTGGATCACAACTGGACAACAAGCAGCACAGAGAAAGGATGGAATCGGCATATTGGATATCAAAGTCTACGGAAACGACATCGAAAAAGCACTGAGGGCTTTGAAGAGACGCCTTCAGAGAGAAGGCCTTTTTAAAGAAATCCGCAGAAGAAGATTTTATGAAAAACCTTCCGAAAAACGGAAACGCAAGCAGAGTGAAGCACGAAAGAAGCGACTGAAGGTAACGAGATTGCAACAGCAGAGATGAAGGCCGATGAGAACAGGTGGGAAGATCCAGGAAAAACCGTGGTGTTCTTTCCTCACAGATGGTATCTGCGGGTTACCTCACGCCACTTGTCCTGCGCCTTCAGGATGAACTCAATCAGTTCCCGGACGGCTCCCTGCCCCCCCGGCCGGCTCAATACGAGATCCACTTGAGCACGGACCTCGGGATCGGCATCGAGGACGGTTGCGGACAATCCAACACGCCTCAAAACCGGCAGATCCACGAGGTCATCCCCTACATAGGCTATTTCAGAATCGGAGAGGTTTTTCCCCTGAAGAATTTTTTCATATGCCTCGATTTTTCTTTTGGCCCCCTGGATGACCTCGTTGATCCCCAACTCCTTGGCCCTCTTTTCAACCACCGGTGAGGATCTGCCGGTGATGATCGCGAAATGGATTCCCTCCCGCTGCGCCAGTTTGATTCCGTGACCGTCCCGGACATGAAAACTTTTGATCTCCCGTCCCTGACTGTCATAGGTGATACGCCCTTCCGTCAGGACTCCGTCCACATCGAGAAAAATCCACCGGATCTTCCCGGCCTTCTCCCAAATCCTGTCCGGATTCTCCGGCTTCTCTTTCATGTTTTCCCGTATCCCGGTATGTCCGAATCCACCGGTCGCCCTTTCCGAACCAGGAAGGGTTCCCACCTCGATCCACTCGGCACGAACGACCGGCGCGATCACCATCTGGGCGATCCGATCTCCCCTCCGGATATGGAAAGGCTCCTCCCCGAGGTTGATGAGAAGTACCCCGATTTCACCCCGATAGTCCGCGTCGATCGTCCCAGGCGCGTTGACCAAACCGATTCCTTTGCGCAGGGCCAGTCCGCTCCGGGGACGCACCTGCCCCTCGAACCCCTCCGGCAGCGCGATCGAAAGTCCCGTGGGAATCCGTTTCCATTGACCGGGAGCGATAATCTCTTCCCCTCTTACTGCCGCGTAAAGATCCATCCCGGCCGCGTTTTCCGACATGTAGGCCGGCAGCGGAAGGTCGCGGCAATCCTCCCTTCTCCGAATCTGGACAGGCGCTCTTCTCATGGATGAAGCTCTTTCCCATCGACCGGTCCGATCGCGGCGACGGAAAAATCCTCGTTCTGGAAGTATTCCTCGGCCAGTTCCTTCATCTTTCCGGCCGTAACTTTTTCAATCTCTCCCACGATTTCGTCCACAGACTGATAGCGATGAAAGAAGATCTCCTGTTTCGCAATACGGCTCATGACGCTGGACGAACTCTCCAGGCTCAGAAACAACCCTCCCTTCATGCATTCCTTGGCCCGGGCGAGTTCCGACTCGGAGACAGAGTGGTTGGCCAGTTCGGCGAACTCATTCCGGATAATTTCCATGACTTCAAGAATCCTTTCACGACCGGCCCCGGCATAGACCGTAATGTTCCCCACATCCCGGTAGGTCGAAAGATAGGAATAGATTGAATAAACCAAGCCTCTTTTTTCACGAACTTCCTGAAAAAGACGGGAGCTCATATTGGCCCCGAAAAGGGTATTGATGAGATAGAAGGCGAAACGGTCCGCATGGTCCTGTTTGATTCCCTGATGGGCCACACAGAGATGCACTTGTTCCAGATCCTTGGTAACCACGGTCTTCCCCGCATGATAGAGGGGAGCCCCCCCGTCATCCGGTTCACTTCCTTCCGAAAAATCCTGGAAGCACTTTGCAACGACCTCGGCACACTCCTGATGATCCACATTGCCGGCACAGGAGACCAAAATACCCGGACGGAGATAATGTGTATTGATATAGCTGAGAAGCGCTGCCCGCGTCAATCCTGAAACACTCTCGACACTTCCCGTCACGGGGAAACCAAGGGGATGGCCGGACCAGAGGATCGTGTTCATGAGGTCATGCACCTGATCCTCGGGTTGATCCTCCTGCATCCGGATCTCTTCCAGGATGACATGGCGCTCCTTCTCCATCTCCTCCGGATCCAGGACCGAATGCAGAAAGATGTCGGCCAGAATATCGATAGCCGTACGCAGATGTTCATCCAGGACCTTGATGTAATAAACGGTATATTCGCGTGTTGTGAAGGCGTTGATTTCCCCTCCATAGGAATCCACCTCGACGGCAATGTCCCGGGCGGTTCTTCGTTTCGTTCCCTTAAACAGCATATGTTCGAGAAAATGTGAGATTCCGTTGATCGCTCCGGTCTCATTCCGACTGCCCGCAGGAACCCACAGTCCGATACAGACCGAACGAAGATGGGGCATTTTTTCCGTCACGACTCGGATCCCATTCGGAAGGAGTGTCTTCTGAAACAACCTTTCTTCCCGATGATTCATGAAGCTCTCTCTTGGAAAAAAAAGAGGGAGCATTACACTCCCTCCCCGTTCTTCCTGAATAGAATGTCTATTGTATTTCCTCGGCGTGCAGCGCCTCCTTGCGGCTGAGGCGGATTTTCCCCTGGCGGTCGATCTCCAGGACCTTGACCCGAACGCTGTCACCTTCTTTCAATATATCTTCCACCCGCCGCACTCGATGATCGGCAAGTTGTGAGATATGTACCAAACCGTCCGTTCCGGGAAAAATCTCTACAAAGGCACCGAAATCCATGACCTTTCGAACAGTGCCGTCATAGATTTTCCCGACCTGAGCCTCCTGCGTCAGGTCTTCGATAATCCGGATGGCCGCCTTGCAGGCTTCCGCATCGGCGGATGCAATCTTGACGCTTCCGTCATCTTCAATATCGATCTTGGCTCCGGTCCGTTCCACAATACTCCGGATCATCTTTCCCCCGGGTCCGATGACATCCCGGATCTTGTCCGGATGGATTTTGATGGTGGTAATCCGCGGAGCGTGTACGGAGATATCCTCCCGGGGCACGGAGATCGATTCCAGCATTTTGTTTAAGATAAAGCGTCTCCCCTCCCGGGCCTGATTCAACGCCCGGGCCAGAATCTCCCGGTTCACACCCGAAATCTTGATATCCATCTGAAGGGCGGTAATCCCGGCTTCCGTGCCGGTCACCTTGAAGTCCATATCTCCAAGGTGATCCTCCACACCCAGGATATCGGAAAGAATGGCGACTTCTTCGCCCTCCTTGATCAATCCCATCGCAATCCCCGAAACCGGAGCCTTGATCGGAACACCGGCGTCCATCAAGGAAAGGATGCCGCCACAGACGGTAGCCATGGAAGAGGAACCGTTCGATTCGGAGATATCGGAGACAACCCGGATCGTATAGGGGAAAAGATCCTCACCCGGAATCACCGCGGAAAGTGCCCGTTCCGCCAAGGCGCCGTGTCCGATCTCCCGCCTCCCGGGTCCCCGGAGAAAACGCACCTCCCCCACACTGTAGGGAGGGAAATTATAATGCAGCAGGAACCTTTTCGTTGAATCTCCCTCCAGGGCGTCGATTCGTTGTTCATCCGAAGAGGTCCCGAGGGTAGTCGCGACGATCGCCTGGGTCTCCCCCCGGGTAAAGAGGGCCGATCCATGGGCACGCGGCAGAAAACCGACCTCGCAGGTAATCGGACGGATTTCATCCAGACGGCGTCCATCGACCCGCTTTTTTTCGGAAATCACAAGGCGTCTTAAATCTTCTTTTTCAATCCTCTCGCAGATATCATGAATGAAGGCCTTCCGGGACCCTTCCTCATCGTCAAAACGCTCCACCATCTCGTCTCTGACAGTATTCAACGCACTCTGACGTTGAAACTTGCCCGGCGTGGTGTTGGCCTTTCGAATACGATCCGTTGCCACCGACCGGATTTCGGCTTCCAGCCTTTCTTCTTGTTCGTCCTGGACCGGCTGCTCCACCTTTCTTTTCTCAGGGGCCACCATCCGGACCAGTTCCTCCTGCGCCTCAACAATCCGGACGATCTCTCGATGCCCGAATTCGATCGCCTCCACCATTACCTCTTCCGGCAATTCCCGGGCGCCGGCCTCGACCATGGTGACGGCATCCCGCGTCCCCGCCACAATCAGGTTCAGGTCGCTTTCGCCCATCTGGCTGAGGGAGGGATTGACAATCAGCTTCCCATCGATTCTGCCCACCCGGACACCTGCTACCGGCCCGGAGAAGGGAATGTCGGAAACCGACAACGCCGCGGAAGATCCCGTCAGAGAGAGAATATCCGGAAGATTTTCACGGTCCGCGGACAGTACTGTCGCAATCACCTGGGTCTCGAAAAAATAATTCTCGGGGAACAGGGGACGAAGAGGACGGTCGATCAGCCTGGAGGTCAAGGTCTCCACCAGCGTGGCCCGTCCTTCTCTCTTGAAGTATCCACCGGGGATTTTTCCGGCCGCGTAAAATTTTTCTTGATAATTCACGGTCAGAGGGAGAAAATCCACCCCCGTCTGCGCCGTACCGGCGGATACGGCTGTAACCAGAACCACCGTATCCCCATAACGTGCCATTACGGCACCCGAGGCCTGTCGGGCCACCCGCCCCGTCTCCAGGGTCAGGAGTCTGCCACCTACCTCTGTTTCAACTTGTTTGATCATGGTTTATTCTGTGCTCCTCATGCATGTACGGCTTCCTCTGCAGTACGTTTGTTTAAAATCCTGCAATATGGACCACAGATAAACGCAGTTAAGGACCGAAGGCTCCGATTGATGGATTCTTCGATCCACACCTGTGTCCATCTGTGGCGAAAGAGCAGGCTTGAAAAGATTATCTTCGTATGCCTAAACGTTCGATCACCTGACGATACCGACCGATATCCTTCTTAATCAGATAGTCCAATAATCGGCGCCTTTTCCCAACCAGTTTCAGAAGACCCCGCCGGGAATGATGATCCTTTTTGTGCGTTTTGAAGTGTTCCGTAAGATATCGAATCCGCTCCGATATAATCGCGATCTGGACTTCCGGAGAACCGGTATCATTTTCATGGCGTTTGTAGGAATCGATAATCTCCTGTTTTTTCTCTTTGACCAACGACATATTCCTCTTTATCCTCCTTTCCATCTAATGGTTCCGTATTACGTTTCACCAGTGATTCCGTCACTTCCCGGTTTTGATCGTTTTAACATATTCACAGAAACAAGTAAAGTTCATTTTATCCTGTCTGTACAGAAAACCTTTTTCGGGAAAAGCGCCGGTTGGGTTGAAGCCGACCTTCCCGCCTTCGCCACAGCGAGAAACGCGCCATCCTCACCATAGACTGTAAACATACGGTTTTCCTTCCAGGACCCGAACACCGGTTTTTCAGAAAAGTCTTCCTCGACAAGGGGCTGCCCCTGACAAACCTTGCGCAGCCCGGGTTGGCGTACTACCACAGGCTGAAAGGCTGCAAGCGCCCGATCCATGGGAACCAGCAAAGAGAAAATCTCCTCTTTGTCCATCTCCATGATCCGATCCAGGGAGTATGCGTCCTTTTCAACGAAGGAGGCGCTCTCAATCCTTCTCAACCTGGACATGTGGGCGCCCACCCCAAGCTCCCGACCGATATCTCTGCATAAGGCCCGGACGTAGGTCCCCTTCGAACAACGGACCACAAAAGAGATGCGGGGGATCGAGCAAACCACTTCACAAATCTCATAGAGCGTAACCGTTCGCGGATCACGCGGGACCCGCTCTCCCCTCCTTGCAAGTTCATACAAACGCCGCCCGTTTTTCCTGACCGCGGAATACATGGGGGGTACCTGTTCAATGGTTCCGCGAAACCGCATGATCACGGTTCTGATCTGATCTCCGGAAAGCCTGCTCGGATCGTGCCGCGCGACAACCCGCCCCGTGGCATCGTGTGTGTCCGTTTCTTCTCCAAGGATACATTCAACCCGATAGGACTTGGGCAATTCCATCAGGTATTCCACGATCCGGGTGGCCGATCCCACACAGACCGGCAGAAGACCGGTCGCTTCCGGATCCAACGTCCCCACGTGCCCTACCTTACGAATCCCGAGTAACCTCCGAACCTTGGCGACTACATCGTGCGAGGTCCACCCTCCCGGTTTGTCCACGACGAGAATGCCGCCCTGGTCCGCCCCCAGCCTCCGTCCAGCCTTCCATACCACCTCTTTCATATCAAAATACCCTGCGCCGGGTTTCTTCAGCCGGGGCTTCTTCCTCCGGAACCTCGTCATTCAAAGATTCTGCCACGATCTGAAGAACTCTCTTTTTCCCTTCCTCCAGGGATCCCTTCAGTATGCATCCGGCGGCGTTATGGTGCCCCCCGCCACCGAACTTCTCCGCAATGGCCGCCACATTGATCTTTCCCTTGGATCGCAGGCTGATCTTGATGCCGTCGGCATTCAATTCGCGGAACAGTAGAGCCACTTCCACCCCTTTGATCGAACGGGGAAAGTTGACAAAACCATCGGTGTGCTCCTCCCTGGCTCCCGTCTTCCGGTAATCATCCATCCGAATCGTCCCCCAGGCAAAACGGCCCTTCCGGCTGACCCCCAAACTTTCCAGGAAGCTTCCCATGAGTTTCAACGTTGCAAAAGATTTCGATTCGTAGACATGTTCGGCGACCGTCCAGGAGTTGATCCCGTAGGAAACCAGCTTCGAGGCAATGGAAAGCGCCTTAGGGGAGGTATTGGAATATCGGAAAGACCCCGTGTCGGTAAAAATGGAGGTGTAAAGACAGAGAGCGACGGTATAGTCCAAATCACCTCTCCCCTCCTCTTCCATCTGCCGTAAAAGAAGATAGACCAGTTCTCCCGTAGCGGAGGCTTTGGGATCCAGGAGATTCACCGCACCGGAATGATCATTGGTGAGATGATGATCAATCACAACAATCATGGAATGGTTCGTGGATTCCGTCTGGAGACCAGTCCGTTCAAGCCCGCCACAGTCCATGATCAGGATGAGATCCGGCTGAAAGGAGGGATGGGAATCAATCCGGATCTCATCCACACCCGGGAGAAAAGCAAAAATATCCGGGACGGGATCACGGTTGATGACGGCGACTTCCTTCCCAAGCCTTTTCAGATAGTGGTAGAGGGCCAGTTCAGAGCTGATACCATCTCCATCCGGGTTCACATGGGTGGTAATCAGGATCCGGCGACTTGCAAGCAGAACCTGAATGACCTCTTTAATGAGTCGTTTTTTCTTCATCCGCTTCGTCCTCCCCTTCCTGGATCTGGTGCAGCAGTTCTTCAATGTGAGCACCGTACTCGATGGAAGGGTCGATCCGAAAAACCAACGTGGGAACGACTTTCAATCGAAGACGGTGGAAAAGTTCCCCCCGTATGAAACCGGCCGCACGGTTCAGACCGGCCTGGATCTCCTCTCTGTCCAAATGTTGCATCAACACACTGTAATAGACGGTCGCTGTTTTCAGATCTTTGGTCAGATCCACATCGGAGACCGTGACATACCGGATCCTGGGATCCTTGACCTTTCTCAGGAGAATATCCGATATCTCGGTGATCATGAGATCCGATACCCGTTCGATTCTTCCGGAACGCATGGTTTCCATCCTCACGGTTTGGAACACGGGCGTTAAAGAATCCGGATTTGATAATCGATCAGATCCGTTTCACCCTGTTTCTCGATAAAGCCCAACACCCGGTCCAAAACACTATTCAGTTTTTTAGGATCATTTCCAATCACGGCGATTCCAATGGCAGTCCGCTGATAAAGATCGTGGGCCCCGATTTCCGCGACGGAAACATTGAACCGGTTCTTTAACCTTTTCGTAACGGACTGGATAATACTCCGTTTTCCTTTCAGTGAGGCAACTCCCGGAATATACAATTCCACGACGCAAACCCCGATCCGCATCGTCACTCCCCGTGTCTCCACAGGCCTGTCCTGGAATGGATCTTTCCGGCGGGTCGAAATCCCTCTCTTCCGCCGACACGACTACAGCTTTGCGGCAATCTTGTCAAAGGTATAGAACTCAATCACGTCGTTTACCTTGATGTCATTATAGTTTTCAAGGGTGATTCCACACTCGAAGCCCGCCGCAACTTCTTTGACGTCGTCCTTAAAACGTTTCAGCGCCGCGACCTTTCCCTCATGAACCACTACGCTGTCCCGAATCAGCCGGGCATGAGCGGAACGTTCGATATTCCCTTCCTGCACATAACATCCGGCTACGTTTCCGAAACGGGAGATGGAGAAAACCTGGCGGATCTCCGCTCTCCCCAGAATTCTCTCCTTCAACACCGGTTCCAAAAGCCCCTCCATGGCCTTCCTGACATCGTTCGCCGCATCATAGATCACATTATAGAGGCGGATATCCACGTGTTCCGCTTCAGCCAGGGCCGCCGCCTTGGTTTCCGGACGTACATTAAAACCGATGATAATGGCATTGGACGCGGTTGCCAGATTCACGTCGGTCTCCGTAATTCCCCCCACGGACCCGTGAATGACCTTCAACTCCACCGCGTTCGTAGTTAAACGCTCCAGCGTATCGGATAAGGCCTCCACCGATCCCTGCACATCCCCCTTGATGATGATCGGAAGTTCCTTGATTTCTCCTTCCTGGATTCTCTGGAACAAATCATCCAGGGTCACTCTGTGTCCTTTGGACAGGGCGGCTTCGCGTAACCGCGCGGATCGGACCAGTCCCACCTGTCTCGCCTTGCGCTCATCCTCCACAACAATGAAACTGTCTCCGGCCATGGGAACGCCGGAGAGTCCCAAAATCTCCACCGGACTGGAGGGACCCGCCGTTTGAATCTTCTTTCCCCTGTCGTTCAGCATAGCCCGTACCTTACCGGCATAGGCGCCGGTCACAAAGGGATCCCCGACCCGGAGCGTTCCGGTTTCTACCAGAACCGTCGCCAGGGGACCGCGGCTCCTGTCCAACCGGGCTTCGACAATGGTTCCTCTCGCGGGACGATCCGGATCCGCTTTGAGTTCCATGATATCCGCCTGCAGAAGAACCATCTCGAGCAGGTTCTCGATCCCGATCTTCTTTTTGGCGGAAACCTCCACAAAAATGGTTTGCCCCCCCCACTCCTCCGGGGTCAGATTATGCTCTGCAAGCTGCTGTTTCACACGGTCCGGGTTGGCTCCCTGTTTGTCGATCTTGTTGATCGCCACAACGATGGGAACCTGGGCGGTTGCGGCATGATGAATGGCTTCAACCGTCTGGGGCATCACACCGTCATCAGCGGCCACGACCAGAATCACGATATCGGTCACCTGGGCTCCCCGTGCGCGCATGGAGGTAAAGGCCTCATGACCCGGTGTATCCAGGAAGGTAATCTGCCGGTCCTTCATGCGGACGGTATACGCGCCGATGTGCTGCGTAATTCCTCCCGCCTCATCCGCCACAACATTCGCATGCCGAATCACATCCAGGAGTGAAGTCTTCCCGTGGTCCACGTGCCCCATGATGGTAACAACCGGAGGCCGGGGAACCTGATTCTCCGGATTATCCTGAACTTCCTCTAAAAGGGCGTCATCTGTCGAAAGTGTCGCTTGCTCGACTTCATAGCCGTATTCATCCGCGACCAGTGCCAGGGACTCCATATCCACAGGCTGGTTCACGGTGACCATGCTTCCCAGTTCCATGAATTTCAGAATCAGGGTGTTCACCGGAATATCGATCTGCTCGGCCACATCCTTAACGGTTGTCGTTTCATTCCATCGGATCCGGTTTCCCTTTTCCTCGGTCTCAATCCGTTGCACTTCCACCTTCTCAGGCTTTACCTTTTTCTCGGCCTTCACTTTTTTCTTGGGCTTGGTCCTGAGTTTCTTCGGAGTTCTCCGAACCTGAAGTTCCAGTAATTGACTGGGCGTGATCTTTTTGGATTTCTTCTGGAGACGCTCCACCTTCTCCGCGCGGATACTGATTCGGTCCTTCTTCCCCTTCTTCTTCCCGGCCCTGGACGTTTCTTCCTTCTCCTCAACCTCCGTTTTCTTCCCTTTTTTCTTCTCCTTCTTCTTCAGTTTCGTCTTTTCCACCGAGGAAGCCTCCTTGCGGGGCTCCTCAGACGGAACCGTCCCGGAAGGGGAAACACCTTCTTTCACGGTTTCCTCTTCCGTTTTCATCTCGGGCACTTCTCCGGAAATCTCCGGGCCCTTCTCGACAACGGGGGGAGAAGCTTCTTCCATCCCGGAGTCCGCAGGTTTCTCCCCGGTCGCGACCACTTCCACGGGCTCCTGCTGAACCGGAGTTTCTTCTTCTATCTCGACCGCGGCCTGGGGCTCTTCACGGATCGGCTCATCAGGCTCCGGTTCTTTCTTTCTCCTTCTCCGGACCTTGAACTCAACCTTCGGTTTCACCTGCGAACGTTTTTTTACGGATAGACGGCCGCCACCCGAAAATTTTGTTCGGGCTGCTTCCGCAATCTCTTCCGGGACCATCGACAGATTACTCTTGATTTTCGGAGCGGTTTTCCTGAAGTATTCCAAGAGTTCTTTCGTAGAAATCCCGATTTTCCTGGCCAACTCATGTACTCTCATCGTAGCCATAATGTCTCTTCCCCCCTCTCCGGTTCAAGGCCCTCGACTTGATCGATCAACCGCAACAGTTTCCGGACGGCATCCGGACCGAGAATACCCAGTACGGGTTGCGGCGCCTTTCCGATACTCTCTCCAAGACGCCTGCTGGTGCCGTAACTCCGGACAGTCACCTCCTCCGGAATTCCGGAATGCAAACCGGACGCATCGGACGCCGTGAGCAAAAGGTGAATCACACCGCGTTCGAGCTTTTTCCGGATAGATTCCCGCCCTGTCACGATTTTGTTTCCTTTCATCAAGACTCCCAGAAAAGAGAAGATGCTCCTTTCCAGGGCAGTTCGAATTCTTTCTTCCAGACACTGCAGTTGCTCCGGACGGACAGGCCGCTTGAACGCATGGGCCAGCACATTTCTTTTCATCGCCTTCCGGACGCACTCAGAGCGGCTACAGAGGTAAGCCCCCCGTCCGGGCAGATTCGCCTTCAAGTCCGGAACCAGTTCCCCTTGCGGAGAAGAAACAATCCGGATCAGATGTTCTTTTCCGAAAACCTTTCGACATCCCACACAGGTCCGAAGGGGAGATCTCACTTTCCTGCCCATGTCTCCGGCCGCCTCAATCCAACGCAACATCTTCCTCTATGCCTTCGGTCTTCTCCTCCCCCGTTTCATCTTCTCCCGGCTCCAGGGAGGATTCATTTTCTTCCGGCACGGTTCCTTCCTCAGAGGGCGGCTCTTCACTGTCCGCCGTTTTCTCATCAGACACGGAACGGTCCGGTGATTCCGTCTCCGGTTCGGATCCTTCGGAGGTCTCCCGGCCCGGAATCTCCTCCGTTGTCTCCGGAGGCAACTCCCGTGCGTTTTGGATAATCTTTTCCGCCGTTTTTTCTCCCACGCCCGGCACCACGATCAGATCCTCAGGATTCGCGGATGCCAGTTCCGCGACGGACCGGAAACCGGCGTCCACAATCGCCTTGGCCGTTTTCTCTCCAACACCTTCAATGTGGGAGATCGACTGGACTGCTTTTTCCAGGGATTTCTTTTCCGCCTCCGACTCTTCCTGTTGCTCCCGGAGAGCCGACTGGTACTCTTCCTCGCTCATGAGATTAATCTGGTAATTACAGAGCTCCGAAGCCAAACGAACATTCTGCCCTTTCTTACCGATGGCCAGTGAGAGCTGGTTTTCTTCCACCACCACCAGAGCGGATCGTTCTTCCTCGTTCACCGCGATCCGGGAGATCGCAGCCGGACTGAGAGCTTTTTCTATGAAATCCCGCGTGCGTTCGGTATAGGGGATGATATCAATCTTTTCACCACGGAGTTCCTGGACCACCGCCTGTACACGGATTCCCTTGACACCGACGCAGGCCCCGACAGGATCCACGTTGGAGTCATTGGAAACGACTGCGATTTTGGCCCGTTGGCCCGGCGCACGGACCACACCGACAATCTTGACCACCCCCTCATAAATCTCGGGGACCTCCATCTCAAAGAGTTTGATGAGAAACCGGGGGTCCGTCCTGGATAAGACGACCTGAGGCGTTTTCCCTGAATCGTTGACGTCCAGGATCAGGGCACGGATCCGGTCTCCCCGATTGTAACGTTCACCGGGGATCTTCTGTCTCGGTGAAAGGACCCCCTCCGCCTTGCCGAGATCCACAACCAGGTTTCCCCGTTCGATGCGCATGACAATCCCATTCAATGTCTCACCGATACGTCCCCCGAACTCTCGGAGAATCACCTCCCGTTCCGCCTCCCGCACACGTTGAAACATGACCTGTTTCGCCGTCTGGGCGGCGATTCTTCCCAACTCCGATACATCGAGACGGATCGCGAATTCATCTCCCACCTCAATCGTCTCATCATATTCCCTCGCCTCGGCCAGAGAAATCTCCCGGTCGGCATCCTCGACTTCCTCCACAACCTCACGATACAGATAGGCCTCGATCTCCCCCTTCTGCAGATTGATCTCCACCTCAATATTGTCTTCCGTCCCGTATTTCTTCCGGGAGGCCGTCAGAATCGCCGCCTGGATCGCATCCACGATCGCTTCTTTAGGGATATTCTTCTCCTTTCCCAGGAAATTGATCATCTGGATCAAGTTCGGTTCCATGGTTTTTCTCCTCCAGACACTGATTAAAAAGGAAAATCAACTTCCAGGTTGGCCCTGGAAATATTTGAAAGCGGAATACGGATTTCCCGGTTTTCCGAAATCTCCAGGATCAGCGTCTCCTGCTCGATCCCACGGTTGATCCCCACATAGATCTTCCGGTCCGAAATCTTTGTCAGAAGATGTACCTTGATACGGCTGCCCCTGTATTTCAGATAATCCTGTTCATTTCTCATCGGACGATTGAGTCCCGGCGAAGAAACCTCGAGGATGTAGCTCCCGGGGACTACATCCTTGATATCCAGAAGGGCTCCGATCTCCCGACTCACCCTTTGACAATCATCCAATGTAATTCCCTGCTCTTTTTCGATGAAAATCCGGAGCATGCCCCGTTTCCCGGTCTTCTGATAGGTCAGATCAAACAGTTCCAATCCCAATGAATCGAGAAGGGGAACAGCCAACTTTTTTACCTGATCCGTAATCGACATGATGAATTCCACGTATCGGGCAGAGCCGGGGGCACCCCCGCACTCCTCCGATACCCTGTCTGCGTGCAGGCACGCACAGGTAGATGCACTCTGCGTACAATTCCGTATACGGCGGTTCATCATACACCTTGAAGTTCCCGGTGCTGATCCAACCGATCGAGGACTCTCACCTCCAAATAGGGCATCACCAAAAAAAAGTGGGCTCTTGAGAGCCCACTTTTTATTAGTGAACTAAATTTTGGTAGAATCTACCACAACCCGATTCAAAAATCAAGTAAAAAAAGCCCCGCGTCGGCCGGACGCGGGGCTCGTGTTGAGGGCGGATCCCACGCAGGAGTCTTCCCCTACGTCCGGAACCGCTTGTGGCCGATCGATCCCGCGAAACGGATTCCACACAACAGGATCAGTGGGAGGGAGAACAGAAGGAAATCAGGAAACCCTTGAGAAAAATCAGCCGGCGTTTGAGAGAGGGCACACCCTCCACCGCCTCCACCGCCGCCTCCGGAAGACCCGGATGTGCTGTTCGAAGAAAGAGGAACGCCGATATATCCCGGATCCAGGATCGTGCCGTCAACGACTCCATCGTCATCCCCGGCCCCTCCATCAGTCAGTGTATAACTCAGGGTATTTCCATTGATTTGGGCTGGGAATTGATAGTACCCCATGCGGGAGTTATATTTCCAGAACTCCGCGTTCGTCGGAATCGATACATCCATCTGGATGAGAAGGGTAATACTCCCACCGGGCTGAAGGCCCGAAACCTTGTATTGGACTCCGCCGTAACGGAAATCCAGATTGGGCATGGCACCTTCCGAAACCGGCTGCGCCAGAAAAACAACATCTTTCAGGGTCGCGCTTCCTCCCTGAAGCTGGAGAGAAAGACTGCCGTATCCCGTCCGAACTGTGGCTGTGTCCGGATCCAGGCGGTCGGGTATCCCGTCCCCGTCCGAGTCCAGGCCGTTCTCATTCGCGTCCAGGGCGCCATCATTGTCTGAATCAAGATCCAACGCATCGATGATCCCGTCCCCGTCGCTGTCGGCCGGTGTCACCCCGTTCCCAAACTCCATTGCGTCAGAGATCCCGTCCCCGTCGCTGTCGGCCAGATTCACATTCATCCCATACAGGGATTCGATCTGATTCAGCAGTCCATCTCCATCCGCATCTCCCAGAGGACCGTCCTGATCGTCATGATCCCGATAGTTCGGAGTGCCGTCACCGTCCAGATCCCCCGTTCCTTCCTCCTGGTCCATCGTCCCGTCGTTGTCCGAATCAAGATCCATCGCGTCGATGACACCGTCGCCGTCCGAATCGAGCGGTTTCGCTCCCGTTCCGAACTCCGCCCCATCACCGATACCGTCTCCGTCGGTGTCGGGCAGATTCGGATAGAGGTTGAAGGTCACCTCCACGGAGTTGGTGATTCCATCTCCGTCCTGGTCGCCCTGCGGGCCGTCCGTATCATTCATGTCCACGTAATTCGCAATTCCGTCTTCATCCTGATCCCCGATTCCCTCGACCTGATCCGGCGTTCCGTCATTGTCGGAATCGGAATCCAGGGCATCGATGACACCATCTCCGTCCGAATCCGCCGCCTGGTTCCGCGGTCCGTACTCCGTAAAATCATCAATCCCGTCCCCGTCCGTGTCCTGCTGATCTATCCGGGTGCCGGCCTGATATTCCTGGAGATTCGTGAGTCCGTCCTGATCGGAATCGAGTGCGGCGTCGGAGGCCGAGGTCGGATCCAGAAGATAGGTCACCTCGAAACCGTCGGAGAGACCGTCTCCATCGGTATCCTTCGAAACCGGCGACGTGGCGTTCTGGTATTCCTGGAAATTGGTCAAACCGTCTCCATCCGGATCGGCATCGGCATCGGTTGCATCATTCGGATCCAGCCCGTATTGAATTTCAAAACGGTTCGGCATCCCATCTCCATCGGAATCCGGGGAACCAATCTGGCGAATCAGATTGTTGATATTCAGCCGCCCGCCGGTTACCGTCTTCCCGGTCAAACTATCGACCGCGTCCACGGAATTGAGGATATCGTCTTTCAGATCCTGCATGGAAAGACCCGAATCCACGGAAAGGGCCAGTGCCGCTGCGCCCGTCACAAAGGGCGCAGCCGCCGAGGTCCCGCTGAAATAGGCGTATCCCTTCTCCGGCGTCGTGGTATAGATCGAGGAACCCGGGGCACCCAAATCCACCGTCGTGAGTCCATAGTTGGAAAATGAGCTCAGCGTGTCGTTTTTGTCCGTGGCGGCCACGGAAAGAATATTGGCCAGATCGTAGTTGGAAGGGTAATGAGACGATGTATCGGTATTCACACCGCTGTTCCCCGCGGAGGTGACCACCAGGACCCCTGCATCCAGTGCATCCTGGAAAGCGGACTTCAAGGCCTCCGAATAACTCGTTCCACCCCAGCTGCAATTGATGACCCGGGCGCCGTTCTGAACGGCATAATCCAGGGCGAGAATCGCGTCAGAAACGGTCCCACTTCCAAAACTGATAAATTTCACCGGCATGATCCGCACATTCCAGCAGATCCCTGACACACCGGTTCCGTTGTTTCCGACGGCCCCGATAATGCCGGCCACTTCGGTTCCGTGCTGATCCTCCGAACTGCCGTCATAGACCGTGGCATCACCATGCTTGAAGTCCCAGCCGTTTACGTCATCCACGTACCCGTTTCCGTCATCATCAATTCCGTTGTCCGGAATTTCACTTGGATTGACCCAGATGTTTCCCGCAAGATCCGGATGGTTCAGATCGATGCCTTCATCCACCACGGCCACGACCACTGAAGAGGAACCGGTCGTGCTGTCCCAGGCCTCCACGGCGTCGATGTCCGCGTCCGCCACTCCGCCGCTCGTGCCGGTATTGTGAAACCCCCATTGGTTGGGAAAGAATGGATCATCAGGAGTATTCGTCGTATGAACAATGTAATTGGGTTCGCTGAAATCCACTTCGGGAATCCCTTTCAAGATCCGGACCGCCGCCTCGACTTTCATGGATTCAGGCAGTTTCACACGGCAGAGATTCCTATGATTCAGGATCTGCTCAATACTCATGCCGAATCCGTTCAGCAGAGAAACCATCTCCTCCCGGCTGACCGACGGGGAGAAGCGGACCAGAATTTCATGATCCACATAAGGTTTCCCCTCAGCGCCGCTCTCCTCTTCCGGGGTCTTCTTCCTGTCGATTCCGGAACGCCCGACGGTTCCCCGGTCATCCCGGCCGGACAGGGAAGCACGGGCATCCCGGATGGCTTGAGATTCACCGGAGATCGTTGGTTTTTCATATGGAACAGTTTGCGCATCCAGATTCCGATTCGAATCCGGTTTCCTCTTCAATTCACTCAGATCGGATACCAGAAGAAAGAAGAGGCAGAGCAGGAGTAATGCAATAACTCCAACACGTTGAATCGTTTTCTTTTCCATGGCCACCCTCAACACAAAAAAGGCCGAACCGTAAAAACAGAACCGGTTCGGCCTTGCCACAAAAAAAGCCGAACCGTAAAAGCAACAGGTTCGGCCTCCGTCCGGTCACCCGGACAGAAAAAAGATATTCTAAAAACTCTCTTCGGTAGCCCCTCGACCTGGTCTCTCCAGGCAGGTAGCTTTGCGCCTCACCCTCACGGATGGTTTGCCTTTATCGGTAGTTCTTGTCATCAACGATCATGACATCTTATTTTTTGAAATCCTCTTACCCTTTGATACCACCTCCTTATTGTGTCGCTCTCTTTTCCGACAGTCAGGTCCAGGTTTTCATTACCACGCCAGGGAGGAATTCTCCCTGTATAATGTCATTATAGGGCCACGGACTGAGCACGTCAATAAAAATTTCATATTTTTTTGGCATTTTACGGAAAATTCAGGAAATATCCGGGGAAAACATCTCGGATCGGCTTAATAACGGCGGTTCTTCAGGTAAGTTTTCCGAAAGCTTCCTCAATCCTGTCCAATCCCTTCTGGATCACTTCCATGGATGTGGCATACGAGAGCCGGAAATAGGCATCGGCGCCAAAGGCAATTCCCGGCACCACGGCCACCCTCGCTTCCTTCAAGAGATATTCCGCCAGATCCAGGGAAGATTCGATCCGCATCCCGTGATACCCGCTGCCATAAAAAGAATCGACACGCGGGAAGAGATAAAAGGCGCCATCCGGTTCCACGCAGGAAACTCCTTCCACGGCGTTCATCCGTTCCAGCATGTAACGCCTTCGTTTGTCGAATTCCCTCACCATACCGGCCACGGTATCCTGCGGACCGTTCAGGGCTTCCACGGCCGCCATCTGGGAGATGGAAGTCGGATTGGAGGTACTCTGACTCTGGATCGTGGCCATGGCACGGATGACATCCGCCGGCCCCACGGCCCAGCCGATTCTCCATCCGGTCATCGCATACGTTTTGGAGACACCATTGACAAGGATCGTCCGTTTCCGGACCTCTGCGCCCAACTCCGCGATCGAGTGAAACACAAAACCCCCGTAAGTCAATTTATCATAGATCTCATCGGAAATCACGTAGAGGTCTTTCTCCACGATCACCTCCGCGATCTCCCGCAATTGCTCCAGGGTATAGCCACAACCTGTCGGATTGGAGGGGCTGTTCAGGACCACCGCCCTGGTTCGATCCGTCAGATTGGCCCGCAGGAGATCTCCGGTCAGTCTGAACCCATCCTCCTCACGGGTCTCCACAATCCTGGGAACCGCCTCCTGGAGTCGAACCTGGTCCGGGTAGGAAACCCAGTACGGAGACGGAATGATCACCTCGTCGCCACGGTCAAAGAGCGCCTGTGCGATATTGTAAAGCGCGTGCTTGGCCCCACAGGAGATCAACACCTCGGCGGGCTCGTATTTCAGGTTTCTCTCCCGTTGGAGGGCCGCGCAGACTGCTTCCTTCAACTCCCGGATCCCGGACGCCGCCGTATATTTCGTGAAACCCGCCTCGATTGCTTTTCGGGCGGCCATCTTGATGTTGTCAGGCGTGTCGAAATCAGGTTCTCCCACACCGAATCCCACCACATCAATCCCCCTGGCACGCAGTTCCCCGGCCTTCGCGCTGATTGCAAGGGTCATTGAGGGTTGAACAGAACCCACTCGGGCTGCAAAGAATTTCACGGATTTCCCTCCTTCAGATCCGGGCCTCTCTTGCTGATCTTCTCCCGGAATTTCTTGGTAACCGCTTCAGGGACCATCTCCTCCAGACAGCCCCCGAATCGCGCAACCTCCTTGATAATGCTTGAACTGAGATAAGTAAACCGTTCACTCGGCATCAGAAAAACGGTTTCGAAGTTCCCATCCATCTTACGGTTCATCAGAGCCAACTGGAATTCGTACTCAAAATCGGAGACCGCCCGCAATCCCCGAATGACAACCGTCGCATGCCTCTTTCTCACGTAGTCCACAAGAAGCCCGCGCAAGACATCCACCTCAATCTTCGGATGGTCGCCCATCACCTCCCGGATCAGGTCCATCCTCTCCTCAAGAGTAAAAAAGAGAGACTTGTTCTCGCTCGGCGCCACCGCCACGATAATCCGGTCGAAAATCCTGAGCCCCCGTTCAATCAGATCCACATGGCCGTTCGTGACCGGATCAAACGTCCCGGGATAGACAGCGACCTTAGGCGAAATCTTCGTCATCTGAATCCCCGTAAAATGAAAAGACCGTATCCCCCACCTGCTTCCTCCGGACCTTTCTCAGCATTCCATAATGCCCCGGCAGGACATCATGCCGGTCATGCTCCGCGATTAACAGTCCCCCGGGGCTCAGGAGTCCAACGCCCTGAACCTGCCGGATCAGATCATAGGCCGCATCATCCCGGTAAGGCGGATCCAGGAAGATAAGATCAAAAAGCTCGCCCCGGGATGCGAGATGGGCGACACAACGCCGGGAAGACATCGTCATTACCCTCACCCGGTCCGAGACTCCGCAACGACGGATATTCTCATTCAGGATACGTATCACCCCCGGATCGGACTCCACGAAAAAGACCTTTTCCGCCCCCCGGCTCGCGGCCTCCAATCCCACGCTGCCCGTACCGGAAAAAAGATCGAGAAACCGGCATCCTTCAATCCGCGTACGGACCATATTGAAAAGACTCTCTTTGGCCCGGTCGGAGGTGGGGCGAACCCTCAGCCCTGCCGGAACCTTCAGCCTGCGCCCTTTGTCTACCCCTGAGATGATTCGGACCATCGGATCCCGGGAACTGTTTTTTATCGAAAAACTTTCACTTTCCGATCAAGATAAAGAAATGCACTGAAAAGATCAACGGAAAATTCCAGACTGAGATCTTTTGGTCAGGGTCGCCCAGGACTCGGAGGAAACGGAACCCGTCTTGACCCCGGTCAAAAGCGCCTGGATGGAACCGAAGGCCAGCTCACTCTTCAGCTTGATCGGGACCTTCTCCTGATCGTCCGTCAACCAGATCAAGAGCCTGCCTCCTTTCTTCTTGTCAAAGATGAGTTCCAGATCTTCCACAACCGGCTCGATCTTGATCGCGTTGAAAAAACCGAGTGGCGTTTTGACACGCTCTTTCCCAAGAACCTTGATCAGAACCCGATAGGTCTTCTTGCCGTCGGTCACATTCAGGATGGTCGGACCTCCTTCCAGGTCCTTCAAGGTCCGAAGATAGTAAATCGCCGAAAGAGGATCATGGATGGACGAAGGAACACGCAGGATCTTTTTGACCTTGCCGTTCCTGATCAGGGTTACCTTCCGGTGGGTATGATCAAAGACCAGACTGACATTCCGATGATGCCTCCCCTCACGCTGAATTTTCTGATAGCCGTCCGAACTCCTCCTCGGCAGGTCCAGATCGGTCTCGATCCGGTTACGAACCTTGTAGAAGGTGTCGATAAAGGCATTGCTTCTGGCCGTCGTGACGATATGATAAAGCCCGTTTTCCCGATTCCCCCTGGAGATCTCAAGGGTCCCGGATCCGGCGGGAATAATCCCCCAACGGATATCGTAATGAAGTTCTTCGCCCACCCGGAGCACAGGCCCTTCTTTCAGAGAGGACGGCAATCTCCCCTTCGGACTCGCCGGAAGATTCTGAATGAAAAACACCGACACGAAGATCACCGCACTCAAAAGAGACCGCATCCTGTTACGGAGGTTCATTCCTCACTCCCCCCTTCCCTTCTCCAATGAAAACACCCGTCCGAGTTAAGAAATTGCAAAGTCCATGCCGGATTATTCCGGTCTCCGGCACGCCATCGGGCAAACAGCAATACGAAAAAGGGACTCGAAGAAGCATAAAACTCAGGGGATTCAAGAGATGCCCCCCGATATGAGAAGGAACCTGTCCTGGGAAATCGGACGTTGCACCCCATCCTTGTGTTCAAAGCGACACGTCGGCATGTGTTTTTTACGCAACAGGCTGCAGACAGATTTCTTCATTTGCGTCGGGCACGCAGTATTTAAGATCGGCCCATTCGTCTCCCTTCTTTTTGACCTCCGGCGATCCACAAGAGTTGCCCGACGGAAAAGAGGGAATCCGAGAACCAGAAAAGGACCAGACCGGAGGGGAAAAAGGCGAACAGCAGGGAAAACCCCACAGGAATCCAGATCCATGTCCTGTCGCGGCCCGGGTTGGATGAGGTGAGCCGCTGTTGCAGAACCATGGCGCCTCCCATCAGGAGAGGCAGAAGGAAGAAGGGGTCACGAACGGAAAGATCCGTAATCCAGAGGAAGAACGCCGCCCGTCTGAGATCGATCGAGTTGTTGAGCGCCTGATAGAGAGCCAGGAAAACCGGGATCTGGACGACAAGAGGCAGGAAGCTTCCGATCACGGCATGCATCTGTCTCTTCCGGAGAGGCCGGATCCTCTCTTCCGCCCGTTTTGGATCGGCTTTGTCCTCCTCTTCAATATCGTAGATTTCCTGTAGAATGGCGGGCATTTCCCGAAGCGATCTCAGATTGTACTGTGTGACAGGAAAGAGGAGAACGCGGAGAACCAGGGCAAGGAGTATCAGGCAAAGCCCGTAATTGATCACATATCCATGGAGCCACCTTAAGATCAGGAGAATCCCCTTGCCCAGAAATTCGAAGGTACCATAGTCCACGATCCGCTCCAAACCGGCGAAACAGGAACGGAGTGCTTCCTCGTCCAGCGGACCGAGATACAAAAGACCGGCTTCTTCATAATTCTCCCCCGGCCGCAACAGGAACGGGGAAGAAGACAAAGTACAGTAGACCTGTCTCCTGCCGAGGGGGAAAAACCTTGCCTGGACCGACCCGGATAACGGGAGAAAGATTTGCGTAAAATAGCGGTTTTCAAGACCGACCCATTCCACAGGGCCCTTTGAGCCGAATGGTTTCCTGATCTTCCCCGCTTTTTCCCGCCGCACCTTTTCCCCGAGACGACTCTTCCAAGCCACCTGGAGGGTCCCCGATTCTTTTTCATTTTCCGGATGGATTCCGTAAAAGGGGATCAGCCGACAACCTTCAGGAAAGAAAATCTCTCTCTTTCCCCGATTGGTCAGGGTAAACCGGAATTCCACGGCATAGCGTCCCTTCGGACGATAGGATTTGTGGAGCTCCAGTCCGTTCCGGAGAACCCGGGCAAAGATCTCTTCCGGACCGTTCGTTTGATAAGTGTACAAAGTATCATCGGGATCATCCAGCACTCCCGGAAGCTCAATCCGGACACCGGAGCGGGTTTTCAGGAGACCGGAGATCAATTCCACCGGGTTTCCGTTTTTTGTTTGATAGTCCAAGAGTCGAGCGGAGATAATCCTTCCACCGTAACGGGATAGGGCCAGATCGACTCCGTCCGTCCGCAGATGAACGGTCTGGAACACCTCATCGGGAAGTTGAGGCCCCTCGGAGACCTTCAGGGAGTGGTCCGTGAAGAATCGGTCCATCACGGGATCATAGAGAAGATACCCGAGGGAAGCGAGAACGACGATGAAGAGAACTGTCTTGGTTTTCATCCATATCAGAGTCAAGACCGCGCAACAACCGCGCAACAAACAGAACGGAATACCGTACGGGAGAATGCGGAGAGAATCTATTACGGATCCGGCGATCGGCCGGAGTCTTTGATTTTATTGGTGCCGAAGACGAGACTCGAACTCGTACGGGGAATCCCCCACTGCCCCCTCAAGACAGCGTGTCTACCTGTTCCACCACTTCGGCATGGCTCAAAGTGAGATGTTAATGTAATCAGTTTGAAAAATCTTGTCAAGGGAAAAGGAACGCCCAAATCCATTGTATTCATATACCCGGTTATGATATAAGATCACGGAAAAAGTCTTTTCATCCTCAGGCACAGATTTCTGTTCGTGAGGTTCAAAAAAGGAGAGTGGAATGCCTCGGAAATTTACAGGTCAGGAGATCGTTGAAATCGCCGTTCGTATCGAGAAAAACGGAGAGAAGCTTTACAGGACCTTGGCTGAGCAGACTGAATTCAGAACGGTTCAGGAGGTTTTTATCGCCCTTGCCAATGAGGAAAAAGAGCATGTCGTTTCCTTCGACAAGATACGTGAAGAAATCGGAAGTTTTAATCCTGAAGAAGCCTACCCTGGAGAATATACTCTTTATCTTGAAGCCCTGATCAACGAAAATGTTTTTGCCAGAAAGGAGATCTTTCAGGATCTCGCGAAAAAAGTGGTAACCGCCCTGGAGGCGTTGGACCTGGCTGTATGGTTCGAAAAGGAGACATTGATCTTCCTGATGGAAATCCGGGATTCACTGGTCCGGAATGACCTGCCTGTCCTGAATGAACTGGTAAGGCAGGAACAGGAACATATTAAAAAACTGTCAGAGATCAAGAAGACGATCGCAAGGGAGAAATAAACCGGATCAATCCCTCTCCTCCGGATCCGATCCCTTTCCGTTTTCAAGCAGCTTGTCCGTTTCGGAAACGGGAAGTTCCTGAACCTTCCTCAGTTTTTTTTCAATGTTACGGGACTTTTTCGCGGCCTTTTCAATGGTGTTGCTCGCTTCCCGCAGCTTCTTCTGCGTCTTATCAAGGATACCGCCGAACTTCCCGAATTCCGTTTTCACAGCCCCGAGCAGGGTCCAGACTTCACTGGAACGTTTCTCAATCGCCAGGGTCCTGAAGCCCATCTGCAGGCTGTTCAAAAAAGCGGACAGCGTCGATGGGCCGGCCACGGTGACACGGAATTTTCTCTGCAAGGTATCAAAAAGGCCGGGCCTCCCGATGACTTCGGCGTATAATCCTTCGGTGGGGAGGAACATGACCCCGAAGTCCGTGGTATAAGGCGGGTCCAGGTATTTCTCCCGGATATCCTTTGCGC
Organism: uncultured Nitrospirota bacterium; assembly: GCA_964483105.1. Lineage (GTDB taxonomy): Bacteria > CG2-30-53-67 > CG2-30-53-67 > CG2-30-53-67 > CG2-30-53-67 > CAYZZU01. The sequence goes on from CAYZZU010000011.1 coordinate 27,751, forward strand.
TCTCCTTGATCCTCTTTTCCAGACTTCTGGCCGCATCCTCCGCCGCAGCGGCATCGGCCTGTTCCCGCGCATCCATCAGACGCTCGTAATCCTCCTGCGGGAATTTAGCGTCAATCGGGAGCCAAACCTGCCGATTCTCTCCTCCATCGTGTCCCGGCAAGCGGATCGCAAACTCGACCCGCTCATTGCCCTTCTGTTTGGTGACCACATTTTCGGCGTACTGATCCCGGGTCAGGATCTGGTCCAAAAGGGTCCCAAGCTGGATCTCTCCCCAGGTCCCTCTCGTCTTGACGTTGCTCAAGACCTTCTTGAGATCCCCCACGCCGATGGCCAGGGTCTGCATCTCTCCGAGACCCTTGTGCACCAGTTCAAGACGCTCGCTGACCAGCCTAAAAGATTCTCCCAGACGTTTTTCGAGAGTGTCGTGCAGTTTTTCATCCACTGTCGTCCGCATCTGTTCCAGTTTGACGCTGTTTTCTTCCTGAAGCCTCTTTAACCTTTCCTCAACGACCTCCCTCAGCCTCTCCAGCTTCCGTTCATTCATCTGCGTCAACGCGGAAAGCTGATTGGAAAAGGTATCCAACTGGTTCTTCTGCAGATTGGCAATTTCCGCGGAACGGGAGAAAAGGGATTCACTGAAAGATTCCAGCGTATGCCTCAGTTCTTCTCTGCCGCGTTCGGCATGAAGCGCGCTTTCCTCCCGGTTTTTGGCGATTTCGTCCTTAAACGTCCGTTCGGCTCGTTCCTGATTCTTCTCGAAAGCATCAAATCGGCCTTCCTGCCGGACCCGTTCCGCAGAACGGCGCGTCACGAAGACCACAACAAGGATCAGAAGAAATACCTGCAGAACGGCTACGAATCCCAGCAAGAACTCCAACATTTTTCTATGACCCCACGTTTTCTCTTCGCCCAGGTTGATGGTAATCTATATCAGGGCGGTTGAAGAAAGTCAATCCGTGGAACTCCGTCCAGATGAGGGATATTTGCGTTTTCTTTTCTTTTACAATAGAATAGAGGACCGGCAGTTTTCCAGGAACAAGAAAAACAAACGGGGCTCTTCCCCCATCCGCAAGGGAATCGATATGAAAAAATGGATCCGTTTCGCGGGGATCGGACTTATGTTGCTGATGGGACCGTGCGTCCTATCCGCCTTCGCCGCATCCGGCCCGGACACCCGTACCACCCATTCCCTCCTCCCGGAAGATACCCGTGCCATCATCATCCCGGGGAAAGATCTGCCGAAGATGCTGGGGAAAAAAATCGAAGGGTTCCGTCTGTTCTCTTATCAAAAAGATACCCTGGTTCCGATCCCCTTTCAGATTGATCAGAAGGATTCCGACGACCGCTGGATTTGGGATCGAACCTTCCAGGGCGGTCGGACCCATGACGCCGACGATCCGGAGGGTGAAAGACTTCTCGACGGAAACGACCTTCTGGTGTTCCTGACACGGGACATAGGAAACCGGGATCCCTCTGTCCGCCGCCATGGGATGGACCGGAGAACAGAGGAAATCCAGGTGATGGGTTCAACCGGGGAAACCGCGGGATGGGCCTATCTGGTTTACTATGAATCCAGCCCCCCCGCCCTTTCCTCCGTACGCTACATGCGTTATCTTCCGGACGAACGGAAGATCGTCTCCCCGGTCTATGAAATCCGCTATTCCCCAAAACATATCGCCCTCCTGCAGGACCTTAGGCTGAACGGCAGGCCGATCCTGGACCGGCTCAAGATTCGTGGAAAGGCGAGACTCAAACTGGGCTTTCTCAAGACGACGATGCATTTCAACGAAGAAGATATCGGCGGTTATCTGGAGGGGGTGATCGACGGCCCCGTCCGGACGGTACTACGGACCGTCAACTACGTCCGACTGCCTCTGGGCCTTCGAACCCCGCGGATCAACTGCGACCATTTCTACTATCCGCATCACTCGGAAGTTCCTCTGGTTCTTTCCATCCGTTTTCTGGTCGACCGGGCCTCTCTGTTGTTGACCGCGGACTATCAGGGATACCCCTTCCGGCGGGTCTTTCTGGACGGGATCACGAATCCAGTACCGGTGGGACCGGAAGGGGCCTCCTCCGGTCACGGGGCCACTGAACGGAAAGGAAATTGGATCGCACTGGACGGAGATTACGGAACGGTTATCCATCTCCTGAAACTGCCGGAAGAAGTCCGGCAACATGCAACCATCTCCCTCTACCTGCTGGATAACGCCGGCGCCGGCAACACACCGGAGGAATATCCGGGGTCGGAACCTGAAGCGGGATTTACAATCCGCACAAATCCGGGGTTCCCCAGAGGGGACTCCCTGCTCTATCTCATCTTCTTCATGTCGGAAAATTCTTATCATCCGGGCCTTGAAAGAAAGGTCCTGAAACTGCTTGAGGATCAACCGGCTTACCGTGTCCTTGAATAACCACGGCTTTGTGAAAAGTCCCCGACGTCCCTCTCCCCGGATGGATCTGATTGTGGTGTCGGTTTACGGAACCGCCTGACCGCCCGATGCGTCCGTGTGACGATCCCTGATGAACCAGAGAAAATCCGCAACCGGAAGGGGAAGGGAGGGGAGTTTCACTCCCATGATGCGTCCGGGAGGGATGCCCGAAAGAGAGATATACTGAGGCTTCACCGTATAATAAGTATCAGGTAACCTTCGGAAGAGCCGCCTGGGGATCCCGAAGCCGTATTGGATATGGTCCTCACCGGCCAGAATAATCATCTTCTTCGATCTGCCCTCGTGAGATTTCAAGTACCTCGCGGCATGTTCCGCCATGGTCTCCTCCCAGAAGATCTGAATCAGAATAAAACGGTTCAGCTGTCCTGATCCCATGGAATGGCCCTTGAAAATGGCGGTGAGAAATTGCCTCTCATACGGATCCGTAAAATCCATCTCCGGAAGCTGTCTTCTGATTTCGGGAGAGAGCCGGGGGAAACCCATGAGAAAGAGCTTCCGGATAACGGATTTGGGCGCATTGAGGCCGATGACCGGAATGCGGTTCTTGCGGATTACATTGAAAACCGGACGATACAGTTCGTATCGCTCCCCCCAGCACCGTCTCCAGAGACGTTGGAACTCCTCACCCGAAAGAGTGCCGGCGTTCCACCGGTCGAGGGACTCCTGGACCGTATGGGGGAACATCTCCATCCCGACCACCACCCCACCCGGAAACCTCCTGGAGAGGCCCTGGATGATCTCCGCCTGCACCCTGTGTGCCCCCGGACTGTCATGAACCTCCGACACAAAAATCACCCTGGCGTCGGCAAGCATGTCCAGCAGGGTTTTTTCGTCGAGCCATTGCCCGGTCGGAAGATGCAGGATGGTATCCTCTTCAGGGGGAGTGTCGGGAGGATAAGGGAATTGTCCTCTCTCCGGACACGGAAAAGAAACGCATCCGAACGTCACGAACAAAAAAAGGAACAGACCCGAAAAGAGAGCGAGTTTCAACGGTACAATCACCCTTCCTTCATCAATGCATCGGCCGACTTGAACCCCTCCGCAAACTACCGGATGAAATCCCCCTTTGTCAAGGAAGATGCCCTCTCCGAATGCAGTGGGGACGGCCCGCCGCAGGCAGATTACTGTTTCGGGACCACCCGGTCCATATTTACATTTTCCATACCCTGTGATAGTGTTGCGAACATCACGTTCCCGAGAGGAAACATAGATGTCCGTACTCATGAGCAGGATCAGCATGTTCCATGGAATCGGAAGAAGGTTGCTCTTCTGGTTCAGTCTTTTTTTCCTGATGCCCCTTTTAACCGCCAGTATCACGGGTTATCAACAGAGCAAAAAGGCGATCCGGAGGCAGGTGTTTGATCATTTCAACTCCCTTCTGAATCTGCAAAGGGACGCTCTGATGAACACGCTTTTGCACAAAGAGGCCCTGCTTCGTGCCACGGTCGCCGAAAATGAGTTCCTCTTCATTTCCACGGTGGTTCTGCAGTCCTCTACCTTCACCAGGGCGGATATCCTGACCGCCCGGAAGAGACTCAGGAACTACCTGATCGCAAAAAACCGGGATCTGGGGGCCCGGGCCCTCTGGATCACCGGCAGGACCGGCACCGTAATCGCAGCCCTGGATCCGGGCACCATCGGGAGTGATCGAAGGAACTCCCCTGAAGTCCGAGCCTATCATAACGATCCGGCCCCGGTGCAAAGTCTCTACGTGGAAACCGCATCCGCACCGGAAGTCCTGATCTTCTCTCCGATCAAAAGCGGAAACGGCGCCGATCTCGGTCTCTTCACAATCTCCCTCAACATGGAGGACATCTACCGGGTGCTGGAAAACCGGACCGGTCTCGGAAAGACGGGGGAAACCTACCTGATCAATCGGAAAGGAATCATGATCTCCAGATCACGCTTCCTGCGGAACGCCATCCTGAAAAAGAAAATCGATCTGGCAAACCCCGTCCGTATGGAGAGCCGGCTCAGCCTGGAGAATTACCCTCTGAATTACCTGGGGGTCCCGGTCATCCAGGCCTCCGTCCCGTTTCCCTATTTCGGCTGGACCCTGATTGCCGAGATGAATCCTTCCGAGGCCTTCCACGAACTGATTGTTCAGCGGAACCGGACCATCTTGATGGTTTCCCTCCTCCTGATTCTCCTTGTCATCACGGCGGCCTTCCTTTCCAGGAACCTGACCCGGCCGATCCGGACCCTCGTACAGGCAGCCAGGATGGTGGGGCAAGGCGACTTGCAGCAGAAAATCGAGGTGACGTCCAACGATGAACTGGCGGAGCTGACCACTGAATTCAACCGAATGGCGGAACGCCTGAGGATATCGCAGAAGAAGATGGAAGCATGGAACGCAACGATTCAGCAGAAGGTGGAACAACGAACCGAGGAGTTGCTCAAATCGGAATTGAAGTTCCGCAATCTGATGGAAAAGGCCAATGACGCCATTTTGATCTTCGACGCGGGAAACCACCGCTGCACCGTGGCAAACATCAAGGCCGAGATTCTGACCGGATACACTCAGACAGAACTTCTGGGCATCCGGTTTGTCGACCTGTTCTTTGCCTCTGACCTGCAACGAATCCACAAGCACTACCAGGAAATTTTTGAGAAAGGCTCCGCGAATCTGTATAACATCCCGCTGAAACGGAAGGAGGGACGGGTCATTTTCGTGGATATCAGCAATAGTCAAATCACCTTTCAGAAGCAGACCGTTGTTCACTGTATCCTGCACGATGTGACGGAACAACGAAGGATGGAGCGGGAACGGGAGGCCGTGTTTCAGATTTCGGATATTATCGCCAAGTCATCCGATCTGCACCAGATTCTCCGCATGGCCCTGGACAAGATCCTCCAAAACCTGGAAAGTCCGGTCGGCCTGATCTTTTTATTTGAGCCCCGGACCCGTGAGTTGATCCTGGCCTGCAGTCGGGGCGTTTCCACGGACTACGAGGAAGCCCACGCGCGGCAGACAGTGGATCCCGGTGCAACCGGGATCTGCCTGAAAACCGCCCGCACACGTGAGGTTCAGATCGCGGACCTCTCCGAGGAACCTTCACTGCTCCGCCGGATCGGCCCCGAAGTGGATCTTGCAAATCTTCAATCCATTGTCAGTTTTCCGATGATTGTGGAAGACACGCTGGCCGGAGTTCTCATAATCATTACCGACCGGACAAGAGGCTTTTCCGGGGAGGATCTGATCCTCCTGAAGGCATTGACAAACCAGTTGTCAGCGGGTATTCTCCGGATTCAACTGGAACAGAAGAAGCACCAGGACGACCAGTTCCTGGCGGGAATTCTCACCGACTCCGTCGACGGAATCATCAGCATGGATGCCGATGATCACATTACCTCCTGGAACCGCGGGGCGGAAAATATCTTCCATTTAAGGAAAAAGGAGGCACTGGGCAAACCTTTCCGGACCTTGTTTCAGAAACCGGAACTCCTGATGCAGGATCAGATTCATCAGAGATTGAAAACGGAAGGAGCGATCAGGGATTACGAAATCACGAATGTGACTCAGGAAGGGCGGGCAGTCACCCTGCGTGTATCACAGACCGCCATACGCGATCATAATGGAAAATTCATCGGGAACTCCGCCGTCATCCGGGATATCACTGAACAGAAAGAGATCCAAAAAACCATTCAGCAATCTGAGAAGCTCGCCAGCATCGGACAACTGGCCGCAGGCATCGCCCATGAAATCGGGACCCCCCTGAACATCATCTCCGGTAACGCAGAATACCTGATGATGGACATGGACCCCGACGAACCGAAAATGGAAGAGCTGTCCATTATCGTCAACCAAACCGAGCGTATCACGAAACTGATTCAGCAATTGATGGATTTCGCGCGAAACAGAGAGCCGCGGCTCGAACGCACGAATATCAACCAATTGATTGAAAACACCCTCACCCTGACGCAGCACACATTGAAAAAAAATTCCATCACACCTTCCTGCCGGCTGAACGACTCCATACCTGAGATCATTGCCGATCCTTCTCAACTCCAGCAGGTCTTCCTGAATATGATGATCAACGCCATTCAGGCCATGCCCGGAGGCGGGAAATTGACCATTGAGACGGATTGTGACGGCCACGGGGCAATCGTCCGGATCCGGGACACCGGTCACGGAATCCCGCCCGAAGTCCTTCAGCGGATCTTTGACCCATTTTTCACCACCAAGGAGGTCGGCCAGGGGACAGGACTTGGACTCTCGGTTTCACACAGAATCATCGAAAATCACAAAGGACGCATCGAAGTGGAAAGTCGTGTCGACCGGGGATCCTGTTTCACCGTAATACTGCCGGTGGAGCCCGGGCAAACCACGGATAAGACCGAATCCATTTAACTGAATCATGGAGTGAAGTATGACTCGACCGGCATCCATCCTGATCGTGGAAGATGAAAGCAAGATGCGGGATCTTCTGAAAAAGATCCTTTCAGGAGAAGGCTTCCGTGTTCAGATCACCGGCAATGGAAACGATGCCCTCGCTCTGATCCGTGAGATCCCCTTCGACATCGTCATTACCGACGTCAAGATGCCCGGCCTGGACGGTATCGAACTTCTGAAGGCCGTGAAAAAAATTGCATCCCAAACCTATGTCATTGTGATGACCGCTTTCGGCACCATCGACGCCGCCGTGGAGGCCATGAAACACGGAGCCTACCATTACCTGTCCAAGCCGTTCAAGATGGATGAGATCCGCTTCCTCATGAAAAAGATCCTGGAAGAAAAGGCACTCCGCGAGGAGGTCCTTCATCTGCGCCGGGAGGTTACCCGGAGATACCAGTACCACAACATTATCGGGAAAAGCAAGGCCATGAGGGAGATCTTCGACCTGATCGATAAGGTGGCTCAGGGAAGAAGCACCGTTCTGATCCATGGGAAAAGCGGAACGGGGAAGGAACTGGTGGCCAAGGCCATCCACTTCAACAGTCCCCGGAAAAACAGGGCCTTCGTCCCCGTCAACTGCAGCGCCATTCCGGAGACCCTCCTGGAGTCTGAACTTTTCGGACATATTAAGGGAGCCTTCACGGGCGCCCTTCTCAACAAACCGGGCATTTTTGATGAAGCGGATGGAGGAACCCTCTTTCTCGATGAGATCGGAGAGATTTCCCCGGCCATTCAGGTCAAACTCTTGCGCGTGCTTCAGGAACGGGAGATCAAACCGGTGGGCGGAACCGAATCCAGAAAAGTAGACATCCGCCTCATCGCCGCCACCAATCGGGATCTTCTGGAACAGGTGCGGCAGGGAAAAATACGGGAGGACCTTTACTATCGGCTGAATGTCATTTCTATTCATCTCCCCCCCCTGAAAGAACGTGCCGAGGACATCCCCCTGCTGGTACGGCACTTCCTGCCCCGCTTCGCCCGCGAAAACAACCGGCCGGACATGACCCTCTCCCGAGAGGTTCTGGAGGCATTCATGAGCTATCCCTGGCCCGGAAATGTGAGAGAGCTGGAGAACATGATCGAGCGCGCCGTCATCCTCTGCAAAGGAAATGAAATCACACTGGAAGATCTTCCCCCCCAATTCCACCGGGGCACCCTGGAAGACCCGCACTCGAAGAATCTGGTTCGCCTCTCCCTAAAGGAAGTCGAACGCGCCCATATCAAACGGGTTCTCGAAAGTGTGGGGGGACACAAAGTAAAAGCCGCGGAGATCCTGCAGATCGACCGAAGAACCCTGTACAGAAAAATTCAGAGTTATCACCTCTAAGCGAAAGAGAGCGAGAGGCAAAACAACGGCATTTCCTGCCGGGGGGACAATCGGACCTGCTTCCTCCGGCGCGCATCATATATAAAACCTTTAGAATCAAACAGTTAAGAAAAATACACAACTTTTTGAAGGTGCTTTTTTTCTTGACATGAAAAGAAGTGAATTGATAGAGTAAAGATGATTTAACATGCCGTTAACTCAACAAAAATCTGCGGATCATGATGTGAAGATTTCCGGTTGGCACAACTGGAAGCGAGTATACGGTTTCCCCATGGAGTTGAATCAGAGAGCACGTGAAGTACTGTTCGCCCTTGTTCAGAGCTACATCCAGACCGGAGGCGCCGTCTGCTCAAAGACCGTAGCCCGCAAGTCCGGACTGAATTTAAGCGCCGCCACCATACGAAATATCCTGGCCAAGCTTGATGAACAGGGATATCTGACTCAGCCTCACCCCTCCGCCGGGAGAGTCCCGACGGATCGGGGTTATCGGTTCTATGTGGACAGTCTGATGGAGCGCCTGGGGCTGCCCGATGAGGAGATCGGCAGGATCGCCAGACGTTATCGTTTACGCAAAGGGAGTAGGGGAAAGGAACCGGATTCACTCCTGAAAGAAACATCAAGGATTCTTTCCGAGGTTTCTCAATACATTGGAATGGTGATGTCTCCCAGAATTTCCGACGTGAGATACAACCATATGGAGTTCATCAGGATGGGCAAAAGGGAGATCCTGGTGATTCTCGTGTCCGAGTCGGGATTCGTGCACAGCTGTACCATCTTTCCCGAGCTGAGCCTCACACAGGCTGAACTGGATGAACTGACCCGTATTCTGAATACCCAATTGTGCGGCTTGACGCTTGTTGAGGTTCGTGAACGGATTGTCCGGAAAATGCGGGATGATATGTACGGTTATCGGAAACTTCTGGAAAAGGTATTCATGACCAACCTTTTTTCCGGTTCTCAGAGCGTTTACAGTCAGATCTACTTACAGGGCACCTCCAATATTTTGAATTGCTCCGACTTTGCGGACGACCTGGAAAAGATGAAGAAATTGTTTGAGACCTTCGAACAGAAGAATCGTCTGATACAACTCCTGGACCGGAGCATGCAGAGTACAGGGGTTCTGGTGTATATCGGTTCCGAAAACCCCTTACGGTGGTTGGAGGACTGCAGTCTGGTGACTGCCACCTACCGTTGTAACAACAATGTCATGGGGTCTCTCGGGGTTATGGGACCCAAACGGATGGATTACTCCAAGGTTATTCCTGTGGTGGAGTCTACCGCAAAGCTCCTGAGCAACTTTCTGAGGGGGTCCTCCCTGCGTTAATCAGATAGGGATCTTTTCCAGAAAGATCCGATCTTTTTTTCCCAAGAATGAGAGGAGTCCGTGCGGCATGTCTGAAACACGAGAAAACAGGAAGAGCGACGAAATGGAACAGGGCCTGCCCGAAAATGAGACCGGTAAAACCGTGGGCAAAACCTCCGAAGAGGTTGAGGCCGAAACAACCGATGTCACCCGGGATGCAAACAAAGCGGTCGAAGAGGGGGGAAAGCCCGCCTCCGCGTCGGAAGACATGACGGAGATTGAACGGGTGAAGCGCGAGGCACAGGAGAATTATGACCGTCTCGTCCGGGTGTACGCGGAATTTGAGAATTACAAGAAGCGTATGGAAAAGGAAAAGGTGGAATTTATCAAGTATGCCCATGAAGGATTATTCAAGGATCTGCTGGGAGTCGTGGATAATCTGGAGCGGGCTGTGGCGGAATCCAAAAAGAATATACAGTCGGAAGGGTTGGCCCGGGGGGTTGAAATGGTCCTGAAACAGTTGAAAGACACCTTCGAAAAATATGGTGTCAGACCGGTTCAGGCCGAAGGTTTGCCCTTCGATCCGAACCTCCACGAGGCCATGATGCACGAGCCGTCGGAAGAACATGAGGAGAATACCGTAATTGAGGAGCTTCAGAAGGGGTATGTTTTGAAAGACCGGCTTCTGCGACCCGCCCTGGTCAAGGTATCCAAAAAGATTGTCAAGGAATCGGATGGCGGACAGGCGCAGGAAGAAAGGTAGGCGATTTTGATCATGTGGGCTTGTTCCAGCCTCTCCTGATCCCGAATCTTCTGCAGGGAGGATCTCCGCTATGGGCAAAGTGATCGGTATCGATCTGGGGACGACTAATTCGTGTGTATCCGTCATGGAAGGACGGGAACCCAAAGTACTGGAGAATGCCGAAGGAAATCGGACTACACCTTCCATGGTGGCCTTTACAGAGAATGATGAGCGCCTGATCGGACAGGTTGCCAAGCGTCAGGCGGTAACCAATCCGGAAAACACGGTTTTTTCAGTCAAACGGTTCATCGGAAGGAAGTTCAGGTCCATGGAGGTTCAGAAGGCGGCTTCCGATCTTCCATTTCAACTGGAGGAGGCCCCCAATGGAGACGTCCTGGTTTCCATCCGCGGGCAGTTGTACAGTCCGCCGGAAATTTCCGCGATGGTCCTCCAGAAGATGAAGCAGACCGCGGAGGACTATTTCGGCGAGAAGATCACAGAGGCTGTCATCACGGTTCCCGCTTATTTTAACGACAGCCAACGTCAGGCCACCAAGGATGCCGGCAGGATCGCCGGTCTGGATGTCCTGAGAATCATCAACGAACCCACCGCGGCCTCTCTGGCCTACAGTCTGGAGAAAAAACGGGACGAACTGGTTGCGGTTTATGATCTCGGAGGCGGGACGTTTGATATCTCGATCCTCGAAATCAGAGAAGGGGTCCTTGAGGTGAAGTCGACCAATGGGGATACCTTCCTGGGAGGAGAAGATTTTGATCTGAGAATCATCGACTTCCTGGCCGATGAATTCAGAAAAGAACATGGAATCGATCTCAGACGTGACAAAATGGCCCTCCAGCGTCTCAAGGAAGGGGCTGAAAAGGCCAAAATCGAGCTCTCCTCTACAATTGAGACTGAAATCAACCTCCCTTTCATTACGGCGGATGCATCCGGACCCAAGCATCTGAACATCAGGCTGACGCGCGCCAAATTAGAGGATCTGGTCCGGGATCTGGTGGAAAAAACCATCGAGCCCTGTCGACAGGCCATGGCAGACGCCGGTGTCACTGCCGATGAGATCCATGAGGTCATCCTGGTGGGGGGGCAGATCCGGATGCCGCTGGTTCAGACCACGGTGGAACGCATTTTCAAGAAGAAACCGAAGAAAGGCGTTAACCCGGATGAAGTGGTCGCCATCGGAGCGGCGATTCAGGGTGGTGTCCTCAAAGGAGATGTGGAAGATGTCCTGCTTTTAGATGTCACTCCACTCTCTCTGGGAATTGAGACGGTCGGAGGGGTCTTCACACGCCTGATTGAGCGGAACACCACTATCCCGACACGGAAAAGCCAGGTTTTTTCCACAGCGGCAGACAACCAGCCGGCGGTCAGTGTCCACGTGCTCCAGGGGGAACGGGAGATGGCGGCGGACAACAAATCTCTCGGACGGTTCGAACTGGTCGGAATCCCTCCCGCGCCAAGAGGTGTTCCGAAGATCGAGGTTACATTCGATATCGATGCCAATGGCATCGTGCATGTTTCGGCAAAAGATCAGGGGACGGGCAAGGAACAGTCGATCAAGATCGTCGCATCTTCCGGCCTGTCGGAGGAAGAGATCCGGAAGATGGTTGAAGACGCAGATCGGCATCAGCAGGAGGACAAAAAGCGAAAAGCTCTGGCCGAGGCGCGGCATGCCTGTGACTCCCTGATCTACAATACAGAAAACTCTCTCCGGGAATATGGGAGCCGCATCGACCCCCATGACAAAGAAATGATCGAGGAGGCCTTGAAGAACGCCAGACAGGTGGTCCGTGGAACCGACCTTTCGGAGATCCAAAGCGCCACGGATGAACTGGGCAGAAAGACTTACAAATTTGCTGAGCAGATCTATCAGTCCCCCGTCGCATCCAAGGACACAGAGAGTGAAGACCGGTTCGGCAATGCGACGGTACCTGCTGAAGAAGACCAATAAACCCAAATGATCCACGATTCCAAGGAAAGGTACCAATTCGAGATCCGATGGCTGCTAAAAAAGACTATTATGAAATTCTGAATGTAAAACCGAACGCCACAGATGCCGAACTCAAGAAAGCCTACCGCCGTTTAGCCTTGAAATATCATCCGGACAAGAATCCGGGTGATAAAGAGGCGGAAGCCCGCTTCAAAGAGATCAGCCAGGCATACGAGGTTTTGTCGGACCCGCAGAAAAGAGCGACCTATGATCAGTTCGGAGGGACCATGGGCACGGAAGGGTTCGGAGGGTTCCGTGCGGAAGGTTTCGGCGGTATGGGTGGTTTCGGAGATATCTTCGGAGATATCTTCAGCGATTTTTTCGGTGGGTCCACCGCGACACGTTCAAGACGACCTCAGCGGGGCGCCGATCTTCGCTATACCCTGGAGATCGAATTTGAGCAAGCCGCTACAGGGATGCGCACCCAGGTGGAAATCCCCCGCATGGAGGTCTGTGGAGAATGCCGTGGACGCAAAACCGAGGCTGGAACACGGCCGGAAACCTGCACGGCGTGCAATGGCACCGGCCAGGTCCGCTATCAACAGGGATTCTTCAGTATCAGCCGCCCCTGCGGCCGTTGTGGAGGGACTGGAGAACTGATCACCCATCCCTGCGGGCATTGTCACGGGACCGGACAGGTTCGGTCCACCCGGTCGATTACAGTGACGATTCCGGCCGGTGTGGAGACCGGGACCCGCCTTCGTATGAGCGGAGAAGGGGAAGCGGGGACAAACAACGGTCCAAGAGGAGATCTTTATGTTGTAATTCGCGTCCGGGAGCATGATTTTTTCTCCCGGGAGGGGAACAATATCCTCTGTGAAGTTCCGATCAGCTTTGTTCAGGCTGCGCTGGGCGCCGAAATTGAAGTTCCGACACTACAGGGGAAGGAAACCATTGAGATCAAACCGGGCACGCAGAGCGGGTCCACACAGACCTTGAAGGGAAAGGGGATACCTTTTCTTCACGGGAGGGGAATCGGCGACCAGATAGTACGCATTCAGGTCGAGACGCCCACCCATCTGAATACCAGGCAAAAGGAGCTCCTGCAGGAATTCGCGGATATCAGTGGAGAGGACGTGCACCCGATCAGTAAGAGTTTCTTCGAAAAGGTGAAGGGCTTGTTCGGTTGATTCCCTGTTCCCCATGGCTGTGGGTTTTGTGTGATCGACAAACAGGGCCGAACCGTAAGCCCCCTGTCCCGTTCTTCCCTTCCCCATGTAACGCCTGGTCCCCTGTTAAGGATGAATACCCTTGAGAGTTTTTTTCGTTCGACCGGAACGGGTGACGGAGGATTCACTGGTTTTAGGGAAGCGTGCCGGTCATCATATCCGGCATGTTCTCCGTATGAAGACCGGCGGAACATTGCAGGTTTCCGACGGGGCGGGCCATCTATATGCGGCCCGGATCGACGGGTTTTCAAATGGAGAAGTGATCTGTTCCATCCTGGAGAAGGAACACGCACCTTCCGTCACCCCTTTTCAAGTCACCCTTTTGCACTCCCTGCCCAAAGGGGCACGGATGGATTGGCTGGTTCAGAAATCCACCGAAGCAGGGGTTTGCGAGATTGTTCCCGTCCATATGAAAAGATCCGTTCGTATCCTCCCCCCGGAACATGTCGATCGCCGACGGATCCGTTGGCAGCGGATTGCCATGGAGGCGGCAGGACAGTGCGGTCGGGTGGATCTGCCGCGGATTCGGAACCCGTTGTCCTTGACGGATGCCTTGAAACGGATCAGGAATTTCCCACTACGGATCTTTTTCGACATTCAGGGAAAGTCCCTCCCTCTGAGCGAAATCCGACGGAAATGTCCGGTACCGGGAAAGGCGGCATTGCTTGTCGGTCCGGAGGGGGGAATCGCCCCGGAGGAAAGGGCGATCCTGACCTCCCATGGATTCGTTCCGGCCTCTCTCGGAAAGGAGGTCCTGCGGGTAGAGACAGCCGGGGTCCTGGCGGTGGCCCTCGTCCGTTATGAGTGGGGAAAGACGGAAAAGAGGGAGGAAGAATGAGAAGTTTTTCATTCAAGATCCTTTATATCAGTATCTTCGCGCCGTCCATCCTCTACCTTCTTACCCTTCCTTACATGGAACATTTCTCTGAACAGGGCTTATCCGGCGTCATTCGGCGACACCTGATCGTACATAATTTTGATCTCCTTCAGGGAAAAGTGAGTCTATACAGCGAGGTGAACCGGAATGTCCATGCTTTCCTCGACCGGGATCTTCTGACCCGTCTTGGAGCACAGATCGGAATCCGGATCACCGACCCCCATGAAAATGTGGTTTACCCCTACTATGAACATCTCTTACCTCCCTTTCAGAACAACGAGGACAGACCTGGGAAATCCCTGGGCCCCTTGTTTGATGAAAAAGGATTTGCCCGGAATTCCGAAACCGACGATGTGGAAGAATTCCTCCAGAGATATACCGATTATATCCAGGGGATGAGGATCTCGGTGTCCGTCAGGATTCCGATCACCTCATGGGTGGGGAGCGGACTGCTGCTGTTTTATATCCTTCTGACGGTGACCGTTCTGTATGTCTATTATCAACGATCCAGTCTCCAGGAGGAAAGAAGGATCCGTGAGATGACCGAAAGGCTTGAGAGGGACCGACGGACAATCACGCGGGTGGAATCCGAACTGGGGAAGGCACGCAGAAGACTGGGTGATGTGCGATCCCAGGAGGAGGAATGGCTTCGGGAGATTGAACGTCTCGAGAAGGAAAAGGCATCGCTTGAGAATGAACTTCTGGAAACCATGGAAGAGCAGGAAGAACAGAAACAGAAAATGGATCTCCTGCAGGCAAAGATGAACCGGAAAGAGGCTAAGAAATCCGGCTCTATAAAGGAGGAAAAGGTCCTTTCCGAACGATTCGAGCATCTCTACCGCAATCTGGAGGTGGAACGGAAGGCGGTTGAGGACCTGGCCCGTCTCGGCGATGCAAAAATGAAGCTCCAGGCCGAAGAGGTTTTGAAAAGATTGAACGATGGAGATGCAAACCTGAAGGTCCGAAGGAGGATTGGAGGAGTGGAGCGATGCGACGCGTTTGAGTTGGGTTTTGGATCGACGGGAAGAATTTATTATATCTCGTCACAAAAAAGACGTTATAAAATCCTTCGCATCGGCACCAAGTCAAGTCAGAACAGGGATCTTGCCTGGCTCCGCGGAAGGACGGAGTAAAGTCGGGCCGGGCAAAGGATTTTCTCCGGCAAGACGGATCGTTTGCGAAATCCTTTATCCTTCGGTGACTTCCCGGATCGACTCTCCGGTAATCCGTACCATCTCCCGGATCTCCTTTTCCCCTATGCTGAGCGGTGGCATGAGAACGATGACATTCCCCAGGGGGCGCAGGACCATCCCCTTCTTACGCGCCGCGAGAATGACCCGGTGGCCGATCCTTTCCCCCATGGCATAGGGTTCTTTGGTTGCGCGGTTCCGGACCAGTTCAATGCCCACCATGAACCCCCGTTGCCGAACCTCTCCGACGTGTGCCCACTCTTTCAAAACAGCCAGCTCCTCGGTCAGCAGGCGGATCTTTCCTTGAAGCCGATGAAGAACCTTCTCTCTTTTAAAAATACCGATGTTGGCCAGGGCCGCCGCGCACGCAACAGGATTTCCGGTGTAGGTGTGTCCGTGAAAAAACGTTTTGCACTCCTCGGTCGTTCCCAAAAAGGCGTTGAAGATCTCCTCCGTTGTCAAGGTCGCCGCGAGGGGAAGAGTCCCTCCCGTGATTCCCTTGGCCAGACAGAGGAAATCGGGACGTATGTGCTCCTGCTCGCAGGCGAAAAGGGTGCCGGTCCGCCCGAACCCCGTGGCAACCTCATCCGCGATCATCAGGAGACCGTAACGACTGCAGATTTCACGAACCCGTCTCAGATACCCTTCCGGCGCCGTGAGCATGCCCGCCGCCCCCTGAACCAGGGGCTCGATGATCAGCGCCGCCGTCTGATCGGCGATCTCCCGGACCATCCGTTCCAGTTCATCCGCGCATGCCAGGCGGCAGGAGGGGTAGTCGCGGCCGACGGGACAGCGGTAACAGTAAGGCGCCGGAGCGAAAGAACAGGAAAAGAGGAGAGGATGGAAAATCTCGTGGAACAGGGGGATCCCGCCCACACTGACTGAACCGATGGTATCCCCGTGATAGGCGTTCCGGAGGGCGATATAGCGTGTTCTGGATGTTTTCTTCCCGGAGGAACGGTTCTGAAAGTACTGAAATGCCATCTTCAGCGCAATCTCGACCGCCGTGGAACCATTGTCCGAATAAAAGACCTTTTCCAGTCCGGAAGGGGTGATCTCGACCAGTTGTTTCGCCAACCTGATCGCGGGTACGTTGGAGAGCCCGAGCAGGGTGGAGTGCGCGACACGGTCGGTCTGTTCCCTGATCGCCTGGTTGATTTCTTTTTTCCCGTGCCCATGCAGATTAACCCACAGCGAAGAGACACCGTCGATGTAACGCTTTCCATGGATATCGATCAGGTAGACCCCTTCCGCACGTTCAATCACCAGAGGACATTCTTCAACGTATTCCCGCATCTGTGTAAAGGGGTGCCAGATATACCGGTGGTCGTCCTCTTCAAGCTCTCTTCGGTTTTCTTCTTCTCCGATCACGAGTCCTCTCCTACCGTTGCTCCGGGCAGCCTGCCGTCTCAGATCGACGATTCACCCAAAAAAAAGAATCCCGTTCTCGAATATCGGGATACCTCAGCACACAAACAAGACGGACACCGGCAACCGAAAATAATTATGGCACAGGTATCTTTCCAGATCAACATGAAACTGACTTCCCTGGACGGCCGGCATCACCCCGGACCTTGTGGCAACTGTATCGATTGAGGGTATTGGACAACTGGATCCCGGTGTTTTTCTACACCCCGGCCTGCGTATGGCAACAGCCACTGACCGTTTGAGAAAGAAGCCGACCTATACAGGAAGAAAGTCTACTTCAAGGACCCGTCGATCGTGGGTCCCCACCGGTACGCAATCAGGCATCTTGATAAATGGTAGAAACCCAACATAAAAGGTCGATGAATCCGCCCTTTCCCCCCACGCAACCCGACAACCGATTTCTATAGAAGACGATTTCTGATTTCAGGGTAAAACTGTTTCCTGAAATTTTCCGTGGCATAACCGCCGGTCAGCCTTGCGTGTGTCTGTTGCACCGGACAAATAAAACCCCGGAGTTGACATTCTTAAAGAGAGCTGATTTAGTTATAACATCCGGAAGAATAATCCGGCCACAGTATGACAGGGGTTGGAAAAAACCAATCCGGCCCGTTTACCTGGAGACAGGAAGGGCAAATATTAGGAGGCAACCAAGATGCTCACAAAAAATATCAGTATCGATCATTACTGTGACTCTCTGTATACCGAGCTTTCCGCCATCAAAGCAAAACTCCTTGAGTTTATCGAACAAATTACACTCTTTGAAGGGAAGGAAAGAAAAATGCTCGCGTCGCATGATGATCACTTGAGGGAGATCATCAAGATCATTGACTGGAAACTGGAGATCCTGACAAGGGTCTGTCCCTATGATTGGAAGGGACTCTCAGGGGATTTTGAGCGCACGGGTTCAGTCCCGGCCGAGGAAACCAGTAAGAGTGTGAAGGAGTTTTCAGGAGGGTATGTCGGCGGATAACCGCCGGTTCGTTCGGGAGAGCATACAAAAAAAGAGGGAAATGTTCCGTTTCCCTCTTTTTTTTATGCGTGCGGCAGGCAGAGCACACTTGGAGACACCGGTTTTCCGGAATACGCTCCTTCATGCCACACACCGTTGATTCCCTGCCCGGTGAGGAGGAGAGGGAGCAAAATCGGGCTGGTTGGGAGTTTCTGGCCCGCTTAACGGCATATGCGAGTTATCTCTGGATGGGGATTCTCTTTCTTTCTTTTACCACATCGTTGGCGTTCGATCTTTGCCGTCTTGATGCTCTCCACTGTGGGATGGCTGTTCCGCCGGAGTTCTCCGGCCCAAATCCAGCGATAGAAATGTTCAGATCGTTTGGTTGAGGAAGCTCGTTTTGAAAAGTGTCCTGTGGCCATCTTCGCAAACAGAGCGGCATTCGAGTGACGCGGAGCCGCCTCGTCTGCGTTATGCTCCCTGCGACATACCGCAGGGGGGTATGCCTCAATCGCAAGCATTGACGAGACAGCCCCGCGTCCCTCTCTGTGCGGCGCTCCGTTTACGAAAATGACCACTGAACATGCTTCGCATGGTCTCCCCCGGACCGTTTTACCCTCTTTTTGAAGCATCGTCCCCCTTCCGCAAGGATCTGGCCGGTCAGGTTGATCTCCAGCTTTCGGGGCACGTTCATCCGGGACAGATTTTCCCCTTCAACATCCACCGGGGAGGGAAGGGGCGGACTATGCCAGGAGGTAATATCGAATCCAGATATAGAGCATCGAGATCACCAGGGTTTCCACCATGATGGGGAGGCCGTACGCCATGAACTTCAGAAAGGAGATCGGTTTCTTAGCCTTTTCCGCCATTCCGACGACGATCACGTTTGCGGAAGCGCCGATAGGCGATCCGTTTCCTCCCAGACAGGCCCCGAGGGCCAGGGACCACCAGACGGGCATTAAAACGACGTTGTGCAGGGTTTCGGGCGGAAGTGCATGCGCGACCGCTCCTCCTCCGTGGTAAATTGTGTTGGCCATATCGAGAATCAGCGGATTCATAGTGGCCACGAAGGGGATATTGTCCACAATGGCCGAGGCAACGGCTGAGAACCAAAGCACGACCATGGAGGTAGTGAACATATCGGTCTGTGACGGATGGGTCAATTCAATCATGGTCTGACTCAGCTTTTCAATCAGGCCGACTTTGACGACCCCGCCCACGATGATAAACAACCCGATAAAAAAGAAGATCGTGGGCCATTCGACTTCGAGGAGGATTTTGTGCGGTTCTTCCCCCGAGATGAGAAGGAGAAGCGCCGCCCCGGTCAGGGCGATTGTGGCCGGTTCGAAATGGAGATAACCGTGAATGACGAATCCGGTAATGGTGAGGAGCAGAACAACCAATGATTTCTTGAGCAGGATCGGATCCTTGATCAATTCATTTTCATTCATCGCCATGACCCGCTTCTTGAGTTCTTCACGGACCTGCATCTTCCGGCCGAAGATCAGTTTGATGGTATAAAGATAGGCCACCATGATGATCACAATCAGTGGCGCAAGGTGAACAATAAAATCCATGAAGGTCAGTTTCGCCTTGCTTGCAATCATGATATTCGGCGGATCACCGATCAGGGTGGCTGTCCCGCCGATATTGGAGGCTAAGGCCTCGACGATCAGGAAGGGGATCGGATCGATTTCCAGTTCTTCGGCGATCAGGAGCGTGACCGGAGCCAGGAGCAAAACGGTGGTGACGTTATCCAAAAATGCGGAGGCCAAGGCCGTGATAACGGCAAAGATCAGCATGATCTTAAAGGGCGCTCCTTTCGCCACCTTGGCCGATTTGATCGCCACGTATTCGAACACCCCGGTGTTCTTCATGATTCCGATGATGATCATCATGCCAATCAACAGAAAGATGACATTGTAATCAACCCCGAATTCTTCACTGTGAAAGGCCTCTTTCTGGTCCAGGATCTTGAGGACCAGCATCAGGGAGGCTCCGATCAGCGCGACCTTGGTCTTGTGCACCTTTTCGGAGACGATCACGGCGTACGAAATGATAAAGATCAGGGTTCCTGTCCAGAAAGGGTCCATAATGGTCCGCTCCTTTTTCTTGCCTTAGTCTTGGTTTTGGTTCTGGTTTTCGATGAGGACCTTGCCGGTGTAGCCTAACAACCCCTTGCGGTGGATTGTGCCCAGGAGGATTCCCTCACGGGTGACCGGGACCACCTCGAGGCGGAATTTTGCGATATCCGCCACCACGCTGATCAGATTGTCCTCTTCCCTGATTTCGATCACATCGGTCCGCATCAGGGACCGGACCGGTTGGTCTCTCAGACTCTTGCAGCTTTTTTCAAAGTATCCTTCCGGCATCAGGTGGGCCAGCTCTTCCTTCTTTTCCACATAGTCCGGCAGCATCGCCTCGAAAAGCTCGTAGATTGTGACCACTCCAACCAGCTTGTTTTCACCTTCCACGACACAAACTCCGGTAATCCGCCGGTTGTTAAAGAGATTCACGAGTTCTTTGATGGATGCGTCGGCATGGATCGTGATCGGAGTTGGATTCATAATGATCCTGGCTTTCATATTCAAATCTCCTTTTGTCAGGGGAATTGCGCTAAAAACTGCCGGCTACATTAACCGATTCGTAAAGAAAAGTAAATCCTTTTTGCGAGGTATTCGGGGTTTCTTCCTGACTAAAATGGACAAGAATCTGTCCGGTTTGTCAATCCATCAAGACTCCAAATTCACGGACGGTCTAACAGCAGGAAGAAACGCCCTCTTTGCAGTCGCAGGTCGGTTCGCCTCCCCGGATCATGCTTGTGATCATGGCGGAGGCGCATCCAACACCGGAACGGACGGAGAGAGCGCTGAAGGCACAGTTTTTCGCGCAGGCACCGCACTCCATGCAGCGGTCCCTCTCTTCTATGAAGGTCTTCTTGCCGCGCATGGAGAAAACAGCGTGGGGACACACTTCAATGCAGCGACCGCATCCGGTGCACTTCCCCGGAATGAACCTCAAGGTAGAAACATTGCTCAAGTACCTCATATCATACCCCAGTCGGACAACTTGTAAACAACCAGAAGAATACCGGATGCTACCGCCACCGCCAGGTAAATCGGAACGGCGATCTTCAACTCCTTCTCCACACCGGATCTCCCTGTGTAAGGCGTCGAGCCGGTGAACTGCAGGGCCAGGTAGGAACTGAGCGCGGGAAAGAAAACCAACGCAAACGCCGCCAGCCACGGGCTCCTCCCCGCTACGGACCGGAGCAGGGGCAGGCAGGCAAGGATCGACAGAAATCCCGCGATCCACCCCTTTACGGCGAAGGAGCGGAAGGGAATGAGCGGGAGGAAAACCGGCGTCAAAAACGTCCCCGCGATCCCCGCGATCAACCCGAGCAGAAGAAACGGCTCGCCCCCCGACCATGCGTTCCGGAACAGGACCCCGGACGGCGAGAGACCGAAAACGACCAGAACGGCGAGGACGTAGACATGGGCCTTTTTCAGGACGGGATTGATCTCCATCGGCGTCAGGACCAGCCGGTCCAGGAAACCGAAACGGACCCTGCGCATCTCCGGCACGGCTCGGTAACCGGCCCGGATGTAAGCGGGAATATCCCCCGCCCGGACCGGACCGTAAAAGACGCGGAAACCGGTCTCCTCTTTCACCAGATGGGCGTGTATACCCGGAGCTCCTAACTGGGGAAGAATCAGCCTCCTATGGCTGACAACTTCCTCCAGCCGCTCCCTTTGCACCCGGTGGATCAACTCGCCCGTTCCGAACGTCCCCTTCCCGGCCGCACACCACACGTTGATTCCCCGTGTATCCAGCACCAGGATCCAGGCATCCATCCCTTTCAAGGAACGTCGGAGAACATCAAAACTCAGTTTGTAGTTGGCGCTGACCAGGACATCCGATTCCGGGCCCGGTTCACCGACCGCGTAGAGCCCCGGATCGACCCGGTACTGCATCCGGAACGCGCTGATCCGTGACCGGACCGCGCCCCAATAATCGGCCTTGCGCCAGTCGCAGGAAACGCGAAACGCCTCACCCGCCGGGGTGCTCACCCATCCGATCACCCATTCCGGGAGATCTTTCTTATCCGGTTCATCGCAGCCAATCAACAATTGCGGTTTCGTTCCACCGCAGCACAACTTGCCCATTTCCGCATTCATTTCTGAATCACCGGTTTTCTCAGCAGGATCTTCACATAGTTTCCCCGTTCGTACGCCGATGGGTCGGGACACCTGAGGAGGCTCATGGATCCCCGCATCTGCTCCAGAGACTCATATTCATGCAGTTCCATCCATCGCTCCGTTTCTTCCCGAACCCGACGCAGATATCCCGGACCGTGCTTCAAGAGAGCGGAGACCATCAGGATTCCATGGGCACCCACCATGATCGCCTTGATGGCGTCTTTTGCGGTATGCACGCCGCCGGTGACAGCGAGGGAGATCCGGACACGTCCCGAAAGAATTGCCAGCCAACGAAGTCTCAGAAGAAGCTCGGACGAGTCTGAAAGGGTGAGCGTGGGCACGGTCTCCAGGTTCTCCACATCGATATCCGGCTGGTAAAAACGGTTGAAGAGCACGACACCGTTCACTCCGGCCCCCTCCAGTCTCCGGACAAAATCCGGCAGCGAAGAAAAGAAAGGGGAGAGCTTCACCGCCACGGGAATCGAAAGCGCCCCCCGAACCTCCCGGACCACCTGGAGATAACGCTCTTCAATCTCTGCACCCTTCACGTCCGGATCTGCCGGAACGGAGTAAAGATTCAATTCCAGGGCATCCGCCCCGGCCTTTTCGATCTCCCGGGCGTATTCCAGCCATCCGCCCCGGGTCACTCCATTGAACGACCCGATCACCGGAACTCCGGCCGTCGCGCGAATCCTCGCCAGTTGTTTCAGGTACCCGTCCGGGTCAAAACCATACTCTTCCCTCCTGGGGAAATAGGTGAGCGCCTCGGCAAAGGATTCCTCTACGGCCCGGACCTCCCTTTCATCCCTCGCTTCTTCATCCAGAATCTGCTCCTCAAAGAGAGAATGCATCACCACTGCGGAGGCACCCGCGTCGACCAGACGTTTCACCCGATCAAGATCGCCCGTCAGAGGAGAGGCCCCCACGATAAAGGGATGGGGCAGCGTCATGCCCAGATAGGTCGTTGTGAGATCCATGGGAACCTCCTCTCCGTTTTCTACCTTTTTTCACCCTCTTCAGGGGAATGGAGCCTGGCAAGTTGTTCATACAGATTGTATCTCTTCCGGGTAGCCTCTTCCGCAGATTCCAGAAGGACCTTCGCCCGGTCGGGATCCAGCTTCTGGAGCATCCGGAAACGTGTTTCATTATAAATATAATCCGACAGGGGAATCTTGGGTTCGCCGGAATCCAACTGCAGGGGGTTCAACCCCTCGACCGACCGTCTCGGATCAAAACGGTAGAGGGGCCACGCCCCGGAGTCCACGGCCAGTTTCTGCTGTTTCACCCCATTGGAAAGATTGTACCCGTGCGCGATACAGTGGGAGTAGGCGATGATGATCGAGGCACCCGGATAGGACTCCGCCTCGGCAAAAGCCTTGACCACCTGGGCATCCCGGGCGCCGAAGGCCACACGGGCCACGTAGACATTCCCGTAGGTCATGGCGATCATTCCGAGATCCTTTTTGGGCGCCGCCTTTCCTGCCGATGCAAACTTGGCAATCGCTCCCATCGGGGTGGCCTTGGACTGCTGCCCACCGGTATTGGAATAGACCTCCGTGTCCAATACCAGGATATTAACATCCCGTCCCATGGCCAGGACATGATCCAGACCTCCGTAGCCGATGTCATAGGCCCAGCCATCTCCTCCGATGATCCAGACACTTTTCCGCACCAGATAGTCCGCCAGCCGCTCAAGACGCCTCGCCTCCGGCCGGCTGATCTTTACCAGTTTCCCACGCAAGGTCTCAACCCGCTCCCGTTGATTCGTGATCCCTTCCTCTCCGGATTGATCGGCGTTCAGAATGGCCGTAACGAGTTCTTCTCCGAGCTCCCCCCGCAGCGAGCGAAGAAGCTCACGCGCCTGCTCACTGTGTTTGTCCAGGGCCAGACGATACCCTAAACCAAACTCGGCGTTGTCTTCAAACAGGGAATTGGCCCAGGCCGGGCCGCGGCCGTTCGAATCCACGGCATAGGGAGTTGTGGGAAGATTTGCACCGTAGATCGAGGAACAACCGGTGGCATTGGCGATCATCGTCCGGTCCCCGAAGAGCTGGGTCAGCAGTTTGACGTACGGGGTCTCCCCGCAGCCGGCACAGCATCCGGAATACTCAAAGAGAGGAGTCCGCAACTGGGAGCCCTTCACATCCATCCGGAGTTCTTTCCGGTCCGGCTCAGGCAGATTCAGAAAGAAGCTGTAGTTTTCCCGCTCCGCATCCCGTAGAGGACGTTGAGATTCCATGCGAATCGCCTTGCGCGAAGGGTCGGACTTATCCTTCGCGGGACAGGTATTAACACAAAGACCGCACCCCGTGCAATCCTCGGGAGCAACCTGGACCGTGAACTTCATCCCCTTGAAGGCCGGTCCCTTGGCGTCCGCCGATTTAAAAGTGGAAGGGGCACCCTCCAGAAGGGCCGGATCATAGACCCGGGTCCGAATCGTCGCGTGAGGACAGACAAAGGAACACTTGGTGCACTGGATGCAGACAGCGGGGTCCCAGACCGGAATTTCAAGTGCCACGTTTCGCTTCTCCCACCGGGTAGTGGCAAGTGGCCATGTTCCATCCACCGGCATGGCGCTTACCGGAAGTTGATCCCCTCTACCGGATATCATCATGGCCGTCACGTTCCGCACCTGTGCCGGCGCCTCATCGGGAACCACCGGAGGCCGGACGCGGACAGCGGTCACCGTGTCCCTGACCTTTACCTCGTGGAGGTTGGCCAGGGTCTCATCCACGGCCTGGAAATTCTTCCGGACCACCTCCTCCCCCTTCTTCCCGTAGGTTTTCCGGATCGCATCCTTGATTTTGGCAATCGCCTCCTCCCTCGGAAGGACGCCGGAGATGGCGAAGAAGCAGGTCTGCATGATCGTGTTGATCCGAACCCCCATCCCGGTCTCCTTCGCCACCCGGTAGGCATCGATCACATAGAACCGGAGATGTTTCGCGACGATCTGTTCCTGCACCTCCCTGGGAAGCTGCTCCCAGACGCCGTCCGGACCGTAGGGGGTATTCAGGAGAAATACGCCCCCCTCGCGTGCGTACTCCAGGACATCGTACTTATCCAGGAACACATACTGATGGCAGGCCACGAAACCGGCCTTCCGGATGAGATAGATCGACTGAATCGGCTCAGGGCCGAAACGCAGATGGGAAATCGTCACACCGCCCGATTTTTTCGAATCGTACACAAAATAACCCTGCGCATAGTTCGGAGTCTCCTCACCGATGATCTTAATCGAATTTTTGTTGGCGCCTACGGTCCCGTCCGAACCCAGCCCGAAAAAGATCGCTTCCACCCTGCCTTCATGATCGATGTGGAAATCGGGGTCGTAATCAATCGAGGTATGCGTCACATCATCGACGATTCCGACAGTAAAGTGATTGCGTGGAGATTTCCTGAGCATCTCGTCAAACACCCCCCGGGTCATGGCCGGGTCGAACTCCTTGGAGGAGAGGCCGTACCGGCCGCCGATCACCACCGGCATGCTCTCAAAGGGAGAGCTCCCCTCCTGCGCCGATTCCTGCAGCGCCGTGACCACATCCTGGTACAGCGGCTCCCCGACGGCACCCGGCTCCTTGGTCCGATCCAGAACCGCAATCCCCCTGACCGTGGCCGGCAGGGCCTGGACAAAATGCCGGACCGAGAAGGGACGGAAGAGACGGACCTTCAGGACCCCCACGCGCTCATCGTGGCTGACCATCCACTTCACGGTTTCATGCACGGTCTCCGCGGCGGATCCCATGACCACAATCACCCTTTCCGCGTTGGGATGCCCGAAATAATCAAACAGACGGTACGGTCTTCCCGTCCGCTTCGCAAAACGGTTCATGGCGTCCTGAACCACCGCAGGACAGTCGCGGTAAAAGGCGTTGCAGGCCTCCCGTGCCTGGAAAAAGGTATCCGGGTTCTGAGCGGTGCCGCGGACCACCGGACGATCGGGATTGAGCGCCCGCTCCCGAACCTCCCGGATCCTCTCTTCATCCATCATGGCGCGAAGATCGTCATCGGTCAACTCTTCAATCTTGGACACTTCATGGGAAGTCCGGAACCCGTCAAAAAAATGCAGAAACGGAACCCGCGAGTTCAATGTGGCCGAATGGGCCACCAGGGCAAGATCGTGAACCTCCTGAACCGAGCCGGAGGCCAGCATGGCGAAACCGGTCTGGCGGCAGGCCATGACATCCGAGTGATCACCGAAGATCGAAAGGGCCTGGGCGGCGATGGTGCGGGCCGTCACGTGCATGGTAAAGGGAAGCAATTCCCCGGCAATCTTGTACATGTTCGGGATCATCAGGAGCAACCCCTGGGAAGCCGTAAAAGTCGTGGTCAGGGCACCGGCCTGAAGCGATCCGTGCACCGCGCCCGCGGCCCCCCCCTCGGACTGCATCTCTGCGACATGCGGAATCGTCCCCCAGATATTTCTCTTCCCCTTTGCAGACCACTCATCAGAAAACTCCCCCATCGGTGAAGAGGGTGTAATCGGATAGATCGCGATCACCTCGCTCAGACGGTGGGCGACCGACGCAGCCGCCTCATTCCCGTCCACGGTTATCAACCTGCGCTCAGACATCTCTTCCTCCTAACCCTTTGTATTGTAGCAGAAAATTTCACATGCCCCAGTAAACTGAGAACCATTTTTATCGCAGGATACGGCAAAGCGGTTGATAGTATATAGTTTTCAGCCGGTTTTGTCATGCAAAAATTAATCAGGATCGATCAAACTTTGTTCTTTTGACATTTTCCGGCCAACGGTCCGGTTTGATCCTCTAAACGAACTGCCGGATCGCGATACGAACAGCAATCAACCAGACCACCAAGCCGAAAATCTGTTTCAAGCGGACCTTATTCATCGAGAGAGAGATCCTGCTCCCCAGGAGCCCTCCCGAGACCGCCGCAATCGCCAGGACAAGACCGGTGGACCACGCCACCCGGCCGCTCACCGCATGCCCGGCAAGACCCGACAGGGCGGTGACGGCCACCATCACCGTGGATGTTGCGACGGCGATATCCATCGGCACGCCGCACAGGAGCACCATGATCGGCAGCTTGATGATTCCCCCGGCGATCCCCAACATCCCCGAGAGGATACCGATGAGCGCCGTGGCGGTCAGCACCAGCGGCAGGTTGACGGTATAAGTAACGCCGTTGAAGCTCCGATGCCAGAGCCACCAACCCTCTTCGGGAATCACCCCTTCCGGCCTGCGGGAGCGATTCCTGAACATCAGTGTTCCGGCAATCATGAGGACCACCGCGAGGCAGATCCGCAATGCAGACTCCGGCATCCAGGCGCTGAAGTACCCCCCGACGAAAGCCATCACATCCGTAGGGGGGTCAATGACCATGGCCAGCTTCCAGTCGACCTTGCGGTTGCGCTGGAAGGTGAACAGCGCAGACACGGACGTCGCCATGATGAATATGAGGCTGATGGCCGGCGCCTGTTTGAAGGAAAACCCGGCGAAGAGGAGGATCGGAACATAGAGAATCCCCCCGCCCATCCCGATCATCGAGAAAACGGTGGATATTACGAAAAAAACCAGAGAAAGGAGGAAGATCCGTTCCATGAAACATTCTTTGAAGGGAAGAAGGGAACAGTCGGATCTGTCTTCCTCCCGTTGCAAATTCTGTCAACCGGGGAGGCGCATCATCCTACCGGTCTTGGTCAGTTTCCAGTAAAGGCCTCAGCTCTTCTTGAGGAGGTGCCCAATCTTCGGGAGGGGGACCATGAAGGCCCGCTTCGTACTCCGGTGCACGATGGCGACGCCGTTTCCATAGTCCATGCCACAGAGAATACCGACATGATCCATGTAATTTCCCCTTGTTTACGCCTCATATTTCCTTTCATTTTCTTCTTTCCCTCTACTACGGATTTAATGTGCGCACCCGCCATCGTGATCATGCCCCGTGCAGGCCATCTTCGAATCGAACGGTTGGAGCATATTTTCCCGGAGCAGCTCGAGATTCTTTGCGACGGTTCCATCCTGTGCCCTGAAAACCTGAATCCCCATAGAAGAGAGGCGACTCAGTGCCCCGTCTCCGATTCCGCCCACCACCACACAGTCGACGCTTACCCCTCCGAGGGCGCGGGCCGGAATACATCGGCCATGGACATGACTCATATTTCCGTTCCGCACAACCTCCACCTCCTGCACGGCGCCAACATCCTCCCCTTCCTGGATCACAACAAACATCGGAGCAGAACCGAAATGTGCGTAGACACGACTTTGCAGCCCCTCATTCTCTTCGACCGGGAAACAAACTCTCATGGCCTTTTCTCCTTTTTCAATGAATGTTGCTCTTTTACTTCTTCTGCCTTCCCGCAAAAGGCATCCTCAAGTAGGATGGCCTTGCAGCCGGAAAGCGCCTCGGCGGCCTTTCTCCGTGCGGAACTCAATATACGCTGAACGGTCCCCCGTGATACCCCCATGCGCCGCCCCGCCTCCTCCTGGGTGAGGCCGTCGAGATCGCAGAGCTTCAACGCTTCAATCTCGTCGCGGTACATCCTGACCCGGTCGAGTTTTCCCATGGGAACACCCGTGGGCCTAAAGGCCCGGCCCTTGAGTCTGCATCCGCAATGACGTATTTTTTTGGGTCTCGGCGACATCGGAAAACCTCATAATGTGTATATGCACATATATATCCCGGTGGAAACACTTTGTCAAGCCCCATTCCAGGTTTTTTCTTATCCTTTCGACCATGCCGACGCGGCGGAACGGCGTCTCTCGGCCCACTGTCCGCCCCACTGCCGGATGCCGTCCATCAGACTGTAGAAGATCGGC
The DNA here is from genome assembly GCA_964483105.1 of uncultured Nitrospirota bacterium. Lineage (GTDB taxonomy): Bacteria > CG2-30-53-67 > CG2-30-53-67 > CG2-30-53-67 > CG2-30-53-67 > CAYZZU01. The sequence goes on from CAYZZU010000011.1 coordinate 56,565, forward strand.
ACGTAGATGAGGGTCAGGAAGGTGGCCACGAAGAGCCCCCCGATGGCGACGACGGCGAGGGGAGAGAGCCGCTCCAGCCCCAGCGCCCGCTGGGCGGCGATCGGGAGCATCCCCACGATGGTGCCGGTGGCGGTCATCAGGATCGGCCGGGTCCGGACCCGGACCGCCTGCTCAATGGCCTCCTGAAGCGCCGCGCCTTCGGCCCGGGCCTTTTCGATGAAATCGATCAGGAGGATCGAGTTGTTCACCACGATCCCGGCCAGGAGGATCATCCCCATGTTCGCCGGCATGCAGGCGTGGCGGCCGGTGATGAGGAGCCCCCAGACCCCGCCGATCATGGCCAGGGGGATGGCCGACATGATCGTGACCGGGTTGGCCCAGGAGCGGAAGGTCGGAGCGAGGGTGAAGAAGAGGAGGATCACGGCCAGGAGGAGGGCCTTTTTCAGCCGAACGCCGGCTTCGGTCATGTTCTTGACCTCACCTTCATGACGGATATGATAACCCGGCGGAAGGGCAAGGCCGGCGAGCGCCTTCTGTACCCCTGCCTGGAGGTGCGAGATGGCGGTGGTTCCCCGGTATCCGTAGATATCCACCGTCGGTTCCAGGTCCTGACGGGTGTAGCGGGTGCGGGTCCATCCCTTTTTCACAGCGGCCAGTTCCGAAAAGGGGACCGGCCCCAGCCGGGTGGCGATCTGCACGGCATTGAGGGCGGCCAGGCTGTTCCTCGCCCCCTCGGGATAGCGGACCCGGATCCGGTAGCCGTCCTCCCCGGGGACCCGGAGGACCGAGGCGGGGCCGCCCTTGAGGGCGTCCGTGAGCTGGCGGCTGATCTCCACGGGACCGATGCCGTAGCGGGCGGCCTTCTCGATATCGACGGCAAGGAGGAACTGCCGCTTGTCCCGGGTCCAGGAACGGGTGACCGTGGTGAGTCCCCGGACCTTCCGGAGCCGGGCCGCGGCCTGGTCGGCCAGCCGGTCGAGGACGGCGGCGTCGGGGCCTTCGATCATCACGTCGACGGGGGCGCTGATCGAGGACATCGGCGTGGCCCCGAAGTCATAGACGTCGAGCGACTTGAGACCGGGGATCGCCGCGGCCTCCTTCCGGATCTCCTCTTCTATCTGCCAGATCGTTTTCTTTCGGTGGAAGCGGTCGACGAAGTGGACGGTCATGAGCCCCTGCTGGGGGATCCGTCCCGTGCCGAAGCTGATGACGCCGGCCTCGGAGCCGACGGTCGTAGAGATCTTTTCCATCCCCGGCATCTTCTTCAGAATCGCCTCGATCTCTTCCGCCACATGTTCCGTTGCGGGGAGAGAGGTATCCGATTCGGTCTCAAAAGAGATCTTGATGATCCCCGTGTCCATCGGGGGCATCAGGTCCCGCCCGGCAACCGGCATCTGCTTCATGCTGACGACGAAGAGGGCGATGACGGGAAAGATGAAGAAGGGCTTGTGCCTGAGCGCCGTGTGGATCAGCCCGGCGAAGAAGTCCCGGACCGGGTCGATCACGTAGCGCCCGAAGAGGGCGGTGATCCGTTCCAGCCGGGTCTTCTCGGCGGAGGCCCGAACGAGGTAGGGCGCCAGGAGCGGGATGACCGTGACCGATACGATGTAGCTCGAGAGGAGCGCCAGGGAGAGGACCACGGTGAACTGCCGCAGGATCTTCTGGACGTAGCCGCCGCTGAACATGATCGGGATCAGGACGATCACCGTCGTGAAGGTGCCGGCCCAGTCGGCCAGGAGAATCTCGTTGAGGCCATCCACCACGGCGCGATAGATCGGTTTCCCCAACTGGTGGAAGTGTCGCTCGATATTCTCGATCACAACAATGGCATCATCGAGCAAAAGCCCCACGGCGACGATCACCGCGGTGAGGGTGACGATGTTCAGCTCGTAGCCGAAGAGGTACATGGCCGCGAAGGTGAGAAAATAGGTAAAGGGAATGGAGATGGCCGCGAGGATCGAGATCCGGGTGTTGGCGAGGATCAAGAAGATGACGGCCAGGGTCATGAGCACGGCGTCCCGGAGGGCGTCGGCCATGTTCCCCACGCTCGTCCGGATGATCCCCCGCTGGGTGTCGGCCACCTTGATGGAGAGTTCCGGGTACTTCGCCCGGATCGCGGGGAGGGCCCGCTCCACGGCCGCGATGGTGGTGGTGACGTGCCCCTTCTCCGGCCGCATGATGTTCAGACCGATCGCGGGTTCCCCGTTGCCCCGGTAGAGGGATTGCCGCTCCCGGTAAGCAGTCCGGACCGCTGCCACATCCCGGAGGTGGACCTCTCCCCCGGCCTCATGCCCAACGACGATCTGCTCCAGCCCGGCCTTTTCGAGACGTTCCCCCTCGGTCTTGACCAGGAACTGGCTCCCCTTCCGGAGGATCAGTCCGTCGGGGATATTCACGTTCTGAGCCCGGATAGAGAGGAGGACCGCTTCGAGGGAAAGACCGTAGGCATGGAGTTTCCTCGGATCGATCTCGACCTCCATCTCGGGGAAGTAGCCGCCGAAGATCTCCACGTTGGCCACATCGGGAATCCGGAGAAAGTCTTCACGGATCTCGTTGTCGGCAAGCTGGCGCACCTTTTCCAGATCCAGATGACTCCCCGGACGAGGACTCAAGGCCAGGGTGAAGACCGGCGTGGTGGCGTCACTCACCCGGAAGATCTCCGGAGGGAGGATATCCTGCGGAAGCTTGGAGTCAACCCGCTGCAGGGCATTCGCCACATCCGTGGCCGCGGCATCCAACCCCTTTGCATACTCGAATTCCACGCTCACCGCGGCCATCTCATCCTGGCTGACGGAACGAACCTTGCGAACCAGATCCACCGTGGCCAACTCCTTCTCCACGGTCCGGGTCACCTTGTCTTCCACATCTTCGGCCGAGGCCCCCGGTTCCGGAATGATGACCGAAATCACCGGGTAGTTCGCGTCGGGAAAGAGGTTCAATGGCATCGACTTGAAGCCGATGAACCCGAGGGCCACAGTGAGCAGGATGATGGAGATGATGAGATGGGGCCGTTTGAGAAAGACCTCGATAAAGGTCTTCTTGTGTGCGCTATTTCCCGGGTCCGTCATGGTTTCGCCTTCCGGTTGTGAGGTTCTTATCTTGATGGTCGCCTTGCGTGTCCACTAAATCTAATTACGAGCGTATCGATTGTCGTCTTCCGCGACCCGTACCTTCTCGCCCTCGTGGAGCCTCAGTAGAGCGCTCTCCTGTGCCGTTGCCACCCGGGCCTGCTCCGGGAAGGTCCCCCGGACCACGGCCCATTCCGGACCCCGGGAAAGGAGTGTCACCTTTTCGATGTGAATCGATTCATCATCCTTGACCTGATAGAGATAGACCGCATCGGTGTTTTCCAGCAGGGCGCGCGTGGGAACCCGCCACCCCTGCTGTCGGCGGATGACAAGATCCACGTCCAGGGTGGCACCCGTCGGGAGGTCAAAGGGGGCCGCCGCGACATCAATCTCCACGACGGCAAGGGTCCCCGCACGAACGGCCGGATGAATCCGGCTGATCCGGGCCGGGAGTGACGGTCCACCGTCGAGACCCTGTGATAGAAAGGCTTTCCCGCCGACCCGGAGTTTCGGGAAAAGATCCTGGGGAACCTTGACGGAGACAAAGTAGCCGAGATTGGGTCTCTCCATCGCGAGAACCGGATTTCCCGGCAGGACAAGATCCCCAGGATCGGCCAACCGGGCCGTAATCACGCCGTCTGAGGGAGCCGGGATCCGGGTATAGGAGAGATCAGTCTGCGCGGTATGAAGGACCTTTTGCAGGCTCGTGACCCGGGCCCGCGCCGCGTCCCGCTCCGTCAGGGATCGGTCCAGTGCTTCCCGGCTGATCGCCTTGGCGGCGAAGAGGCTGGTGTCCCGCTGATAGATCGACTCCTGTGTGGACAGAGCGGTCCGTGCGGCGGCGAGGTCGGCCCGGACTTCCGCGACCTTGTCCCGCTCAAGCCGGTCATCGAGACGTGCAAGAAGTTCACCCTTTTCCACCTTCGCCCCCTCCCGGACCCGGACCTCTACAAGGTGACCGGTGACCCTGGGCGCGAGATCCGCCGCGTCCTTGGCGGCCAGCGTCCCGAGGAACCGCTCCGTCTCCGGAAAGGCGCCCTTCACAACCGGGGCCGCTTCCACGGCGGGAGCCCCCTCCGCCGGCGGCGGGACCTGCGCGAGCTGGGCCTTCCTGTGCCGTACCAGGAGGATCCCGCTCAGAACCAGTAGAAGGATTACAACGATCCCGATGATTTTCTTTTTCATGGTTTCATCCTTTTCATGTTTCGCCCTGCTCCGCGAGAGAGTCGCCTGATTGCAAAACCATCCTCGCGCCGAGATCGCAAAGTTCGCGAAGAAAAGTCCATGTTGATCCCCCGTCCCGGATAAACCAAGACGCTAAAGGGGGTTGTGCCTGGTTCTGCTTTCCTTCATGTCCTTCATGTCCTTCATGGTAAAATGCTCTTTCGCCTTTCTTTGGCCTTCCCCGTGTCCCCCGTGGTTACAGCTTTTTGCCTTTGCTTTTTCCCTCTTTTGCCTTTCTCCGTGTCCTCCGCGATCTCCGTGGTGAATGCTTTTGCCTTCTTACCCGATTCCGGCCCCGTCAGCCCCTCATCGATGGTGCCCGTAGCCAGCCGGTAGTCCACGACCGCCTTCTGCATGTCGAAGAGGGCGGCAAGTTCATCGGCCCGGGCGGAGAGCCAGGCGGCCTGGGCCAGAAGGCTGTCTGTGACGGTGCCGGCCCCCTTCCGGTATCGGAGTTCCTCAATCCGGTAGGTCTCCTTCGCGGTCTTTCTTGCTGAAACGGCCACCTCAAAGCGGTGTTTGGCCTCCCGCACATTGGACACGGCATGCATGACTTCGGTGCGGGCGTTCAACCTGGCCTGCCGCACATTTTCCCTGGCGGCGACAAGTCGCGCCCTGGCTTGGGCGACCTGCGCGGAAAGGGTCCCCCCGCTGAAGAGATTCAGATTCATGGAAACCCCTCCGGACCAGACCTCTTCGTCCCCCTTCCCACCGCTTCCGGCCCTTTTGCCGTAGTCTCCGACCAGCTCGATCGAGGGAAGATTCCGCCCTTCCGCGATTTTCAGTGCGGCTTCCGCCTTCCTGACCTCGCGGACCGATCGCTGAACATCCGGACGGTTCTCAACCAGTTCCTCCACCGTGAGATCGCCGCTTTGGATCGCCGAAGGATCGGGCGATACAAGGACGCCTGCCACCTCGGGTTCCCGGGACGGGTCCCAGCCAAGCAGCAAGGCCAGAGACTGCCTGGACCGGATCTCATCCTCCCGGCTCTCGATCAGGGCCTGTTTCTGTTCAGCAACCTGGGTTTCAATGCGCATGAGATCCACCGGCGCGATCCGTCCCACCTTGAGTTTGAGCGCAGCGTCCCCCCGGGCCTTTCCCAACGCGGAGAGGGTCTCCTGCCGTGCGGCAATCAACCCCTTGAGATAGAGCACACGGTTGAAGACGTTGGTCACATTGGCCATCAGATCCTGGGTCGTAAGTCTGAGCCCCGATGCGGAGATGGCCCTTGAGAGTTCGGCCACGGTCACCTGCCTTCTGAGCCGCCCGCCCTCATAGAGGGGGATTCGAAATGTCACACCCGCGCCGTATTGGTCCCGGCTGAAGATCGGAGGTGTCTTCATGTTGAAACTCTTGATCGGGATGACCACCTGGGGATCGCTCAACCTTATGGCCCGTGCGTACAGGTTGACCTGTGGAAGCCTTCTGCCGAATGTGGCCCTCCTCCCCTCCCCCGCGGCCAAGACCGCATTGCGACGCGAGGTCAGGAGAGGACTCTGGTGAACCGCGATGTCAAGGGCACGCTCCAGGGTCAGGACCTCCTCGGCGTGCCCCCATCCCACGGAAAGGAAACATAGGCAAATGAGGCCCGCAACGATTTGCAACGTCCGATTGATACCTGCTTTCATGACTCTCTCTTCATTTGTTTCAGCATTTCGGTTGATCTTCGCATTTCATTTCTGACCATTTTCTGAGCCAGATCGAGGATCCGGAAAACTTCGGGGTGGCGAACACTGTAGTAGTTGCTGGCTCCTTTCCTGCGAAGATTGACAATCCCGGCATTCCGTAAGGAAGCAAGATGTTTGGAAATATTGGACTGTTCTTCCTGAAGAATCGGGATAATCTCGCAGACACAGCGCTCCCCCCCTCTCAGTAACTCCAGGATTCTGATCCGTGTCGGCTGGGCGACTGCCTTCAGAATGGATGCCCTGCGGGCTTCAATCTCTTCCATCAGGATTCTCCTGTCTAACTAATTATGATTTAATGATCATATACTCATATTCTCCTCATGTCAATACCCCCGGAAAAGTTCTGAGACTCGGGATCACTTCGGAATGACTCAGGATTGCCAAGGACAAGGCCAGCAGGATTTCCCCCGATTTTGCAGGAGACCTGTGAAACGGAGAAAAGCGGGACCCGGCAAAGAGCCGGAACAAAGCCAAAGTCAAAAGCATGAACCACGGGGAACACGGGGGCACGGGGAAAAACCGAGATCAATCATACGACTTCCTCTCCCTCTGGGGATAGAATAGAGGTGAGGGGGGACTTGAAAAGATTAAAGGCAAAAACATTTGACCACGGAGCACTCGGAGATCACGGAGAAAAGATCGGAAATGAAAATCAAAACCTTTTTGACAGGATCAACAGGATCGACGGGATACGCAACCCTCCACGTCCCGCTTTGCGGGACCGAGTGACTCGGGGCGTCGGATCATGGGTTCGTTTTCTTTGTACGAGCAAACAAAATGAACAAAAACAATGAGTTACATCATATCGAAAGGAAGAAACCGGATCGTGCAACGGATTTTTCGAAGGATTCTTATTCGGTTTTCCGGAATCTGAATATCTTGATCGCTGGATTTGGGACTCCCGGGCAGCTTGACAGCTCCGGAAAAAGGGAGTAGACAAGGGAACATGAAAGATGAACCATGGGACCGGATCCTGACGATCAACAGCGGCTCTTCCAGTATCAAATTTTCCCTCTACCGGATGGGACGTTCCGAGGAATTGGTCCTGAAAGGAGAGATCGTGGGGATCGGTCTCTCCGGAAGTCTCTTTCACGCCCGGGACGCGGCCGCTCAAAGCCTCGTGAAAGTACAGCAGAGCTTCCCGGATCACCGTGCGGCCTTGAAGAGGCTCCTTGCATGGCTGCACGAAAATTCCCTGGATCGGAACCTGAGCGCGATCGGACATCGCGTGGTACACGGCGGAACGCTCTACAGCCGCCCCCGACTCGCCACCCCGGACCTCCTCTCCGGGCTTCGAAGACTCAGTCCCTTTGTACCGGAACATCTTCCCCACGAACTGGACGCCATTGAAACGATCGGGCGGGTCTACCCCGCCCTCTCCCAGGTCGCCTGTTTCGACACTATGTTCCACCGGAACATGCCGCGAGTGGCCCAGCGATACCCGTTTCCAGGGGATTTATTTGAGGAAGGGATCCTCCGCTACGGCTTTCACGGTCTTTCGTATGAATACATCCTGGAGGAGTTGCTGCGGGAGGCGGGCGAAGAGACGGCCGGCGGCCGCATCATCATCGCCCACCTGGGGCACGGGGCCAGTATGGCCGCGGTGCACAAGGGACAGTGCCTCGATACGACCATGGGCTTTACCCCGACGGGCGGACTGGTCATGAGCACCCGCTCCGGCGATCTCGACCCCGGCCTTCTTCTCTATCTCCTGGAGCAAAAGGGGATGACGCCCCGGGAGCTGAACGATCTCGTGAATCGGAAGGGCGGCCTCCTGGGACTTTCGGGAACCACCGGAGACATGAAAGAATTGTTAGAAAAAGAAGCGGAAGATCCCGGCACACAGGAAGCCGTTGATCTTTTCTGCTACCAGGCCCGGAAGTTTCTCGGGGGCCTGACCACGGTCCTGGGCGGGCTCGACACCCTGGTCTTCACCGGCGGGATCGGGGAGAACGCCGTCCCCGTGCGCCGGCGCATCTGCGATGGGTTGGAATACCTGGGAATCCGGCTGGATCCGGACCGTAACAGAGAAAATGCGGCCATCATCTCGAAGAACCGTTCTCAGGTAACCGTCCGTGTCATAGGAACAAACGAAGAGCTGATGATTGCCCGGCACACGCATCATCTGCTTTGCCAAACCCGGGGTTCAAAAAGGAGAAGGATATGAGTCAGACCCTTTCCCAGGATCAACTGAAGAGGATGGACGCCTACTGGCGCGCGGCAAACTATCTTTCCGTGGGACAAATCTACCTGTATGACAATCCCCTGCTCAGGGAACCGCTCCAACTTTCCCATATCAAACCCCGGCTCCTGGGGCACTGGGGAACCACTCCGGGGCTCAACTTCATCTACGTCCATCTGAACCGCGTGATCCGCGAACAGAACCTGAACATGATCTACATCGCCGGGCCGGGACACGGCGGCCCCGGGCTGGTGGCCAACACCTATCTCGAGGGAACTTACAGCGAGTTCTATCCCAACATTACCCAGGACACCGAAGGAATGAAGAAACTCTTCAAGCAGTTTTCGTTCCCGGGCGGTATCCCCAGCCACGCGGCCCCCGAGACCCCGGGGTCCATTCACGAGGGAGGGGAACTCGGCTACTCGATCGCTCACGCCTTTGGCGCGGTCTTTGACAATCCCGACCTGATCGCCGTCTGCGTGGTGGGAGACGGCGAAGCCGAAACCGGACCGCTCGCCACGGCCTGGCATTCCAACAAGTTTCTCAACCCGGTCCGTGACGGAGCCGTGCTTCCCATCCTCCACCTGAACGGCTACAAGATCGCGAACCCAACGGTGCTGGCGCGGATCAGCCATGAAGAACTGAAAGACCTGTTTACGGGCTACGGTTACAAACCCTGTTTCGTGGAGGGAGAAGATCCCGAAACGATGCACCGGCTCATGGCGGAAACCCTGGACACGGTGTGTGCTGAAATCAAATCGATTCAGGGAAAAGCCCGTAATCACAGCCTGAACGAACGGCCCCGGTGGCCCATGATCATTCTGCGGACCCCCAAGGGGTGGACCGGACCCAAGGAGGTTGATGGGCTGAAGACCGAGGGTTTCTGGAGGTCCCACCAGGTTCCCCTGGCGGGGATGGCCGCCCACCCGGATCACGTGAAGCAGCTCGAAACCTGGATGAAGAGTTACCGGCCCGAGGAACTCTTTGACCAGGAAGGACGACTGATGCCGGAGCTGTCCGATCTCGCGCCGAAGGGCGACCGCCGGATGGGGGCCAATCCTCACGCCAACGGCGGCCTTCTGCTCCGTGACCTGAGGCTGCCGGACTTTAAGAACTACGCGGTGGATCTGCCGGGGCCCGGCCGGGTTTCAGCCGAGGCGACCCGGGTCATGGGTCGTTTCCTGAGGGATGTCATGAAACTCAACCGGGAGGAGGGGAATTTCCGCGTTTTCGGTCCGGACGAGACCGCCTCAAACCGTTTGAGCGCCCTGTTCGAGGTCACGGACCGAACCTGGATGGATCCGACAATCCCAGAGGATGACCATCTCTCGCCCGACGGCCGGGTCATGGAGATTCTCAGCGAACATACCTGCCAGGGTTGGCTGGAAGGATACCTTCTGACCGGCCGGCACGGGTTCTTTTCCTGCTATGAGGCCTTCATCCATATCATCGACTCGATGTTCAACCAGCACGCCAAGTGGCTCAAGGTGACCCGGAACCAAATTCCGTGGCGGCGCCCGATCGCCTCCCTCAACTACCTGCTGACCTCCCACGTCTGGCGGCAGGACCACAACGGTTTTTCTCACCAGGATCCCGGCTTCATCGACCACGTGATCAACAAGAAGGCCGATATCGTCCGGGTCTACTTCCCCCCCGATGCCAACACCCTCCTTTCGGTCACCGACCATTGCCTGAAGAGCCGCAACTACGTCAATGTCATCGTGGCGGGAAAGCAGCCGGAACTTCAGTGGCTCGACATGAACGCGGCCGTCCAACACTGCACCTCCGGAATCGGAATCTGGGAATGGGCCAGTAACGATCAGGGAACCACCCCCGATGTGGTGATGGCCTGCGCGGGAGATGTCCCCACGCTGGAAACCCTGGCGGCCGTGGACCTGCTCCGCGAGCAAGCACCCGGGTTGAAGATCCGGGTGATCAACGTCGTGGACCTGATGACACTCCAGCCGAGGGAGGAACATCCCCACGGGCTTTCGGACAAGGATTTCGACGCCCTCTTCACCACGGACAAACCGGTGATCTTCGCTTTCCACGGCTACCCCTGGCTGATTCACCGGATGACTTACCGACGGACCAACCATCAGAACCTCCACGTCCGGGGTTACAAAGAAGAGGGAACCACGACCACGCCCTTCGACATGGTGGTACGCAATGATCTCGACCGGTTTCACCTGGTCGCGGACGTGATCGACCGCGTGCCCGGGCTGGGATCCATTGCCGCCTATACAAAACAATGGATTCGTGACAAGTTGATCGAGCACAGGGAGTATATCAACCGTTACGGCGAGGATATGCCTGAAATCCGTGAGTGGAAATGGAAAGGCGGTGATTAGGGAAAACAAGGGGCAAAGGAACAAGGCACAAAGATCAAAGGATTTTTCGACAGGATTTACAGGATCAGATTGGATCAAGGCAAGATCAAAACCGAAAAGCGTACACCATGAAGGAGCAAAACCATGGAGACCACACCTTTTTTCCCTCGGAACCTGCCCCCCGGCCTGGAACGATGGGCGGACCTGGTAACAGACCTGCGCTGGATGTGGAGTCATGCCGGTGACACCGTCTGGAGAGACGTGGATCCGGAGACCTGGGAGCGAACCAAAAGCCCTTACGTGGTTCTGCAGAACCTCTCCCGTGAGCGGCTGGAAGAACTGGCCCGGGATGTACATTTCAGGAAAGAACTCGATCGCCTGGCCGAAGCCCGCGAAGAGTATCTTGCCTGCTCCTGCTGGAGTCATCAGATCTTCGGCGACACCGCCACCCCCGGAATCGCTTACTTCAGCATGGAATTCGGCCTGAGCGAGGCCCTGCCGATCTATGCCGGGGGTCTCGGAATCCTCGCGGGCGACTATCTCAAGGCGGCCAGCGACCTGGGGGTACCGGTGGTCGGCGTGGGGCTCCTCTACCAGGAAGGTTATTTCCGCCAGATCCTCAACGCCGACGGATGGCAGCAGGAGGTCTATCCCTACAACGATCCGACCAGCCTCCCGATCACACCGGTTCTCGCGGATTCCGGGGCCTGGCTGCATGTCTCCTTTGACTTTCCAGGTCGAACCGTGCGCTTTCGCGTCTGGCAGGCGCAGGTAGGCCGGGTCATGCTCTACCTGCTTGACAGCAACGATCCGTTAAACAGCCCGAACGACCGGGGCATCACCAGCAAGCTCTACGGTGGCGGTCTGGAAATGCGTCTGGTCCAGGAAATCGCCCTGGGAATCTGCGGCTGGCGATTGATCGAAGCACTGGGACTGAACGTGGACATCTGCCATCTCAACGAAGGACACGCAGCCTTCGTCACCCTGGAGCGAGCCCGCCGCTTTCAAGAAGAAAACCATCTGGACTTCTGGGAAGCCCTCTGGGCCACACGGGCCGGCAATGTCTTTACCACACACACACCGGTCGCCGCCGGGTTCGATATCTTCCCACGGCATCTGCTGGAAAAATACGGCCGGGACTACGCAGACCGCCTGGGGGTTGCTCCCCACGAGTTGGCCGCGCTGGGACGCCTTGCCCCCCACGATAGTCAGGAACCCTTCAATATGGCCTACCTGGCTCTCCGCACCTGCGGCATCACGAACGGTGTCAGCCGGCTGCACGGCAAGGTCAGCCGCCGTATTTTTCAGGATCTTTTCCCCAGATGGCCGGAAGACGAGGTGCCGGTCACACATGTCACCAACGGGGTCCATGTCCCGTCCTGGGATTCACCCTGGGCCGACACGGCCTGGACCCAGGTCTGCGGCAAGGAACGCTGGCGGGGGACGCTCGACACCCTGACCGGAGCCATCCTGGAAAAGATGAGCGACGAAGAACTGTGGGCCTTCCGCAACCGGGAACGGGCGGACCTGGTGCGCTATGCACGGAGGCGTCTGGCCCTGCACCTGGGGCAACGCGGCCTTCCACCGGAACGTGTGGCCCAGGCACAAAAAGTCCTTCACGCCGATACGCTCACACTGGGATTCGCCCGCCGCTTCGCCGAGTATAAGCGCCCGAACCTCCTGCTGCAGGACCCGGAACGGCTGGTCCGTCTGCTGAACAATCCGAGCCGGCCCGCGCAGATCATCGTCGCCGGCAAGGCTCATCCACAGGACGAGACGGGAAAACGCCTCGTGCAGACATGGGCCCGGTTCGTGGAACGGCCGGACGTGCGCGATCACGCGGTCTTCCTGGAGGACTATGATATGGACCTGGCGCAGGAAATGGTGCAGGGAGTGGATGTCTGGATCAATACCCCGCGCCGTCCGTGGGAGGCGTCGGGAACGAGCGGCATGAAGGTCCTGGTCAACGGCGGGCTCAACCTTTCCGAATTGGATGGATGGTGGGCCGAGGCCTGCTCCGGCGATGTGGGCTGGGCGCTGGGGGATGGACAAGAACACCCGGCGGGGGATTGGGACCGCGTTGAGGCGGAACAGCTCTACACCCTGTTGGAACAAACGATCGTTCCGGAATTTTACGCACGGAACAGTGCAGGACTTCCCAGGGACTGGATCCGGCGGATGCGAACCAGCATGGCCCACCTCACGCCCCGTTTCAGCAGCAATCGGATGGTACGGGAATACACGGAAAAAATCTACCTGCCCGCCGCCGCGGCGTTTCGAAAGAGAAGCGGTCAACATGGCCGGACGGCCAGGGAACTCCGCGCCTGGGAACTACGGCTGAGACAATACTGGGATCAGGTGCATTGGGGAAAAGTGGAAGCAGCCCCGGAACCCGGCGGCTGGTCTTTCGACCTGGAAATCTACCTCGGAGAAATCCAGCCCGATTCCGTCCGGGTGGAACTGTACGCCGATCCGAAAGACGGCGATACACCCATACGGCAGACAATGAAACGGACAGGCGAGCTGCCCGGCTCCCCCGGGAGTCATCAATACACCGCAGGCATCCAGACAGAACGGCCGCTCACCGACTTCACCCCGCGCATCATCGCCCATCACCCCGAAGCCGGAATCCCGACCGAGTGCAACCTGATCCTCTGGTGGCCGGGCGGTTTCCGGAACCGTGATTGAACGATAGGGGGAAATCCAAGATATGTTGGCGGCTTCTGTTATTGGTTTCCAGGGGTCTCGTTCTTCGCCCGTTCCAGCTTCCACCAGGCGTCCAGGATACACGCAACCGACCATGCCTGGGAAGGACATCCCCTGGCAATGTGTGGAGGATCCCCGTCAAAGATCTCACTGACGGTGCCCAGTCCCGCGTCGAACAGGTGGTGACGTATGGGATCCAGGAGAGACTGGGCCGCTGCTGCGTTGCCATGGACCCGAAACTCCGCCAGCGCATAGTGACCTAAAAGCCAGGCCCAGACCGGACCCTGGTGATAGGAGCCGTCTCTCTCCCACACGTTCCCCCGGTAACAGGCGCGGTAATCCGGATGGATCGGCGACAGGGATCGCAAGCCAAAGGAAGAGAACAGGTGGCGCCCGCAGAGTGAGACGACGCTTTTCTGAGAGTCACGTTCCAGCGGGCTATGGGCAAGACTCACCGCAATAATCTGATTCGGACGGATGGAGTGATCGTCACCCGCTGGGCCGTCTATCACGTCGGAAAGTCCTCCCGTATCCTGGTTTATAAACCGTGTAAACCCTTGCCGTATCCGGATGGCCAGTTTTTCATAATGCTTGCCCGAACGCCCCAAACGTTCGGCGAAGTCCGCCAGGCCCCGATGGGCGTTGAACCAGAGGGCATTGATCTCCACAGGTTTCCCGATCCGGGGCGTCACCACCCAGTCACCGACCTTCGCGTCCATCCAGGTCAGTTGAACGCCCGGTTCGCCCGCGTAGAGGAGGTGATCTTCCGGGTCCATATGAATCCTGTAGCGGGTCCCTTCCCGATACGCCTTCAGAATTTCTTCCAGAACAGGAAAGACTGGCCTCAGTGCCTCCAGGTCCCGGGTCACCTGCACGTACGCCCGCCACGCCTCAATGTACCAAAGGGAGGCATCGACCGTATTGTATCGGAGAGGCTCACCCCCTTCCGGAAAGAGATTCGGCAGCATCCCCTGATCCACATAGCGGGCAAACGTGAGGAGGATTCTTTTCGCCGTGTCATAGCGGCCTGTGGCGAGTGTGAGACCGGGAAGGGAGATCATGGTATCCCGCCCCCAATCCCCGAACCAGGGATATCCGGCGATAACCGACTCCCCGTCCGGGAGACCGGGGAGCGGACGGGAAAACAGAAAACTGTCGGCCGCCAAAACCAGTTGCTTGATCCAGTCCGGGGCACCCGCCATCTCCGGGACGCGGGTTTCAGCCGTCTTGATGACCGAGCGGTCGTGGGCACGTACGCGCTCCATGGCCTCGTCGAGCTGATGTGCCCCCTCCGGATGCAGGGTGAAGACGATTCCGGACCATCTGCCCGGGACAAGATCGATCGATGCTTCCCCGACACAGAGATGGCTGTCCCGATCGGACAGACCTCTTTCCCGCTCCACGGGCAAGTCGAAATCGTTCACCCAAAAATCTTTTTTATCGATCACCCCGCCCCGGGGGGTGATCCGCAGATGAAACCGGTCGGGGCTGACAACCCGCAAACCATGGTCTTTCATTTCCACAAAAGGGATGAATGCGCGAGGCTTCGTCTCCCCGTGGTGATCCCTGCCATTCACAAGCAGTCTCACGCGCAATCCCATTCCCTTCTGATGTCCCCAAGGCGAGGTCTCCAGCCGATAGGCGACGTAAGTCGTGTTCTCCCCCGGTTCCATCCAGATCCTTACTGCAAGCCGCAAACCGTCCACGGCATATCGCCAAACCGGTACACGGCCGTCCAGATGAAAGTTCTCGATCCGTAGATACCCTTCGGGGTCCACGACGCCGTTCCACCAGCGGTTGGTAAAAAGAGGCCACTCCCTCTCTCCATCCACGAGCGTCGCATCGGCTTTGGCCACGACCAGGGTCCGTCCAAGCGGCGGGTGAAGCGGAGCGATCAACAGGCCATGATAACGCCGGCTCAGGCTTCCCGCTACGGTCCCCGCGGCATACCCTCCAATCCCATTGGCCAGCCACCACTCCCTCGATTCCGCCTGCCGGAAGTTCCCGCAGATCTCCCTCCCGAAGGCGATACTTCCGGGCAGGCTTCCATCCATCGGATCTTCTCCCCTTTTTCCTTGTGAGGCGATTCAAGAACCGGCAGGCTTCCAAAGTTTCTCCGGCGGGGCAGGGTCAGCCGCTCACACCTTCGGCCGCTTCTTCTTCCGGCAGGGCGATCTTTTCTTCCAGGATCTTCTTCCCGTCGTACCCGATCCGAACCGCCGCGTCGTTGACCCGGGTTTCGAGAAAAACCGGACGCCGCCAGATCCTCTGGATGTTGCGGAGGGTATCCCTGGCGTAGTCCTGCTTGAGACCGATCCCCTCAAACCGGTGCTTCAGCAGCAACTCCCCCCGGTTCCGGAAATTCCCGTCGATGACGTAGATGAAGGGCTGGCCGAAGTTGGTTAAACTGAAAAGGAGCTTGGCCTTCACTTTCCGATAATCCCGGTCGGCAATCTCGTACATCCGCGTCTCGGGGTTGAAGCGATAAGTAAACAGCTTGTGTGCTTCGCAGAACTCCTCCGTCAGAAAGCTGTCTATGAAAGAGACATCATTGTAGATCTTCCGGACTTCAAAAATTTTCTCCCGGCCGAGGCCGAGTTTCCGATCCCAGTTTTTCTTCTCCACCCTATTCGTGCAATTGTCATATTCCTTGCCGAAACGACCCCTGTTCCACCGGTCTTCAATGTCACGGTACAGTTCCACGCCGATTTTATAAGGATTGATCACTCCCGGCCGCGTCCCGAGCGTCCCGGAGTGATGGTCGGCGTAATCGATTACCTCCGAATCCTGAAGGGCCTTCTGCGTCATGATCGTGGAATGCCAGTAGGTGGCCCATCCCTCGTTCATGATCTTGGTCTGCGCCTGGGGGGCGAAATAGTAGCTCTCTTCACGAACGATGGAAAGAATGTCCCGCTCCCAGTTTTCCAACGGAGAATACTCCAGCAGAAACTGCAGCACATCCTTTGCGGGCGACTCCGGAAAATGCTTCTTCCGCTCCATGGATTCCCGCAGTTTCTTCAACTGGGCCTCCATGTATTCCCGGGGGTTGATAAAATCATTCATGTACTCCTTGCTCTTGAACTTCCTCGCCTGGAGCGGCAGGTCCTCTTCCCCGATGTCCTTCCCCCGACTGCGCCGTTCAGTACGCTGAATAAAGGGAGCATGGTAATCAATCAGGTGTTCGATCGAAAGACAGGCGTCGAGAAAAGTTTCAACCTTCCCCAATCCGTATTTCTCGATAAACCTGCGGATTCGGACACCGTGATTGGCCATCTCGTCCATCATCTTCCGGTTGGTGGGAGAGAACCAGGCATTGTTCTTGAAAAAATCACAGTGGGCGTAGACATGGGCCATCACAATCTTCTGGTCCACAAAACTGTTCGCGCTCAACAGGTAGGCGTGGCACGGATCGTTGTTGATGACCATTTCGTAAATTTTCTGCAGGCCGTAGGCATACCCCTTGCTCAGCCTGTCGTATTCCATACCGAACCGCCAGTGAGGATAACGGGTCGGGAAACCACCGTAAGAGGCCACCTCGTTGAGGCGGTCGAAATCCAGCATGTGGAAAACGACCTCGAAAAAATCGAGTCCGAATTCCCGGGCGTAATCACGAATCTCCGCCTTGACCTGATGCAGTTCCGGAGGCAGCATTATCGTCCCTTCCCGAGAAAGTTCTTGATCGACGGAAGGATGTCCTCCTTGCTGTTGATCTCGGAAGTCACCAGGTTTTCCTCATCGGAAAGATGGCGGTTCAGATCCTTGAGAAACTGGCCGCTACCATACAGACTTTTGACCTGGCCATAGGAAACCTGGTTGGAGACCGGGAGGAGTTCTTCTTTCAGAATCTTCAGAGACCGGGCCGTGTCGCCACCGCTCCAGTTGTCTCCGTCGGAAAAGTGAAAGGGATAGATATTCCATTCATCCGGGTTGTATTCCTCACGGATGATCTTGCTGCAGAGAACGTAGGCGGAAGAAATCACTGTCCCGCCGGACTCCCGCGTATGATAGAAGGTCTCCTGGTCCACTTCCCGCGCGGATGCGTCATGAACAATATAACGGATCTGGAGTCCCTCATATTGGGAACGGAGCCACGTCTCGATCCAGAAGCTTTCGATGCGAACCAGTTCCTTCTGCTCCTTGCCCATGGAACCGGAGACATCCATCATGTAGAAAATCACCGCGCTGCTCTCCGGTTTCGCGACCTCCTTCCGGGAACGATACCGTTTGTCTTCACGAATTGGAATCACCACCGGTCGATCCGGGTTATAGATTCCGGCGGCGACTTGGCGTTTCAATGCCTCCCGGTAGGTCCGTTTGAAATGTCGAAGGGATTCGGGACCGACTCTGCGGATCCCGGTATAGCGCCCCTGCGCGGAAACAATCTGCCGCTTTCCGCGGGGTTGAATCCGGGGAAGTTCCAGCTCTTCTCCCAGGATTTCAGCCAACTCTTCAATGGTGACGTCCACCTCAAGAAGGTGTTCTCCCGGCTGGTTTCCGGCCTCGCCGGCTCCGCCCTTTTCATCCCCCTGGCCGATCGGCGTGCCGGGTTCCCCCTCCCCCTGCCCCACACCGCCGACTTCTTCCTGCCCGTACTTAAAATGAGGAAGGTCAATCTGGGGAACCGGAATACTGACAAGGTCCTTCCCTTTTCTTCCGATCATTTCGGAATGGCTGATATATTTTTTCAGGTTTCTGCGGATCGTTCCCTTGACGATCTGCCGGAACCGATTGAGATCCTTTTCGATCTTGATGATCATGGCTGGCTGTCACTCCGGTCCAACCCGCCCGGAACCGTTCAGCTCTTCGTATCCCCGCGGGCAAAGATGCTGGCCACGAAATGGAGGACGTCGGTCGCGCAGATATCGCAGTATCCGTAATTCCGGACCAGGCGACTCTTGACCACATCGATCTTCTCCTGTGTCTTGTCATCCACTACAGCCGTCGATACCAGGCTGGTCAGCTTGATACTATCTTTCTGGTCTTCAAAGAGTTTCAACTCCAGCGCTTTCTGAAGCCGTTCATTCGTTTTGTAATCGAATTTTTTCCCTTCCACGGCGAGGGCGCCGATATAGTTCATGATTTCGCTTCTGAAATCGTCCTTCCGGCTTTCCGGGATATCAATCTTCTCCTCGATGGAACGCATCAGGCGCTCATCCGGATCCTCGTCTTCACCCGTATATCTGTTCTTCACTTTCTCCTTCTGGGTGTAGGCCTTGACGTTGTCGATGTAATTCGCACAAAGCTTGGCGATCGAGTCTTCATCCGCGGAGATGGCCCGCTGCACATCGTTCTTCACGATATTTTCATATTCTTCCCGAATCACGGAGAGAAGCTCCCTGTACCGGGCCCTCATCTCGTCACTGCTGATCAACGAATGATGGGCCAATCCCCCCTCCAGTTCTTTCATCACCATAAAGGGATTGATGCACCCTTCATGCTTGTCACTCACCAGAGCGTTGGAGATCTTGTCCTGGATATATCGGGGAGAAATCCCCTCCATTCCTTCCCTCTTGCCTTCACGCCGGAGTTCGAGGACATTATCTTCCGTAAATCCCGGCAGCGAATGACCATCGTAGAGCTTCAGTTTCTGCATCAGCGTCAACTGCGCCTTCTTGGGCTCTTCCAGGCGGGTCAATATGGCCCACATGGCGGCCACCTTGATCGTATGGGGCGCGATATGGATATGCGGAATCTTCTCGACATTAAAATCCTTTTCATAGATCCGCATCTCGTCCTGCAGTCGGGTGATATATGGAATATCGATCTTGGTGGTACGGTCCCGAAGGGCCTCCATAAACTCATTGTTCTGCAGTTTTTTGTATTCCGGTGCGTTGGTATGCCCGATAATCACCTCGTCGATGTCGGTCTGCGGAAACTTCTTGGGCTTGATCTTGTGTTCCTGGGATGCCCCTAAAAGATCGTAGAGAAAGGCCACATCCAACTTCAGAACTTCAATAAACTCGACCAGCCCCCGGTTGGCGACATTGAATTCTCCATCAAAATTAAAGGCCCTGGGGTCCGAGTCCGATCCGTACTCCGCGATCTTCCGGTAATTGATATCTCCGGTAAGCTCCGTGGAATCCTGGTTCTTCTCGTCCTTGGGCTGGAAGGTTCCGATACCGACCCGATCCTTCTCGGAAAGAACAACCCGGCGGACCCGGAGATGCTCGATGACCTTCGTCCAATCCCCCTGATATTTCGCGATCAGTTCACTGTACATCTGCCGGCAGCAGGGGCAGAGTTCCCCCTCGATGTAGATTCTTTCCTCCGGTTTCCGCCCGGCATTCAACTCACGGAGGACCCGATCCCGCCATTCCAGGGGAATCAGATGCAGCGGCTCCTCGTGCATGGGGCAGACCATCTCATCGCCAGCACGGTTGTGCGTCCCGTTCACACCATCGGAGCTCCAGGCAATGGTGTAAAGCGCACCGTCATCGGTCCTGGAATAGAGTTCCAGGCCGCGTTTCAACAGGCGGACAATCGTACTCTTCGCGCACCCCACCGGCCCGTGCAGCAAAAGCACCCTCTTTTCGGTGCCGTAACGCCGCGCGGCCGATTTGAAGACATTCACCATCCGCATCAGGGGCCTCTCCAGGCCGTAGACCGCATCCTGGCCGCTCCCGAAGGGGTCGTCAAAAAACTTGTACCGCAACAGTTTCTGTTTGTTATCCTCAAACTCCTCCGTACCGTAGGAGAGGATCATATCGTAGATTCTCTGGAAGGCACTCCGGGCCACTTTCGGATTTTCCTGAAGGATGGCAAGATAGTCTTTAAAGCTTCCCTCCCAATGAAGGTTTTTATACTGCTCTGTATTCTGGAGTTCCTGGAGCGTGTCCATCATGGAGATCACCTTTTCGTTTCCCATGGTATACCCTCCACGTTTACAGCGTCTCCGTCCGGAGACTTTATTTGAACATCAGAATGGTTATCCGGGAGATGATATCTTAAATTTATCATAGGACCCATGCGAAGTCAATTTCACCCGAATATCTTATTGACAGTACACCGCCGGTGGAGTTCTCTGAACCATGTCCCAAATGTAGCGTATACCACGATAATGTATCAGGCATCACATCATAATTCTACAAGAGTAATTAGATTTGTATTGAAAGTACCCTGTCCATTATTTTGTCCCTTCTGATTTCCATTGCATAAACCATGAGATAGGATCGCCCTTCCCGGAGTGAAAATCTTTTCTCGTGAAAACTGGCATTGATATTGCGGTACTTCCTGAGCAGATTCGAATCTGATGCACCAACAGCAAGCATCGCCACCTTTTATTCCGACTTTCCGGTCACATCAGTTCATGGAGGGATAGAAAAGAAGGTTGTACGTCGATTCGACCACCACCCCCTCCAATCGATCCTGAAAGGGTTTCAGCATCTTCA
>CAYZZU010000012.1:0-74274 GCA_964483105.1 uncultured Nitrospirota bacterium
TTGATCACAAAAAGTAGCCTGTCCCCTTTTATGTGCTCCGGGGGAGTCCGGTTTGCAGATCCTGTCGATCCGGTTCATCCTGTCAAAAAGGTTGGGTTGTGGAGATCGTATCCCCCCTCCCGGTTTCTGGTTTCACCTTACAGGTGAGTCGTATACTCACCATAACCCTTTAAACAAAGAGGGCTTTTTGTGTCGGGTGAAACTCCTATCGCTCATTTAGGCCTCCCCGAAGGAGATCGGAGCAGTTTCGAAAGGGGGTCGTACAGGGGGGACCATCGGCGAAATAGTAGGTTGATCTCGGTGTCGTCCGGCTCAGGTAGAGGACTGTTGCGGACCGTGTTCCACCTTCCGCTCCATGGATACAGACCGGTTCCGAACCGTCGCCGTGGTCGGCGAGGATTTTCTGGAAAAGTGGGAGTGAAGGCGGAAATGTTTTGTCCAGTCCGCCGGAGATGTGTCGAAGGATCGTGTCCCGCCGCGGGTCGTGCGCGGCATCGAGGCCCAGATTCGTCAGGATGTGGAGGCCGGAGGAGAGAGGCAGGACTTCTTTTTCTTTTTCATAGGTCATAAAAAATCCCCTTTCCGGATCTGCGAGAAGAAGGTGGAAGGGGTTGTATCGGCCGGCCGGAATTCTCCGGGCCGCCTCTTCGGCTTCCTGAGCAGAGGCGTGGGTGAGAAGATCGAGAAGCAGAACTCCCCGGGACGGTTTGGAAGGATCAGGCCTGAGATGGCTTCGCCGGTTGGCGATTCCGGCCCAGAGACCGTACCGGTTGACTCCCATCCAGGTTCCGCCTGCCTGACCGTCTCTTCCTCCGTAGATCGGCGGTTTTTGCCGGAGCATCAGCGGTGGGGAAGACGGCCTGACGTAAAGTTCATCCCGGTTGGCTGCGAGGACGATCGGGAGTTCCGGAAAAACGTTGTAATAAAGGAGAATGGTACACACGAAAATAAAAATACAACCGAACCCCGGTCAAGGCAAGCGCGTCGCCGTAAATCGGCGATAGGGAAGAGCGCAGGGTCACCATTGACCTTTCGCATCAGACCGATCACGTTCGGGAAAGGTTTCAGCTCCGGGATGACTTCAGGATGACCCCTGGATGTTTCAGCACAAAACCACAGGGGTTCTTTTGATTGACAATGGGATTGATTTTCGATATAGAGTGGCGTTACGGTCCATTCCTGGAGCTGGGGCAATGAAAGAGAGCGGTTCACTGGACGATCAGGAGATTGAACGGGCTTGGCGCCTGGTTGAGAGGCTTGCTGCGGAGTATAAGCCTGAATGGAAAGATTCGATCGTGGAGCATTCCAGGCTCGTGCACGATGCAGCCTTGTTTCTGGCGGGCCTTTACCCTGACTCTTGTGATCTGGATTTCAAAACGCTTCGGCTGGGAGCGATTCTTCACGATGTGGGCCGCGGCAGGGCGGAAAAGGTAGCGGAGCATGGGGTCATAAGCGGGGAGATCATACGGCAGGAAGGATTTCCGGAAGGGGCTGCCCGGATCGGGGAAACCCACATCGGGGTGGGGATCAGCCGTGATGAGGCGGTGGTTCTGGGACTTCCGGAGAGGGAGTACATTCCTGAAACTGCTGAAGAACGAATTGTATGCTATGTTGATAATCTTCTCTATTATCTTCCGGATGAGAACCGTCATGAATTCCGGGATACGGAGGCGGTTGTCCACCGCTTCATGGAAGAGTTGGGTCTTGCCTATGGATGTCGCGCGCGCCGTTTCATGGAGGGGATGGAGCGGGAAATGGGGCCTGTTGTTTTCGAAAGATTCCGAAGATATCTGGCCGAACGGAACAGGGTTTTGAAAGAGGAGGCTGTGAGAAAGCCGTGAAGGGGTGTGTGTTTTGTGAAATTGCCTCCGGTGAGCGTAAATCCGAGAAGATTTATGAGAATGAGCAGGTTGTGGCCTTCCGGGACCTGAATCCCCAGGCGCCTGTCCATGTCCTGATTATTCCCCGTGCGCATCTTGCCTCGTTGAATGAACTCGGAGGCGCGCCTGCCGGGTTGATGGATCGCCTGATGTCTTCCGTTCGGGAGGTGGCGGGACAACTTGGCCTGGACGAGAGGGGCTATCGGGTGGTGATGAATACAGGTCCGGATGGTGGGCAGACCGTTTTCCATCTCCATATTCATCTTCTGGGCGGAAGACCCATGCGATGGCCGCCGGGTTGATCTTGAATCATTGCCGTCGGAACGACCGGGATGGGATGATTTGTGTATAAAAAATCCGGGGGGAATCCGGGCTATAATAATTATATATATTAATACAAGCATAAGAATATTAAATGCATCCATCGATGTATTTTAGGTTGATTTCCGGGCCTGATCGTTTTATGATTGACATCCCTTAGGGCCGGAAATGACACTTCGTAACGCAGTGATTCTTCCCGAAAAATCGGGAAACCTCCCGTACCTTGATTCTAAGTGAGAGTTGAGACAGATGGAATACGTATGATGCCCGGCAATATATTTAGAAATAATAATATTCTAATTATCAGAGTAACGCCTTGTTTACCCGTCATCTCTGTCATGGAGTTTTAAGAATAATCCGTTACCTGATTATTCAATGAAAGCAGATTCGTTGTTCAGTACAGCCGGCAAGCATTCAATCAATGAAGGGAGGTGAAAGGGCAAGGAGGAATCGTTATATTCTTTATGAACGAGAGGCAGGATTCTGTTGGGGTGGAGGATTGATGCGATCCGAAACTCAAATTTTTTCAGGAGGTAGCCAAAATGCCGAGTTATGTGATTGCTGAAAAATGTGATGGGTGTAAAGGACAGGATAAGACCGCCTGTCAATACATCTGTCCGAACGACCTGATGAAACTGAATCGGGACCTGATGAAGGCCTACAATCAGGAACCGGACGCATGCTGGGAATGTTACAACTGTGTGAAGATCTGCCCGCAGCAGGCGATTGAGGTCCGGGCTTATGCCGACTTCGTTCCCATGGGCGGTTCGGTGATCCCGATGCGTTCCACCGATTCCTGCATGTGGACCATCAAGTTCCGTGACGGCCAGATCAAGCGGTTCAAGTATCCCATCCGGACTACTCCGGAAGGTTCAATCCAGTTTGAAGCGCTCTCCGGCGGGGATATCAAGGACTGTGCCCTTTCATCCGATGTTTACGAGACCCTTCCCAAGCCCTAACCCAACGATTGGAGGAACATGAAGATGGAAAAAGAGACTTGTACATTTTCGTATTGTGAGATGCCGGAGATCGAAGAGATCAACACCGACATCCTGATCGTCGGCGGAGGAATGGCCGCCTGCGGCGCCGCCTACGAAATCAAGAAGTGGGCGCCGGCGGATATGAAGGTCACCCTGGTCGACAAGGCCGCTCTGGACCGTTCCGGCGCCGTGGCCATGGGGCTTGCCGCCATCAACACCTATCTCGGGATCAAGCAGGGTGAGAACGCGCCCGAGGATTATGTCAAGATGGTTTCCAACGACCTCATGGGGATCGTCCGCGAGGATCTGATCTTCGACGTGGGCCGTCATGTGGATGATTCCGTCCATCTTTTCGAAAAGTGGGGTCTTCCGATCTGGAAGCACGAGGGGGAAGAGGGCAAGCCGCTCGTCGAAGGTGCCAAGCCGGTCCGTGAAGGGAAGTGGCAGTGCATGATCAACGGCGAGTCCTACAAGGTGATCGTGGCCGAGGCCGCCAAGGCCGCCCTCGGAATGGACAACATCTACGAGAGGGTCTTCATCGTGAAACTCCTCCTGGACGAGAAGGAAGACAACCGGATCGCCGGCGCCGTCGGTTTCTCCGTCCGCGAGAACAAGGTTTACCTCTTCACCTGCAAGGGGATGTTCATGGCCTGCGGCGGCGCCGTGCACATCTTCCGGCCCCGTTCCCAGAATGAAGGGATGGGCCGTGCCTGGTATCCGGTCTGGAACGCCGGTTCCACCTATGCCATGTGCATCCAGGCGGGCGCCGAGATGACCCAGATGGAGAACCGTTTCGTCCCGGCCCGGTACAAGGATGGCTACGGTCCGGTCGGTTGTTGGTTCCTCCTCTTCCGGGCCAAGGCGATCAACGGCAAGGGCGAGGTCTACATGGAGACCGATCGGGCGAAAGAGATGCTGGCCGAGTATCCTCCCTACGGCCTGGCCGCCGTTCCGGCGACCTGCCTCCGGAACCACGTGATGATGCGCGAGATGAAGGAAGGACGGGGTCCGATCTATATGGATACCCCGACGGCCATCAAGAATCTTGCCGCGGAAGGGGCCGCCGATGAGAAGGCCCTGAAAAAGAAGATGAAGAAGCTCGAGGCCGAGGCCTGGGAGGACTTCCTCGACATGACCATCGGTCAAGCAGGGTTCTGGGCCGGGAACAACATCCGTCCCGAGGAGTCGCCCTCCGAGCTGATGCCGACTGAACCGTATCTGATGGGTTCCCATGCCGGCTGTTGCGGCGCCTGGGTCTCCGGGCCCGAGGATTTCGCTCCATCCGAATGGAATTGGGGCTACAACCGGATGACCACGGTCCAGGGGCTCTTCACCGCCGGTGACGGCGTCGGGGCCTCCGGGCACAAGTTTTCCTCCGGGTCCCACGTGGAGGGGCGGATCGCCGGAAAGGCCCTGGTCCGGTTCGTCCAGGATCACAGCGACTTCACGCCGACCATTACCACGGATCGAAAGGAACTGGCCGCGGAGATCTACAGGCCCTTCGAGATCTACGAGAAGTACAAGACCTACTCCACCGATCCGAACATCAATCCCAACTTCATCAAACCCCGTCAGCTCATGTTCCGGTTGAATAAGATCATGGATGAGTATGTAGCCGGCACCTCCACCTACTACGTAACCAACAAGGAGATGCTGGAGAAGGGGTATGAACTGCTCCAGATGCTCAAGGAAGACTCAGAGCACCTTGCTGCAGCGGACCTGCACGAACTGATGCGGTGCTGGGAGAACTACCACCGGATCTGGGCGGCGGAAGGGCATCTCAAGCACATCCTCTTCCGGGAAGAGACGCGGTATCCCGGTTACTACTACCGGTCGGATTATCCCAAGCTGGACGAAGAGAACTGGAAGGTTTTCGTCAACTCCCGGTTCGACCCCAAGACCGGAGAATGGAAGTGCTTTACGCGGCCTTTCATCGAACTGGTGAAGAAGGACTAAGAACCAGGGAGCGGGAGAAGGATTGCCCTCCGGGCATCTTTCAATTCTTGATTCCGTGGTTTCCAAGGAGCGGTATTGACCGGGGCCCGTGGGGACGGGCCCCGGTCAAGTATGCTTGTGAAGCGGGATGAGATCGATTCAGCCTGTTGGCTCGCCTGCCGAAAGGAGGGTCCGGCGGCATGGGAGGCGGATGAACAGACGGAAATCGATTGTTCCGGCATGATCGGAAGCGGCGATGATCCAGTCGCCCTTCCCGGGTACAGAGTCACACATAAGGGAGGTATCAAATGGCAGAGGAGAAGAAAGGCATCCTCGTCGTCGGAGGTGGAATCTCGGGTATGACGACGGCGATTGAGGCTGCGGAGGCGGGGTACAAGGTGACACTCGTCGAAAAACGGGAATACCTCGGCGGCCGGGTGGCCCAGATGAACCGGTATTTTCCCAAGCTTTGTCCTCCGTACTGCGGAATGGAGATCAATTTTCGAAGAATTCGTCCGAATCCGAACGTCCGGTATTATACCCTTTCCGAGGTGGTGAATATCAGCGGGTCCGAGGGGGATTATACGGTCGGCATCCGGGTCAATCCCCGTTTTGTCAACGCGCGGTGTACGAGTTGCGGGAAGTGTGTCGAGGCCTGCCCGGTGGAGCGCCCGAATGAATTCAACTACGGTATGGACAAGACCCGTGCAATCTACCTGCCTCATGAGATGGCCTTCCCCATGAGATACGCCATCGATGCCTCGGCCTGCAAAGGGACCTCGTGCGGGAAATGCGTGGAGGTCTGCCCCTATGGCGCCATTGACCTGGAAATGAAACCGGAAACGGTCGAGATCCATGTGGGTGCGATTGTCATGGCGACCGGCTGGAATCCCTACGATGCCAACCGAATCGATAACCTCGGGTTCGGGCGGTATCAGAATGTGATTACCAATGTCATGATGGAGCGTCTTGCCGCACCGAACGGACCTACGGGAGGAAAGATCGTCCGCCCGTCCGACGGCAAGGAGCCCGCCTCGGTGGCTTTTGTCCAGTGCGCGGGGTCGCGCGACGAAAATCATATGGCCCACTGTTCCATGATCTGTTGCCTTGCGACGTTCAAACAGATCTCCTATCTCCATGAGGCGAATCCGGAGATCCAGGCGCACATGTTCTATATCGACCTCCGGGCACAGGGGAAATACGAGGCCTTTGTGCAGGATGTCTCGGCCCAGGAGAATACGACCCTGGTGAAGGGGAAGGTTGCGGAGGTTACGGAGGATCCGGCCACGGGGAACCTGACGGTCACGGCCGAAAACGCGGTCACCGGAGAAAAGATCCACCAGACCGTGGAGATGGTTGTTCTGGCGACCGGTATGGATCCCGCTGCGCGGGAGAAGAAGCCGCCGACGGCCCTGAACTACGACATCAGCGGATTTATTCTCCCTTCCCCGCGGAATGGGATCGCCGCGACCGGTGTTGCGAAGAAACCGGCGGATGTGGCCTCCTGCACGCAGGACGCTACCGCAACCGCCCTGAAAGCGATTCAAAGTATAGTGAGGAGGTAACCCGATGGAGAAAAAGATAGGGGTATATATCTGCACCGGTTGTGAAATCGGCGAATCCCTCGATATGGAGGCGCTGAACAAGGTGGCGACCGGTGAATACAAG
Source organism: uncultured Nitrospirota bacterium (assembly GCA_964483105.1). Taxonomy (GTDB): domain Bacteria; phylum CG2-30-53-67; class CG2-30-53-67; order CG2-30-53-67; family CG2-30-53-67; genus CAYZZU01. Next base: position 6,785 of record CAYZZU010000012.1, read on the forward strand.
GCGCCCATCTGCAGAAATCATGCGTCGCTCTGCAGCGATGAAGGGGTACAGCTCATCCGGGATGATATCGCGAAAGAAGGGGTTAATACCGTGGTCATCGGGGCCTGTTCCCAGCGGTTCATGTTCGATATCTTCGATTTCGGACCGGAGATAATCAATGAACGGGTCAACCTGCGGGAGCAGGTGGTCTGGACCCATCCCCCCAAGGATGAAGATACCCAGATGATGGCCGAAGATTACCTCCGGATGGGGATCGTCAAGGCCCAGAAGCGGGAGCTGCCGGAACCCCATATCGAGGAGATCGACCGGACCCTTCTCGTAATCGGCGGCGGTGTCACCGGTATCCAGGCCGCTCTCGAGGCCGCCTGGGCCGGCACGAAAGTCGTCCTGGTTGAAAAAGAGGGGCAACTCGGTGGTTTTACGAGGAAGCTCTACAAGCAGTTTCCCAAGACCGATCCCTTCCAGGCCCTCCAGGATCCTGATTACGTCTCTCAGGTACAGCAGGTGCAGGGAGAGGAAAATATCGAGGTCTTGCTGGAGACGACCGTGGCAAAAATCACGGGTCAGCCCGGGCAGTACACAGTACAGTTGGAAAAGGGGGAGGAATTGCTGGAACGGAAAGTCGGTTCCGTCATTTTAGCCGCGGGTTGGCAGCCTTATGATCCGAGCAATCTCGGGCATCTGGGGTACGGAATCAGTCCGAATGTGGTGACGAACATCCAGGTTGAGGAGATCGCCTCCGAGAACAACGGCAAGATCCTCCGTCCTTCGGACGGGAAGCCGGCCCGGAATGTTGTCTTTATCCAGTGCGCCGGCTCCCGGGATCCGGAACACCTCCCGTACTGTTCGACGATGTGTTGCATGACCTCCCTGAAGCAGGCGGAATATGTTCGTTCCGCCGACCCCGACGCGACGGCGACGATCCTCTACAGGGATATGAGGACACCCGGACAGTATGAACATTATTATAAGAAGGTCCAGGAAGATGAAGGAATCTTTCTGACGAAGGGCGAGGTCCTCTCCGTTACGAACGGGTCGGACGGAAATGTGATCGTCGAGGTGGACAACACACTTCTGGGAGAAAAGGTGAAGATCGAGGCGGATCTTCTGGTCCTCGCTACGGGGATGAAGCCCGCCACCGCCCTGACCATGAGCGAGGAGGAGGTGGCCCAGGCCGTCGAAGAAGGGAAGGCCGCTCAGCAGGCCGGGACACTGGACAAACCTTTCCATGAAGAGGATGTGGGGAAACCCTCCATCCTGAACCTGGATTATCGGCGGGGAGCTGAACTGCCTCACCTTAAATACGGATTCCCGGATTCTCACTATATCTGCTTTCCCTACGAGACACAGCGGACCGGAATCTACGCGGCCGGTTCGGTTCGGGCGCCGCTGGATACCGCAGGGTGCCGGACCGATGCGGCCGGAGCGGCCATGAAGGCGATTCAGTGTCTGGAGCTGACTTCGCAAGGCAAGGCGGTCCATCCCAGGGCGGGCGACCAGACCTTTCCGGAGTTTTTTCTGAACCGTTGCACGCAGTGTAAGCGTTGTACGGAAGAATGTCCCTTCGGGACCCTGGACGAGGACGAGAAGGGGACGCCGAAACCGAATCCTTATCGGTGCCGCCGCTGTGGTGTCTGCATGGGCGCCTGTCCCGAACGGATTATCTCTTTCAAGGACTACAGCGTCGACATGATCGCTTCAATGATCAAGGCGATCGAGGTACCGGATGAGGATGAGGAGAAGCCCCGCGTGCTCTGTTTCGTTTGCGAGAATGACGCCTATCCGGCGGTGGACATGGCCGGTCTGAAGAGATTGCAGTATGATGCTTCTGTCCGGATCATTCCCCTGCGGTGTCTGGGGAGCACCAACCTGGTCTGGATTGCCGACTCCCTCTCCAACGGGATCGACGGCATTATTCTGATCGGCTGCAAGCACGGTGATGATTACCAATGCCACTTCATCAAGGGAAGCGAATTGGCCAATTACCGCTTGGGGAAGGTTCAGGAGACCTTGGATCGGCTGAACCTGGAATCAGACAGGATCCAGATCCATCAGCTCTCCATCAATGAATATGACAAGATCCCCGGGATCATCCAGTCGATGATGGATACGATAGAAGATGTGGGACTCAACCCCTTCAAGGGGTTCTGATATAGAAGGGGGACGCGGTGTCCTCCTGCATAAGACTACCCTGATTACCCTGGAGGTGAGAAGACCATGGCGGATACCACTACTGTCAAACCTGATCTGAATTTCATCAGGGAACTCAAGAGTGCCGGCGGTGATACACTGAAACGGTGTTATCAATGTGCGACCTGTTCGGTTATCTGCCCGCAATCCCCGGATCACAAGCCGTTCCCCCGAAAGGAGATGATCTGGGCCGGTTGGGGGCTGAAGGAGAAGCTGGTTGCGGATCCTGACATCTGGCTCTGTCATCATTGCGGGGATTGCACAGCGTACTGTCCAAGAGGCGCCAAACCGGGTGAGGTCCTGGGAGCTGCCCGTAAGCAGGCCATTCTGCATTTTGCGCCGGTCACGACCCTGGCCAGGGCGGTCAATGACCGCGGCGCCATGCTCAAGGTTCTTGCGCTTCCGGTGGTGATTCTCTTGATTGCGGCCCTGATCACTCCCGTGCTGAATCATGCCCTTCCGAAGTCTCTTTATCATGAAGGGGCCTTCGGAATGTTTATCAATACCTGGCTCGTGGACGGCATTTTCACGTCGGCGGCCCTCTTTGCGCTCTGGTCCGCCTACATGGGAATCACCTCCATGTGGAAGGCGATGAAGGCGAATTCCGATCAGGCGGTCAGCGGTCCTGTCGGACAGGGTTTAATCGCCGTGATCCGGGATATCCTGTCACACACCAAGTTCAAGGATTGCGACGTCAACCGTGAACGTTCCACGGCCCACCTGCTGACGTTTTACGCCTTCATCGGTCTGGCCGTGACCACCACACTCGGTTTCATTATCATGTACTTCACCGGGGAGGTATCGATCCTGGGGCGGATGTTGTTCATTCTGATGAAGTTTATCGGGAATATCAGCGCCATCGCTCTGATGGCGGGCACCGTGCTGTTGGTGGTGAACCGGAAGTCCAAGGATGAAAAGTCCGGACTGGGGACCTATTTCGACTGGGGATTTCTTCTGGTCGTTCTGCTTGTCGGATTCACGGGTTTTCTGGCCCAACTGGTTCGATTTATGGGCGCGGACATCCATGATCCGAACTTCCTGGCGAAGGCGATCTATTTTATTCACCTGGTTTGTGTCTTCTATCTCTTTGCTTACGCTCCCTATTCGAAATTTGCGCATCTTTTCTACAGAACCACCGCTCTGGTCTTTGCACGGGTGAGCAACCGAAGCTGATCTTGAAGCATTCTTTTTAACAGGAGAGGTCGAACACCCCCCGGCTGGAAAGGGTGGGACCTCGGAATATTCAGAAGGAGGAAAACATGTCCAAGTTAGTGGAACCACATGGTGGGCAGGGACTCAAACCGTTGCTGCTGAAAGGTGAAGAACTCGAAGCCGCCAGGGAGAAGGCGAAATCCCTGACTCAGGTCCGAATGTCCTCCAGGGAGACGGGGGATCTCATCATGTTGGGAATCGGTGGTTTTACCCCCCTGGACGGCTTCATGGGGCGGGACGACTGGAAAGGGGTCTGTGAAAATTACACCATGGCGGACGGTCTGTTCTGGCCGATCCCGATCACCCTCTCCACCAACAAGGGGAAGGCCGATTCGATCCAGGTCGGAGAGGAAGTCGCCTTGGTCAGTGAGGAGACCGGTGAGTTGATGGGTTCCATGGTAGTGAACGAGAAGTACGAGATGACCCTGGCGGATAAGGAGTTTGAATGCCAGCACGTCTTCAAGACCACGGAGACGGCGCATCCCGGTGTAGCCAAGGTGATGGAACAGGATGATGTCAATCTCGCAGGTCCCGTCAAGGTATTCAGTGAAGGGGAATTCCCGAAGAAGTATCCCGGAATCTACATGACACCGGCGGAAACGCGCAAGATTTTCGAAGAGAAAGGGTGGAGCACGGTAGCGGCCTTCCAGACCCGGAACCCGATGCACCGTTCCCACGAATACCTGACCAAGATCGCCATCGAGATCTGTGACGGAGTCCTGATCCACCAGCTTCTCGGAAAGCTCAAGCCCGGAGATATTCCCGCGGAAGTTCGGAGCGAGGCGATCGGAACGCTGATCGAGAAATACTTCGTCAAGGATACCGTGATCCAGGCCGGGTATCCTCTGGATATGCGTTACGCGGGGCCCCGTGAGGCCTTGTTGCATGCCCTGTTCCGGCAGAATTATGGGTGCAGTCACCTGATCGTCGGTAGGGATCATGCCGGTGTGGGGGACTATTACGGTCCCTTTGACGCCCACAAGATCTTTGACGAGATTCCGGAGGATGCGCTTCAGACCAAACCGCTGAAGATCGACTGGACCTTCTATTGCACCAAATGTGACGGCATGGCCTCCATGAAGACCTGTTGCCACGGCAAGGAAGACCGGCTGCTCCTGTCCGGGACCAAGCTCCGGAAGATGCTGTCTGAAGGTGCTGATGTGCCGGACCACTTCAGTCGTCCCGAGGTGCTGACGATCCTGCGGAAATACTATGCCTCTTTGAAGGAAGACGAAAAAGTGGAGATTAAGCTCCATAAGGCGGCCACAGGAGAATAGTGGCGATGAAGGGAGAAGGATTACGGGGGATACGGCATATCAAGCCGTATCCCCCGTGCCGAAAGGGGGAAAATCATGTCAGGCCCAAAATATCAGCATAATCCCTTCATCGAAAATTTCTGCTATCAGCTTGTGGCGCAGAAAATGAATGTCGAGGAAATGGAGGTAGCCACGATCGACCAGATCGCGGAGGATCTTTATACGCGGTTTGAGTCACTCCTGGGGAGGCACATCGTGGAGTCCCTTCCGGAAGAAAAACGGAAGGAATTCCAGGCGCGGATGGGGGAGATCCATCTACAAAAGGATGCGGACAACCTGGATATGGTGGCCTCTATCTTCGGTGATGTGGCTGTGGATGCCATGGAGTTCAACAAGATCCTGAGAAGTAGCCTGAAAGACCTCACGGACGAGTTCCTGAACAGTTGAGATGCCTTTCTGCCGGAGACCGTGAAAGCAGCCGGCTGGAATTTCCCATCCCGGTTCCTGTCAGTTCCTTCCGAAACGGGGATTAATGAACATACGTGTCCCAATTCTTGCACTGGGGACAACGCCAGAGCATCTGCTTGGATTCAAAACCGCAATGGCTGCAGTGGTAGAACAGATATCGCGCTGAGAAAATATCCATCAGAATTTGAAGTTGTTTCCGGACCTCATCCACCTGTCCGAGCGCCAGATAGGATTCTCCAAGCTTTTGATGTGCCTCGATACAGTTGGAACGAATCTGAATGACCTCCTGATATTCCCGAATGGCCGCGTCCAGATCTCCCTTCCGGAAATAGTGGTCGCCCAGGACCAGCCGGGTTTGCAGGTCATTCGGATGCTTCCGGACATTTCGCTGATAGATTTTTTCCATTTCATCGTAACGGCCCATCTCGTAATAGGAGTTTTCCAGACGTTTGTAGGTCAGAAAAGCGAATTCCGGGGTGCGCCGCGTCACCCCTTCCCACATCTCGATCGCCTTTTCATATCTCTTCTGGCCATGAAACAGATCACCCAGATGGAGATAGGCGTCCGCGCATTTCGGGTCGATCTGGATGGCCTTGCGATAGGCCCGGATCGCCTCATCGATTTTTCCCTGTTCCTGAAGTGCCTTTGCAATCTCGGTTTGAAGATGTGATAGAATCATTGTATCCTTGGACTTCGTCAGTTTCTGGATCTGTATCTGAGTCTGCAGTGCCTTGTCCCAGCTTTTTTCATCTTCGTAGATCTTCTCGAGGTGTTGGTGGGCCTGTAGGTGACGCGGATTCAATTGGATGACATGCTGAAAGGTTTCAATGGCGCTGTCGAAGAGACCGGCCTTCTGGTAGTCCAGGGCCAGATCAAAGTAGGCCTGAATCAGGATCTTTTTATCCAGGGATGGACGCACAATGATACTCTGGTGGATGCGGATTGCTCGCCCGACCTCCCCTTTGGAGCGGAAGAGGCTCCCGAGGCCGAGATAAACCTCGACGGTTTCTGAATCCACTTCAACCATCCGCGTGAATTCCTCGATCGCCTTGTCGTGTTCATTCGAAAGGATGTAGTTCAGGCTCTTGTAAAACCCCGGGTGGTTCCGGGAAGGAGAGGATTGTTTCCGTGTCCGGCGGGGGAGAAGGCGACCCGCCGCCGTACCCGCAAGAAAACCGATCCCGATCATAAGGAGGGTACCGACAGGGGGGAGGATCATGCGGAGCCTTTCTCGGAGTCAGGGTTGTGTTGAGACGGAATTCCGATTTTTTCCGATTCAATGATCGGCATCTTGCGGAGTGAATTCAGCTCTCCTTCAATCCGTTTTTTCTCTTTTTTCAGGGCCCGCAATTTCCCTTTTAATTTCAGTTTTTCAAAGAAACCGATCAAGAGGGCCAGGATCATACCAACCAGCAGCGAGATCAGAAGGAGAAGAAAAAGCGGGATTTCGATAAAGGATTGTTGTGTATAGAAGAGGCGCACATTCTCCATGTTAATGTTGGAGAAGAAGAGCAGAACCAGAAAGACCAGCAACGCCAGGATCATTTTCAGTACCAGCATAATGATTACTCCGGGAAAGGGTTCATTGAATTGTGGATCGCCAGGATGAATACTGACGGATCGGGCATTCCAGTTGAAGTCTGAATCGTCTTTCTCCTGCCACCCTTCAGCCTGTTCACCTGCTGCATCATAATTCCTTGAAAGTCTTTCCTTTTCAGTCCACCGGTCCGGTAGTTACGGAAAATAACACAGGTCGCCTCAAAGATCAACCTTTCCTGTTTTTCCGGAGAAAATTTTCCGGGGGCGAACCAGGCCGTCGGTTTCAGGACTCTTTGCCTTTTCCCCTGGATCCGATTTCATATTTACTGAGTTTATACCGGAAGGAACGAAAGCTCATATTCAGTATTCGTGCGGCCTCTTTCTTGACCCATCCGGATTTTTCGAGTGCCTTTAAGAGAAGAGACTTTTCCATGTCCGTGATGATGCGGTCAAAATCCAAACCTTCCGAAGGCATATGCACAAAGTCCGGGAGATTCTCCTCGTGTCCGGAAACAATCCGCCTCGGAAGACTTTCCAAGGTAATCTGCCTTCCCTGGGTCATGACGACCGCGCGTTCGATGACGTTCTCCAGTTCCCGGACATTTCCTTTCCATTCCTGCCGGATTAGGAGATCCATACATTCCTGGGTGATTCCCATTGTCTTGTCGGGGGAATACTTCTTGAGAAAATGTCCCACCAGAAGAGGAATATCCTCTCTTCTCTCCCGGAGTGGAGGGGCCTCGATCGGGATGACATTCAGGCGGTAGTAGAGGTCTTCCCGGAATCTCTTTTCGTGAACAATCTTCTCGAGATCCCGATTGGTGGCGGCGATAATCCGGACATCCACACGGATGTTGTCAATTCCGCCGATCCGGCGGAATTCCTGATCCTGGAGGACTCGCAGCAACTTTACCTGCATGGAGGGATTCATCTCTCCGATTTCATCCAGGAGGAGGGTTCCTCCGTCGGCCGCTTCAAAGAGGCCTTTTTTGTTCTCCGCGGCGCCTGTGAAAGCCCCTTTCTGGTGCCCGAAGAGTTCGGATTCCAGGAGGTTTTCCGGGAGGGCGCCGCAATTGACAGTCACAAAGGGTTTCTCTTTGCGGCGGCTTAACCGGTGGATGGCCCGCGCAATCAGTTCCTTGCCTGTCCCGCTTTCTCCGGTGATCAGGATGTTGCTTCTGCTGGAGGCTGTTTTCCGGATGATTTCAAAAACTGACTTCATGGCGGGACTCTTCCCGATGATCTCTTCCAGGCCGTTTATGGCATACAATTCCTGCCGGAGAAGTGTATTCTCCTGCTCCAGTCGTTTCTTTTCAAGGGCGTTTTGAATAATGATCTTGATCTCGTCGACTTTAAAGGGCTTGACCACGTAATCAATGGCTCCCTTCTTCATGGCTTCGACGGCGCTGTCGGTGGAACCGAAAGCCGTAATGATCAGGACTTGCGTGTCCGGTGAGACGGCGTGGATTCTCTCTAAAAGCTGGATGCCGTTCATGCCGGGCATTTTGATATCAGAGATCACAAGGGAGAAAATCTCTTTTTCGATCCACTTCAGGCATTGGTCCGCGTTTTCCGCCGTCTTGACCCGATAACCTTCTTTTCCCAGCAGGATGGCAAGAAACTCCCTCATGCTCTTTTCATCATCGACAACAAGAATGGAATGCATGGGTTACTCCTGGTGGATTGCGGAGGGAACCGCTTCGGGTAAATAAAGATGGAAAACCGTCCCCCGCCCGGAAGAACTGACCACGTCCACCCATCCGTGATGTTGTTGCGTGATCTGGTGGACAATGGCGAGCCCCAGTCCGGAACCGCTCCCTTTTGTCGTGTGAAAGGGGAAGAAGATTTTCTCCTTGATCTTGGGATCGATACCGGTTCCGGTATCCGATACGGAGACACGGATCATGGAGGAGTTCGGCCTCTCCCCCTGGAACGGAGGGGGAGAGGTTCCCTTCCGGGTCTGAATGCGTAAAATACCGCCTTCGGGCATGGCCTCGATCGCGTTGGTTACGAGATTCCAGAGAACCTGCCGGATGGCCATGGAATCGACGTTCACCAGGAGGTGCTCATCCATCTCCGTTTGGATCCGTATGTTCTCATGGATGTGTTTCCCCCGCTTCAGAAGGGTGATCGCGTCTTCAATGAGATCCCGGATCGATTCCGGTTTGCAACGCAGCGGTCGGGGTCTGGCGTAGACGAGGAAGTTGCCGATCAGGTCGTTTAAACGGTCTGTTTCCTTGAGGATGATGTCCATGAGTTTCCGGTTTTCGGGGCTTAAATCAAGCTCTGACCGAAGGACCTGAATCGATCCGCTCATGGAGGCAAGCGGGTTTCGAATTTCATGGGCGATTCCGGCGGAAAGTTCTCCGATCATGGCGAGTTGTTCCTTCCGCTTGATCTTCTCTTCGAGTGCCTTGAACCGGGTCAGGTCCTGAAAGGTGCAGATCAATCCCTTCGGAGTCCCGCTTTTATTCAGCAGCATGGAGAGAGTCATGCCCAGGATCATATCACTCCCGTTGCGTGCGCTGTAGCGGATTTCGAATCGGCTGAAGCCTTCTTTATTCTGCATTCGCGATAGACGCGAAAGACAGGTCCGGACTTCCTGGTAGGGGAACAGTTGGTTCAGTTCCATTCTCCGGATCTCTTCTCCGGGGATTTGGAGAATGGTTTCGGAAGAGTGGTTGACCGACGTGATCCGTCCGGAAAGATCGGTAGTGATCAGTCCGCTTGTGACGCTCTGGATAATGTTTTCATGAAGTGCCTGAAGGTCTTCAATGCTGTCTTCTTTCAGGCGGATTTCCTCCCGGGCTTTTTGGAGGCGGCGTGCGAGATGGTTGCTTAAAAACGCCACGAGGAAAAAGGAAAAGAGGTTGAGGAAGACCCGGTAATAGAGTTGTACCGATCCATAGGAAACCAGGAGGCCGGGATGGGACGGAGCCTGTTTCAGTACATTCACGTAGAAGAGGATTAGATAGGCGGCCGAACTGAGCAGGGCCGTGGCGAGGCTTCCCTCCTGGTAGCGCAGAATGCTCCCGCTCAGGATGGTCAACAAATACAGAAAAACAAAGGGACTTTCAATCCCTCCGGTGATGTCGAGAATCCCGGTAATGAAGATGATGTCCCCGATCACCTGGAAGTAGCAGAACCACACCGGATTCTTCAGGTATTGGAACAGGACCGCCGAGACCACGGTCAACAGGTAGGAATAAACGATCAGGTAAAAGAGAAAGCGAAAGGAAGAGACCAGTTCCGTATGCGGGCCGCGGCGGCTGATCAGGATGGTCACTCCGAAGAGGAAGGTGACGAGAATCACCCGCAGGAACATGAGCCACTTTAATTTCAGGAAGAGGTCGTTTACGGATGGTGAGCGCGTCTCAGTCATGATCATCGGGTGGAATGAAAAACGACATTGCGATCGTGGACTGCCTCTTTACGTTCCGTTGGGGAGGCGCGTCCAAAAGCGAAACCGGGGCTGTTCAGGAAATACGCCGGTATTGCGACACCTTACCCTGTCTGTGTCCCGAACCCTGTGTCATGCCACGAAGAGCGGATCCGGTGGCGAGCCGCAGGGAGTCGGATCGGCAACGATCTTTGAACCTGATCCTATTTACGGGCCGGGGCGCCTAATGGATCATATCCGCCATTCGGAATACCGGGAGGTACATGGAGACCACCAGAAACCCTACGGTCCCTCCCAGGAAGACCATCATCATGGGTTCCAACATGGAGGTCAGCGCCCCCACGGCATTGTCCACTTCTTCATCGTAGAAATCGGCGATTTTGGATAACATCGCGTCCAGCGCCCCGGTTTGTTCTCCCACACCGATCATCTGAACCACCATGGGAGGAAATACGTTGGTCTCGGCCAGGGGCTCGGAGATGGTCTTTCCTTCCTGGATGCTCTCCCGGGTTTTCAGGACAGCTTCTTCGATGATCTTGTTGTTGGCGGTGCGGGCGACGATCTCCAGTCCGTCCAGGATGGGAACTCCACTGCTGATGAGAGTTCCAAGAGTTCGCGTGAATTTCGCCACCGCAACTTTCCGGATGAGGGGACCGATCACGGGGAGCCGGAGCAGGGTGGCGTGAATGGCCCGTTTGAAACGTCCGCTCCGTTTGTAGGCGGCCCGGAAGGCCAGGACGAAGACCACAATCCCCAAAAGGATATAGAGTATATTCGCCTTTAAGAACTGGCTCATCGCAATGACCAATTGAGTCGGTGCCGGAAGGGTTCCCCCGAATCCTGCGAACATTTTCTGAAACACGGGGATGACGTAGATCATGATGATTGCGACAACGACCACGGCGACACTGATGACGGTGGCGGGGTAGACCATGGCGCCTTTGACCTTTTTTTTCAGCTTCATGGCCTTTTCGATATAGCCCGCCAGCCGGTTGAGGATTGTGTCCAGAATTCCGCCTACCTCTCCCGCTTCCACCATGTTCACGTAGAGGCCGCTGAAGACGTTCGGGTGTTTACGCAGAGCGTCGGCGTAAGTGGAACCGGCTTCCACATCCTGCTTGACACTCCCGATGACCTTAGCGAAGACTTTGTTCTCGGTTTGAGAAGAGAGGATATCCAGACATTGAACCAGGGGCAGGCCGGCGTCGATCATCGTTGCAAACTGGCGGGTAAAGATGACAATCTCCCCCTCCTTAATGCCGCGGCCCAATCCGGGGATTTTGATCTCAATGTCCTTCTGTTTTCGCTTCAGTGAGGTGGCGCGGACCCCTTGCTGCCTGAGGACTGCCGCCGCCTCATCTCTGGAGGCTGCCTCGATCACTCCCTTTTTGATCCCACCGCTACTGGTCTTGCCGGCGTACTCAAAGACTTTCATGACTTGATCTCCCGGGTGGTAATGCCTTTTCGAAGGCTAATACCTTATTTTGGAGGAACGAACCCTCCGGGTGTTCTCCGTTTCTCCTGCGAGGCCTCCCTTGTTCAACATGTTCAACATCTCATCAGGAACCGCGGATCTGCCGATGGCGTCTTCATAGCTGATCAGGCGTCGTTGGTACAGGTGATACAGGGACTGGTTCATGGTCTGCATGCCGTACTGTTCCTGGCCGGTCTGCATGGCGGAATAAATCTGGTGAGCCTTGTCTTCCCGGATCAGGTTTCGGATGGCCGCGTTGGGCACCATGACCTCCAGGGCCAGGACACGTCCTTCTCCACTCGCCTTTGCGATCAACTGCTGGCACAGGACTCCTTCCAGAACAAAGGACAGCTGTGCCCGGACCTGGGCTTGCTGGTGAGAAGGGAATACGTCGATGATCCGATTGATGGTCTGTACGCTTGAGTTGGTGTGAAGCGTAGCGAAACAGAGATGGCCGGTTTCCGAAACGGTCAGGGCGGCCTCGATGGTTTCCAGGTCCCTCATCTCCCCGATCAGGACAACGTCCGGATCCTGCCGGAGCACGTACTTCAATGCAGCCTTGAACGATCGGGTGTCCGCATTCACCTCCCGCTGATTGACGACGCATTTCTTGTGATGGTGCAGGAACTCGATCGGGTCTTCCACCGTGATGATGTGTTCGTGACGTTCGGAATTGATCTTGTCAATCATGGACGCAAGGGTTGTGGATTTTCCGCTTCCCGTTGGGCCCGTGACCAGAATCAGACCTCTCGGTTTTTCGCAGAGTTTTTCCACGATCGGTGGAAGTCCCAGCTCCTCGAAGGAGAGAATCTTGTAGGGGATGGTCCGGAAAGCGGCGGCCATGGCTCCGCGTTGCATGAAAAAGTTAGCCCGGAATCGGCTGAGTCCTTTTACGCCGAAAGAGACATCGAGCTCATTGTCTTCCTCGAACCGGTGCTTCTGTGCGTCCGTCAGGACGCTGTAGGACATTTGTTTCGTCTCAGAGGCGCTGAGCGCAGGCAGATTCAGCGGGGTCAGCTTCCCGTCGACCCGGATCTGCGGAGGGGACCCCGTCGTAATGTGGAGATCGGACGCCCCTCTTTCAATCATGGTTTTCAATAGTTGATGCAGGCTCAGGGCCATGGTCTGTACTCCTTCCTGGACGAGTTAAAACGGTTCTTGCGGGATGTGCGGTTTCAGTCTCCAAAGGTCACGCGCAGCACTTCATCCAGCGTGGTTTCACCGGCGACCAGTTTGTTCAGCGCGGCCATTCTCAGGGATTGCATTCCGTTCCGGATCGCGCTCTGCTTAATTTCGGCAGTGGAGGCCCCCTCCAGGATCAGCTCCCGGATCTGTTCATCGATCGGCATGACCTCGTAGAGCCCGACCCGTCCCTTGTAACCGGTGTCGCTGCAGTTGGAGCAGCCGGTTCCGTGGTAGCAGGTGGTCTCCTGTGCCTGTTTTGGGGTCAGCCCGATGTCAATCAAAGTCTTTTCCGGAACCTCCATCGCTTCCCTGCATTCCGGACAAATCCGGCGGGCGAGACGCTGGGCCATGATCAGGATGACGGATGACGCGACCAGGAACGGCTCAATCCCCATATTCAGGAGGCGGTTGATGGTGCTGGGAGCATCGTTGGTGTGCAGTGTGCTGAGAACCAGATGTCCGGTGAGGGCCGCCTTGACGGCGATTTCGGCGGTTTCATAGTCACGGATTTCTCCGACCATGACGACATCCGGATCCTGACGCAGAAAGGAACGAAGGGCCGCGGCGAAATTCAGTCCGATCTCTTCTTTCATCTGGACTTGATTGATTCCGAACAGATTATATTCCACCGGGTCCTCGGCGGTCATGATGTTGATCTCCGGATTGTTGATCTGGCCCAGCGCGGAATAGAGCGTGGTTGATTTCCCGCTCCCCGTCGGCCCCGTGACCAGAACCATTCCATAGGGGGCGAAGATGGCATCCTGAAGTTTCTTCAGGGTTTCCGGTTCAAACCCGAGTTTGGTCATGTCGAGCATCAGATTGCTCTTGTCGAGAATCCGCATGACCACCTTTTCCCCGAACAGGGTGGGTAGCGTGGAAACGCGGAGATCGACCTCCTTGCCTTTCATCTTCAGTTTGATCCGGCCGTCCTGGGGAAGACGCCGTTCGGCGATATCCAGTTCGGCCATGATTTTCAAGCGGGAAGTCAGGGCATCCTTGAGCCGCTTCGGAGGCGACATGACTTCGTACAGGACTCCATCGATACGGTACCGGACCCGTACGTCTTTTTCATAGGGTTCGATGTGGATGTCACTGGCACCCTTCTTGATCGCCTCCGAGAGGATCAGGTTGACCAGTTTGACCACGGGAGCGTCTTCGATGGCCTGTTTGATTTCCCCCAGGTTGAGATCCTCGTCGATCTCGTCTTCCACCACATCGATATCGATTTCCTCCCGGATATCCTGCATCACGGTTTGGAGCATGTCGGCCGAGTCATAGTATTTGTCAATCGCCGCCTTGATTGCGCCTTCCGAGGCCACCACCGGTTCAACATTGTATCCGGTCATGAATTTCACATCGTCGATTGCGAAGACATTGGAGGGGTCTACCATGGCGATGGTCAGGGTGGATCCGGACCGGTTGATTGGAATGATCATGTATTTCTGGGCCACCTCGGAGGGGATCAGCTTGATCAGCGCGGGGTCAATCTCAAAATGTTCGATATCGATGGATGGCAGCCCATACTGTTGACTGAGGAAGTCGATCAGACGGTCCTCCTGGATGAAGCCCATCTGCACGAGATTGCTTCCCAGCCGTCCCCCTTCTTTTTTCTGTTTTTGGAGGGCCTGCTGTAATTGCTGTTCACTGATCAGGTTCGCATTGATGAGCAGGGCGCCCAATCGACCGGCCATTCGGATCTCCAAGCAGGAAAAGTCGTCCTCAGAAGTATGGAGGATTTTTCATGATTCCGCTTTGATTTCCCTCTCCGGGGAACACAACGCAAAACAACGGTGTTGCTTAATCTATAAGTATTACTTTTCCCCGCGGTGAAATTCGTTTATGAATGGGATGAACATCAACGACAACGGAATCACGGTTTGTGGATCACTCAACCTCTTCTATTAAAATTCTAAGGGAGAGTGACCAAAATTGTCAAGGTGAATTCTCCTGAAGAAGGCCCCGATTTTTTCAGGATAAATCAAAGAGTTTGACATCCCGGAAAGGTTTGAGAAGGCCCTGCGGAGAGTTTCCCGGGAAGTGGATCGAACGATTCAGTCTGTTTTCCACCTCGGCCGGATGCAGACCATCCAGAAAGAGCTTCTTTTCCGGGTGCAGCATATTGGGGGGAAGGAGAATCGGTTCCCGGTTTTTCTCTTCCGCAAAGGCGGCAATCAGGTCGCTGCCCGTGAGCAGTCCGGTTACTGTAACCGTCTCCCCGAAAAAACGGTTACGAATCGGAACTACCCTGATATGATGTCCGGTTTGATGGGCAATCTTCCGGAACAGAGGTTCCACCACCGGATAGGCCAGAACACCGGTCGCGACCGTGATTTTTCGTGAGGGGCGCCCCCGCGGCAGTTCGCGGACTGCTTTTCCCGTTCTCTCCTGGAGGAGAGAAACCATGCCCACCCCGTTCTCCAATTGTGGAAGGTCTCCGTAAAATTCCAGCGGCGGAAAGGCGGAACGGGCTGTCAGGTAGATTTCATCGGAGGGGAAGACCCAGGGCGTGGAGAATCGCGCACGACATTGCTGCTGTACCCGCTGAATGGCACGCAGGAGATCCACGGCGTATGCCCGGGTGATCTGCTGCCATGGGACAGCCCCCTCTCTGAAACGTGTCGTTCCGACCGGAACCACGGCGAGGGACTGCACCCCTGGAAAGAGTGCCTGAAGATCGGAAAGGGTTTTCCCGAGGATTTCCCCGTCATTCAGGCCGGGGCAGAGGACCAGCTGGGTGTGCAGGCGGATCCCCTGATCAATCAGCCGCCTGAGGGTCGGAAGGATCGGTGGGGCGTCCGGATTTCCGAGGAGTTTTCTCCGAACCGCATCGTCTGTGGCGTGGACCGACACGTAGAGTGGAGAAAGACGTTGCGTGAGGATCCTCTCAAAGTCACTCTCCTCCAGGTTGGTCAGCGTGATGAAGTTTCCGTGCAGGAACGACAGACGGTAATCGTCATCCCGAACGTAGAGAGTCTTCCGCAATCCCTCCGGCATCTGCCGAATGAAACAGAAGAGACAATGATTCCGGCAGGTCCTGTACAGGGGGTCTTCCAGTTGAAGCCCCAGATCTTCATCGATCTCCTTGGAAAGTGTAACTTGTCGGAATTCTTTCTTGTGCAGGAATTCAAGGTGGACCGACTCTTCACATTCGTGAAAACGATAATCAATGCAATCATGAATCTTCTGTCCATTGATACGTAACAGCAAGTCTCCCTTTTGAATGCCATGCTGTTCGGCCGGGGATCCCGGGATGATCCCTGAAATGGTGAGTCCGGATCTACTCATCGGCTCGATATCCTGTTCATCCCCGCCCTCTGAGCGAGCTCATCCTGATCCCCGCTTGTCGGAATCCCAGATAGACGTAATGGACCCCGGAGAGGAGGGTGATGAAGAGATTGATGAGATAAAGGGGGAGGAGGAACCCGGAGACAGGCCAATGAGACTTTTTGAGAAGAACCAGAAGCAGGGTGACCAGTTGAATAAAAGTGGTGATTTTTCCTGTCCATGTCGGTGAAAAATCCACCGTGTGGTTTACGAGGTAAATACATACAATTCCTGACAAAATAACCACATCTCTCCCCACGACTACATGGGTGAGCCACAAAGGGAGATCTCCCCTGCCGGACAGAAGCAGATAGGAGGTCAAAAGAAGGAGTTTATCGGCCAGGGGATCGAGGAAGGCCCCCAGTCGGCTTTTCAGCCCATAGGTCCTGGCGATATAGCCGTCCAGGCCGTCGGTTATACTGGCGGTCAGAAACACCAGCAGGGCGCAGTTCGTCCGCTCCTTTACGATCAGGAATGCGAAAACCGGTACCAGAAGAATTCGTATCACTGTAAGTGTATTCGGTAGATTCATGATGACGCAAACCCGTCCGGACGGGAAAACCATCCAAAGGGATTATTCAAAGGCTCCAGCATGATCCATTTGTTAACATAAGAGGATCCTTGAGTCAATCCTTAAACCCGGCCGGGTGGGCGTAGCTGTTTTATTTCAGCCGGGAAATCCCGTTTTGCATATAAGATGTTGTTGAAAAGCAGCTTTTACAGGAAGAGACGGGGAGACGGCTTCCGCCGCCTCCCGGTATCATAATAAACAGGATGGACGGTGGTGGTTTATCATCAGAGAGACTTTCCCCGGCATTGTCAATCTCCGCCGGTGATGATCCCACTCGCTGCCAGAAGAAGAATGATAACCTGGATGAAGATGATCAGACTGAAGGGGATATCCTTCTTCTTGAGAAAGGAGGGCAGGATGATGCAGAAGCATATCAGGCTTCCCGCTGCGAGAAAGACCACGCCGATGAAGCTGACGACATCGCCATGATCCAGCAGAGAGATCCAGCTCCATCCGGTGGGAGCGCCGGTCTTCTCGATGAATTCATGTACCCTGAGATTCCAGTACTGAGGGATCTGGTTGACAGGAATGACCGTGGGCAGAAGACCGCTGAGATAGACCAGGAATCCGACCAGTAGAATTCCCAGCCCGCTCAGAGAGACGGCCTGAAGCACAGAAGCGTATTTTAATTGTTCTTCCGACGGTTGCGTTTTTTTCATAGAGATTACCCCCAAACTCCCAGACCCTTGAGCAAGGCTCTCAGGCCGGCTAAGAAAAGAATTGAGACCACAATCCATTTAACAGCCTTCGGCTTGGCCCTGGCCAGCAGTCGAACTCCGATCCGCGTCCCCAACATCATTCCCGCGATAGAAGGAACCGCGATCAGTGGAAGGACCGCTCCCTTGTTGACGTAGACCCATGCGGCGGCCGAATCGGTAATGGAGAGGAGAAAAACGCTCGTTGCGACGGAAATCTTGAGGGGTGCGCCGAGAAGGAGGTTCAAGACCGGGACATTGGCCCATCCGGCACCCAGACCGAACATCCCCGCCATGAACCCGATGAGAATAAAAAGGAGCAGGCCGATCGGAGTCCGGTGGATTTGCCAATTAATTTCCTTGTTCGCCGACTCTTCATAATAAATCCCGGAAATCCGGAGGGCGGAAGAGAGGACGTCGGCCTTCTTGACCTCCGGAAAGTCCGACCGTTTCGCCGTGGCCATGATCAGGACGATCATGATGATCGTTCCCCCCAGGGCACTCTGCACTATATGGGTCGGCAGGGCGAGCCCCACCATGGCCCCGAAGATGGAACAAGTGGATGCGATCAGTGCCATGGGCAGCGCCAGCCGGAGATTTGCCAGTCCTCTTCTCAACAGCCCGGGTCCGGCGGAAAGCGCGCCGGAGAGTGCAACGAGCAGCCCCGCCCCCCTCACGAAATCGAGGTTGAAGGGGAAAAAACTGCTGACAATCGGGACGAACAATACACCCCCTCCGACGCCGGCGATCACGGCCAGTATGCCGAGAAGGAAGGTGAAGAAGAAGAGAACAACCGGCCAGATCCACCATGGATGGGAAGTCCCCTGGACCGCGGCCTGTACGGCTGTTTCTTCACCGTTTGCAACACAGACCGTAGAGAGTATGAGAATGCCTGAAACAACAAAAAGGATCACCACCTTCAATCGCGACATGTCACACGCTCCTCCTTTCATCAAAAAAAGTGTTTCAAATACAAACAGTCAGATATCCTAATACTCCTTGGAATCCGTTGTCAACTAAAATTTGGAAAATTTAGGAAAAGCCGAGATGGCGTCGGGGAATTTCCCGGCGGAATTACATTTCTTCGCAAACCATTCCAATCCGGTCCGTCCGGGTCCATCCTCTCTTTCCGGATGGGAGCCGAATCAACGCGAAGGGACCCCGGGTCTTTTCCACGACAACCTCGGCGCCGTCATGGAGTATAAAGAGGAGGTCGCTTTTCGGGTCGGTGCCCGATCGGATCCCGGCCGTTGGAGACACAATGACCGCGGGTCTGTACAAGTGGAGGGTGATGATCCGGGTCGCGGCTGTTCCGGCGAAGGTAAGGCTGAAAAGAGCGGAAAGCGCCAGAAGCCAGTTTAGAAAGGGTGTTTTTCTGAAAAGTTTCAGGGTGAGAACCGTCCAGAAAAGAAGATTGCAGAAAAGAAATGCATAGGTTGTTTCACGTAAATTAAGCCGGTCGTACCAGAAAAAGATTTCCCGGAAGACCCCGGCCGGTGACGGCTCGATTTTGTCCAGGGCCTCCTGCCTGGCGTATTTCAGGTTGGCTTCGAGGTCCTCGTTCCGTGGAGTGAATGTGCGGGCGGACAGATAATTCTGGATGGCCCGGCCGATCTGGCCAAGCCGGAAGTACGTGTTTCCCAGGTTGTAATAGACCTCCCCGTTTCGGATTCCGAGTGCGAGGATTTTTTCATACAACGCTCGCGCTTTTTCGTAATCTCCTTGCTGATAGGCCTCGTTTCCCTTGAGAAAGCAGGCGGCCGCGTCCTCCCCCCGGGAGGGGAACGCAGGGGACGATACGGTCAGAATCAGTATCGGAAGGAAGACTAAGATCAGTTTTTTCATAGGGTCTTCTCCAATCGTGAGATGACGGTATCAACCTTCCGGATCAGGCGGCCGGCGTCTTCCGTCACGGGGTATTCAGGTGAAAACCGGATCTGTTCGAATTCCCTGAGCAGTGAGACTGTTTCATCCAGCAGGATCCGGTCATGCAGGGTACGGGCGAGTTCCCGACTCCACTCGGAGGCGGTTCGTGCCTTACCGGCAAGGTCCAGCTTGTCCCCCAGGTAATTTCTCAGTGTCCGGTCCAACCGGATGAGGGCGTCCTGGTTTCCGTCTTTCCCGGTTGACAGGGCGCGTACCTTGCGGATTTCTCTGTGTGCGGTCCTGAAGGCCGTTATCCGTCGTGCGTATCCGGGATCCCGCGCCAGCCTGTCCCGCCGTTTTTTCAGAAGGAAGACGATCGTATAACTCAGGAATGGAAGCACGAAGACGATTCCGGCGGCCGGCGAGAAGGGAGAGAAAGAGCGGTCCAGGGACCCTTTCAGGTCGGTCGCGATCGGGAGGATGTCGCGACCGATCATCTTTACGGTTTTTTTGGAGGGATGCGCCGCTTCCGGTTCGACCGGATGGGTGGTTTCCGTCCTCGCGGACGGGAGGACCCGGATCTCAAAGGGATGGGTCATGACGTGCTGATATGCCCCCTCCTCAGGGTTGAAAAAGGAGAAAGAGATCGGGGGGATTTTCAAAAGCCCGCTTTTGAGCGGGACCAGGGCCGTTTTGAAGGTCTTCTCCGAGAGGATCCGTTCTCCCTCGGCTTTTCTTGCGATCTTCGGTTGGTCGTTGTAGAGCTTGAAATCTTTGATTCCGGAGATTGCGGGCCGCGTTACGCCGGAGAGATCCCCTTCACCCCGGATTGTAATGGTCAGTGTGGAGGATTCCCCTTCCCGGACTTCCTTCCTGCCCAGGTCGGCTTCCATGGTGAAGCGGCCGACGGCGCCGGAGAAGTCGTCCGGTTTCCCCTTTTCCGGCAAGGGGCGCACCGTGATCCGGATCGGTTCGGTCCTCAGCACGCGGGTTCGGGTCGGTCCGATCCCGAGGTTGAAAAAGCTGTCTCCGAAGAAAGGGTCCAGGCCGTTCTGTCTTCGCGCAGGCACTTCACACCGAAGGGTAACGCCCGGAATGGTGATCTCCCCGCTTCCGACCGGGGAGAGAATTTTCCGGACTTCCGTGACCTGGTAGCGGATCCCCTTCCGGATTGTGTCGTAGTTCATCTCCTTTCCAAGGTCTTCTACCCGGAATCCGTCGAATTTCAGTTCCGAAAGAGAAGTATTCACTACCTGGATATGACGGAAGAACCGAAGCCGGTAGAGGATCTGCTGTCCCACATAGGGGGTCTGTATGCTGACATCGGTCGTCAGAAAGAGGTTGCCCGGGGTTTTCTGCGTGGTAGAGGTCTTCTCTACGAAGATCCGGATCGGATCGGTTCGATAAGTATGGCCTTTATAATCCAGGGTGGCAGCTCCGATGATCAGATTCCCGGCCTGCTTCGGGATCAGTTCATACTGGTAATCTGTCTGGGCGGTCATCTTTCCGTTGATGATCTCGACTCGGGAGGAACTGCCCCGGGAACTTACATCGAACTCCGGGAGCGCCGGAAGACTCGGTTCCGGGGCGCGGCCGGTGCCCGATACGGAGAGGGTGAGGAGGAGGGAATCGGAAAGCGCGATCCGGTTTCGGTCCACACTGGCCGTGAAGGAGAGTCCCTCCGCCGCGTGGGATACGGACAGAGCTGCGATGAGGGTGAAAATCAGGATCAAGCCGCCACACAATCCGCGAACAAAGGACAGGGGTCGGCGTGGCGGAGAATCGTATTTTTTCATCCTTTTTTTCATCTCCTTCCAGCTACCAGTCCGGCCCTACGGAGGTTTCCGCCGGGCCTTTCCTTGCCGCCTGTTTCCGGAAAAACAGGCGCTGATCATTATCCAGCGAGTTCAACAACCGTTCCGCTTCTTCCCGCGAGATCCGATTGCCGTACGACGGTTTTTGTACCGGAGATGCGGTGGTACTGCTGGTTCCCTGACGGGCTGTTTTATTTTTTCCCGAGGTCTCCCGGCTTGTTCCGGAAACGGGATTCCGCTCTTTGGACCCTCCGGGTCGGTACGAACCGTGCCGGTTTTGTCTCGCCGGAGGTTCCGGTTCCTTCCGGTTCTGTTTCGGTTTTTCCTGTCCCCCCCCGGAATTTTTGCCGGGGGAGGAAAGCTGTGATCCCCGGTCCCGCTGCCCCCGGTTTCTGGAGGATTCCTGGTTTTTCTGCGTCTTTTTTTTATGGATCTGCTTGAGCACGAAGTCAAGATTTTCCTTTGCCTCCAGGTCGTCCTGCGCAATCGCCAGCGCCTGCCTGTAAAACTCCGCCGCGGCCTTCAGGTTTCCCCTCCGGTAGGCGGTGTTCCCGAGGTTATAAAGAGCTTTTTCTTTGAGTGTTTTTTGCCCTGCGCGGGAGACTACCTTTTTGAAACCGTCCGCGGCCCTGCGGAAATCCCCGTTCTTGTATTGTGCGCTGGCGGTATTATAGACTACCTGCAGATCGTCCGGATTTTCCACCTGCGCATCCCTGAAGAGAGAAAGGGCCTTCTGGAAGTTCTTTTGTTCATAGGCTCGGATCCCCTTTTTCAGAAGACTCCTGGAGGATGCGGACGCGACGGTAGTGAAAGCCGTGAGGGTGAGGACTGAAAAGAGCACCATCGACACGAATTTTGCTTTCATCGGATCTTTTCTTCTCCCTTTTCCTGCACCATGGCCTCCATGACCAGACTGAGCACGGCCGCAAAAAGAGGCCACTGGAAACGCTCCTTCCATTTTTTCCTTCGTTTTTCGCCGAGTTCGGTCAGTTTCATCTCCTTGCGGATTCCCTTCTGGTAGATAGTTTTCAGATCCATGTCGCCGGTCACGGAACGGACATAGCTTCCACCGGTCGTCAACGCGATCTGTTCCAGGGTCTTCTCGTCAAGACGGGTCAGGACCAGATTCCCGTCGGAATCTTTCTTGAACCCGCCGCCCGTGCCGGACCGTGGGATGGGAGCGCCCTCCCGGCTTCCAACCCCGATCGTGAAAATTTTGACCCCTGCTTTCCGGGCCCTTTGCGCGGCCTTGAGCGGATGTCCCCTGAGGTTTTCTCCATCGGTGATCAGGATGACGGCCCTGGATGTGTCCGCCTTCCGGTCGAAGGCGGAAAGGGCGGTTGTAATGGCGGACCCGATCGCGGTTCCGGGAACCGGAATCAGGTCCGGTCCGACCGCGTTCAGGAAGAGTCTGAATGCCTGGTAGTCGAGGGTCAGGGGACATTCGATGAAACTGCTTCCGGCGAAGGCCACGAGGGCGATCCGGTCTCCCTGAAGCATGCCGAGCAGGTCCGTAACTTCCCGGACGGCCCTCTCGAGACGGCTTGGATCCACGTCCCGGGCCGTCATGCTCCGGGAGACATCCAGGGCGATCACGATATCCACGCCCTTGCGTGTCACTTTCACCCACTGGAATCCCCATTGCGGCCGGGCGAGGGCGAGGATTAAAAAGATAAACGCGCTGATGACCAGAAGGGCCTTGGTGATCCTGCGCTTTTTCAATCCCGCCGGCAGGAGCCTTTTCAAAGAGGCTTCTTCCCGGCAAAAAACCCTGAGCAGACTCTCCCTCTTCCGGAAAGAGTAGACGTACAGGAGTGCCAACAGGGGAATGCTCCACAGAAGCATAAGGACCTTGATCTCTTGAAAATGCATTACGGAATTTTCCTCAACAGGGTATTCCCAAGCAGAATTTCCACTCCGAGAAGGAGCATCCCCGGAACCAGGAAAAGGGGAAATCGTTCTGTGTATTCCCGGTATTCCCGGACCGGGATCCGGGTTTTTTCCAGACGGTCGATCCGGCGGTAGATCTCCTCCAGTCCCTTCGTGTCGGTGGCCCGGAAGTAGGCTCCTTTCGTGATCTTTGCGATCTTCTTCAGGGTTGTCTCATCCAGGTCTACGTTCTGATAGACCAGCCGTTCGCCGAAGAAGGACCGGACCAGGAAGGGAGCCGGACCACGGGTTCCCGCACCGATCGTGTAGACCCTGATACCGAATCGTCCGGCGATCTTCGCGGCGGTCTCCGGATCGATCGTCCCCGTATTGTTTCTTCCGTCGGTCAGAAGGATGACGACCCTGGATTTTGCCTTCGAATTCTTGAGCCGTTTTACCGAAACGGCCAGGGCGGATCCGATCGCGGTTCCGTCCCCGGCCATTCCGATCTCGACGCGGTCCAGCAATTGTGTCAGGATTCCGTAATCCAGGGTAAGGGGACACTGGGTGTAGGCGTTTCCGGCGAAGACCACCATGCCGATCCGATCATGCTCCCTCCGCCGGATAAACCGGGAGACCACCTTCTTGACCACGGTGAGACGGTCCACCCTCTTGCCGTTCAGGGTGAAGTCCAGGGCCCGCATGCTGCCGGAAGTGTCCAGGCAGAGGATGATATCGATCCCGTGGGTCGCCACCGGATGCGTGCCTTCCACCGTCTGTGGTCTTGCCAGGGCGAGTATCAACAGGGTCAGCGCGGTTCCACGAAGCAGTCGCAGGATCATTCGATACGGAGCCCCTTGGTTGCCCGTGACTTCTTGTAATGGCGCGAGGTCGGAGAACAGAAGGGCGGCCCGCTCTCTCTTCCCGGTTTGAAGCAGGACGAAAGGGAGGATACAGAGAAGCAGCAGCATCCAGGGGTCCTCAAACCGCCACATGATCTCCCTCCGGATCGTCGAGGCCCCTGTGCCGGGAAACGGACCGGATCAGTTCGTGGACCTCTTCGGTCATCTGTGTGGTTTCTTGCCGGGAGGGGCGTTTCCCGGCGAACTTGACCAGATCCATCCGGAGGCAGAGGGACCGGATCTCCGATTGGATTGTCTGCGGGAGCCGGAGTGTGGAGAGATCATGGATCATCTCCTCCGTGGTCCGTTCCAGGGCGCGGACGCGCAGCCGCCGTTCCAGATAACGCCTCATGATTCCGGATAGGAGTTCATGGTACTGTTTGACCCGCCCCCTTTCGATGAGTCCCATTTTTCCCAGACGGGTCAATCCCTCGAAGGCCTCTGCCTCAGGCGAGAGAAGAGGAAGATCCGCCGGTTTTCGCCGTTTTCCCCGCTGATTCAGAAAAGAACGGAGTGCAAACACAAGCATGACCAACAGCAGCAGCCCGAAGACGATCAGGATCGGCAGCCAGAAATTCGCGGCAGGTTGTTCCAGCGGTTTCAGCCCATGGATATCCTTCATGATTGGACTACATCCTTTTCTCCCGCAGCCGGAAAAATCGAAGAATGGATTCAATATACGGCCGGTCGGTGCGGATCTCGATCCGGTCGATCCCCAGGGAGTGGAAAAGAGTCCGGATTCGATCTTCCCGTTTCCGGATCCAGACCTGATATCCGTTCCGGATTTTCGGATTATTCGTATGGACCAGGAGTGATTCCCCGGTCTCGGCGTCCCGGAGTTCGAGAAGACCGACCGGAGGAAGCTCCGCTTCTCCCGGGTCCGAGACCGTAATGGCGATCATGTCGTGCCGCCTGCCCGCGATCCGGAGCGCTCTTTCAAACCCTGCAGCCTGAAAATCGGAGATCAGAAAACAGATCGCCCGCCTGTGCAGAACCCGGTTGATATATTCGAGAGGGGGTGACAGATCGGTTCTCTTTCCTTCCGGCCGAAAATTCAGGACCTCTTCGATGACGCGCCAGACGTGGCCCC
Organism: uncultured Nitrospirota bacterium; assembly: GCA_964483105.1. Lineage (GTDB taxonomy): Bacteria > CG2-30-53-67 > CG2-30-53-67 > CG2-30-53-67 > CG2-30-53-67 > CAYZZU01. The sequence continues at coordinate 31,640 of CAYZZU010000012.1, forward strand.
GTCCCTTCTTCGGAGGGATATATTTCTCCACCTGGTCGGTAAAGAGGCAGAGTCCCACCTTGTCCTGATTTCTGATCGCGGAAAAGGAGAGCGTGGCCGCGATTTCGGCTGTCACCTCCTTTTTGCTCCGGCAGGTTCCGAAGAGTCCGGAAGCGGAGACATCGACCAGAAGCATGACCGTCAGTTCCCGTTCTTCCCGGAATCTTTTGATGAAGGGCCTTCCCAGCCGGGCTGTTACATTCCAGTCGATGGTACGGATGTCATCCCCCGGTTGATATTCCCGCACCTCGGTGAATTCCATTCCATGCCCTTTAAAGGCGGAAAGGTACTGGCCGGCCAGTACGTTATCCACAAGATGACTGGTTGTAATGTGAATCATCCGGATCTTCCGGATGATTTCCGGATTCAGGGACATTGCTACCTCTCAACATGGACACGTTGGGATTCCATCAGGGAGTGCCGGTGGTCAGGGGACCTCGATACAGTCCAGGATCCGGTCGATCACCTGGTCGGGTGTGATCTCTTCGGCCTCGGCTTCATACGTGAGAAGCACACGGTGGCGCAGGACATCCCGTGCCAACGACTTGATGTCCTGGGGGATCACGAATCCACGTCCCTGAAGAAAAGCATGGGCCCGCGCAGTCCGGTTCAGGTAAAGGCTGGCGCGTGGTGAAGCGCCGTAGAGGATTTTCCCGTCCAGATCGCATCCAAGCGATCCGGGTTCGCGCGTCGCGAAAACCAGGTTGACGATATAATCGGTGAGCCGGTCATCCATATAGATTCTTTCGACAATCTCCCGTGCGTCCAGGATCTCGCTGGGTGTGATGACGGGACGGACAGGGATTTCCTGATGTCCGGAAAACCGGCGCATGATCTCTTTCTCTTCCTCGCGGGTAGGGTAGGTGATCGTGAGTTTCAGCATAAAACGGTCCACCTGGGCCTCGGGGAGGGGGTAGGTTCCCTCCTGTTCGATCGGATTCTGGGTTGCCAGGACCAGGAAGGGGGCGGGGAGGGGATAGGTTTCGTCTCCGATGGTGACCTGCCGCTCCTGCATGGCCTCGAGCAGGGCGCTCTGTACCTTGGCGGGAGCCCGGTTAATCTCATCGGCCAGGATGATGTTGGCGAAGATCGGGCCCTTCCTGGTGACGAACTCGCCGGTTTTCGGGAGATAGATCCGGGTCCCGATGAGATCCGCGGGGAGCAGGTCCGGAGTGAACTGAAGACGCTGGAAGGAAGTCCGGATCGCCTCGGCCATGGTCTTGAGCGCGGTGGTCTTGGCGAGGCCGGGGACACCTTCGACCAGGATATGACCATCAGCCAGGAGCCCGACCAGGAGCCTGTTTAAAAGGTATTCCTGCCCCACCAGGACCTTGGCCATCTCCTCCTGTAGTTGGTGGAGGATTTCTCTCTTTTCTTCCACTTGCTCCTTGATTTCCCGGATCTGGGGATTCATTCTGGACTCCTTTCTGCGTGTGGGAAACCGGGGATGTGAGAAACCACAAGAACGAAACCTGATGGGGGAATTATAGGAAGGAAAATCCGTTTGTCAAGAGGGACCGCGCCCCCAAATCCAGCGATAGAAATGTACGGCCCGGTCCGTTGTGGAGTTTAGTGCCTTTTCTCCACGCCCCCGAAGGGGGCGCGGCCCCCCTGTTGTGAGCCGAGCATCAAAGACAAGGGAGGGGAAAAGAGCGGGATCGTGTGGTTCGACTGAGCTCACCATGCTCGGAAATCCAAAGAGATAGACCGTCCAGGGGCGACCCTGCGAAGCATGTTCCGTGGTCCTTTTCGTAAACGGAGCGCCGCACCGGGAGGGATGCAGGGCTGTCTCGTCGAGGTGTGCGAGTGAGGCATACCCCCCTGCGGTATGTTCAGGGCAGGCCCTTCGAGAAGCGCAGGGGAGTTAGGCTTTGCCGGACCGAGTGACCGGGGTGTCGGATCATGGGTTAGTTTTCTTTGTACGAGCAAATAAAATGAACAAAAACAATGAGTTACAAAACTCCAGAAAAGGAAAAACTCCCGGAACCAAGGAGAACATTTTCAATGTGTTAGATCTGGAAAGCCGCCATTTCTGAGGGGGGATTTTTGGGGCCGCGGGAGAAATTTCACGGGTGTTTCCCCGGCGCCCCTTCTAATCCAGGGGGGCGCCGTGTTTGAGGTCTACGCACACGGCGTAGGTTCCGTCACTCTCTCAGGGGGTCTCCCCGTATCGTTCCTCGATCGGCACCTGGCGTCCTTCCCGTTTGCAGGCGGGACAGAAACCGTCCCCGCCCAGAAAGGCCGCCTTCAGCGCCTCGGCGTCCTCGGCGGAGGTCTTCCAGAGAATCGGCTTGTACTTGATGACGCATCTCATTTATTCTCTCCTTCCATATTTCCAAAACCAAACCTTTTTTATCCTGAATCACATCCCTCTGTCAAGAGAAAAAGAAGTTGATTTACGGGCATTCCTGGGGGTACCATGCGGCATCCAGTCAGATCAGCTCAAGTGAGGATCTTGATTTCAGAGGACACGGCCCGGAATTGATGGAAAGACACGTTCAACCCCGTGGGGCTCTTTATTGGGATGAGTCCTTTCTCTGGGGACTGATGGCGTTCAGTGCGCTCAGCTCCTCCGGGATCTCCTTTGATCCGGTGACTGCCGGAGAGATCCGGCAGGGGGGACTGTCCGGTTATGATTTTCTCTTCGTCCCGGGAGGCTGGGCCGGGGACAAGAGCCGCTCCCTGGGTGAGGAGGGGAAGCGCCTTGTCCGGGAGTTCGTAGAGCGTGGAGGGAGGTATATCGGTTTCTGCGGTGGGGCCGGGCTTGCCCTGGATGTTCCGGAAGGCCTTTCCCTGCTTCCCGTGAAGCGGGTTCCCACCCGGGATCGAATACCGAACTTCAGCGGGAGGATCCGGGTGGTCCCCTCAGATCGGTCCCATCCGATCTGGCGCGGGCTTTCCGATCCACTCTCGTTTCATGCCTGGTGGCCCGGGCAGTTTGCCCTGGAGGATGCGGGGGGATACAGTGTAACAGCGCGATACGGCGCGCCGGAGCGGGATTTTTACGTGGCGGATCTCTTTGCGGAGGATGTGGATCTCTGTGGTCCGGGGTGGCCGGAGTGGGAGGCGTTTTACGGAATCCACATGAATCCCGGTAGACTGGAAGGGGAGCCCGCCATGGTGGAAGGGGCCTTTGGCCGGGGCAACGTCTTCCTTTCTTATCTTCACCTGGACACTCCGGACGATCCGGCGGGCCTGAAGGCACTTGGAAATCTCTTGGACCTGCCCCCGCGGCAGGAGCCGGCGGCAGGGGGAAAGTGCGTTCGCCCGGGACCCGAAGGGGATGTCGTGCCGATCGGTCCGGAGGTTCTGAAGATCCTCGGGATGTTGAAAAAGGAAGCGGAAGACCTGGTCCGCTTCGGGGAGCGGAACTACCTCTGGTATTGGCGGAATTCCTACCTGCTCCAATGGCGGCGTGGTGTCCGCGGGATGGAGCCCTGCATCATCCTGGTCATGACGCGGGAACTTCACCACCGGATTCTGGCCCTGAGGCGGGACGGACGGGGGCTTACGGTTCCCCGCTCCCTCGCTGCGGAAGAGATTCCGGAAACAGTGGAACAGATTCACGATCTTGCGGGGAGGTTCTTCCGCGACGCGAAAAGGCTTCTCCTGCGGGAGCGCCTGGCCATGAACCGGGGGGTACTCCATGCCCTCAGGAGCGATGATCCGGAAATCCGGGGTTTAAGGGAGAGGCTTTTTTCCGGTTCCAAACGTTTCGGAGGGATTTTCAAGGATCTGATCGACCGGATCGACCGCCTCCTGTTGATGGTGATCCGGTCCTCGGGTCCATGTCGGGCACGTCCCGGTTGAATCATCAGCTGCTTTGTTATGAGAGCAGGGATCTGAGACCATGAAAGAACCAAGACCGCGCATCTTAATCTCCGCTCCACACCGGAGCTCGGGGAAATCCACGATCAGCCTCGGTCTTTGCGCCGCCTTCCGGAAGCGGGGGATTTCCATTCAGCCTTTCAAAAAGGGGCCGGATTTCATAGATCCGATGTGGCTTTCGGCCGCCTCGGGTCGGGAGTGCCGGAACCTGGACTTTTTCATGATGGGGAGGGAGTCGATCCGAAAGACTTTTGCCTCCGTGAGTGGAGGGGCCGATCTTTCCGTGATTGAGGGGAACATGGGTTTTTTTGACGGCCTTGATCCGGCGGGATCCGACAGTACCGCCGCCCTCTCCAGATTTCTGGAAACCCCGTCGATTCTTGTTGTCAACGCCCGCCGCATGACGCGGGGTGTGGCGCCGCTGATCCAGGGCCACTTGGCGTTTGAACCTGAAACTCCGGTTCGGGGTGTGATCCTGAATCGTGTTCGGGGACTGCGTCATGAGAAAAAACTCCGGGAGGCACTGGGCCGCTATTGTGACATCGAGGTGGTGGGAGCGATTCCGGACAGAAAAACCGCCTTCATCCAGGAGAGGCACCTGGGCTTGACACCGGTCAAGGAAGATTCCGCCTTTCCCCCCGTGATCGAAGAGATATCCGCCCTCCTGGAAGAGCATGTGGATCTCGACCGGGTGCTGGAAATCGCTCGTCGGGCGCCGTCCCTTGAGAGAGAACCGGGACGGGAGGAAACGTTCCCCACCCCCGATGTCCGGATCGGTATCGCCATGGATTCCGCCTTCACCTTCTATTATCCCGAGAACCTGGCCGCCCTCAGGAGGGCCGGCGCGGAGCTGATTCCTCTGGATACCCTCCGGGATCCTCATCTTCCGGAGGTCAATGCCCTGTATATCGGCGGGGGATTCCCCGAAGTTTTGATGGAGAAACTCGAGAAGAACGTCTCGCTTCGGGGGGAGATCCGGGCCCGGATAGAGGAGGGGATGCCGGTGTACGCCGAATGTGGAGGATTAATGTACCTGGGGCGTACGATTACCTACCAGGATGAAACCCGCTCCATGGTCGGGGCGCTCCCCCTGGACGTGACCATGCATCTCCGGCCCATGGGACACGGCTACGTGATTCTGGAGTCCGCCGGTGGGACCGTCTGGAACGAAGGCGGGGCGGAAATCCGGGCACACGAATTCCACCATTCCCGGGTGGTGAACCTGGGCCAGGTTGATTTCGCCTACCGGATGCTCCGGGGGGAGGGAGTGGACGGTAAACACGACGGGATTTTGTACCGGAATGTCCTTGCCTCCTATGCCCATCTCCATTGCGAAGCAGCGCCCGGCTGGGCGGATCGTTTGACCGCGCTGGCGCGGAGATACGGATAGCGGAAATGGATGCTTCCTGAAGGTCCACGGGTTCTGAATAAAGGTGTTGTAACCATCTTGAGAAAGGAGGAAGAGGATGCCGTACGTCAATATCAAGTTGATCGGGAAATTGACCCACGACCAGAAGGCCGATATCGTCCGAGAGTTTTCCGAGACACTGGAGCGCGTGGCCGGTAAACCGAGTGAACACACCTATGTCGTGATTGAAGAGGTGGATCGGGAGAACTGGGGCAAGGGCGGGAAACTCTTTTCCGACATGTAACAGGGGCAGGCGGACTTTTACGAAGCCATCCGGTTTTCTCAGGGACTTCCGAAAGGATCCTGCCGGATCATCCGGATGATTTTCCGTCCTGTCGCCGGGAAAGGATAGCGTTCCAGGGCCGCCGGAAAGACCCAGCGGTACCGCTTTTCCATCCTTGCCTCCCGTTCCCGGCCGGAAGAGGGACACTCGAAGAGATGGATCGTGATCTGGAAGTGGGTGTAGGCGTGGCGGATTGCGGCGATTTCCTTCCCGGTTCGGATCTCCAGGCCGAAGTCGTATTTGACACCGAGACGCAGTGTTTCGGTCAATCCCTTCTTTGTGTTGTTTCTGTAGTTCGGGAAATCCCAGAGCCCTCCCAACAGGCCTTCTTCGGGACGTCGTTGAATCAGGATTCGCCCCCGTCTCCGGATGATCCCCATGGCCAGATCGTAATGTGGAAGGGGACCCCTGACCGTCGGGCGGGGGATTGTGTCCTGCAGGCGGAGCCGTTCGGCTTTGCAGTTTCCCGAGAGGGGACAGGCCGGGCAGTCGGGTACCCGGGGGGTGCAGACCATGGCGCCCAGGTCCATGACGGCCTGTGTATAGGTGTGACTTTCCCTTTCCGGAGTGAGAAGGGCCGAAAGGTTCCAGAGCCTTTTTCGTGCGGCCGTTCTGGTCAGGTCTCCACGAACGGCGAAGAGGCGGGCGATAACCCGCTTCACGTTTCCGTCCAGGATCGGGGCGGGAAGGTGGAAGGCCAGCGTCCGGATCGCCCCGGCCGTGGATCTCCCGATTCCGGGAAGACTCGTAAGCTCCTGTTCGGTATCGGGGATCCTCCCGTCCCATTGCTGCATGATGACCTTCGCGCAGCGGTGGAGGTTGCGTGCGCGGGTGTAGTAACCGAGTCCCTCCCAGACCTTGAGTACCTGTTCCAAAGGGGCGTCCGCCAGGTCCCTGACTGTTGGGAATCTGCTCAGAAATCGCTGATAATAAGGCAGAACGGTCTCCACGCGGGTTTGCTGGAGCATGATTTCCGAGACCCAGATCCGGTAGGGATCCCGTGTTTTCCTCCAGGGAAGATCCCTTCCGTTTCTTTTGTACCATGCCGTGAGATTTCTTTGAAGTTTCCGGATCCGGGCACGGTCCGGTTTGGAGGAGAGGTCGGGCATTGAATGATGGGTGTCGATCACGACTTTTTACAAGTTCCTCAAGGTGATGTCTTTCCGGGAAAGGATATAGCCGATCAGCCGGTCGACACGTTCGGCCAGGCTCTGCGGGTCCGGTGTTTCTCCTTTGTTGACATAAAGGGCCGGGGCGCATTGGGCCAGTTGTTTTTTCAGCGCTGGGTCGCACTTCCTTGCGGAAAAGAAGATGATCGGAGTTTTTCCGGGAAGGGCCCTTTTCTGTTCCAGGGCACGCAGGGTCATTGCGGCTTTGAGGCCGTCCATGACAGGCATCTGCAGGTCCAGGATGACGAGACTGACGGCCTGGCCGGAGGAGATCCGTTTGTTGAATTCCGTCAGAAAAGTCATTCCGTTTTCGAAGGAGAGGACCTCCCGGGCGAGTTCTCTTTCCTGAAGAAACCGGGTGATCAGGTTTCGGATCAGGCTCGAATCGTCAGCGGTCAGGATGCACTCCGCCGTCTTCTTTTTCTTCTCCTCCTTGATTTCCAGGACGAAACCGCAGTACAGGCATGTAATCTCCGTGTTTCCCTCACGGTAGATCGTATTGGTCGGAACATTCTCACCGCAACAGAGACAATATTGTGTCTCGTCCATTTCCCGTTTCTACCGGTGGTTCAATGAGATTGCAGGATACGGTCCAGTTCTCCGCGGTGCTCCAGGTTGTATAGTTCGTCGCAACCACCCACCGGGGATCCGCCGATCAGGATCTGGGGCACCGTGATTTTTCCGGTCAGACGGAACATTTCATCGGCGAGTTCCTGGTTTCCGGAGACGTCAACCTCTTCGTAGGCCACTCCCTTACGGTCCAGGAGTTGTTTCGCCCGGACGCAGTAGGGACACGTTGCGGTTGTATAGATCTTCACGCGCACAGTCATATTGCGAAATTATAATACCCGGAGGTTCCCGGAGTCAATTCAAATGTCCACTTGCATCAGATCCCGCGCGATCCGTATGGTCCCGGAATAGGTCCGCCTGCATTGCCGGATCAGATCGGCTCCGTCACATTCCGGATAAAGATGGGTCAGGATCAGTGTCTTCGCCCGTCCCTCTTCCGCCGCCTTTCCCGCTTCGGAGGGGGTCATGTGTCCCCGGCGTTTCTTTTCGTCCGGGAATGAGCATTCGATGAGCGCGAGATCCGCGTTTTTCACCAGCTCAACCAGGCCGGCACAGAACTCGGTGTCTCCCGAGTAGGCGAGAACCGATCCCGCGGTGCCGGTGATGCGGAAGCCGATACTTTCCGGGGTGTGCAGAACCGGGATCGAAGCGATTCTGAAATTCCCGTCCACGATTTCGTTGTGTGCCATTTCATGGATCTCAATGGGGAAATGGGAAGGCAGGATCCAGTCCCCATGGACCTGTTGCAGATTTTTCAGGAGGTTGTGTATTCCTTTGCATCCGTAGAGCCGAAGAGGGGTATTCCGGGACGGGGTAATGTACTTCAGGGCAAAAAGCAGGGAAACCAGTTCAGCGATATGGTCCGGGTGAAGGTGCGTGATCAGGATCGGACCGATCTCTTCAGGGGAGATCCCGAGGGAGTGAAGTTTGGCCAGGGTTCCCATCCCCAGGTCCATGATCAGGTTCTGTCCTTCCGTCTGGAGGAGATAACCGGGGCCTCCACGGATCGAAGAGGGGAATCCGGTGCCTGAGCCGAGGATCGTCAGTTTCACGGCCTTGTTTTTCTCCATCATCGATTTGAAAGAGTCATCTTCACCATAGAAGATCTTTCCCTGGATGTCAACGGCACACCCAAATCCAGCTATAGAAATGTTCAGATCGTTTGGTTGATGTTCGCCTGCGTGACAGGGGGGATGCTCCCCCTGCGGGGGATTCGGGTTTGGCTATCCTGTCGATCCGGTTCATCCTGTCAAAAAGGTTTGGTTGTGGAGATCGCATCACTCTTCTTGGTTTTTGGTTTGAGGGGGCAAGGAAGAAGGAGAGCGCCGCAGAAGAATGAAAAAATATTACATGATAATAAAAAAAATAAAAAAACATTTGACAAGCATGACCCGTCGTGGTACGTTGATGCAGAGGGGGAGCCATGCGAAAGAAAGTGAGGAAGAAGCCGGTGCGAGGGGAAGAGGCTTCGGGGTGCCTGGTCCGGATGCGGGGGGTTCTGCCGTCCCTCCACAGGGCGGAGAAAAAAGTGGCGGACTACATCCTGTCCCATGCGGGTGAGATCATGCATCTGACCGTCAGTGAGGTGGCCGTGGGCGCAGGCGCTTCGGAGGCCACGGTGGTCCGGTTCTGCAGGACGCTGGGGTACCGGGGGTATCAAGATCTCAAACTCAGTCTGGTCCGGGAGTCTGCTCCCGCGGTGAAGAGCATCGATGCGGAGCTTTCGACCTCTGACGATGTCTCCACGATCTGCCGGAAGGTCTTTCTGAACAATATCCGGACCCTGGAGGATACTCTGAAGATCCTGGATGTCGGAGAGGTGGAACGTGCCGCGGAATGTCTTCTCAAGGCCCGCAAGGTGTTGCTGATCGGTGTGGGAACTTCCTCTCCCTACGTCTATGATGCCTACAACAAGCTCTTTCGGCTGGGGATCGAATGTGATTGGCAGACCGACAGTCATCTTCAGGTGATGGCGGCATCCCTTCTGAAACGGGGGGATGTGGTGCTGGCGATTTCTCATTCGGGGAGCACCAAAGACCCGATTGAGACGGTCGGAATCGCGAAGAAGGCGGGAGCCGTGGCGATCTGCATTACCAACAACTCGCTGTCACCTCTGGCCCAGGCTGCGGATATCCGTCTGTATACGGCCTCCGGGGAGACCCACTACCGGGCTGAGGCGCTTTCTTCACGGATCGCCCAGGTGAGTATCATCGACGTCCTGCATATGATCCTGGCCCTCAGGAACACCCGGAGGACGCTTGCGAATATGAAGAAGATAGAGGAGGCAATCGTCATCAAACAATATTGACGGTTTCGTAAAAAGTCCATCCGCTGCCAATGATCAGGGGGGCCGGTAGAATGATTGATCTTCGAACCTTTATTTTTATGGATAGCCTGCAGCCGCAGATTGCCTGCTTCATCGGTTCTTCGGCCAAGGGGTTTCTCCCGCTGTCCGGAGATGCCTCTCTCTTTGTGGAGATCGCGCCGGGGATTGCCATCAACAAGATTACCGATGTGGCCCTGAAGGCGACGCGCGTCCGTCCCGCTGTTCAGATCGTGGAGCGGGCCTTCGGGGTGCTGGAGGTGCATGCCGAATCTCAGGGGCAGGTGAGGAGGGCCGGGGAAGCCATTCTGAATGAGTTGGGGTTCCGCGAGGAGGACCGTTTCCGGCCGAAGATCGTTTCGACCCAGATTATCCGGAAGGTGGATGCTCATCAGGCGCAACTGATCAACCGGAATCGGAGGGGATCGATGTTGATTCCGGATCAGACCCTTTTCGTGATGGAAACCTGGCCGGCCGGTTATGCCATCTATGCGGCCAACGAAGCGGAGAAGGCGGCCGAGATCACGATCGTGGAGGTCCGGCCCTTTGGTGCCTACGGACGGATCTATCTCGGTGGCGAAGAGGCCGATATCATGGTCGGAAGCGAGGCTGCGGTTCGAGCGGTGGAGGAAATATCGGGAACCGAAAAGGAACAATAATCATGCCGCCGGACTCAGGGCGGCAAGCTGCGAAGGAGAGTGTGATGGCTGAGGCGTTGGGTATGATCGAAACAAAGGGGTTCGCCGCCATGGTGGAGGCCTCCGATGCGATGGTCAAGGCGGCCAAGGTGGAGTTGGTCAGCTACGAGAAGATCGGAGGCGGCTATGTGACGGCGATCGTACGCGGGGATGTGGCGGCGGTCAAGGCTGCCACCGAGGCGGGCGCGCGGGGCGCCGAAAGGGTCGGTGACCTGGTGGCGGTCCATGTGATTCCGAGACCGCATGAGAATATCGACCGCACCCTGCCTCTGGGGAGACAGTCTCAGGAGTAATCCCTGTCACGATGTCTGTAAGGGGGAGTGCGGGCCCCGCCGGGGCCGAAACGCGCCGTTCGGTCCGGAGCCGGAAACCGGTGAAATGGGAGGTCTTTTTGACCGGGGGGATGTGATGTATTTCGGGAAGATCGTCGGAACGGTAGTCTCTACGCGGAAAGACAAGGGCCTTGTGGGATTGACCTTGTTCGTTGTGCGGCAGATGGATATGGAAGGGGGGTTTACCGGGGCCTATGTTGTGGCCTCCGACTCCGTGGGTGCCGGTGTCGGCGAAGTGGTCCTCTATGCCACCGGGAGTTCGGCCCGGCAGACCGAGGACACCCGGGACCGGCCCAATGACGCCGTGATCATGGCCATTGTGGATACCTGGGAGGTCGGCGGTCGGACTATCTTCCAGAAGAACGAGTAATTCGAGGGATTCATGCAATGGACTGAAGACCGGATCGCCTCCCTGGTCGACCGGGTGATCATATCGCTGAAAGAAGAGGGGGTTCTTCCCGAGTCTGGGCGGCCGTCTCTCCCGTCCGGCGGGGAAATCGCCGATTCCGGGGTCGGAGTCTTCCCGGATATGGACACGGCCCTGAAGGCCGCGCAACAGGCCTTTGAGGAATTCAGCCGGATCCCGATCGAGGCCCGGAAGGGAATCATCCGGGCCATGCGGGAGGCGGCTCTCGGGGAGGCGGTCTCCCTCGCCGAACTGGCCCGGGAGGAGACCGGTCTGGGCAGGGCCTCCGACAAGGCGGAAAAGAACCGGCTGGTCGCCGAGAAGACCCCGGGGGTGGAGGAGTTGCTTCCGGAGGCTTGGTCCGGCGATCACGGTCTGACCCTGACGGAGCGGGCCCCCTTCGGGGTGATCGGGGCCGTCACCCCGGTGACCAATCCCTCCTCCACCATCATCTGCAACAGCATCGGAATGGTGGCGGGAGGCAATGCCGTGGTGTTCAATCCACATCCCACGGCCCGCAGGACGTCGATCGCCACCCTCACACTCCTGAACCGGGCGATCGCCTCGGCGGGCGGGCCCGAAACGCTCCTCTGTACGGTGAGACAGCCTACGATCGAGACCGCGGTGGAGTTGATGCATCACCGGGGGATCCGCCTTCTTGTGGTGACCGGAGGTCCGGGTGTGGTCCGGGCGGCCTTGAACAGCGGGAAAAAAGTGATCGCCGCGGGCCCCGGAAATCCGCCGGTCGTGGTGGACGAAACCGCCGACCTGGCCCGGGCGGCGCGGGATATTGTTCAGGGGGGATCCTTCGACAACAACCTGGTCTGTATCCTGGAAAAGGTGATTATCGTGGTGGAAGAGGTTGCCGATGAACTGAAACGGGAGCTTGGCCGTCATTATGCCGTGGAGGTCCGGGGATCTTCGGCGCGCCGGTTGATCAGGAGAATCATCGCCGAGACCCGGGGGCCGAGAAAACGCGGTATTCCCGACAAGGCGTTCGTGGGAAAGGATGCCGCCTGGATCCTGCAGGAAGTGCTGGACCGGGAGGTGGATCCGGAGACCCGGATGGTCGTGATCGAGGTCGACCGGGAGAACCCGCTCGTCTGGACGGAGCAATTGATGCCGGTTCTTCCCCTGGTCCGTGTTCCGAACGTGGAGGAGGCCATCGCCTTCGCGAAAGAGGTCGAAGAGGGGTGCGGACATACCGCGTCGATGCATTCGAGGAATATCGAAAACCTGAGCCGGATGGCCCGCATGATCAACACCTCGATCTTTGTGAAGAACGGCCCCACACTGGCCGGTTTGGGCTACGGGGGAGAGGGGTTCACCTCTTTTACCATTGCGAGTCCCACCGGTGAGGGGCTGACCTCGGCGATTCATTTTACGCGGAAACGGCGTTGCGTGATCGTTGATTCCTTCCGGATCGTTTGAACCGGGAGATCCGAAAGAGGCGTGTTGATGAGTAGTCTGGTCGATCAGGTCCGGGATGCGGGAGTGGTCGGGGCCGGCGGCGCGGGATTTCCCACGCATGTCAAGATCTCCGGGAACGCGGGGGTTGTGATTGCCAATGGGGCCGAGTGCGAACCCCTGCTTCGGGTGGACCGGCAGATCATGGACCGGTACGCGGGAGATGTGGTCCGGGGACTTTTACGGGTGATGGAGGCCGTGGGGGCGGGGGAAGGGGTCATCGCCTTAAAAGAGAAGTACCGTCAGGCGACGGCGTCACTGGAGAAGGAGATCGCGGGGATTTCCGGGGTCCGGCTCCATCTCCTGGAAAACTTCTATCCGGCGGGAGATGAACAGGTCCTGATACAACAGGTGACCGGGAAGGTGGTGCCGGAGGGGGGGATTCCTCTCGATGTCGGCGTCCTGGTCCAGAATGTTGCGACACTGCGGAATATTGAATGGGCCGCGCGGGGCATCCCGGTCACGGAAAAGATCGTCACGGTGACCGGGGCGGTACCACGCCCCGCGACCGTCAGCGTTCCGATCGGGACCCCTGTTTCGGAATTGATCCGGGACCGCGGCGGGGCGGAACCGGAGAAGTTCGAGGTGATCCTGGGGGGACCGGTGATGGGGCGGCTTGCCGGCGTCGACGACACGATCGGCAAGACCACTGGAGCCGTGATTGTACTCCCCGCGGATCATCCGGTGGTGCTTTCCCGGAAAATCAATCTTTCGGTTCAGGTACGAAGGGCGCGGTCGGTCTGCGACCAGTGTCTCGCCTGCACGGAGAGGTGCCCCCGGTTCCTGCTTGGACACGAAATCGAGCCCCACCGGATGATGCGCGCCGTAATGCACGACCTGGAGACACCTACCGGGGCGATCACCCAGGCCTATCTCTGCTGCGGCTGTAGGCTCTGCGAGTATGCCTGTCCGGTTCTGCTTTCGCCGGTCAGTCTTTTCTCCGAGATCCGGAGGAGACTGGCGGAAAAAAAAGTGCTCAATCCACACCGCCGGAAGGACTGCGTTCCTCATGAATGGATGGAGATGCGCCGGGTTCCGGTGGACCGGCTGCTTCAATCCCTGCATCTTGAGGAATACGACCGGGAGGCACCGCTTTCGGAAGCGGGTTTTCAGCCCCGGCGGGTGTCGATTTCCCTTCAGCAGCACATCGGGGCTCCGGCCATCCCGGCGGTTGACGAGGGGGATCGCGTCCGGCGGGGGGACCGGATCGCCGAAATCCCGGAAGGGAGATTGGGGGCGACGCTTCATGCCTCCATCGATGGCACGGTGCGGCGGGTACGGGAACGGATTGTGATTGAGAAGGGGTAGCCCTTCGGGAGCGGGAAGAGGGTCAAGGTGGAGGGAAGATGAGTCCTGTTGGTTCGGAGCCTGCGCTCGGGCTCATTGAGTTTAACAGCATTGCCCAGGGGATTCATGCCTCGGACGAGATGATCAAGAAAGCTCCGATCCGGATGATTGAGAGCCGGACCGTCTGTCCGGGGAAGTATATCGCCCTGATTGTGGGTGATGAGGCCTCGGTAGAGGACTCCGTCCGGATCGGTCTGGAAGTGGGGGGACATTCGGTCGTGGATCAGCTCTTTCTTCCGAATCTCCATCCGCAGGTCACCCCGGCCATTACGGGGACCACGGAGATCTCCGGGATCATCGCCCTGGGGGTGATCGAGACCTTTTCCGTTGCCGGAGCCGTTCTCTCGGCCGACACAGCCGTCAAGGCGGCCGGGATCCGGCTGATCGAAATCCGTCTGGCCAACGGCCTCGGTGGTAAGTCCTTTTTCACATTGACCGGAGAGTTGCCTGACGTTCTCGCCGCCGTTGAGGCGGGAACCGGGATCATCCGGGAGGAGGGTCTCCTCGTGAACCAGGTGGTTTTGCCTAAACCGCATGGGGAGTTGACGAAGTTTCTGGTTTGAGAATCAGGAGTCGGGAGCCATGTTCCTTGGCAGGGTGCTGGGCACCGTGGTGGCCACAATGAAGAGTGAGGGACTGGAGGGGGTGAAACTCCTGATCGTTCAGCCGCTGAATCACAATCTGGATCCGGTCCAAGAGCCGATCGTAGCGGCGGATTCAGTCCAGGCCGGTCCCGGGGAGCTGGTCTTTCTGGAAGACGGGCGGGAGGCCTCCCTCTGCCTTCCCGTACCTTTTGTCCCCGTGGATGCCTCGGTCATCGGTCATGTGGACCGCGTGAATCTTCCGGGAGGCGTGAGCCCGGCTCCGCGGGAGGGGGGGCAAAGATGCTGATCGGAAGGGTCATCGGGGATATTGTCTCCACGGTCTGCGACACCTCCTTTGAGGGGAAGAAGCTCCTTCTGATTCAACCTCTGGACCCGGAGGGCGGAGAGTACGGAGATTCCCTGGTTGCGGCCGATTCCGTGCAGGCCGGTCTGGGGGAGACGGTACTCCTCTTATGGGAGGGCTCCTCGGCCAGGCTCTGTTTCGGGATGGATTCGGCGCCGGTGCGTACCATGGTGGTCGGGGTCATCGATTCGGTGGATCTGGAACCGCTGGAATCCGCGCTTTCAGGGGAGTAGGGGATATGGTTGAGCGGAGGAAAACGGAACGGGAATTAAGGCTGGAGATCGTGGAAATCTGCCGGCGGATGTACGAAAAGGATCTGGTGGCGGCCACGGATGGGAATGTGAGTGTGCGGCTCCGGAAGGACCGGATCCTGGCTACGCCGAGCGGGCTCCACAAGGGAATTCTGAAAGTGGAGGACCTGATCGTTACCGACCTGCAGGGACGGAAATGTTCCGGTGAACACAGACCTTCGTCGGAGCTCAGGATGCATCTGAAGGTTTACAGGGAGCGTCCCGATGTCTCGGCCGTGATCCACGCCCATCCGCCGGTCAGTACCGCCTTTACCATTGCCGGGGTCTCCCTGGCCCGGTGCATCCTGCCGGAGGTGGTCCTGACCATGGGGGGGATTCCGACCACGCAGTATGCCATGCCGACCTCCGAGCAGGGGCCGGAGGTGATCGAGGAGTTTATCGGAAAATGTGACGCCATGCTGCTGGACCGGCATGGAACCCTGACCGTGGGCGACTCGCTCCAGGCCGCCTTCCATAAGCTGGAGAAGGTGGAACATGCGGCGAAAATCACCTGGATGGCCCGCCAACTGGGGCATGTCCGGACACTGGAACCGAAGGAGATCGGGGATCTGCTGGAAACCCGAGAACGACTTGGTTTAAAAGGCAGGATCTACCACTGTTCCGATTGCGGGGCCTGCGGAAAGAAGAGAAGGGATGGGAGCGACTGGTCACAGGAGGACCGGGAAAGGAAGAGAGTCGACGAAGAACGGCTGGTTTCCCTGATCCTGGACCGGGTGAAAAAGGTCCTTTCCCCGGCATCCGGTTCTTCATAAACAATGGGTAAAGAAGAACTCCGCAGGAATCCTGATATTTTCGTAATAAACAAAACGCATAAAGAGAAAGCCTTATTTTTTTTCTTGAACATCAAGCGGGATCCTGTTATTTTCTGCCGATAGAAGATTTCGGGCGAGCTTCGGGCGGGTTTAATTCTTTTTTGTTTTTCCATTACCCTCTGTTTTTTCCGGATCGTGGTTCTTGATTTCTCAAGATTCGTCCCGGGATCGCGACAGGCAGTCCGGATCAGGGATTCTGTTTCAAAGAGGAAGATTGCGGCAGGGACCGTCTGGATTCCTCATTCTGCTTCCGTGAAATCCGGATTCATGCCGGAGGAGGATGGAAAGATGCCCCGGATGGAAGCCGTGGACGCCAAACCTTTCCTGACGGAGTCGGAATTCACCGGTCTCGTCCGAATGATCTCCAAGCGTACCTCTGTTGATTTCCTCAATTACAAAAAAAATTTTTTGAAAAGGCGGCTTCATCACCAACTGATGAAGTACCGTCTCTCCTCCTGGGAAGAGTATTCCGAGCTGCTGGCGGAGGGAAGGATCGGTTCTCCGGAATTGATCAACGATTTTACGATTCACGTGACCCGCTTCTTTCGCGACCCCGCTCTCTTTGAGTATCTGAACAAACGGGTTTTCCGGCGTCTCTGGAAGCGACACCTGGCCCGGGGTGACCGGGAATTCCGGATCTGGGTCATGGGGTGTTCGACCGGAGAAGAGGCTTACTCCGTAGCCATTTCGCTCCTGGAGGCCGTCCGTCCGGATCTCACGCGGGATCCCATCCGTATTTTCGCCACCGATCTGGATGAAAAGGCGATTGAATATGCCCGGCGCGGAGAATATGGGTCCCAGTGGATATCGGGAGTGAAACCGGAGTTGAGAAAGAGGTATTTCCTTCCCGGATCCAGGGGGAAGGTGGTTCCCCGACTGCGTCGCATGATCCTTTTCGGCCGGCATGATCTCCTGAGGAATCCCTCGATTCTTCACCTGGATATGGTTTTTTGCAGGAATGTCCTGATCTTTCTGGATCGTTCGATACAGCATTCGCTCTATATGAAGTTTTATGATTCATTGAAGCCCGGTGGGATCCTGGTGATGGGGAGGGCCGAGTCTCCGACCCCCCATTCCCGTCAGGGAAGGTTCGAGCCCCTCTCTCTGGCGAACCGTGTTTTCAGAAAACAGGAGGTCCGTACTGATCCGGAGGGGCGAAGAGAGGGGAAAAAACCGTGAAGATCCGGAACAAGGTGATGCTGGGGCTGCTTATTGTCGGGGCAATTCTTTTTGCGAGCTCCCTGGTAGGGATTCACTATTTCCAGGAGGAAAACCGTGCCGACCTGCGACACAGAGTATACGGGCTGAAACTGGAGAGGGCTCAGGCGCTACACCGTTCCATCGACCGGGCGCTCAGAGCGGTTCACCGTTATTTCATCCTGGGCGACCTCAAGGGAAAACAACAGTTTTTCAAGTCCTACCGGGAGTTTTCCTCCAGGCTTCGGGGGATTCAGGGGGAGTTGCCCGAGGTGGAGGGGCGGCCCCTTCTGAGAGAGACCGCGGAGCGGATCCGGAATACCGCGGAGCGGTTTTTCCGGATTGCGAATCCCGTGGAGAGTCCCGAGGCGAAACAGGCCGTGGAGCGGATCGACGCGCTTACCGGGCAGGTGGACCGGCTCCTGGACGGAATGGCCGCACGATGGCAGGAACAGAAAGAAAAGGCCGTCGAGGCGGAAGCGGTGATGCACCGGCGGCTTTTTGACTCGATCTGTCTTCTGATTCTTTTCCTGGTCTCCGGGGGGTTCTTCAGCGTTTTTTATTTTTCCAGGCTCATTTCAGGGCCTTTCCGTGACCTGATGCGCTCGGCTCAGGAAATCGGGAATGGGGATTTCTCCCGGCGTCTGGATGATCAACGGAAGGATGAGTTCGGAATCATGAACCGGACCTTCAATCTCATGCTGGATGCCGTGGAAGAGAGGGAAAGCGCCCTGCGCGAGAAAAACCGGGCACTGAACGCGGCGATCGAAGAGCTGGCGCGGACGAACGAAAGGATGCAGCTCAACAACGAAGAACTGGAGTCGACCAATGAGGAACTCCAGATCTCCAGCGAAGAGCTCGAGTCGGCGAACGAAGAGCTGAACCTCTCCAACCAGGAACTGGAGGTTAAAACGCGTGAACTGATCGAGACACGGGATTTGCTCCAAAAAAAGAATGAGGAGATCAAGAGGGGACATGACTTTCTCGAGACGGTCATTAATTCCACCAATAGCGGGATCTGCGTGATCCGGCCTGATTTTACGATCGAGTCCGCAAACCGTGCGATTCAGAAGATGACCGGCTACACCGGGTCGGAGCTGATCGGTTCATTTTGCTATGAAATGTTCCAGGGAAGATCCGAACCCTGCAGCGATTGTCCGGCGCGAAAGGTCTTTACCGGCGGGGGTGTCCAGAGGGAACACCATTGCCACGTCACAAAGGACGGACGGGAGATCATCAGTGACATGACCGCCACGCCCCTGTTCGGAAAGGAAGGTCAGGTGGAGAGGGTCATCGAGACCCTGAACGATGTCACGGAGGTGGTTCACCTGACTCATGCCCTTTCGGAACAGAAGGAGCGGATGCGCTCGATCCTCATGAACATGGGGGAAGGGGTTTCCGTGATCAATCGTGCCCATGAGATTGAGTTTATCAACGATACCCTGCGGAAACGTTTCGGGGAGATTGAAGGTCAGAAGTGTTACAAGGCCTTTCGGGGATTGGCGCGCCCCTGTAACGGCAAGGAACCCTGTTCCCTGGTAGAGATCCTGGAGAAGGGACGAAAGCTCTTCGAGGTGACTAAACGGAACGAGGACGGCCGTTACTATCGTATGACGTCGGTTCCGCTTGCCAATCCGGACGGAACGACCTCCATGATACAGATCCGTCAGGATGTGACCGATGAGAAAAGGCTCGAGGAGGAGCGGCGGCGATATACGGAGCAACTGGAAGAGCTGAACCGGAGGATGGAAAAGGAGGTTGAAAAAAGGACGCAGGAACTCCTGGATGCCAACACGGAATTGAGGCTGGCCAATGAACGGCTCCGTGAGGTGAACCGGGAGAAATCCGAATTTATCGATATCGCCGTGCACGATCTCAGGACCCCCTTGACTTCCATTGTGAGTTATGCCGATCTTCTGCGGAAATACAAGGATGAACCCGAGGAAACCCGCATGGAGTTCCTCGGGATTATTATCCAGGAGAGTTTCCGGATGACCCGTCTGATCAATGATTACCTGGACCTCTCCAAGCTTGAATCCGGTTACGTGGATTTCAAGGAAGAAAACGTGGATATGCATGCCCTGCTGGAACAGGTCTTTCAAACCTTCCAGGTCAGGGCGGACAAGAAACGGGTCCGCCTCGACCTCCGGGTTCCCTCTTCGTTGCCCCGGTTTGTGGGTGATGCCGAGAGACTCAAGCAGGTCTTTACCAACCTGATCGACAACGCGATCAAGTACACGCCCGCCGGTGGAGAAATCTCCGTGCAAGGGGAGGTAATGGAGAGGCCGGCACGCTTCCGGTTTACGGTCCGGGACAACGGGATCGGCATTGATGAACAGGGGCAGAAGGTACTCTTCAAGAAATTCGGACGGATCCGGGACCGGAAAATGAAAAAACACCAGGGAAGCGGGCTGGGACTCTCCATCGTCAAGACCATCGTGGAACATTATCGTGGAACGATTCATGTAGAGAGCGGGAAAGGGGAAGGCGCCGCCTTTTTGATCACGCTGCCCTTGAATCGCGAATCCTTTCAGGTGCGACACGCAAGTTCGGTTGACTCCTCCACGTCGGAGCTGGTCCGCCAGATCGTTCCGATCTCCCGGGAATATCTGGATCGGAATTTTCTCTGCGCATTCTTCGGCGCGTCACTGGACATCGATCAGATCAAGAAGGCGCTTGCCGGTGAGGGCGTCCCGGTTTATGATTTCATGGAGAAGGAGCAGTTGATTTTCAGTTCGGCGCGGATCCCTCTGTTTTCCAGGGGAAGATTTGACGGGAATCATCTTTTTGAACGCGTACGGAATTTCTATGACCGGGTGGTCCAGTCGGAATGGGAGGGGCTCCTGGTAGTGCGGGATATGACACGACTGTTTTCCGAGAACAAGGTGAGTCGGGACATTCTGTATTTCGAAAAGAAGCTGGAAGCCTATCTGAGCCGTTTTTCAAAACCGGTGATTCAGATCTGCCATTACGATCCTGTTCCTTTTCCGGAGCCGGAAATGGAAGGTCTGGAGAAGATCCATCCTTTTCAGTTATTGCACGGGAAGATCGTGCCGCGGAATCATGGCGGGAACCGGCATGGATCATAGGATCCTCCAGTCCAGCCGGTTTGACTCGTTTCATGAATCGGGCGGGGTCCGGGGGGTCCTATGAAACCGAAACTTCTGATCGTGGATGACGATGAAGAGATCCTCAAGCAGCTCAAGTGGGCCTTCAAGGAGGACTTCTCCATCTTCCTGGCCACCGACCGGGAGGCTGCGATTCAGTCCTTTCAACGGCACAGCCCGGATCTTGTCGCTCTGGATCTCGGACTCTCACCGCACATGGGGGGGGGGAGTGACGATGAAGGGATTGAAATCCTGCGCATGGTTCTGAAACAGGAACCCCTCACCAAGGTGATCATGATCACGGGGAACGAAATGCGGGAATACGCGATCCGGTCGATTCAGATGGGGGCCTTTGATTATTACTCCAAGCCGATCGATCTGGAAGAATTACGCTTCATTCTGAAGCGGGCTCTCCATATCCAGGGACTTGAAAAAGAAAATCTCAGATTGCGAAAGGAGGTTCTCCAGAAGGAACAGTTTGCCGGGATGATCGGATGGTCTCCCGCCATCCAGGAAGTCTATCAACAGATCGAAGGGGTGGCCGAAAGCAACGTGACGGTCCTGATCGAAGGGGAGAGTGGAACCGGCAAGGAACTGGCGGCCAGAGCGGTTCATGAGAGGAGCGGGCGCAGGAAAGCCCCCTTCGTGGTAATCAATTGTGGAGCGATCCCGGAAAACCTTCTGGAGTCCGAGCTCTTCGGTCATGAAAAGGGGGCCTTTACCGGCGCCGCCGCCACAAAGATCGGGAAATTCGAACAGGCGGACCGGGGGACCCTCTTTCTGGACGAGATCGGGGAACTTCCCCTGCAGCTTCAGGTGAAGCTTCTCCGTTTTCTGCAGGACCATCAGATTGAACGGATCGGGGGGCGGCATCCGGTCAAGATCGATGTCCGGGTTATCGCCGCGACCAACCGCTCCCTGGAGGAAGAAGTGGAAGCGGGACGGTTTCGCAAGGATCTCTATTTCCGGTTGAATGTGGTCCGGATTCATCTGCCTCGTCTCAAGGACCGGATCGGGGATCCGATCCTTCTGGCATATTATTTTCTGGACCTGTACCGTGGGGAACTGCAAAGCAAGGTCAATGGTTTCACCGCCGAGGCGGAGCTTTCCATCAAGACCGCGGAGTGGGAGGGAAATATCCGGGAACTGGAGAACAGGGTTCGCAAGGCCTTGATCGTTGCGCGCGGACCCCTGATCACGGAAGTGGATCTGGATCTTGACTATAAAGAAAATGCCGTCCCGCTTTCTCTCAAGGAGGCCCGGGAGGAACTGGACAGGAAGTATATCCACCTCGCCCTCCGGAACAACCACGGAAATATCAGCCAGGCCGCCAGGGAACTTGGAATCAGCCGGGTCAGCCTCCATGATCTGATCCGGAAGTATGGAATCAGGGTGAGGCATGGGGAGAGCAATCAGGAAAGGGGGGTGTAGGTTTCCTTTACACACCTAACTGGTTGAATTATTACGAAAAATACTTAATTTGGCATATAATCTTCGAAATTGTGTCGGATTTCTTTACATTTCATGATCCGACAGCTCTTGCCCTTTACGGTTTTTCTCTTTCCCTTCTGTGAAAAATAACGATAAATATCATGAGGTTGGAAGTATGGTCGAATAAGATGGTATGAAAATTGCTGTTTCTCCACTTCGAGGACAAAACGTTCAGTGAAATGGAAGATTCTAATGTGTTATCCTGAAAGAGGTGGCGAAATGTTCAAAAAAGCAATCCTGTTCATGATGATCCTGGGATTTGGGTATCTCCTTCCCGCGTCGAATCTTTATGCCTCTCCGGTGTTGGGGTATGTGAATCCGGGGTACGGGGATGTCGATCCGGGTTATCAGGCCGCTCACCCGGGTTATCATTACGACCTCGGGAGTTCCACGACCGGCCTGGCTCTTTACACCTTCGAGAATGTCGCTCCCGGTGCGGGAGAGAACATGGTCGCCCTGTCCCTGGGGTTTGAATCGGATGTATTTGATCTCGCGCTTACCGCTCCGGTTGCGGGAAGTGCGAATCCCGGCTGGTCCCTGGACTGGGTCGGGTTCGGACCGGACAAGGCGATCCTTTCCTGGAATTCACCGGGCCTGCCGGAGGGGGAGCAGCTTTCTTTTCTGGTGGACTATACGCTCCAGGATGACGCCATCAGCCTGGATGACGCGGGAGCCTGGGATGAAGCATCCTCGACGCCTGGATACTGGCAACAGGGCTTCGGGGTCCGTTATGGGAATGGAATGATCGGAGGAGGTTCCACCGCGCCCGTACCCGAACCCGGGACCTTGCTCCTGCTCGGCGTCAGCATGGTCAGTTTCGCAGCCTATGGAAGAAAGCGGTTGAACCGATCGAAGTGAGAGAGATGAAAGTTCCCGTTCAGGCGGGGACTTGGTTTTCCAAAAAAGGCGCCCGTTTTTATCGGGGCGCCTTTTTTGGTGCGTGGCTGAGTCTGGAGAGAAGCAGCCTGCATCTTTCAATTCCGGGGAAGTCCTTCCCCGGCTTCAGGGCTTTTTGAAAATATCTCTTTGCCTCTTTGAGACGGCCCGATTCCAGAGTGACCTCCCCTAAATGATAATGCAGGATCGGCATGCCGGGCTTCAGGGTGATGGCTTTCTTCAGGGTGTTTTCAGCCTTTTCCGGTTCTTTGGACTTGAATTGGATCCAGCCCAGGGTATCCAGAAAAGGAGCGGCACCGGGGTGGAGTTTCGCCGCCTTTTCGGCGAGTTGTTTCGCCCGGGTCAGGTCGTTCCCCTCGTTTGCGTAGAGCCATGCCAGGTTGTTCAGGGCGAATCCGTTTTCGGGATGCAGGTCCAGGATTTTCTGATACTGCTTCATGGCGGGAAGGATCGCCCCGGTTCGCTCATAGAGAACGGCCAGTTCGAAGCGGACCCGTTCCACGTCCGGCAGCCGTTCCGGATGGCGAGCTTTCAGCAGCGCCGTCTCGTAATCCCTGACGGCAAGGGGAAGCGCCCCCCGCGTGGCGTAGAACCGCCCCCGGTAGAGGTAGGGCTCCGTCCTGTCCGGCATCGCGTGAATCGCCCGGTTGTAACATGCTTCGGCAAGTTTTTCCTTCCTCGATCGAATTAAAATCTCCGCCTTGTTGAGATAAGGGGCCAGAAACGCGGGGTTTGCCGTGATCGACCGGTTAAAAAAATCGATGGCCTGGTTCCCTTTCCCTTCTCCGGCCAGGGCCTCTCCGGTCAGGTTCAGAAGAAGGGCATTATCCGGCCACAACTTCAGGGCAACGCGGGCCTCGGCCAGGGCGTGCTGGAATTTTTTTTGAATCAGATAACTCAGGATCAGTCGGATCCTGGTCCCGATTCGGTCCGGATCGATCCGGATCGAGATGCGATACTCCTGGATCGCCTTTTCAATTTCTCCCAGCGATCCGTAATAGCCGGCGATGTTTTCGTGGGTCAGACGGGAATTCGGATCGATCCGGAGGGCCGCCCGGTATTTTTCAAGCGCATCGTCCGGATGTCCTGTCTTCAGATAGATCATGCCGAGCAGATTCAGGGCAAGGGGGTCCTCCGGCCGGCTCTTCGCGGCTCTTTCCAGATAACGGGTGGCTTCTTTGTCGTAATTCAGGATCAGGGCCGAGACGCCGGCGATCAGGTTGGCTCCCGCATGATTTGGTGATTTTTCAACGACTCTCCGGGCCATGGAGAAGGCCTGCTGCGTTTGATGCTGGCGAAAGTAGGCCTGCGCTAAAAGCAGGTAGGGCAGAGCCGTATCCGGTTTTCCTCTTATGGCGAGAAGCAGTTCACTGACGGCGGCCTGGCCGTTCTTTAATCCGAGGTAGGCTGCGCCTGTGATCAGGTGGGCCCGGGCCGACCCGGGGGAGAGGGACAGGGCTTTTTCTCCTTCGGAAAGGGCCTGTTTGAACCTCCCCAGGCGAACCAGAAGTTCTCCTAAAAGAAGGTGCCCTTCGGTCAGGCCGGGATTTCTCTCCAGGGTGGACTGCATCAGGTTCGCAGCCGCTTCGAGCTTTCCCTGCCGGCTTTGGATCCGGGCGATGTAGAGGGGGATCGAGCTGTCACCGGGGGATAGCTTCCGGGCCTTCCGGAAGGCTGCGAGGGCCTTTCCCATCTGTTTCCGCGTAAGGTAGAGCTTCCCCATGGAGACAACAGCGGGATGGAAGTTAGGGTCCAGGTCCAGCGCTTTCTGGAACCGGGCGAGGGCTCCCTGGAAATCCTTTCTGGCCGCGCGGAGGTTGCCCAGAAGGAGATAGAGTCTGGGATCATCCTTGCGTCGGCTGAGGCAGACCGCTCCCTCACGGTCCGCATATTTCAGGTCATTGAGGAAATAGGCGGTTTCGGCTGCCGACAGGTGAAGATCGTAACTGTCCATTCCGTATTTCAATGCCGTTTCATATTCGCTCTGAGCGGTGTTGTATGTTGTTCCCAAACTGTAGGCTTTTCCCAGAAGGTAATGGGCCTCACCGCTTCCGGGGATCAGGCGTACCAGATTTTTGAATTCCACGACAGCTCCCTGAGAATTTCCCTGTTCCAGATAGGCGAGTCCCTGTGTGCGATGGCGGTTGATCTTCTGCTCTCTGGTTTCGCACGCGGAGAGAATGAGCAGCAGGGAAAGGATGCAGGAAAGGTAGAAAAGCCGTTTGCCGGGCATAAGCGGGTCTCCTGATTCTCTTTATACTATAATGAGAGCGAGAGAGATCCGTCAACCCCTGTATTTCCCTTGCTCTTCAGGGGGCCGGAGTGCCAGGCAAAATTTTTTCTTCCCTGGCTTCCGGCCGGCAAACCTTTTGAGCGGATCTTCCACGGAAAGCCGGCCTCCGCGCAACTCCTCCTGCTGGATCATCTCTTCCGGAATCCCACGCCGATCCGCCCCCGACCGGATCCATACACAAACCGACGGTCGAGCGTCAGGGGCGATTCAGAAGGTGAGTGCAGTTCCGAATTGGATCTGGCTGCGTGACAGGGGGGACGCGCCCCCTTCGGAGGCGTGGAGAAAAGGCCCTGAACTCCTCAACAAAACGATCTGAACATTTCTATCGCTGGATTCGGGGGCGCCGGCTTTGTTGACAAGGGGATCGGGCGGAGGTAGGATAGAGTCGTTCTGTTCATTTTCGTGGAAGAGGGACCGGTGAGGGAAAGATGAAAACCATCGAGATGATTTCAGAAATGAAGACTGCCGCCAGGTTGTTGCGCGCCGAGGGAAAGTCTATCGGTTTGGTCCCGACCATGGGGGCCTTTCATGAAGGGCATCTTTCGTTGATGCGGGCGGCCCGCTCACAGAATGACGTGGTGGTAGTGAGCCTTTTTGTCAACCCGATCCAGTTCGGGCCCGACGAAGACCTGGATCGTTATCCCAGGAACCTGAACCGTGACATCGAACTGGCCCAGGGCGAGTCTGTGGACATCCTCTTTATTCCACAATCCGGAGAGATCTACCCCGAAGGAGACTGTACCCGGATCACGGTGCAGGGGTTGTCCGACCGCCTCTGCGGGGAAAGCCGTCCCGGCCATTTCCAGGGGGTGGCCACGGTGGTTGCGAAGTTGTTTAACATGATCCTTCCGCACAGGGCCTACTTCGGCCTGAAGGATTTTCAGCAGACGGTGGTGATCCGAAGGATCGTTCAGGATCTGCATTTTGATGTTCAACTGGTGACCCTTCCCACGGTCCGGGAACCGGACGGGTTGGCCATGAGCTCCAGGAACAGCTACCTCTCACCGGCAGAGCGCGCCTCCGCACTCTGCCTGAAGCAGGCCCTGGACCAGGCGGTGCACCAGATTCAGGAAGGGGAGAGGAGCGCCGATCGGATTCGGGGGAGCATCCGGGACCGGATCCTGCGGGAGAAGTCTGCGCGGATCGATTATGTCTCGGTTTCGGATCCCCGGACTTTGAAGGAGGTCTCGGTGATCCGGGGGGAGGTGGTCATCGCCCTGGCCGTGTTTATCGGGGAGACCCGGTTGATCGATAATGTGGTGGTCTCCCCTTGAAGCCGGCTATGGTTCGGTGGATGGACGGCTGAATCAGACGACTTCGATTCCCATGCTTCGCAACATGCCTGCGAGACGGGCGAGGGGGAGCCCCACGACGTTGGTATAGCACCCCTCGATCCTTTGGACCAGGAGGGCGCCTCGCCCCTGAATTCCATAGGCACCCGCCTTGTCCAACGGTTCACCCGAAGCGACATAGCGCGAGATTTCCCGCTCAGAAAGAGTTCGGAAAAAAACCCGGGTGACCTCTTCTTCCTGAAGACGGGATCCATCTTCAGCATTCACCAGGGCCACTGCCGTGATCACATCGTGAGTCTTTCCGGAAAGGGCCTGCAGAAGCTGAAAGGCGGCTTGAGGATCCTGCGGTTTTCCGATCGGGGTCCCATCGAGAACCACCAGGGTGTCCGCGCCGATGACGATTCCGGAGTCGAGTCCTGTTGCAACCTGCTCGGCCTTTTTCAGGGCCATCTTTTTTGCGGTCTCTCTCGGTGGGAGGCCTTCTTCCCATTCTTCCGGGATCCGGCTCGGGATCACTTCAAACGAAAGACCGATCCGTCGGAGCAGATCCCTGCGGCGTGGGGAGGCCGAGGCCAGAATCAATGTTTTCATCTAAAAGGGGTCTCCACGCAGAGGGACAGTGTAAGGTCCCAAACTTCATCGTTTCTTCCGAAAAAAACAAGATATGCAATATTCTTCTGAAAATCAATCGTTTTTCAACGTGGACTTTTAATCCGGGCTACTATATACTTTGAATCCCGCCGTAGCCGTCCAGTCCAGGTTCCTGTTCCGAAAATTTCATTATGGAATGCGGCAAGGATTCTGACGGGAGGCGCGCGGCGCTCCGGGCGGCGTGTAAGCGGAAGGCATCATACGGCGGACGGATTTTTGATGAAGCCGTCAGGGTCTGGAATCCTGAGGGATCCCATGGGAAAACCGGATGACAACAACATGAAAAAAACCTCCAATCACCACCGATTTCGACGGGGCCTGTTGATTTTCCTGGGCGGAACGGTTCTGATGGGGATTTTCTCTCTTCTCTGGCGGGTTCTGAGCGATACGGGAGAGATCCGCTTTCCTGTCTCCGATTATCTTCTTCTGTTCGCGTTGGGGGTTCTGATTACGGCCCTGTCTCTCACCCTGATCCTCATGGTTTTCCGGATTCTGATCAAATACTATTTCGAGGGGAGGAAGACCCCGCCCCGGGCCCGGATCAAAACCAAACTGATCGTTGCTTTCATCGGTTTTTCCGTGATTCCTTCGATCCTTCTTTTTACCACGGCCAGCCTCCTGATTATTACAAGTATTGATAACTGGTTTAACGAGAAGGTTGAAAACTCCTTGAAGGAGTCGATGGATGTGGCCCGGGTCTACAACAGGAATTCGGAGTTGAACGCCCTCTATTACGGTCGGCAGATCAGCGCACGGATCACGGAAGAAAAGCTTTTGAACGAGAGCAATCTGATCCGTCTTTCCGAGTTGATCCAGCAGAAACAGAAGGAGTACAATCTTGGGGTGGTTGAGATCTTCTCGGCTACCCGGGAAGAACTTGTGACCGCCATGAATCCTGAGGTTCCATCCAAGACCTTTGTGGGCCCCCGGGCGGAAATCATCGAGAAGGGGCTCAACGGCAGGGAGGTGACCGAGAGCGAACCCGCGGGGGAGGGGGAGATCATCCGGGGCGTGGTTCCGGTCCTCTCTTCCTGGAACCACAAGGATGTGGTCGGGGTGATTGTGGTCAACTATTATGTGCAGAAAAGCCTGACCACCAAGATGGTGAATATCACCCGGGCTTTCAACGAATACCGGGACCAGGCGATGTTGAAGAATCCGATCAAGGGGATCTACATCATGTTTCTTCTTCTGGTGACCCTGGTGATCGTATTTTCCGCGACCTGGGTAGGTCTCTATCAGGCGAGAAAAATCACGATTCCGATTCAGAACCTGACATCCGCGACCCACAGGATTGCCGAGGGGGATCTCGATTTTGTCATCGATGTGGAGGCCAAGGATGAAGTGGGACTTCTCGTGGACTCCTTCAACCAGATGATGAGCGATCTGAAAGCGAGCAAGGAAAATCTGGAGAGGACCAATATTGAACTGAAGGCCTCCAACCGGGAACTCGACCGGAGGCGGAGCTACATTGAGACCATTCTGCAGAACATCGATACGGGAGTGATTTCCATCGACTGGGAGGGACGGATCACCACCATCAATCAGGCTGCGGAACGGATGCTTGGGGTCCGGATGTATGAGGCGAGGGGGAAGGGGTATCAGCAGGTTCTGAAATTTCCCAAATTGCTGGAGTGCATCGGGGTTGTGACTTTGGAGCATCGCAAGAGCTTCGGACGGGAATTTCAGTTGGCCGCCGAAGGGAGAACTCTTTTTGTCAAGATTCAAGTGACTGCCCTGGAGGATGATCGGGAGAATTATCTGGGTGCCGTTGTGGTTCTGGATGATTTTACCGATCTGGCCAAGGTCCAGAAAGTGGCGGCCTGGCGGGAAGTGGCCCGCAGAATCGCTCATGAGATCAAGAATCCCCTGACACCGATCCAGCTTTCGGCTCAGCGTCTTCGCCGGAAACAGGAAAAAAACGCCCCGGATCTTCACGCCGTCCTGTTGGAATGTACGTCCACCATCATCCATGAGGTGGAGGGGCTGAAGAGATTGGTCAACGAGTTTTCCCAGTTCGCGAAGATGCCGGATGCGCAACCCTCGCCCAACGATCTTCATGAGATTGTCTCCGAGGTTTGCACTCTCTACGAAGGGCACAAGGGAATTTCGATCCTGCGGGATCTGGACGAACGTCTGCCGGTACTGAATATCGATCGGGAGCAGATCCGGAGGGTGTTGCTCAATCTTCTGGAAAACGCCGTCGCGGCCATGGAGGGCCGGGGAACCATCCAGGTCCTGACACACTTCAATGAAGAACTGAAGATCGCGACCCTGGAAATCCGTGATGAGGGGGCGGGGATCCGCGCGGAGGACCGGGAGAAGCTTTTCCTGCCTTATTTTTCAAGGAAGAAAGCCGGAACGGGCCTCGGCTTGGCGATCGTGGACCGGATTATCAAGGACCATGGCGGATATATCCGCGTGAAGGACAACCATCCAAAAGGTACCATCTTCGTGATAGAACTCCCGACCGTGGCGTGAAAGGATATTCGAGATGGCTGCAAGGATCCTGGTGGTCGATGATGAAGCAAGAATCGTAAAAACCCTGACCGATGTTTTGCAGGATGAGGGGTTTGAAGTCTTTTCCGTGGAGTCCGGGGAGGAGGCACTCCGGATATTCCACCAGGTTTCTCCGGAGGTCACGCTTCTGGATGTCTGGCTCGAGGGGATCGACGGGATCGAGGTTCTCCGGGAAATCCGACGGGAAGCTCCGGACGCCCTGGTGATCATGATGTCCGGGCACGGCACCATTGAAACGGCCGTGCGAGCCACCAAGTTTGGTGCCTATGATTTTATTGAAAAACCTCTTTCCGTCGATAAACTGGTGATTGTGATCCGGAACGCCCTCGAGAAGAGGCGGCTGAAAGAAGAGAATCGCAATCTTCGGAAGAAGCTGGATCAGGGATACGAAATCATCGGCAAATCCTCCGTCATCCGGGAGCTTAAGAGACAGATTGAAATTGCCGGTCCCAGTAATGGGCGGGTCCTTATTTCCGGTGAAAACGGGACCGGAAAGGAACTGATCGCCCGTCAAATTCATTTTCAAAGCGCCCGCTCGGAACGACCCTTCGTCGAGGTCAACTGCGCGGCGATTCCACAGGATCTGATCGAATCGGAACTGTTCGGTCACGAGAGGGGTTCTTTTTCCGGCGCCATCCGGTTACGGAAAGGGAAATTTGAACTGGCGGATCAGGGAACCCTGTTCCTCGACGAGATCGGGGACATGAGTTTGGCGACCCAGGCGAAGGTGCTTCGCGTCCTGCAGGAGCAGACCGTGCAGAGGGTGGGCGGCACGGGGCCCATCGCGGTGGATGTTCGGGTTATCGCTGCTTCGAACAAGAAACTCGAGGATGAAATCCGGGAAGGGCGCTTTCGGGAGGATCTCTTCTACCGTCTGAACGTGATTCCCTTTTATGTTTCTCCTCTCCGTGAAAGGCGGGAAGATATTCCGGTTCTGGTGGAACATTTCATCGAGGAATATGCCGGGAGGAACGGGACCAAACCGAAGCGGATCCTGCCGGAAGGAATGGCCCTGCTCATGGAGTACGACTGGCCCGGGAATGTCCGGGAACTCAAGAACATTGTCGAACGGATCATGATCATGGTCCAGAAAGAGGTCATCGGACCGGACGAGATTCCCCTTGTGGCGCCCGTCGGTGTTCGGGAAAGGACCGGAGTATGGCCTTACAGCGGAAGTCTCCGTGAAGCGAGGCGTCAGTTTGAGGGGGACTATATCCGCCGGAAACTGAAGGAAAACGGCTGGAACATTTCCAGAACCGCGAAGGTGCTTCAGATCGAACGGAGCAATCTCCATCGCAAGATCAGGAGCCTCGGTTTGGAAGAAGACCGGAAGTCGTGATGATATCCGGGAGGTTGTTTCTTCCCCGGACATGGCTTCCTTGGCGCCGGTTTCAGGACCCCTGTTTTTTACCGGCAGGGCACTTCTTCGGGGAGAGGAACTTCACGGGTCAGTTCGCTGATCAGGTCCCGGACGTGGACGAGTTTTTTGATTTTCCATCCGTTGCTTCCGGAGAAGAAGAGACCGGTATTGATTTTCCCCCGCACGGCGTCGCTCAACCGGTCCGAGATACAATAACCGACCTGGCGGGATTTTTCTCCATGATTGCAGGGGACGATACAGCCTGAGATGCAACGGATCTCCGGGGCTTTCCCTTCCTGCATCGCATGGTGGAGAGGTGAGAAGACGCCTCGGGCGGGATATCCCACCGGAGATTTCATCAGGAAGATATCTTCCTTGCGCGCGTTTAGAAGCACTTGCTTGAACTCGGGGGATGCGTCGCACTCGAAGGTGCCGATAAACCGGGTGGCCATCTGGACCCCTGCGGCACCCATCCTGATAAATCGTTCAATGTCCGTCCGATCCCAGATCCCCCCAGCCGTAATGATGGGAAATCCTCCCCATCTTTCGGCTTCCTGCAGAACCTGCGGGAAAAGGTGCTCCAGCTTGTATTCGGCTGCGCCGCATTGTGCCAGGGTGAACCCCTGATGTCCCCCCGATTCCGGCCCTTCCAGTACCACCGCGTCGGGGAGACGATTGTAACGGTGCAACCAGCTCTTGCAGATAATCTTTAAGACTCGTGCCGATGAAACGATCGGGACCAGGGCTACATCGGAGTCGCCCACATATTCGGGGAGCTTCAGAGGAATGCCCGCCCCGGTGATGATCAGGTCGGCTCCGGCATCCACTGCGTCCCGGACTACTCTGGGGTATTCATGGATGCAGTGCAGGATGTTGACCCCGATCGCTCCATTCCCCTCCGCGATCTCCTTGGCATGTTTCACGATACGGATCAGGGATTCACGGTGGTGCAGGTTTTTGGCGCTGACCGGGCGGCCCTGAAAGGTTTTGACGAATTCGGGGTAACGATAGCCGGTACAGACCCCGGAAATGATACCGATACATCCGTTTTTGGCGACATTCCCCGCAAGACGATCCCAGGAAATCCCGACCCCCATTCCTCCCTGAATGATCGGGTGAGGCACAGAGATATTCTTGATCTTCAATGACGGCAGCTTCAACGATACTCCTGTCTGATGATTGGAGACCCGCAGGTCTGTGGCGCGAAGTCGCTGGATAGGATCCGGTACGGGGGTTCGTCGATTATGATGCGATTCAGAAACCTGATTTCGATTATTCTCCGATCACGATTCCATGATTGGGGGGTAGGTGGATGCTCTTTACCCCCCACAACATTTTCTTATACAATAGCACAAATGATTCATCGGATCAACTGGAATTCAATCGACCAGTCGGAGTTCCGGTTTTCAGGCGAATTCGGTCTGTGTGACTTGGCGCATTGCTTCCGATACGTTATACTGCTCTTGCAAAAAAAAGATTGGAGGCGGAAATATGAAAAAAAGGCCGAGAAATCCTTGCCCTACCGTAGACCTGATTATTCAGGTGAATCAACAGGGGATCGTGTTGATTCAACGTAAAAATCCTCCCCACGGCTGGGCTCTGCCCGGTGGTTTTGTCGATTACGGTGAATCACTGGAAGAGGCGGCGGTCCGTGAGGCCAGGGAAGAGACCTCCCTGGAGGTGACTCTGATCCGGCAGTTCCATACCTATTCCGATCCGGCCCGGGATGCCCGGCAGCACAATATCTCCACCGTCTTTATCTCAAAGGCCGAAGGGGTGCCCAAGGCCGGCGACGATGCCGCCGATGTGGGGATCTTTACGGAAGAGACCCTGCCGGAGAATCTGGCCTTCGATCATGGGCGGATTCTGGAGGATTATTTTCGGGGGCGTTACACGTAGAAACGGCAGCGACTTGAAAAGCATGGGAAATACCTCGAAACTCCGCAGGGATGCCGAAGAGATCTTTGCGGCATCCCTGGCAGCCGTCGATTCGGAACGGCTGGTCCGGAATCGGTTGAAGGTGGAAGGATCGTATCTGTCCGTGGATTCACACTGCTTCGATCTGGACGGGTTCGACCGGATCTTTGTGATCGGAGCCGGCAAGGGATCGGGTGCCATGGCGTTGGGGGTGGAGAGTGTACTCGGCGGGAGAATCGAAGAGGGGATCGTGGTGGTCAAATATGGTCATGCCGTTCCGCTGAAAAAAATCCGGACGATCGAGGCAGGCCATCCCGTTCCGGATCGGAAGAGCATTGAGGGTGGCAGGAAGATCCTGAATCTCCTTTCCGGGACAGGGGAAAGGGATCTTGTGATCTGCCTCCTCTCCGGCGGTGGATCCGCGCTGATGGATGATTTCCCCGGGGAAATCCGGCTTGCGGATGTACAAGATGCGACCCGGATTTTGCTGGCCGCCGGGGCCGATATCTCGGAGATGAATACCGTCCGGAAGCATCTCTCCCGGATCAAGGGGGGGCAACTGGTGAAACAGGCCTTCCCTTCCACACTGTTAACCCTGGTTCTGTCCGACGTGATCGGTGACGATCTCGACAAGATCGCTTCCGGACCAACGGCTCCGGATCCAACCACCTTTTCGCAATCCCTGGAGGTTCTGAATCGATACGGGTTGATCCACAGGTTTCCTCAGAGGATCCTGGATCATCTGAGGGCAGGACTTTCGGGGCGGTTGCCGGAAACCCCGAAGCCGGGGAGTGATGTTTTCAAAGCGGTTGTGAATGTCATTGTGGGAAACAATCGGATGGCCCTGGCTGCGGCGGAGGTCCGGGCCGAAGAACTCGAATACCACCCCCTGATTCTTACGTCGTCCCTCCAGGGGGAAGCCGGTCAGGTCGCCAAATGCCTGTCGGCTGTAGCCCGGGAGGTCTCCGGGTATGGCCGTCCCGTGCCAAAGCCGGCTTGTCTCCTTGCCGGCGGGGAAACCACGGTGACACTCACGGGGAAGGGGCGTGGCGGACGGAATCAGGAGATGGCCCTGATCATGGCCCTTGAATTGGAGGGCCTGGATGGAATCGTCTTTTTAAGCGGAGGTACGGACGGCACCGACGGACCGACGGACGCTGCCGGCGGAATTGTGGATGGGAGAACCTGCGCTGAAGCCCTGAAACAATCCGTCGATATCCGAGCCATGCTGCGGGAAAATGATTCTTACCGCTTTTTTGAAAAAATGGGGGGACATCTCATGACCGGTCCCACCCTGACGAATGTCATGGACATCATGCTTTTTCTGATTGTTTGACCTTAGAATATCTGTTTTCTACATTTTTTTTTCAAACTTCTTGACACCCAATTTCAAATATGCTAATTTCCCCATGCTTTTGATTCGGTACCCTTTGCGATTCTCCCCGAATTGCAGGAGGAACCGGCTTTATATCAGTCATTTGAGGATACCGTCCGTGATTGAACTTTCCCCGAATCTGATCATACCAGCGGTACTGTTTGTTCTGATCCTGATGTGGATCTTAAACCGGGTGCTTTATCGCCCCCTGCTTTCTATCCTGGACGATCGGAAGACCATTGTTGAAGGGGCGGCGCGGGACGCCCAAAAGGCCGAGCAGGGGATTGATTCCCTTCAGAGAGATTATGACCAGGCCATGCAGGAGGCCAGAAGGGATGCCAAGCGGATCTACAACCAGGCCTACGAAGCGGCCCTCGCGTCGGAAAAGGAGATCCTCTCTAACGCTCAGAAACGAAGCGGGGATGCCATGGAGAAGGCCATGGCCGACCTGGAAAAGAGTATCGATTCCGCGAAGGAGGAACTGGCCTCACGTGCGGAAACTCTTTCTTACGACATCTGTTCAAAAATATTGGGAAGGTCAGTTCAATGATCCGTCGGATTCGTGTTCTCCGGGTTGTCAGCGGTTTGTGTCGTATTCTGCCGTTTTTTTATCTTCTTCTCGGAACGGTGAGCAGTGTACTGGCAGCCGCCGGGGAAGGGGCGCGCGAGGAAGTGACACCCATCTTTTCATCGGATATGCTCTTCCGGGGGATCAATTTTATCATCCTGGTTGTGGTTCTCTATAAATTTCTTTCGAATCCGTTCCGGACCTTTTTCGCGAACCGTCGGGAACAGATACTGAATTCTCTGGATGAAGCACGGAAAAGTAAGGAAGAGGCGGAAACGAGATACAGCGAGCTTTCCCGGAAGCTTGCAAACCGGGATCAGGAGTTTGAAGAGATTCGAAGGGTAGCGTCCGAGAATGCGGAAAAGATTCAGGAAAGGATTTTGACCGAGGCGCGGGAAAAGGCGAGAAGACTGGAAGAGAAGGTCCAGGAATCGATTCGGCAGGAAGTGGAGAATGCCAGGGAACTTTTGAAACGGGAAGCGGTGGATCTGGCCCTTCGGCTTTCGGAGGAACGGCTCAAGAAAGAGATTACCTCAAAGGACCACCGGCAATTTCTGGACCAGTATCTCGCGGGGTTGAAGGAGTAAAGGAGTCCGGTTGTGAGCGGCAGTGTGGTGAGTAGACGATATGCGAAGGCCCTGATCGATCTGGCGGTGGAACAGGAGATTGTGGATCCTGTCCGGGAAAGTTTTCGGAAGACGGTCGGGGCCGTTACGGAGAACCGGAAGATCAGACACTTCTTTTTTAACCCCGTGAACAAAATTGAAGACAAACGTAAACTTCTGGAACGGGTTATGGAAGAGATGGAAATCAGCGGTCTTTTGAAGAACTTTCTGCTTCTCCTCTTGAAGAAGGACCGGTTTCCGATGATGGGAGAAATTTACAGGGAGTATGTGCATCTTGCGGATTTGTTGAATCATCGCGCGAAGGCCGAGGTCACAACGGCCGTTTCTCTGGACCGGGGAGATCTTAAAAGGTTGAAAGCCAGACTGGAAACCCTGACCGGGAAGAATGTTTACCTGAAGGTTCGGCAGGATCCTTCCCTGATTGCCGGAATCATCACAAAGATTGGAAGTGTCGTCTACGATGGGAGTGTCAAGTCCCGGATCGCGAAACTGAAGGATCAAATCGTAAAGGGGTAGAGTATGGAAATTAAGGCTGCCGAGATCAGTGAACTGATTAAGAAACAGATCTCCGAGTTTGAAACCGGCATCGATGTCGCGGAGGTCGGTACCGTGATCTCCGTGGGAGACGGGATCGCCCGGGTCTATGGGCTGGAAAAGTGTATGTCCGGTGAATACCTGGAGTTCCCCGGCGGCATCATGGGGATCGCCCTGAACCTGGAGCAGGACAATGTCGGGGCTGTGCTCCTGGGGGAAGATACAGGGATCCAGGAAGGGGATATCGTCAAGAGAACCGGAAGGATCGTGGAGGCCCCCGTGGGAGAGGCCATGCTGGGCCGGGTTGTGAACGCGCTGGGAGAGCCGATCGACGGGAAGGGGCCGATCGAGGCCAAAGAGACCCGGAAGATGGAAATCAAGGCTCCCGGAATCATCGAACGGCAGCCGGTGAATCAGCCGCTTCAGACCGGCATCAAGGCCATCGACTCCATGATCCCGATCGGGCGGGGACAGCGGGAGTTGATCATCGGAGACCGGCAGACCGGAAAGACCGCCATTGCCGTGGATACGATCATCAATCAGAAGAACACCGACGTGTTCTGTATCTATGTCGCGATCGGACAGAAACGGTCCACCGTGGCGCAGGTGGTGGAAAGACTCGAGGAACACGGTGCCATGGACTATACGGTCGTGGTCTCCGCCACGGCCAGTGAGCCCGCGCCTCTTCAGTATATCGCTCCCTATATGGGATGCACGATCGGTGAATATTACAGGGATTCCGGGCGTCACGCCGTTATCTTTTACGATGACCTGTCCAAACAGGCCGTGGCCTACCGGCAGCTTTCCCTTCTGCTTCGACGTCCTCCGGGGCGCGAGGCCTATCCGGGGGATGTCTTCTATCTTCACTCGAGACTTCTGGAGCGGGCGGCCAAGATGAGCGACGAGAAGGGAGGAGGGTCCCTGACCGCGCTTCCCGTGATTGAGACGCAGGCCAACGATGTGT
The DNA here is from genome assembly GCA_964483105.1 of uncultured Nitrospirota bacterium. Taxonomy (GTDB): domain Bacteria; phylum CG2-30-53-67; class CG2-30-53-67; order CG2-30-53-67; family CG2-30-53-67; genus CAYZZU01. Next base: position 68,373 of record CAYZZU010000012.1, read on the forward strand.
CGGCCTACATTCCCACCAACGTGATTTCCATCACCGACGGACAGATCTTTCTGGAATCCAATCTCTTCTACTCCGGAATTCGCCCGGCCGTGAACGTGGGGCTTTCCGTTTCCCGTGTGGGAGGCGCCGCCCAGATCAAGGCCATGAAACAGGTGGCCGGCCGGCTGCGCCTGGATCTGGCTCAGTATCGGGAGCTGGCCGCCTTTGCCCAGTTCGGAAGCGATCTGGACCGTGCCACGCAACTTCAGTTGATGCGCGGGGAGAAGACCATGGAGATCCTGAAACAGGATCAGTACGTGCCTATGCCCGTCGAACTGCAGATCATCAGTATTTTCGCCGCGACACAGGGTTTCATCGATGATATCGAGACCGGCCGAATCAAAGAATTCGAAGCGGAGTTGCACCGGTTCGTCACCGACAGTCATGCCGATCTCCGGGAAGAAATCCTTTCCAGGGGGGCGTTGGACGATGCGCTCAGGGAAAAACTGACGAAGGTCATCAAGGAATTCAAAAGCGGGTTTAACGGTTGATTTCGGGATAAAACAAGATGGCGAGTCTACGAGATATCCGGAGGCGGATTGCCTCGGTCGGGAATACGCAGCAGATCACCAAGGCCATGAAAATGGTGGCTGCCGCCAAGCTGAGAAAGTCCCAGGAAGCCATTCTGTCGGCGCGGCCCTACGCACAGAAGATGTACAGGGTGCTCTCCAGCCTGGCCGCCCGGGTGGAAAAAGAAGCGCATCCTCTTCTCCGTGTCCGGGAGGAGGATCGAACGGGAGTTCTTGTCATCACCTCGGACCGGGGCCTCTGCGGGGGATTCAATGCCAACATCTCCCGTCAGGCTCTCCACTTCATTCAGGAGCAGGAGGAGAACCGGAGCGAGGTCCATCTCTACACTGTAGGGAAAAAAGGGCGGGGGTTTTTCAAAAGCCGTCACATCGCCATGGAAAAGTCCTACACCGAGTTTTCCGGGAAGATCGATTATGGAAAAGCCTCGATCATCGCGGCGGACCTGATCAACCCCTTCGAGCGGGAAGATCTGGACGTGATCTACCTGATTTACAATGAATTCAAATCAGCGATCTCCCAGAAGGTTGTGGTGGAGCGTCTTCTGCCGGTCAAACCCCTTGAAATCACCGGGATGATGAATCCCGTTGATTATCTGTATGAACCCTCCGAGGAAGAGGTGCTGAGAAAGATTGTTCCGCAGTACGTGGAGACCCAGATATACCGGGCGTTGCTTGAATCGGAGGCGAGTGAACAGGGGGCCAGGATGACGGCCATGGATGCGGCCACCAACAATGCCGCCGACCTGATCCACAGGCTGACCCTCACCATGAACAAGGCAAGACAGGCCCAGATCACCAAGGAGATTTCGGAGATCGTGGGAGGCGCCGAGGCGCTGAAATAAACCGGCCTGCCTGTGCGTGCCCGCAGACAGGTGAACCATACAGGGGATGAACAATCATGAATGAAGGCAGAATCACACAGGTACTCGGAGCCGTTGTGGACGTGCAGTTCGAGGTCGGGAAACTCCCCTCGCTGTTGAATGCCCTGCGGATAGACGAGGGGGATATCCATCTGGTCCTGGAGGTCCAGCAGCATCTCGGGGAGAGCACGGTCCGGTGCATCGCCATGGACGGCACCGACGGCTTGGTGCGTGGGATGGCCGTAAAGGACACCGGAAGTCCGATTACGGTTCCCGTGGGGAAAGGCGCTCTGGGACGGATCATGAATGTGATCGGCGAGCCGGTGGATGAACGCGGGAAGATCAAAACGGACGAGAGGTGGTCGATTCACCGTCCTTCCCCCAAATTTGATGAACTCGATCCAAGCCTCCAAATTTTCGAGACAGGGATCAAGGTGATCGATCTCCTGGCCCCCTATTCACGGGGGGGAAAAACCGGACTCTTCGGAGGGGCCGGAGTCGGTAAGACCGTTCTGATCATGGAGCTGATTCATGCCGTGGCCACCAAGCACGGGGGGTACTCCTGTTTCGCCGGGGTCGGTGAGAGGACCCGTGAAGGGAACGATCTTTACCGGGAGATGAAGGAATCCGGCGTCCTGGACAAGACCGCGCTGATCTACGGTCAGATGAATGAACCTCCGGGGGCCCGCCTGCGGGTTGCATTGTCCGCCCTGACGGTTGCCGAATATTTCCGGGATCAGGAAGGGCAAAATGTGCTTCTCTTCATCGATAACATGTTCCGGTTTACCCAGGCGGGTTCCGAGGTGTCGGCCCTGATGGGCCGGATGCCTTCCGCCGTGGGATATCAACCGACCCTCGGAACCGAGATGGGAGAACTTCAGGAGCGGATTACCACGACCAAGAAAGGCTCCATCACATCGATTCAGGCGGTGTACGTTCCCGCTGACGACCTGACGGACCCGGCTCCGGCCACGACTTTTGCCCATCTGGATGCCACAACGGTTCTTTCCCGTCAAATCGCCGAATTGGGAATTTATCCGGCTGTGGATCCTCTCGACTCCACGTCCCGCATCCTCGATCCGAGGGTGGTCGGGGAGGAACATTATCAGGTGGCTCGGGAGATTCAGGTGATCCTTCAAAAATACAAGGATCTGCAGGATATCATCGCGATTCTGGGGATGGACGAACTCTCGGAGGAGGACAAGCTGATCGTCAGCCGGGCGCGTAAGATTCAGCGTTTCCTGTCGCAGCCCTTTTTCGTGGCAGAGACCTTTACCGGGATGCCGGGCAAGTTCGTTCCGCTGGCGGAGACGGTGAAAGGTTTCAAGGAGATCGTGGAGGGCAAGTACGACGAGATCCCGGAACAGGCTTTCTACATGGTGGGTAATATTGAGGAAGTGCTTGAAAAATCCGAGAAGATAGCGGCCGAAACGGTGTAACCCGGCAGGAAAAGCGACGTAATGGGATTTTCCCCGTTATCCGGATGACCGAAAACAGGATGATCGAATGGCGGAAAAGTTACTCTTTGAAATTGTAACCCCGGAGCGATTGATTTTTTCCGAAGAAGTGGATGAGGTCACTGTTCCGGGTGCTGAAGGTGAGTTTGGTGTCCTGCCGGGACATGTTCCCTTTTTGAGCGCCCTTCAGATCGGGAAGTTGGCGCTGAAACAGGGGGGGCGGGAGCATGTTTTTGCCGTGAGTGGTGGTTTTGTCGAAGTCCATGAGGATCACGTGATTCTTCTGGCCGAGTCGGCGGAGCGGTCCGACGAAATCGATATGGAACGCACCCTGAATGCGAAAAGCCGGGCAGAGCAGGTTTTAAAGGAGATCAGCGATCCCACTGATCCGGGATATGTTGAAGCGGATCAACGTTTGAGGCGCGCCCTGAATCGGGAATCGGTGGCCAAGGGTTCCTGATTGTGCAGGGGTAGTAAGGTTTCTGAAGTTCCTGCGTGCTCAGAGCAGGAGAAATAATCCCCGTTACGATCTTTCTTTCTTGCCGGATCTTTTCATCTTTTCCTTCGGATATGGTTTTTCAGAGCGTCGTCTGGGTTTGGATCGTCTGCGGGAAGGGTGGGGCTTCGACCGTTTGCGGGGCGGGGCGGGTTGAATATCCCGGACGTAAAGGGATTCATCTGCCCATTGAGTCGGGATCGGATTTCCGATGAGCCGTTCAATCTCTTCCAGGGAGTAGACGTACTCCTCACAAGCCAGGCTGATCGCCTTCCCGGATGCGCCGGCGCGGGCCGTCCGACCGATCCGATGCACGTAGTCTTCCGCGTCCTGGGGTAGATCGTAGTTGATAACATGGGTCACCCCTTCGATATGAAGTCCCCGGGAGGCCACGTCGGTGGCCACGAGGATCGGCAGCGTTCCTTCCTTGAAGGCTTTCAGAATCTTTAACCGTTTCGGTTGAGGGATATCCCCTGTGATGTTCCGGGTCTTGTAGCCGTTCGCATTCAGCTTCCGGGTAATCCGGTCGGCCACGACCTTGGTGTTGACGAAGATCAAGACCCGTTCTCCACCTTCCCGTTTCAGAAGCCCGAACAGGAGGGAGAGCTTTTCATCCTTTCCTACATGATAAAGTATCTGCTCTATATGCTCCGCGGTAATCTTTTCCCGTGATACGGAGAGCTTGACCGGGAGGTTCATGTGTTCGTATCCAAGCTCCATAACGCGGTAAGAGAGGGTAGCGGAGAAGAGCATGGACTGTCTCTTGGAATAGTGGGGGAGTCTGCGAAAGAGGAAACGGATGTCCTTGATGAAGCCCATGTCGAACATTCGGTCGGCCTCATCAACCACCATGATCTGAACCGCCCGGAGGTTGAAGATCCGTTGCTTGAAGTAATCGATCAATCTTCCCGGAGTTCCGATCAGGATATCCACACCCGCCTTCAGGCGATCCCGCTGCTTTTGATAGTCCACTCCTCCGTATACTGCGTGGACGGAAAAATCGGTAAACTGGCCGAGCAGTTTGGCCTCCTCGAAGATCTGGACGACCAGTTCGCGGGTCGGGGCGACAATCAGGACCCTCGGAGAAGACAACGTCCCTTTCTTCCGATCTTCCTCCAGAAGGCGGGTGAATATGGTGATCAGGAAGGCGGCCGTCTTTCCCGTACCGGTCTGGGCCTGGGCCGCGATGTCCTTCCCTTTGAGAGAGTGGGGAAAAACCTTCGCCTGAATGGGTGTGCATTGCGTAAATCCGGCTGCCTGGATCCCCTTTTGGACAGGTTCCGGGAGATCCAGCGAAGAAAAAAACACGGGATTGTTTTTCATTGGTTCCTATCCAATACAGTTGCTATCCGGGCCAAAACGTTTTATATTACGATCGGATGCAGTTGTCAAGGTGATAAGAAGGTTTTTCGGGTCGAATCAAATGGAATTACGTTCGGATGGTCATTGTTTTGTCTGCGGGGAAGAAAATCCGCAGGGTCTGCACGTGAATTTCAGTATCGATCAGCGGGAGAAGAGGATCCACGCGACCTGTCGTATTCCACGAATCTACCAGGGATATGCGGGTATCGTGCATGGAGGGATCCTGGCCTTGCTCCTGGACGAGGCCGTGGCGAAACTGAGCTGGGAGCTGGGACTTCCCGCCGTGACCGGTGAGATCACCGTGCGCTACCCTTCTCCCCTGCACACCGATGAAGAAGTCCGGGTGCAAGGGCGACTTTTCCGAGTGGACAGGCGGATCATCCTGGCGGAGGCGCGGGCCGAAAAAGAGGATGGAACAGTTGTGGCCGAGGCGAAGGCCCGGCTTTTCCGGCAGAAATTGTCCGATAACCGGTTTCCAGGTTGAAGGGGCAGGTTTTTGCCTTTCCTCTGGAACAGGAAGGCGCCGGACGATATCCATCCCCGCATTGGTGTGGGAGCGGTATTCACGCATTGAGCATGAAGCACAATATATAGGGTTCCCAACACCTGAAGCACAATATGTGGATAAAATGCCGGATTCTCCAACCCCTTCAAAACAATCGTCTTTTGGGAGCGATTTTCTTCAATATATGGTACTTGTTCACATCTTATATACAATATGTGGATAAGTTTTGACGACTTGAGTGGATTCCCCTCCTTTTTCGGAGAGGAATTCCGTCGGGATTCTGCCTGTTCTTTTTTTTATTTCCGTCCGGGCTGAAGCATCTTTCCCCCTGTTATTTTGCCGCCTTCCTGCACGGACTGCCCGCACTGTCCCATATCGAGACGGCCCGAAATCTCGATCCGGAGATTCAGGATATCTACTTTGCGACGGGGTTGTACAAGTACTTCCGGAGAAGGCGCCTCCTCTTCAGACTTTGGATGCCTTCCGGATTGGTCCGACCCGGACCGGCCAGATGCCTGCCGTGGGTCATTGGGATCATGGGGTCATTGGTGTCACCCATTAAAGGTTTCGTCAAGTAAAAAAGCAGCTCTCCCGTAAAAAAGATTTTTGGTTCTTTTTGTTCTTATGGACATTTTGCATACGTACGAGACCGT
>CAYZZU010000013.1:0-68833 GCA_964483105.1 uncultured Nitrospirota bacterium
CGCACCACTCGAAATTGACGGGAAACTCCCGACAGCCGAAATAGGGTCGGTGGAAGCATTGCCCCTTTTTGACCCGGCGCTCGAAGATGGCCAGATGCTTGCCAGAATCGGCGTCATCGGCTCCGGTCAGACCGAAATGGGCCTCGATCACATACTCGACATCACGCAGGATCATTGAGGCTCGGGGCTGACGTGTCTTGTGTTCTGTATCGTCGGCATAAATACAAACTGGCGAATTGCCCTCCATGTCTTTTTTGGTCACGGCAGTTTTCTTTGAAACTTCGTTCCGACGTATATTGTCGAAACGTATCGGCCGCAGGACATGGATTCGGTCAACCACCCAACGAATGGCAGGCTTCCAGTAGATGGCCTCAAGGATTCCTCGCGCCGCCGAGGGGGTCATCACATCGTATGAAACCCTTTCAACTTTCATCTCCGGTCGGGTAAAAAGAGCGTAATCCCCCCAAACCCTGATTTTAATTCCGTAACCCATGCTGCACCTCCATCAATATCTATATTGGTTCCCTCATCCGAAGAAGGCTTCTCCCTGTGGTGGTGTACATTTCAGTCCGGTGGTATCGGAATAGAGCTCTTCGGAATGCAACACCCATACCTCTGGGATTGGGCTCTCAAGCCAGTACTCAATTTCCGACAGTTGATAAGGATATACCTGGACCGTATACTTTTGGAGCTTCCGTAAAATCCCGCCCCTATACTCCGCATGCGCAAGGCTCTTGATCAATCGGCGGGACTCATCGTTCAAGGCAATAATGATCGGGATTGTCGCTGTCTGGATCATCCGGAACCGGGCAATATCCTTAAACTGGATATCTCCACCACCTGCCTTTCTGCAACTATCAAGTATTTTATCTATGTCCATCCGTTGGGCATTCTTCCAGAAATAATCCTCGAAATAAGCCCGGACACATTCCGGTTCAGTGAGGCGACCTCGGAAACGATCAAAAAGTTTCTCGGCCGACTGGGCCGCCAGCCGGAAAAAGGAGCAGTCACTGTTTTCCGTGAAGGCGAAGATCGAAACCTTGCAAGGCCTAAGACTCAAGCCGTTGCGGTTGCAGCGTCCGGCAGCCTGGGCAATGGAGTCGATGCCGGCCACCGCCCGGAACACGGCGGGAAAATCGACATCCACTCCAGCCTCAATCAACTGAGTGCTGACCACCCGACAGGACAGATTGTTTCCCGGCTGCAACCTCCTCCGGATTTCATCCAGCTTTTCGCTACGGTGGGCCGGATGCATCAAGGCGCTCAGATGGATATTTTCTTCCGATTCCGGCAGGGTGCGAAAGATGTCCAAGGCCTGACGGCGCGTATTAACAATGCATAAAATCTGCTCATGCTGCATGAGCAGCTCCGCTATATCCTTTTCACTCAAGGTCCCGATAAAATACTCCTCGGTGCGGTTCAAATTCTTAAAAAGCGTCGGCACATCCCGAACAATTTCCGCATCGACTTCGAGCCCATCCTGGAACTGCTCGGAACGATTGATCGCCGGCTGGGTGGCAGTGCAAAGGACCGTGGTCACACCATAGTTCTTGGTTAATTCTCTGATGACCTCAAGGCAGGGCTTGAGTTTCTCCACCGGTATCGCCTGGACTTCGTCGAAGATGATGACACTGTCGGCCACATTGTGAAGCTTGCGACACCGGGAGGTTCTGTTGGCATAAAACGAATCAAAGAACTGGACATTGGTGGTGACAATAACTGGGGCGTCCCAGTTTTCGGCCGCGAGCTTGTTCCTCCAGTCCCTGTCGTCACTGATGAAATTACAATGATGTTCCAGCACGGCATCATCACCGAGCATCTGCCTAAAAACCCGGGCATTCTGCTCAATAATACTGGTAAAGGGAATCACATAAATGATCCGCCTCTTGCCATATTTGATCGCATGATAGAGGGCAAAGGCCAGGGACGCCAGGGTCTTGCCGCCGCCGGTCGGCACGGTGAGGGAGTAAATCCCAGGGACCTTCTCCGCAGCCGCAAGGCAATCGGCAAGGACCAACTCCCGTTGCCGGTTGACGTTCAATTCCGGGTCAGCGCCTGCCCTGAGTTTGTCAAATTCGCGCCAGAACCGTCTGTGCAGTTCCCTGATTTTGGGATAGTTGCCACGCCAGCCTGAACGCTGGGGATCAAGAAATTGTTCCGTGTCAAGGAAGTCGGCATCAACCAAGCATGAGAAAATCATGCGGGTAAAAAACTGGATTTGAAATCCGAATCGCTCTCCGTCTGGGACAAAAGGCAATGCTTCCGTCAGTTCCGGAATTGTATGAGGGAACGGAATATCCGCAGGTGAAATTGCCAGTTTTTCTCGCAGGGCCGCCGCCCCCCTGTCGTCCCAGTTTGATAGCCCACCGTGGTGACCGGCTATGCAGTAAGCAAGGATTTTGCCTACCTGTTTAGAATGGCGAAACAAACGCCTCGCTCCTTCCACGGCATGGTTGGGGTGTCCGCTATAATATTCACTAAACTCATCGACTATTTCATTCACACGCCGTAAATATGCCTGCCAGGATTTAGTCCCCTTACCCAGATCATGAGTCTTTCCGGCTGGAGCAACAAAAAATTCCCCGCCGAAGGGACGGGCGAACTCCGCCGCGAGCTCCGCCACATTCTGCAAATGCTCCTCCAGAGGCTGCCACTTTTCCGGTGGCTGTCCTTCAAGGCTGTGAGCGTAATACTGTGTTGCCATTCTGGTCTCCGTGAGCGCTTAATCATATATTGTGAGCAAGATGCATGATATATAAACATTCATAGTAATTCAATAAGATTAATAACTATGCCGGTTTTTCCGCAAAATCGGAACAGGCAAACTTTCTTTACCCATCCATCCCCACCAGCACCCCCACCTTCTCCCAGGGGGCGGCATCCCGGTCAAGCCAGCCGATTTCGGCTTTCAGTGTATAACCATCGTCCATCAGGTTGGCCAGAACCGGGTTATCTCCACGGGGGACATAGCCGAGTTTAACACCCTGCCGGTAAATGGCGATAGCCCGGTGGTCATGACGGTTTCTGCGTTCCCGGACGAGCCGGAGGGGCTGTCCCTCCCGGAGCATGGGCAGGAGCTTTTCTCCGTCATGGTATTGGAAGCCGGCGACCATCGTGGCCAGGAGCAGGGTCGGATTTTTCCTGGGCGGCGCCGTCCGGCCGGGCTTCGGCATGAAAAAGGGAAGGATCGGCAGAGCGAGGATTGCTTTGAGAACTTCTCTTCGTTTCATGGTATCTCCTCCTGAAAAAGGTTGCCCTTTTCAGGGGATCTTAACACCGATAGTGGACAGATCATGTCCACTGTTTACAAAAATATTCAATCCTTTTGATCGGGCCTTTTTCTCCCTCACCCTGCCCCTCTCCCATCAGAGGGAGAGGCAACTTATCCCTTTTACGAGTTTAACTTCCCCGCTCATCCTGCTCTTCTCTCCAAGGAGGAGAAGGGATTGGAGACTCCTCCGAAGCTGACTGCACGGACGGCAGGGGAGGCAGCGAAAATCATTCATCGCCTGGTAGTCCAAATGTCGCTCCTTTCATTGAAGTTGGTGGTTGTCGATCCAGGGAGGGTTCCTGCTTCTCAAGGCACACCCACGACCCACGCCGCGCAGACAAACAGGAATGCTGTCACTCCCGATGCCTGAAGGACTGCGCAGCCATCCCGAGTTTTCTCATGTATTCCTCGAACCACTCCGGCGCAAGTTGCTTCATCTTCCTCCGCGTCCGGATCATCTCCCGGTCGTCCCGGCGGCGGGTCCGAAGGTACTCGGCGCAGCGCAGGTATTCGAACCAGAGGCGGGAGGAATCGATTTCGGGGTCGCCCTCCATTCGGGCAAGATCCGAGGCCGGATCCATTCCGGCCTCGATCCTCGGAAGGACAAAGAGTCCCCGGAGCCATCCAAAGATGGGGAGGACGGAGAGGATTCCTTCTTTTTCGTGTCCTTCCATCTCCAGGTCCTCGATCAGGCTGATGATCGCCCTGTCGGCGAGGGCATCGAGATTGACGCCCTCGGGATCTTCGAGGAAGGCGAAGAGGTAGTGCTCCCGCGCCCGGCCGGGATCCTCCATCGCCGTCAGGGCGTCACCCCGCCGGGCGAGGAAACGGCCCCGCTCCGGGATCCCGGCGTCCAGGGTCTTCGCAAACCACCGCTCCGCCTCGGTATAGTCCCCCAGCGCCATGTAGAGATCACCGAGATGGAAGGCCGGCTTGTGGAAGATCCGCTCGGGCCGGGCCTCTTTCCGAAGTTCGTCGATGAAGAATCGAAGGAGCCCCCGGTGGAGGGAGGGGCAAAGGTCGGGCGCCATCTCCAAGAAGAGCCGGTGGAGCCGGTCGGGCGAGGTAGGGGCGGTCCGGTATCTCTCGATCCGCTCCGCCCAGGCTGCGGCGTTCTCCTCCTCCCGGCGGATCCCTGCGTCGCCGGGGTTCTTTTTCAGGATGAGCCCGTATTCGCGGATCGCCCTTGCAAAATCGAGATTCGCGAGGGCCTCATGGGCGAGGTTGAGCCGGATGGTCCGTTCGTTGTCGAGAAAAAGATCGAGTTGCATCTTGCGTCGGCCTGCAGGTACAAGCAGAAATGGAAGTTCTACAGATCTTCACAGCAACTTTTCGACAGCCCTGAAAAATTGCTCCGCCATTGCAACGAGCTTTTCGGCATCTCCACGGGAAAGCTCGACAAGCTCCCGGTAGTCGCCTTCTTGCCGTGCATCAAAAAGCTTATGAACGATTGCGCGAATAATGCGTATCCAGTTTCCCTCGATGCACGATTTCTTTGTCAAAGAGGGAAATCACCCCTGCATGTTTGGATGTCTTGATCGTGATCTCTTCGTGGAGCAACAAGGCCAACACTGCATAGAAGGCAGAATAGTATGCCCTATTCATAATAGACCTGACGCTGAAACTTCCTTGCAGCATCTTTCTTGCGTCTGCCAGTGTTTCCTCCGCTTGTTTCATTCGATATGCACAGAGCGTCTCTTTGTCCGTCATACTGTGACCCCTTCTTCAAGAATATTTTTCACAATGGGAGATATTTTTAATGGAGAGTTTTCAAGTTCATCCTTTGTGAAAATCAGAATCGATATGACCATGAAATGTTTAAACCCCACCTCCCACGCAATGTCCGAGATCTTTTCTTTCAAGTCACTGTTCAGGTGATCCACCTTTAGAAAAACATCCAGATCAGAGTATTCGTCTGCATCCTCCCGCGCTCGTGAACCGAATATTCTGAAATCCATGATCGGGACAATCTCAGTCAATCGTTTTTTCAGTTCTTTTGCGATCTCTAAGTCTTTCAGCGTCATACCAACCTCCCGCAGAACGACGATGCTCGTTTGAATGATGATCAATCAAAGATTGTAATTACAAGGAGAACCCCCCAGTCCGGCCGGCTGCTCGAACAACTTGAACGGTTCAAACGGTTTGAACGGATTGAACAGCCTTCCAACCTACCCTGTCTCCCTGCCTTTCTGTTCCTTTCCCGGCATGTAGCGTGCGCGCATCTTCTCGAGGTCGCTCCGGATTTCTTCGATGAGTTCCGGGGGGTCCAGGACTTCGGCCGCGGGTCCGAAGCTCAGGATCCACCGCTTGATCTCCTGCGTCCCGCCCACGGTCAGTTTCAGGAACAGGCTTCCGTCGGGTCCCTGTTTGAATTCCTGGCTCGGATGCCATTCACGTTCCTCGATATAGCGGGCGAACTCCGGGGCGAAGCGGACCCGAACGGTGACCGGATCTTCGATCATGACGGAAAAGGCGTTTTGGGTATATTCGTTGAAGTCGAAGCTCTCCGGAATCAGAAAGTTCTCCTTTGTCAGTTCCAGCAGGGAGATCCGGTCCACGGCGAACATCCGGACTTTGCGGCGCAGGTGACAAAACCCCACGAGGTAGACCGCCCCGTCCCGGTACCAGAGCCGGTAGGGATCCACTTTGCGGGGTTTCGGTTCCTGATCCTTCAACCCCCGGTAGAGAATACGGATCCGTCGCTGCTCCCCCGCGGCGATCAGAAGCTGGTGCAGGAAACCCTTTTCGTCCCGGTAATCTTTTTTCCCGCTGAAACTCACGCTCAGTGTCCGGCGCAGGTTTTCAAAGGATTCACACCTCTCGTCGTCAAAACTCGCGCGGATCTTGTGTGTGATGGTTGCAAGCGAGGGTCTCAGAAAGGGGTCGCCGAGTCCTTTCAGAAAACGGGTGGCTTCCCGCAGGACGTAGAGTTCCGAAGGTGTAAAAACGATCGGCGGAATCCTCTTGAATCCGTCTGGAAGGGACCAGTACTTTTTCCTCCCCTCCCGGCGTTCAATCACGGGAAAGATCACGGAGAGCCGATCCAGGTCACGCCGGATGGTCTTCGGAGAGACTCCGTATTCCCCGACCAGTTCGGAGACGGTCGTTCTCCGCCGGTTGCAGAGGGTATTTACGATTTGAAGCAAGCGTTCGATCTGGTCTTCCGCCATGGGATCCCCTGAAAAAGAATTAGTTTTTGATTTATTACTTTATCCCAATTCTCCCGGTGAAAGTCAAGTCCATTTCCCCGAAGTCAACGACTGATGCAAGACACCGTGGATGGGAGCCGTCTGCTCCCGGACGGAATTGGATTGGGCCCCGGTCTTGACACCTCCTCCAGGGATGATTACATTTTCTTCAGAGTCAAAGAGACACTGTCCGGACAGGAAAGACGAAAAGGAGGGATGAAGAGATGCTGTGGGATGAACTGATGCGATACGAGAGAGGATGGGACCCCTGGCGGGAGCTGAAACACGTCCAGGAAGAGATGGACCGGATCGTGTCCGGTCTGAAGGAGTCCTCCGCCTCCGAGTTCCCGGCGGTCAATGTCTGGACCGGTGAAGATGATATGATCGTCCGGTGTGAGGTTCCGGGAGTGGATCCTTCAAAACTCGATATCTCCGTGATCGGCGAGACACTGACATTGAGGGGGGAACGCCCCCGGGAAACTCAGCATGAATCACACAGGATTCAACGCCGGGAACGGGGTTATGGACATTTCACGCGGACCTTGCGGCTTCCGTTCCAGATCAACAGCGAAGCCGTTGATGCGAAATATGAAAAGGGAGTGCTGTGGATCACCCTGCCGCGGGCCGAAGAAGAAAAACCGAAAAGAATCGCTGTACAGGCGGCATGAATCAGGAGGTGAGTCAAATGACCGTAGCAAACGAGGAAATCCGGAAGGCCGAAACCGGTACCGTGAAAAACGCGGAACGGATCGAGAAACGGAAAGTCTACGTTCCGCAAACGGATATCTTTGAAAACGGAGATTCCCTGATTGTGGTCGTGGACATGCCGGGTGTGGATCAGAATTCCGTGGAAATCACTCTGGAAAAGAATCTCCTGACCCTCTACGGCGCCGTGGATGCGACGCCGCCGGAGGGGCACACGCTGACCTATTCGGAGTTTCGGGTCGGTGATTTCAAGCGCTCCTTCACCTTGTCCAACGAAATCGATCAGGAGCGGATTCACGCCACCATGAAACAGGGGGTGCTTCGCCTGACGCTTCCCAAGGCGGAATCGGCCAGGGCGAAAAAGATCCCGATTCAGACGGAAGCATGAAAGGAGGGATGAGTCATGACGTTCAGAAATCTTCTAAACCGCAGGTGGGGCAGGAAAAGAGGACTTCCCGTCCGATACCGGGAGGAGGATCCATTCACTCTTCTTCACCAGGAGATGAACCGCCTCTTCGACACCTTTGAACGTGGATGGGGGCTTTCTCTCTTTGAACCCTGGGGTGAGCGGCAGGGGGTCTATTCTCCATCCGTCAATGTTTCGGAAGACGATCACGAGTTTCTGATCACGGCGGAACTTCCCGGACTGGATGAAAAGGATGTTGAGGTCATACTCGAGAAGGATCTCCTGACCATTCAGGGAGAGAAGAAAGAGGAAAAAGAAGAGTCAGGAAAAGACTACTACCACATGGAGCGTTCCTATGGAACCTTCCGACGGAGTATTCCCCTTCCCGATGAGGTGGATGCGGACAAGATCGAGGCATCGTTCAAGAAAGGGATTCTCTCCATCCATCTCCCCAAGACGGAGGCGGCCCGGAAGGAAACCCGGAAGATCTCCATCAAGGCCGCCTGATCCTCGGATGGATCCTCTCCGGCCGGGTGGCGCGATGCGCGCCGCCCGGTTTTTTTTTGACCGGATCCCGAAACCGGTCCTCTCGAACTCTTCATACCTCTTGAAACCGTTTGAACCGCTCAAGCGGTCCATTTTCAGTCGGGTCTCCGCGTCCTACCTGGATCGGGGGAGAGGATGACTTGCAGAATCCATCGCGTGGCACGCGTGACAACTGTTCGCGTCCTGACGCTTCGGGTCCTGCCCGCACCGGCTTCGGAAAACCTGGGGAATTTCCATCCGTTTCCCCGAGACTTTCCCTGTCAGAAACAACCGCCCCTCATCGATCCGTACCTGGGGGAACAGCTCTCCCTCCAGGGTGAAGAGCGCTTTTTCCCCCGCCTTCCTGGAATACCTGCGCATGATCCGTTTGACCCCGGGCGACTCCCTGGAGGTAAGCGGTCGAATCCGGGGTGGATCATTCAGTGTGCCGTGACAGGTCCGGCATCGGATCCGCTCCTGGTCACGCTCACTGCCATAGAGAAAACCGTCACCCATGATCTCTTCCCCGGTGTGACAGTCGATGCAGTCGAGTTCGACCTCACAGCGCGTGAAGAGCGTCATGGGGTTGTAGTAACTCCTCACACGACGTTCCCCGGGCGGAAGGCCTCCGATCCGGGAAAGATCCCGCCGTGGAATAAAACGCATCTTTCGGAAGGAGTGAATTCCCCGGTTGTGACAATGGTTGCACTGAGTATGGGGAATCTTCAGTGTCAGGCGGTGAAAGGCGCCATGACCCGGTTCAGTCCGGGAAATCGTGGGATCCTTTCCCCGGTAATAGGATAAATCGTCGTAAAGGTAATGGCAGGAGGCGCAACCGGAGGCCCTGGCGAAGTAGGGATGGTTCCCGCCTGCAACCCCGAGATGGCACCGATTCACGCAGTTTTGACGCAGCCTGGTATCCACGGGATGCCCGGAAAAGGAGACCTCTTTCGCGCGGCTTCGCTCCTCCGGACGTTCAGGGAGGTCGGAGACCTTTGTATAAGGAATGGGACGGAATACCGGCAGCGCCTTCCTGTTTCCAACCGCCTGCCTCCCTTCCACACCGGACACGGCGTAGACCGCATTCAGATCCCTCTGGGCTCCGAAGGTGTACCGGGTCATGGCGATCTCCCCCGCCTTGGTGGACATGATCGAGGTACGCACGCGGTGGATTGCGTCCCTCTGATCTGAGAGAGATCCGTTGTGGCAGGAGGTTCCATCCGGCAGGGTCCGGCCGCAACTTTGATCGACCACGGAAAAATCCGATGGATTTCTCCCCCCGATCAGGCCGGTATGTGCCGTGGGAAGGGTGACGGACAAAGGGTCGCCGCCATGACACACCACGCATCCGAAGACCTTTTCCGGATGGGACTCACTGATCGGCTCAATGCCGATATGACAGCTCAAACACCGCTCCCGTCTCCCGTCTTCCAGAACCGTCTCCTGAAGACGGGGGAGACTCCGCTTCAAGATCCGCATCTCCCGGTTGATCGCCTCCTGTGCCCGGACCGAGTCTGTTCGGGATCTCTTCGCGTTCAGCTCCTTCAACTCCCGCTTCAGATAGATCCACTGAAACACCTTGTAGGGTTTTCCCGCCTCATGCATCCGGGCCGCAAGAACCGCAAGAAACAGAAGGAACAGAAAGAGCAGCAGAATCTCGGAATCATGTTTCATACAGGCCGCAGAAAATGAGATAGTGACAGGATGACCATACCGAGAACAAGCAGAACGAAAAACAGGAAGGGAAAGAGACGCCGCCGGAGTGTCTTTGCACCTTCGCCGGTCGTCCCCGGTTGAAGAAAGGGAAGCGCCCCGATGAAAAGGAATACGGAGAGGGGAACCACCACCCCCCCCAGAAGCGGCGGAAGATAGCGGAGCATCTCCTGGACCCCCGCGAAGATCCAGGGCGCCCGGACTCCGACCGGAGTGGACACCGGATCCGGCTTCGATCCCAACGGAGGGGGCATCCACAACGCCAGGACCATCAGGACCACGGAAGCCGCCAGCATGGCCAGCAGTTCCATCCTGACGAGCGTCTCTCTCGGCACAAACCCGCGCTCCTTATCCCGGGTCTTTTTCTTGTCCTGTTTCAAGGTCATCTGAATTTCAGACGGCCGTCGGCCTCCTCTTCCCGCCGCGTCTTTCTCAGAGCGTCCCCGACTGCCATCCCAACCTTCGAATTTTCCAGAAATGGTTCGCCGCAAAGGCCAGGACACCGAGCGGAAGAACCACGCAATGCCAGAGATAGATCCGCTGCAGGGCGTCTTCTCCGTACGCCGGAGTCCCGGTCATCACCTGGTGGAGTCCTTGCCCGACAAGGGGGATCCGCTTCACAAGCCCCAGGGCCACGGTTCCCGCCCAATACGTATCCTGATCGAACCGGAGCAGATACCCTGAAAAGTCCATGACAAGAATCAGGGCCAGAAGCACCATGCCGACTCCCCAGATCCACCGTTTGGGCCCCTGATAGGAACCGGTCATCACCACCCGGCACATATGCAACAGAATCAGCCAGACGATTCCCTGTCCCGCCCAGTAATGCAACCCCCGGAACAGATCTCCATAGGGCACCGCTTCCGTGATTTCGCGTACCGAAAGGTAGGCGGATCCCTGCCCGGAACGGTAGTAAAACATCAGGAGAACGCCCGTGACACAAAGGACGCAAAAGAGAAAGAAAGAAAGCCCGCCCAGGCAGAAGGAGAAGGCGATCCGGGCCCGTTCCCCCGGGATCAGGGGCGGATGCAGATGAAACAGGAAGGCACCGATCCCGCCTTTTCCCGATCCCGGACGCCTGCGGGTTGAAATCATGGTAACCGCCTCCCACCCGGTGAGGAATTTATCCACACCCGCAGGGCGTGGACCTGTTTTGCCACCTGGAGATGCCTCATCCATCCACAAAAGTTGCTCCCAGCCGCAGCCGGAATCCCTCCGGGACCTTATGTTCCGTGTCGGCGATTATTTCACCCTCCGGATTTTTTGTCAAGAAAACGGTCCGAAGATCCCTGACGGCGGGACCGGAGATGTAGTGACCGGAACGGTCAAAACGGCTCCCGTGGCAGGGGCATTCAAAGTAACCTTCTTTTTCATTCCATCCGAAACGGCATCCGAGATGAGGACATTTCCCACTGAACGCAAAGAGTCCCCTGTCATCCCGGACCAGATAGATTCCCTGTTTCTTGAGTATCGTCCCCGAAGGGAAATCTCCGACGCGTCCCAGATTCATGCGGGTGGGTCGGCGGGCGGGATGTTCCACTGAAAGAAACGACTGGACCATGCGGGTCACCCCCAGCAGGGAGGCGGCGGCGCAAAGAAAAATGCCCCCGCCCAGGAATCTTCTCCGGGTCAAGCTTTTTTTCTCTGAAACGAAGGACCGGAAAAGCCCGAACATCTTCGACACCGTGTCCGTTACTCGATCATGCCGGTCAGCTGCCCGCCATAGGTCACGACCAGACGCAGAATAAACCCGCCCGCAATGATCAGGATGCTGCTCACAATCCCCATGATCGGATGCCATGCGCGATGCATCTTCCGCACAAAGAAGGGGAAGATTTCCGTCAGCTCGATTGCGAGGGGGATGAGCAACCCCAACAGGACCGTCCCCACCCAGAACAAAACGGTAAAGCGACCTCCCAGGATCACGAAGATCGACTCACGGATACTGAGGGTCGAAAGCTGACTGTGGAGGATGATCGGAATGATAATGAAGATCTCGATGGTGATCAGGACCACGTCGAAGGAGACAAGAAACTTGTGTTCGTACTCCTTGATGGTTTCAGGTGACCGGTAGGGGTTCAAGGAACAGATCAGAAGAAGCGTGGCCACACCTGTGGAGAGGGCTGAAAAAAGAAAGAGTTCCGCCATGAGTGGTGTGTTCCAGAACGGCCTGGAAGGTATCGCACCGAGAAGAATGCCGGTATAAATCCCGACCCCGAGGGCGATCGGAAGCCCGATGAGCCCCGTGGTTTTCCGGACGCGGCCTTCAAAGGGAATCCGGATTTTCTTCCACCCGTCCGGCAAAAAGGTATAGGCCCGGATCATACTGATGAGAATAAAAACGGCCAGCAGCCAGGAACCGATGGACATGGGAGAAGTCCACTGGATGGTTCTGTACAAATTATAGAAATGAAAGGGCCGTCCCAGATCGAAAAGAAGCAGGGTGCATCCGATGGTAACCGGGATGGGGGCGATATAGGCCCCCATCCGGATGATGTTACGGTACCGCTCCGGTTCCATGTAGGAGGCGAAGACAGAGGTGACGAAGGCCCCCGCGCTGATCCCCGCCAGAAAAAGATACCAGACAACCAGTGCGCCCCATTCATATTCTTCCATGGGCTTGCCTCCCTTGTAAAAGCCCTGTCGCTCACCCGGAAGGGTGATCCCGGACTTTCTACGAGACCCCTAAATATAGTAGACGGCCGGTCCCGATCCCGCCGCAGACAACTTGACATGGTATTCATGCGTCGCGAGCAACCGGGAGACCTCACTCCACGGATCGCGGATATTCCCGAAGTGCCTGGCGCCGGTCATGCAGGTATGAACACAGGCCGGGTCCAGACCGGCCGTCAGGCGATGCACGCAGAAGGTGCACTTGTCCACTACGCCTTTCTTTTCATCGAAATAGCGCGCGTTGTAGGGACAGGCCATGATGCAGTAGCGGCACCCGATACAGCGATCCTGGTCGATCAGAACGATTCCATCCGCACGTTTGTAAGTCGCCCGGGTCGGGCAGACCCGCTCGCAGGGGGGGTTCTCACAATGCATGCAGTTTCCCGGCTCGAAACTCAACCCGAGGTGGGGAAAAACTCCCTTGGGACCTTTTTCCCGGACCCAGTTTCGGGAATAGCCGACGGGCACACCGTTCTCCGCCTTGCAGGCCACCATGCAGGCCCTGCAATCGATACACTTCGCGATCTCAATGACAAAGACATATCGTATGCCGCTTTTCCCCTTCATATCCTGATTCCTTTCTACGCCGGCGCCTTGATGACCGACACCAGGGTCTGGGATAAGGCCTGTGATCCGCTCACCCGGTCGGTCACGCTTTCGTGAACATCGGTATCCAGCGACCCTTTCGAGTAAGTCACGCGGAGTCCCTTCGAACGATGTCCGAACCCGAAACTGGTCCACAGACAGTCGGGCCGGATCCTCTCGGTGACCTTCGCCCTGATCCGGATTCTTCCGACCCGGCTTTCCACATAGACCTCATCTCCATCGCGGATGCCCCGGACCGCGGCCGCGGAGGGATGGATCCAGAGAAGATTCTCAGGAACCAGTTCGCTGAGCCACCGGTTGTTCTGGGTCGAAGACTGCGTCATCTGGGCCACCTTCCCGGTGAGAAGATAAAACTGCCCCCGCTCCGGCCGTGGCAGCTCCCTCCATTTCGGCACGGACGGGAACCCCACCTGCGCAAGGGTATCGGAAACCAGGTCGATCTTACCGCTCGATGTCTGAAAAGCCATCTTCTTTTCAGGATCTTCCGTCCCGAACCTGAAAGATTCCTGATAGAACCCCTTCTCCTTCAACTCCTCCAGGGAGATCTTCATCGGCTTCAACTGCTCACGGAGATAATCCTCTTCATTTTCATACAGAAAGTAATCGTGAAGTCCGAGACGTTCCCCTAAAAGCTTGAAGATTTCAAGCCCCGGTTTTGTGTCATACATGGGGGAAACAACGGGCTGCCTCAGAAAGACGCGATTTCCCACCACGCTCAGGGGATCGTACCGTTCCAGGTAGGTGCACTCCGGAAGGATCACGTCCGCGTAATAGGCGGTATCATTCGGTATGATATCGATCGATACGATCAGGTCCAGTTTTTTGAACGCCTCCAGGGTCCTGGACCGGTCGGGAAGCGACATGAGCGGATTCTGCCGGTACATCAGCCATCCCTTCGCCGGATAGGGCTTTCCCTCCAGCACGGCGTCCCGGAGTTCCTGGAACACACCGAGTTTCAGGGGAACCAGGGGGTACTTCAGGGGAACGCCGTCCAGACGCATGGCCGCGGTCCGCGGATAGGGGGGCTGCGCGAAACACCCCAACTGAAGACCGCCGCTCTCCCCGCCGGAGGTCTGAAGGCCTCCGGGCTGTTCCCAGTTTCCGACCAGCGCGTTCAGGATCGCGATGGCCCGTTCGGTCTGGAAGGAATTCAGGGTGTTGGATGTCCTCCAGTTTGGATGGGCGAAGGCTTGAGGCGCCGCCCCGGCGAATTCCCGGGCCACCTGGTCAATCCGGTCGGCCGGGATGTCACACTTCTTTTCCGCCCACTCCGGCGTGTACGGCCGGATCTCCTCCGCCAGCTTACGAAAACCCGAAGTGTGCTTTTCCACGAATTCACGGTCGTACAAACCCTCCGAGATAATGACGTGATTCACGGCAAGGAAGAAGGCGAGATCCCCGCCGGGCCGAACCGGCAGCCAGAGCGAAGCCTTGGCGGCCGTCTTGGTGAAGCGTGGGTCCAGCACAACCACCCGGACCCCCCGGCTGACGGCACGCATCAGGTCCTGGGTCTCCGAGTTCGAGATGCCTTCCAGCAGGTTTCTTCCGTTATAGATGATATAGCGCGTGTTTTCATAATCCCCCGCCACCGCCGAGGTACCGTAGGTCATCGTGAACCCCATCACCATGGCGTTGAAACAGAGGCTCCTCTGCGTCCCGTAATTCGGTGTACCGTAGGCCTTCATCAGGTTCTCAAACTGCAGTTGCGCCAGATTATGGGTCGAGCTCATCACCATGGCCTGGGGTCCGTATTTTTCCTTGATCCGGATCATACCGTCGGCGACATAGTCCAGGGCCTCATCCCAGGAGACCTTTCTGAACTTGCCGCTTCCGCGCTCCCCGACACGCATCATCGGCGCCTTGAGACGGTCCGGATCATAGAGGGTCATCATCCCCGCGTTCCCGCGGGGACAGAGTTTTCCCCGTGAATGAGGATGGTCCGGATTTCCCTCCAGCTTGACCACAACCCCGTTTTTCACCCTGGCCCGGACTCCACACCGCCAGACACACATTTCGCAGAGTGTGGCCTTTTCATACAAACGTCCGGGATTTTCATCATCCTTTCGTTCCCCGGCCAACGTCAGAGAACGGAATCCCGTGAGTCCCGGGGCCAGGGCGGCTGCCGCAACCGACGCACCTCCGACCGTGAGAAAACGGCGTCGCGACATTTTCCATCCGGAAACCGGTTGATCAGATTGTTTGGAATTCATGATCCCGCTCCTCGTCGTCCAGATTGCAATTCAGGTTCCTTCGTTCCATCACGGCAAAATTTTTCAGAAGCCTGGCCATCACCCTGTAGTAGGGAACTCTGCCGCAGGAACGGATCCTTTCGCAGAATTCCGGGACCCAGGGAAGGAGGTGTTCATCATAGAAATCACGTTCCCGGATGCGAAGGATCCGAAGCCCGGACTGATCGTTCTCCTCCCACATCTGCCGCTCCGCGAGGCACAGCCACTGAAGATATTCGAGCTGTGTCACGATATGATCCGGAAGTTCTCCTGTATCGGTCAGGACCAGGCCCTCCGACTCATAGATGGAGAGACAATCCAGGGCCGCCCGGCCCATCACCCTCCCTTCACGGTAACAGGACTCGTAAGGGGGCGCGCAGTGGGTCGGAAAGTCATTCACGAAAAGTCTCATGTACTCCACCTCCAGGGCCGTCAGGACCTCCCGCGCAACCGCTTCGCCCCTCTCTTCCAGGGGCAGGGGCAACGCCCGGATTTCCCTCATCAGTTCCGAAGGGAAACAGCACCGTGTTTCGACCCGGGGGCACTCCTGGACCACCCGCTCCAGACTCTCCGAGAACCGTCCGTCCACCACCTCCGCGGCACGATCCAGGTCCGGAGGGTAAAAGGCGGAACGGAGCAGGTCATAGAGAAAAATACGGGTCTTCAGCCGATTCATCGATCTTCCCTCTACAGGCGCCTCAACCGGAAAAAGTAAAAAAGCAGCGAGGCAAAGGTCACGAAAAAAAGAATAAAGGTCCAGGGGTGCACATTCCAGAGGTCCGGAATCACCACCGCGCCGTAATCGGCGAACCTGGAGATTCGGGGGAAAACCGCCTGGTAGGTCGAGGCATAGATTCCGCCTCCCACCAGAAACCCCAACACCCCGGGAATCAGATAATCGAGTCTGCCCGCGCCGCCCCCGGCGACGCATGTCCCGGGTCAGAATCCTCCGACGGCCATCCCCACACCGAATATCAGGCCGCCCAACACATTCCCCACAATATAGGTATTGGGAACATTCGCGATCGAGTAGATTCCGAGACCTTTCATCAGATAGACGAGGGTCATGGAGACCATGAGGGTGCTCAACATGAACTTCAGTACCGTAAAATCCCTGAAGCGGAACTGGTTGACGATCGTATCGTACCGTGTCAGCCGAGCCTTGTTCAGAAGAAAACCGAAAAAGAAGCCAAAGACCAATGCCGAGACGATCCAGTTCATTTCAATACCTCCTCCGATAAAGGATCAGGGTCGTGATCACTCCCGACACGAAAAGACCGGCCGTGAACAAAAGCCCCGCCGGCGCCAGAAGCATGGTCCCGGAGATCGCAAGGCCGCTGGTGCATCCGCCGGCAAGACTGGCGCCGTACTCCAGGATCATGCCGGCCAGAAACGCCGCCAGCCACCGTTTCCATTTTTCAGGACCGAAGATCTCCCGCCACTGCGTGGTGACATGACTCAGATGGAAGGTCTTCGATAAGAGGGAGGAGGTCATCGCACCGAGGAAGACCCCCGCCATGAGAATCAACTGCCAATTGATCCCCAACTGCCGGATGTACTTGAAAAACAGGTTGTCCGCCAGTTTCGGCGCCAACGCCCTTTCAACCAGACCGCTTAAATTCAGAAAACTTCCTGAAGCCCCGATCAGGTGCCCGGTCAGTACGGGCGCCAGGGCCACGACGATGCCGAAGAGCGCTCCGGCCGCGTAGGGACTCCACGACTCCCTTGTCAATATCTTCCAGATCCGGTTCATGTTCGCCTCCAGGGTCTTATGACACTCTGCAAACGGGACGCTTTCCCGCGAAACGCCCCCAAACCTAAGCGGTCTTCCCCTTCTCCCGGGCCGGGCCGGATCTCCGGTAAAACCAGGAGAGAAAGGGGAATCCGAGAAAGAGGAAAAGAGTCAAGAGAAGCAGAATCCGGTCTCCCACGGTTCCGGGAAGTCTCCACCTCGCTTTCCCGGACCGGTCAAGGTTGTAATCAATCAGATCCCCCCGGGGCACTTTGGAAGGATCGGGGGTGGGGGGGGCGATCACATATTCACGGTTCCCGGAGGAGGTCTCTTTTGCTTTTCCCCCCTTCTTCGTGGTCGACCCCTTTTCCGTCCCGGCCGCAGGTAATGAAACGCTCTTTGAAGGACCTCCGCCAGCCTGGATCACCGCGCCGTACAGAACGGCACGCTTTTCATAATCATCCGGATGGCATGCGGCACAGCTCTTCTGTAGATTTTCCAGGGGCCTGACCATTCCCTGGTGGGATTCAACCCGGGTCGTTCCCGCCGTATTCCCGGAATGGCAGAACACGCAGAAATCACCGAAGGCATGCTGTGCATGATACGCACCTTTGGTATTGACCCGCATCGCCCCTCTGATTTCATGACAGTTTTTACAGGACGAGGCCGACGCTCCGCAGGCCCCTTCCACGGACGCGGGAAGAAGCCATACCAGGAACACACAAACCCAATAAAACGAGATTCCTCTGCCGGACATCCCCCACCCTGGTCCCCTCATCGGCGGTCTCCTCTTCTTGACCTGATGATTCGTAACGGAAGAAAACGCTGCCAACCCCTCTCGTATTTTCATAGAATGCAAGAAAGGTGCCATCATATTCACTATTTCGAATATTCACATAACATTATGATTTTTCGCTTGATTTACGTGCCACGATCCGCAGCGGAGAAAAAAAGCCCCCGGCGATTCTCAATAATGAGAATTACCGAGGGCATCCTGTCTCAATTCCGATAATTTCCCGGGACCTACTGGAATCAAGTGATCAAGGACTCAGGGATCCGCCCAGGCCGCAAGGCCGTTAATCCCGCCTCTCCAATTTCCGGTAGAGAGTGGCGAGACTGATCCCGAGCAGTTTCGCGGCCTTTGATTTGTCATGATGGGTCTTTTGCAGGATCGATTGAATGTGCCTTCTTTCAAAGGATCGAAGAGCCGCGTTCAGGTTGTCCCTGTCAGCCCCGGACGACCCTTCGTCGTCATCCGAAAGATGGAAAGGCAGATCTTCCGGACCCAGAAAGGGAGGGGTTCCAAGGACCACCCCCCGTTCAATCACGTTTTCCAGTTCGCGGATGTTCCCTCTCCATGGATGCTTCATCAGGATCCGGAGGGCATGGTCTGTAACACCCCGGAAATCCTTATTCAGTTCCCGGTTATATTTCCCGATAAAATGATCCACCAGGAGGGGGATATCTTCCGAACGGTCCCGCAGGGGGGGGACCCGGATCTCCACGACGTTCAGGCGATAGTAAAGATCCTCCCGGAACATCCCCTCACGGATCCGTTCACGGAGATCCTGGTGAGTGGCCGCAATCAGGCGGATATCCACCGGAACCGGACCGGTCGCCCCCAGTGGATAGATCGCCTTCTCTTCAATGGCCCGCAGAATCTTGGCCTGAAGAACAAGCGGCAAATCCGCGATCTCGTCGAGAAAAAGCGTTCCCTGGTCGGCAGCCTCAAAAACTCCACCCTGGTCCTTCATGGCCCCGGTGAAGGCGCCTTTCAGATGTCCGAACAGGATCGATTCCAGCAGCGTTTCCGGAATGGCGCCGCAATTGACCGGAATAAAACGCATTCGTCTACGGGGACTTCTCTGGTGGATCGTCCGTGCAACCAGTTCCTTTCCGGTACCGCTCTCACCGGTGATCAGGACCGTCCCCCTGGAAGAAGAAACCTTACGGATCACGGCGAGCAAATCCTGAATCGCTTCGGACCGTCCAATGATCGGGGAGCCGGCAAAGTCGTCATCCGCCTCTCCCTCAGCGGACAGAACGGACTCAAGGACCGGCGGATGGCTACGGAAAAGCTTTTCCACCTTGAAGACGATCTCTTCACGGATGAAGGGCTTGATGATGCAGTCGCTCGCGCCCGTCCGGATAGCGGACACGGCCTTTTCAAGAGAATCATACGTCGTAATGATCAATACGGGAGTTCCCGGGCGTATCTCCCGGCTTTTCCTCAAAACATCGTATCCGCCTTCTTCGGGCAGCAGAAGATCACAGATGACGGCATCGAAAGGGATGCGTGTGATCAGTTTTTCCGCACCTTCCTTGTCCCGGACCCTGACAATGTGATACCCCTTCTCGGAAAGAACGCTTCTCAGCATATTCAGCGTTTTGATTTCATGGGAGACAACGAGAATCTTCTGCGCCATATCAGAACCCGCTCCAATTCCTCCGGCTCCGGTTTCAGGTGTCCGCAAGGAGGGACCGTGCGCATTGTGCCCCATCCAGCGCGGAACTGATGATCCCTCCGGCGTATCCCGCCCCCTCCCCCACGGGGTAAAGCCCTCTCACGCTGATCGAGGCATAGTCCTCTCCACGCACAAGACGAAGCGGAGAGGAGGTCCGGGTTTCCACTCCGATCAGAACGGCCTCCTCCGACACGAAACCGGCCATTTTTCGTCCCCAGTTTCGAAGCGCTCTTGTCAAACCTCCGACGACAAATCCGGGAAGATGGTCCGCAAGGTTCGATGAAACAACCCCCGGCCGGTAGGTCACATCGGGAAGGGTGGAGGAAACCCGTTGATTCAGGAAGTCGGTCATCCGCTGCGCCGGCGCAAAATAGGTTCCCCCCGTCGTCTGAAAGGCCTTCCGCTCCCATTGCCGGAGAAAGAGCAACCCGGCAAGCGGTCCGGAATCTCCGAAGTCTTCCGGACGAACGGTCACCACCAATCCGCTGTTCGCGTACCCGCTGTCCCGCCGCGCGTTACTCATCCCATTGGTGACGACGCTTCCGGACTCCGGGTTGGCCGCGATGACATGCCCTCCGGGACACATGCAGAAAGAATAAACACCACGCCCGTGAACCCGGTCACGGAAGGTCAGCCGATAATCCGCGGGTGAAAGCCTCCGATGGCCCGCCCAGCCGCCGTACTGGAGGCGATCGATCAATTCCTGGGGGTGCTCCACCCTCACGCCGATGGCGAGCGGCTTGGGAACCATTGCGACACCCCGTCTCACCAGCATCTCGAAGGTATCTCCGGCACCGTGTCCGGGCGCCAGAATCACACGTTCGCTCTGAATGCGATCCTTCCCATTGACCATCACCCCACAGACCGAGTGGTTCCGCATGATCAGGTCCGTCACCCGGCTCCCGAAACGGATCTCACCTCCCGCTTTCTCAATCTTCTCCCGGATCGACACAATCACGCGCCGAAGCCGGTCTGTCCCGATGTGGGGTTTCGAATCATAGAGTATCTCGGGCGGCGCCCCGGCCTCAACCAACTCCTGCAACAAAAAACGGATCGCCGGATCCCGTTTCCGGGTCGTCAGCTTGCCGTCCGAGAAGGTCCCGGCGCCTCCTTCCCCGAAGCAGACATTGTCTTCCGTTCGAAACCTCCCGTTCCGCCAGAAGTCTTCCACGTCGCGCACCCGTTCCGGCATGGATTTTCCTCGTTCCAGAATGATCGGCTCGGCTCCCGCGCGGGCCAGGATCAGGGAGGCGAAAATCCCCGCAGGACCGAATCCAACGACGACAGGCCTTTCGGAAAATCTCCTCTTCGGGAAAGAAAAAAACGGAGGGCTGGAAAGAACGGGACGAACCTGAAGATCCTTCCGGTCGCGATTCTTCTGATAAAGACGATCCTCGCCCCTGCAGGAAATCTCGACCTGGTAGAGGATCCGGACATCATGACGGGCATCTACGGAACGGCGGAGAATCCGGAATGTCCGGAGATCCGCCGGCGGAACCAGGAGAAGATCGGCAACCACGTTTTTCAGCCCCGATTCATCCTGATCCGGTGTCAGGCGGATTCCGCTTACAAGGAGAGACATCTGCTCAATCGGAGAAGAAGGTTCAGGTCCCCATGTCCCAGGAAGCGAGATATTTTCGCTGCTCCTCGGTCAGTTCATCGATGGAGATTCCCATGGTGGAAAGTTTGATCGATGCGACCCAACTGTCGATTTCATGCGGAACCGGGTAGACCCGTTTCTCGAATTGTCCCCTGTTCTTAACGGCGTATTCCGAGGCGAGGGCCTGAGTGGCAAAACTCATATCCATGACGCAGGCGGGATGACCTTCCGCCGCGGAGAGGTTGATCAGGCGCCCCTCGGCCAGGACGTAGATCTTCCTCCCGTCATCCATGGAAAATTCATCCACGTAATTCCGTACATCCTTTCGGACCGAACGGGCCATGGCGTTCAGCGCGACGAGGTCGATCTCGACATCAAAGTGGCCGGAGTTGCAGACCATACACCCGTCCTTCATCACCTTGAAGTGTTCTTCCCGAATCACGTGGATATCACCGGTCAGGGTACAGATCAGGTCGGCAATCGGTGCGGCCTCGGCCATCGGCATGACCCGGAATCCGTCCATGGCCGCTTCGATCGCCTTGACCGGATCGACTTCGGTGACGATTACGTTGGCGCCCATTCCGCGGGCCCGGGTGGCGAATCCCCGGCCGCACCAGCCATACCCGGCGGCCACGACGGTCTTGCCGGCCAGGAGTATGTCGGTGGCCCGGATGATCCCGTCCAGCGTGGACTGGCCGGTGCCGTAACGATTGTCAAAAAGATGCTTGGTGTCGGCGTCGTTGACCGCGATCACGGGGAAGAGGAGCGCCCCGTCCTTTTCCATGGCCTTGAGACGAATCACACCGGTCGTGGTCTCTTCCATACTGGCCACGATTTGTCCGGCCAGTTCAGGATGTTGCGCGTGGATGGTGGATACCAGGTCGGCGCCGTCATCCATGGTGATATGCGGCCCGTGCTCAACGGCGGATGCGATATGCCGGTAAAAGGTATCGCGGTCTTCCCCCTTGCGGGCATGGACGGCGATGCCGTAGTCACGTACCAGGGAAGCCGCCACATCATCCTGCGTGGAGAGAGGGTTGGAGGCACAGAGGAGCACATCCGCCCCACCCGCTTTCAGGGTACGGACCAGATTGGCCGTCTCGGCGGTAACGTGGAGACAGGCGGACATTTTCATCCCCTTCAGGGGCAGTTCCTTGGAAAACCGTTCACGCACCCGCTGAAGGACAGGCATATCCTGATCGGCCCATTCGATCCGTTTCTTCCCCTGATCGGCAAGCTGCGGCGCGGCGATATCATGCTGGATGGTTATTTCCATAGCCATGGATCATCCCTTTCCAATTTGTAGTTCCTATTTTCGAATTACCAATTTCCAGTTCCCAATTCCCAATTTCTGATCTTACAGCCCCGCGAGCCTGCGCAGCTCGCCCACCTGATCGGTCCGTTCCCAGGTAAACCCATCCCCCTTCCTCCATCGCATCCCCTCCGGGCTTCTGCCGAAATGCCCATAGGCCGCCGTCGCCTTGAAGATGGGCCGCTTGAGATCGAGGGTTTTGATAATGGCGGACGGACGCATATCGAAGATCTCACGGATGATCTCCACGATCTTTTTTTCAGGGATCTTTTCCGTCCCGAAGGCATCCACGTGAACCGAGACCGGATCCGCGACGCCAATGGCATAGGCTAACTGGAGTTCGAACTTGTCGGCAAGCCCGGCGGCCACTACGTTTTTGCAGATATACCGGGCCATGTAGGCCCCGGAACGGTCGACCTTGGAGGGGTCCTTTCCGGAAAAACAGCCGCCGCCGTGGCTCCCGACACCACCGTAGGTGTCGACGATGATCTTCCGGCCGGTCAGACCGCAGTCCCCCATAGGCCCTCCCACCACGAAGCGCCCCGTGGGATTGATGTGGTAAATCACGTTCTCTTCATCCAGGAGCTCAGGCGGAACCACCGGCTTGATCACCTTCTCGATCAGGTCTTCCCGGATTTCCTTGAGCGTCACGTCAGGACTGTGCTGAGTGGACAGGACGATGGTATGAACCCGGCCGGGAGCCCCATTGTCGTACTCCACGGTAACCTGGGATTTCCCGTCGGGACGAAGGTATTCAATGACGCCCTCTTTTCGAACTTCAGACAGTTGACGGGTCAGCTTATGCGCCAGGCTGATCGGTAGAGGCATGAATTCCTCGGTCTCGTTCGTGGCATACCCGAACATGAGTCCCTGATCCCCGGCTCCCTGTTCCTCGTGAAGCCCGGTCCCCTCCGTCACCCCCTGAGAAATGTCGGGAGACTGCTCGTCAATCGAGGTCACTACGGCACAGGTCTCGTAATCAAAGCCGTACTTGGCCCGCGTATACCCCGCCTCCTTGATGGTTTGCCGAACCACCTTGGGAATATCCACGTAACAATCGGTGGAGATTTCACCCGCCACCATGGCCAGTCCCGTGGTGACCAGCGTCTCGCAGGCAACCCGCCCGTCCGGATCCTGGTTCAGAATTTCATCCAGTATGGCATCGGAAATCTGGTCGGCGATCTTATCCGGATGCCCTTCGGTCACGGATTCGGACGTAAACAGGTACTTTTTCGTCATGGAACTCCTCCTCGTTGAGTTCGGACTCGGAAATGGAAAATCAGAATTTCAACAGTGAAAAGACGGGATATCCGTCCAGCCTTTCCCTGCCTTTGAGAAACTCCAGCTCCAGGAGAAAAACACATTCCAGAATATTGCCCTGAAGGTTTTCGACCAGGTCAATGGCCGCCCGGATGGTCCCTCCGGTTGCGATCAGATCATCCGCAATCAGGACATTCTGCCCCGGAGTGATCGCGTCCTTGTGAATCTCAAGTTGATCGGTCCCATATTCCAGTTCGTAGATCGTCTTGTACGTTTTGTAGGGAAGCTTGCCGGGTTTCCGCACCAGAATCACACCGGCTCCCAGGCGGTATGCCAGAGCGGATCCGATCACGAATCCCCTGGATTCAATCCCGACGACCAGATCGACCTGACGATCCAGATAACGGTTGGCCAGGCTGTCGATAGCCCGTGCGAAAGCCCTTTTATTGGAGAGAAGTGTGGTGATATCCTTGAAGATAACCCCCTTCTTCGGAAAATCCGGGATATCACGGATCAGATTTCTCAGTTCCTCCATGGACACCTCCTCGATTACAGGATTTCATCCAGGATCAATTCTTCCCGACTGATAATGTAGCGGAGCTTCTTCAGAGCGGAAGACTCGATCTGCCGGATCCTTTCCCGTGTCACGCCGAATTCCTCCCCGATCTTCTCCAGAGTCTTGGGTTCGCCGTCTTCAAGACCGAATCGGAGAATCACCACATTTTTTTCATTCTCGGTCAGCTTTTCCAGCCACTTGGAAATCATTTCGTGCCGTTTGATCCCTTCAACAATGTCGGCCGGGGAAAGGATCGATGTATCTTCGATTACATCCTTCAAAGAACTTTCCTGTTTTTCACCGATCGGCATATCCAATGACTGGGTGGATCGCACGACCCGCATGACCTCCTTGACCTTTTCCACGCTGGTGTCCATGATCTCGGCAATCTCATCCAGTGTGGGCTCCCGTCCCTTGGCCTGGACCTGTTCCCGCAACACCCGGACAAAACGGTTGATTTTTTCATCAATATGAATGGGAAGTCGAATGGTGCGGGTCTGATTCACCAGGGCCCGTTCGATGGCCTGGCGAATCCACCAAGAGGCATAGGTACTGAATTTGAACCCTTTTTTGTATTGAAAACGCTCCACCGCCTTGATGAGCCCGATATTCCCTTCCTCGATCAGGTCCAGAAAAGGAAGCCCCCGGTTCAGATACCGTTTGGCAATACTGACCACGAGGCGGAGATTGGACTCGATCATCTTCCGGCGGGCGTCCGGATCCTTATGCCAGACCTTCTTGGCCAGGGCCAGTTCCTCTTCGGGAGTCAGGAGAGGAATCGCGCTGATTTCTCGGAGATAGATCTTGATCGTGTCCGGGGATTTTCCGGAAGACTTCCGTGCAGGTTTCGGTTTTTTCCGCCCCCCCTCCACCGCAGTGACCTCAAAATTAATCTCCTCCTGTTCATCCACGTCCACCAGATTTTCCCGGCTCTCTGTATCCTCGGAAGGATCCGGATGCCTTTTTGGCATGATCACCCCTCACTGATCAGACTTTACCCACACGAAAGAATCATTGGTCGGGGCGAGAGGATTTGAACCTCCGACCCCTGCGTCCCGAACGCAGTGCTCTACCAGACTGAGCCACGCCCCGCTCCTGATCGTTTCTTATCGGGCATCATCCCGCCGGGCCATAGCCCGTACGGACATTCTCTTGACCGCGTAGAACCCTCCTACAAGAAGTACAACAAAGAGTATGGAAAGGAGATTAAAGTACCGCTCTATGAAGCCGGTAATGTACTCCCCGAACAGCGCAATCAATCCAGCCACAAGGAAAAACCGAGCCCCGCGACTGACCAAGGATACTAAAATGAATTTCACAAAGTCAATATAAAAAACCCCGGCCGAGAGAGTAAAAATTTTATAAGGGATCGGAGTGAAACCGGCGATTCCGATCGCCCAGGCCTCATACTTTCTGAAATAGTCATGAACCAGGCGGATTTTCCTCTCCGATACAAAACGTTTCAGAAGAGGCCGCCCGCCTCCCTTTCCAAGCCCGTATCCGAACGCACCCCCGACCGTTGAGCCCGCTGTACAAACCAGCGCGTACGACAGGGCGTGTCCGGGAGAGTTCAACGACATGACGATCAAGAGCAGATCCGGCGGAATCGGGAAGAAAGAAGACTCGGCGAAAGCCAGGCCGAAAAGAGCGAAAACAGCGTTTTCGCTCTGTGCCCAGGACACAGTCCATTCTTTGAGTTCATGTATCCAGACCACAGCTTCCCTTTCCGGGATCCCCCCCACCAGGGCCCCAACCGAACCGACCGACCAGTTTCACAAACTGACAGGGATCAAGCTCCTGCTGCCGGATCCCCGAAGGCTGCTTGACCACCTTGACCAGCCGTTGTTTCCGGACACCTCCCACCGGAATGAGCATCCGTCCACCGACCTTGAGCTGACGGATCAGGTGTTCCGGAATCCCGGGAGATCCCGCGGAAACCACGATCGCGTCGAAAGGCGCCTGATCCGGCCAGCCGTAGGTCCCGTCGCCGGCGCGAATCGCCACGTTACTGATCCCAAGACGGTCCAGGCGGTTCCAGGCCGATTTGGCCAGGGCATGAATCCGCTCCATCGAAAAAACCTTTTCCACGATCCGGGCCAACAGAGCGGTCTGATACCCGGAACCCGTCCCGATTTCAAGGATCCTCTCCCTGCCGGTCAGGTCAAGACTCTGCAAAACCAAGGCGATCGTGGAAGGCTGCGAAATCGTCTGCCCCTGACCGATGGGAAGGGAGGTATTCTCATAGGCACGGAGTTGAAGGGCTTCTTCCACAAACAGATGGCGGGGAACAGTGGAAAAGGCCTCCAGAACCCTCTGATCCCGGATTCCGGCCCGGGGCAGGAGATCCTGTACCAGCCGTTTCAAAGCGATATCGGGATTCGTGTATTGGACCATGACTCACCCGGGCGGAGAACAATGCGACCCGCACCCACTTCGCGCATTCAGGATGATTCCTGACTGTCTGAAAAAATTCTCGAAATCCGATCCAGGACCTCATGATGGGTCAGGTCCAGATGGAGGGGCGTCACGGAGATATAACGCTGGTCGATCGCCTCATAGTCCGAGCTTCCGTCACTTTCCGCGACCACCTCTTCCCCTACAATCCAGAAATAGGTCCTCCCGCGGGGATCTTTCTTCTCAATCACAGGATCCTTGAAGATTCTCCTTCCCTGGCGGGTGATCCGGAGCCCCCGAATCCGGTCGGAAGGCAGGTTGGGAACATTCACGTTCAGGAAGGTATCCCCGGGCAGTCCCTGCCGAATCACCCGTCGGGCGATATGGAGTGCCGCCGAAGCCGCTGTTTCATACCGGAAGCGGCTGTCCCCCACCAAAGAGACGGCCATGGAGGGAATCCCCAGCAGGGCCCCTTCCATCGCGGCGGAGACCGTCCCGGAATACGTAATATTGTCCCCCAGATTTCCTCCGCGGTTAATTCCGGAGACGAGAAGATCCGGTGTTTCATCCAAGATGGAATGCACGGCAAGAGTGATACAGTCCGTGGGGGTCCCGTTGACACTGTAGAGATCCGGTCCGATCCGCGCAACCCGGAGAGGCTTGTGCAGGGTCAGGGAATGCCCCACCGCGCTCCGCTCACGGTCCGGAGCCACCACAACCACGCGTCCAAAAGCCCGGAGGACCCGCGCCAGCGTCAGAAGTCCTTCGGAGTGGACCCCGTCATCATTGGAAACGAGAATTTGCACAGAACCTCATATGGCCGGGAGATACCACCCGGAATGAATCATACCTTCCGGGTGGAAAGAAAAAAAGCCCCTGAAGGGCCTTCATTCACACCGAAACAGATCAAGGATTTTCAGCCGTTCGAACCGGTTGTCCCATACGACCCGCGAATCAGGGCCAGGCGCTGAATCGTCTCAGAGCCACTCGGCCGATACAACTTTTCCATGAAATGGACAAACTGGTCGGGGCGAGAGGATTTGAACCTCCGACCACCTGAACCCCATTCAGGTACGCTACCAGACTGCGCTACGCCCCGTGACAAAAAACATAAATCCGCCTCGTCATTTACATTCTGAATCTTAAACACTCCTCAATTTGATGTCAAGGGTTTTTCTCCCGGGACTTCCGCCGATTTTCTACAGATTTTTCTTGTTTTCATCCTGTAAATCCATTATAGTTGCAGCTTCCGGTTTCGTGTTAGTCAGGAGAGGACCGAAACGGTTTCCGCCGGAAATCTTGCCTGGTAAAGGTTTCATCATGATTCATTTGATCATTTCTTTATCCGCGGGAGCGGCTGTATTCTTCGGGATTTTCTTCTTTTTACCCATCCACTGGGGATTTGCCCTTGCGGCCTCTCTCACTGTCATGTTGGGGGTGAATTATCTTTTAGGAAGGCGAATCAATAAGATCATCACTCAACTGATGGAACAGGTCAGTCAGGACATCCGGAACGGGAAAATGGACCGGGCCATTCATACCCTCGAAGGCGCGCTCAAATACGGTCGCTACCAGTTTTTCATCAAGTCTCAGATTCTTACCCAGATCGGGGTCATTTACTATATCAAAAGAGACTTCAAGGCCGCTTTCCCCTATCTGAAGAAATCCTTTGTTCGTCACTGGATCGCGCAGGGGATGCTCGCAATAAGCTATATGCGCCGGAAAGACAAAGAAAAAATGATCAAGACTTTCAATCGTGCCGTTCGCTATTCTCCCAAGGAAGGGCTCCTGTGGAATCTGTACGCCTATTGTCTGTTGCGGACGGGAAACAGGAACGAGGCGATCCAGACCCTCGTCAAGGCATCCAAGAAGCTCCCAGGTGATGAGAGGATCCAGAATAACCTGATTCATCTGCAAAACAACAAAAAGATGAAGATGAAGAACTACGGGGAACTCTGGATGCAGTTTCACCTCGAGAAGGTTCCCGGCACGATCGGCCGGCGCCCCCCGTATCCCGTCAATCCAAGAAGAAGAGCCGTCCGGCGTTGACGCTCTCTAACCTCCCGCCTCTTCCGACCCGTTATCCCAATCCCAATCCAGTTCCCCCGGAAAGTGGGACTGCATATACTCCCGGGTATAATCTTCAATTTCCCGGGCGGAAGTGAGGGAAAGAATTTCCCGGGCCAGCTTACGGGAATCTTCCATGGTGACCTGGCGGATAATTCTCTTGACCCGGGGTATGGATACGGAATTCATGCTGAACTCCCGCAGTCCAAGCCCCAACAGGGCGGAGGCGTACAGAGGATCTCCGGCCACCTCGCCGCACATGGCCGCCGGAATGTCCGCTTCCCGTGCCACGGTCATCACATGTTTGATCATCCGTACAATCGCCGGATGGAGCGGCTCATACAGATAGGCCACATGTTCATTGACCCGGTCAATCGCCAGAGTGTACTGGATCAGATCGTTGGTGCCGATACTGACAAAATCGACCTCTTCGGCGATCAAGTCGATCACGATGGCAGAAGAGGGAACCTCAATCATCGCACCGACGGGAATGTTCTCCTGACACAGGACTCCCTCCTTGCGGAGTTCTTCCAATACTCCGTAAAAAAGATCCTTGGCCATGCGCAGTTCCCTGACACCGGAAATCATGGGAAACATCACCTTGAGATCGCCATAGACACTGGCCCGTGCCAGGGCACGAAGCTGCGTCTTGAAGATCTCCTGATGTTCCAGACAAAACCGGATGGCCCGGAGTCCCATGGAAGGATTGGCTTCTCCGGAATAGGGCACGTGTTCAATCAACTTGTCCCCTCCGAGATCCAGGGTCCGGATCACCATCCCTCCCGGATAGACCATCTCCAGAACATTTTTATAAGCCTGGAACTGCTCTTCTTCCGAGGGCAGATCTTTCCGGTTCAGGTACAGAAATTCGGTGCGGAAAAGCCCGACGCCGTCCGCTCCATGCTCCAGGACCCCGCAGACATCGTCCGGGGCCTCGATATTGGCCAACAGACGAATCTTGCACCCGTCGCGGGTCTCCGCCGGAAGGGCTGAGATTTTCTGAAGCTCGTTCTCAAAATAGATGTAACGTCTCCGTTTTTCCAGGTACCGGTTGAAGGTTTCATTATCCGGATGAAGAATGACCTTGCCGCTGTTCCCGTCTAAAATCAGGGGATCGCCGGTTTTCACCCAGGCCGTGATATTCCCGATTCCCACGACGGCCGGTATTTTCAGGGAACGTCCCATAATCACCGTATGACTGGTCTTCCCGCCCAGGTCCGTGGCGAATCCCTTCACATACTTCTTCCCCATCTGCATGGTGTCGGCCGGTGTCAGATCATGGGCCACGACAATGACCTCTTCTTTCAGGTCAGCCAGATTGACCTGATCCGATCCGGAAAGATTGCGCAAGATACGCTCCCCTACATGAACGATATCAGACTTCCGATCCTTCAGGTAATCATCCTCCACTGTGTTGAAGATCCGCAGGAAATCGTCCAACACCTTTCGCAGGGCACCTTCGGCTGCAATCAGTTCCTTCCGGATCACGTTCCGGGTCCCGTCGGTCAGCATCGCGTCTTTCAGCATCAGGATATGACTCTCCAGGATGTAGTTGTGAGAATCCCCGAAATGCTCGCTGAACTGTTTCTTGATATTCTCCAGTTGCTCCACGGACTTGTACAGAGCCTGCTCAAAACGTTCGATCTCTTTTCCGACCTCATCGGGTGAAATCATGGAAGGTTCCGCCTTCACCTTTTCCCGGTTCAGGACAAAAGCCTTTCCAATCACGATTCCTGATGAGACTCCCAATCCCTGGAATTGCATGCTATTCCTCCCCAAACTTGTCATTCACCAGCCGGTCCAGGCTTTCGATGGCCTCGTCTTCATCGGGTCCGTCGGCCTGAATGAGCAGTTCGGTTCCTTTGGCGGCAGCAAGCATCATTATTCCCATAATACTCTTCCCGTTCACCTCGATATCATCGCGTTTGACTGTAATTTCCGACTGGAAACGATGGGCGACTTCCACAAACATCGCAGCGGAACGGGCGTGCATCCCCAGCTTGTTCTGAATCACGACTTTTGCTTCCTGCATGGCTCTCTAATCCATTAAAAATGGGCTCCACCCCATGAACGAAAGAATCTGAGATACGGCCAAGAGGGAAAAAACCTGCAGTGGTAACGGAACCCTTTTGGCCTCCGCATACCAGGCCGCGGCGATCAGGAACAGTGGCACCCCCACCCCCTTCAGAAAAGAAATCTCACCACCGGAAGCCGTCTGCATCCCCCAGAGTGACAGAAACGCTCCGGACAGAAAAAGAATCATCCCGCCCATCCAGTGGATTTTTTTCTGAAGGTTGATCTTCTTCAGATAGTTCAATACCTGGATACCGTAGGCATATCCGTTCCGGATACCGGCCCACCGAAGCCATAAGGTAATCCCGTTATAGGCCAAAAGAAAAACGAGAGGCGCCACATTCTCGAACACTACGGAAACCATGACCGCTAAAAGAGCGGCCAATGGTCTGAGAGAACCCCACACAAAGGAGTCACCCAGGGCGCCCAGCGCCCCCATCAATCCCCTCTTCAACGACTCCACCTGCTCCGGAAGCAGAACCCCGTTGAACCGTTCCTCTTCAAGACGGAGCGTCCCCCCCACGACCAATCCGGCCATATACGGATTGGTATTAAAAACCTTCAGGTGCCTCTGAAGACACTCCCGGAGGAAAGGCTCTTCAACCGACAACCTCTTCAGAAAGGGAATACACGCAAAGGCAAACCCGATCCCCTGGAAGTTCTCATAGTTCCAGGCCGATTGAATCAGCATCCCTCTGAACAGGGTTCTCACCAGAAGAGAATGCGGAAGCCTTTTCTCCTTCATTTCTCACCCTCCATGGGGAGCGCGACGAGACTCCCAGAACACAACCGCCACGGCGGACAGGATCAACACACAAAGAGCGGCCCCGTCCGGCTCGATTCCCTTAAAAACACTCCATGAAATCAGGACCCCCGCAGTACCAAGCACCCAAACTCTCGACAGGTTCTGCCGATACAACAGGGAAGCGATCCCGACACAGGGGAGAAAGAAAAGAAACAGCCGCAACCCCTGCAGCACACGTTCCGGCAGGAGCATATACCCGCTCCGGATCCAGGGACCGAAGATCCCCGCCCCCAAGAAAATGATCAGAAAATAATACAGAAAGAAGATACCCAATCCGATCCACACCGCCCGGGTGACCCCTCGGTCCAGAGAATAAGAAGACTTCGCAACCCGAATGAGAAAGGCGTTCTTCCTCCGAACCCACTGATTCAGATAAGCGGCCGGAAACAACAACGCACCCACCCATAAAACCACCCACGCCACCCAGGCTGAGTCAATCGTCCCACCGGAAGGCGCTTCCAGCAGAACCACAGCGGTGGTCAGAACCGCGGCCAGGGTTGCATCCTTCGGAACATGGCCGCCTACGGGAAGTCCCCTCAACCAGAAGACCTCCAATACCACGCCGATCAAAAGGCCGGCATGGAAATTCCCGGTCATCCATCCGATCACCGGCGCGGCCACAATCGGTTGTGAAACCATGAACTGACCGAAGGCCAACCGGTCCAGCCCGATGATCCCTCCGACCACCGCGATCCGCAACACATCCCAGAATTCCACTTTCCTCCCGCGCGCTCGCGTTCCCGTATACAGACAAATACCTGCCACTTCGGCTGAGGTCCCCTCCATCCAACACGTTCCTGAATCAAACCGATCCTTGCCGCCTTCGTAATCCACCTTTCGCGAGGCGACCCAAAGAGAGGCAGGGGGAAGTCCGGCCACGGCAACGTTCAAAGATCGATGTGTTCCACAAAAGACTGTTCAGAAGGACTCGACAACCGGAGGGGATTCAGCCGGAACGGCTATCACACCATACTCTGCAAATCAACCGCCGGCTCCGAAGGAACAGGACGCACCATAATGTGGACTCCGAATCCGAGAATTTTCTTCAGATCCTGCAGGTCCGGCTCGGAAACGAGGACGCCTCGTCCCAGTGACCGGGTTTCCCCATCGGAATGGAGCCCCCCCAGGTTCAACCGTTGAATGGAGAGCCCGGCATTCAAGGCGGTCAGAACATCTTTCGGCGACCGGAACAGAAAGATCCCCCGGCAATCGACATACGCTCCCTCCATACAGCGGCGTGTCGCTTCCAAGACCGGCAGAATCTCGGTCCGTACCCCATAGGGTACGACCATCTCCATCAGGGTACGTTGAAACTCACTCCCGGCCGCTTCATCATCAGCCACGACAACCAGATCCGGATGGACCGTACGAAACCATCCCTCCACAACCTGACCATGAATTAACCGATCATCAATCCGAAACAGAACAATTCCCATAAACCCCTTCCAACTTACTGATACCGCGGTCGAAAGGTTACCCCCGTTGTCCCTGTCCCTGCTTCAAAAGCGAGCTGGCCACAATAATTCCCCGTTTGCCGGCCTCTTCAAGCCGGGAAGAAAGTTCTGTCAAAGAATACTCCTTACGCAAGGCTATCCCCTTGATCAGCATGGGCAGATTCACACCGCTGACCACTTCCACTCTCTGGTTTTCGAGGAAAGAAAGGCTGATGTTGGTCGGAGTCCCCCCGAACATATCGGTCAACAGGATCACTCCTTCGCCATCATCCACCCGGCGAATGGCGTCCAGAATCTCTCTGCGGGCAGTCTCCACGGTCTTGGTGAAATCCACGGATACGGCCGCTACCCCTTTCTGTTCCCCTAAGATCCCCTGAAGGCAGATACAAAGTTCCTTACCTATACTCGCATGGGTAGCGATTACAAAACCGACCATCTTGTCTATTCTCCTTTCGTTTACCGCTTCCACTTGAATGAAACTCGACCGGCTTCCGCGGAGGAGAGAG
The DNA here is from genome assembly GCA_964483105.1 of uncultured Nitrospirota bacterium. Classification (GTDB taxonomy): domain Bacteria; phylum CG2-30-53-67; class CG2-30-53-67; order CG2-30-53-67; family CG2-30-53-67; genus CAYZZU01. The sequence continues at coordinate 33,540 of CAYZZU010000013.1, forward strand.
GCCGTTTACTCACGATCCGTGTCGATATCCCGATACCGGACCGAAGTTCGATATCCTCGTTCTTCAAGATGTTTCTTCACAACATCCGAGATCACCACGGAGCGGTGGCGACCACCGGTACAACCAATCCCGAGGGTCAGGTAGGACTTCCCTTCCCGGATATACCTGGGGACCAGAAAATCCACCAATCCGTACAGACGATCCAGGTATTCCCGCGTTTCATCACGATCCAACACATACCGGATCACGTCCGGATCTTTTCCGGTCCGTCCCCGGAGGCGGTCGACAAAGTAAGGGTTCTGGAGAAACCGGACGTCCAGGACCATATCCGCCTCGGTGGGGATTCCGTATTTGAAACCAAAGGCGACCAGGGAAATGGACATTTCCACGCCTTTCTCGGATGGCGTGAAGTGTTCCCTCAGCAGTTCCCTGAGATCATGAACGTTAAAATCCGATGTATCAATGACCATATCCGCGCTCTCTTTCACATCCGAAAGAATTTCGCGTTCCAGACTCAATCCTTCCCGTACGGAGGATTCGGACAGAGGGTGTCTTCTCCTGGTTTCATGAAACCGGTGAACCAGAACCTCGTCCGATGCATCCAGAAAGAGGACCCTGCAGTTCGCACCACGTTCCTGGATCACGGCAAGAACCTCGTGGTAAGGTTTCAGGAACTTTTTCTCGCGGATATCCACAACCAAGGCCACCCTTTCGATCTCGTTGCCCCGCTGAGTACACAGTTCAAGGAATTTCGGGATCAAGGTCATCGGGAGGTTGTCCACGCAGAAAAACCCCATGTCCTCAAACTGGTGGATTGTCGTGCTTTTCCCTGAACCGGAGATCCCGCTGATGATCACCAGGTCCAGATTCCGTTTCTTCATCCTTTTCCTGAATCCTCCGCAGTACCCGTTTTTCAAAACGATGTGCGGGTGAATAACCGGTCATCTTCAGAAGATGGTTCCTGGCCGCCACTTCAATAATCAGGGCCATATTCCGTCCGGGGGTCACCGGCATACGCAATAACGGCTTTACAACATCCAGGATTTTGTAAGTCCGTTCATCCAGCCCCAAACGGTCGATCGGACCTTCGGATTTCCACTCCACCAGTTCGACGATCAGCTCGATCTCGTTTTCCTTCTGAATGGAGGAAATCCCGTAGAGATCCTGAATATTAATAATCCCCAACCCACGGATCTCCATGTGTTGGCGGGTGAGATCCGGGCTGCTTCCCACCAGCACATCAGGAGGCTTCTGTTTAATCACCACCACATCATCGGCCACCAGCCTGTGTCCCCTGTCGATCAGATCCAGAGCACACTCACTCTTTCCGATCCCGCTTTTTCCAAAAATCAGGATCCCGACACCATAGACATCAACAAGCACCCCGGAACGTGTAATCGTACGGGCCAACGCCTCCTCCAGGTAGGAGGTAATTCTCTTGATGCAGCGGGAACTGTAATAGGGGGAACGGAAAAGGGGAATCTTCCTGGTGTTGCACATCCGGATCAGTGACTCCGGCGTCTCCAACCCTTTGGTGACGATAAAACAGGGAACCTGGTTTTCTCCGAACCGGTTCAGGCGATCGATCCGGTCTTCCTCGGAGAGTGTGAAGAGGTAGCTGATCTCCGTCTCACCCAGAAATTGGATCTTGGCGGAATCAATATGGGCGGTAAAACCGGCCAGCGCCAGACTCGATTTCTGAATCCTCGGTTTCCGGATCAGATTGCCGAATCCGTTCCCTCCCGCAATCAGCTCCAACTGCAGCTTGTCCCGATTGGCACGAAAAAGTTCCTCAACCGTGATCTCAGGCATTTTCGTATCCACAATAAGGACCCCGCTGAAAACCGATCAGCGCGCAAGGACAGGCTCCGGAGGATTCAAGCATATCAAACAGACGCGGATAAACACAATCAGGACCCGTACTGGTCATCCTCCTGGCAAATCCGGGAATAAATCTCCTCCCCGTTCCGGGACTGCATCAAGCGTTCACGGAAATTTCGACTCTTCAGAATTCTGGAGATCCTCGCCAGCGCCTTTAAATGATCGCCCGGAGAATCTTCCGGAGCAATCAAAACGAAAAAGATGTGAACCGGCTTTGCATCCATCGAGTCAAAATCAATTCCTCGTCTGGAGAGACCGAATGCCAGGACAAGACGGTCAAGGTCCTTCAGTTTTCCGTGGGGAATGGCAATCCCGTCACCGATTCCCGTACTTCCCAGGGCTTCCCGTGCAAGGATCACCTCCATGAACTCGTTTTGATCCGATATTTTCTTGTGTTCATAAAGAAGCGCGGCAAACTCGTTAAGAACCTCTTGTTTGTTGCTCCCTTTCAGATCGGAAAGGACAAGATCGGGGTCCAGAATATCCGTAAGCTTCATCGATACCCTCTTTTCAGTCCCACAAAGCAAGGAGTTTCAGAGTCAGGATATGGATCATTACTCGTAAACCGGTTCGATCAGCCCGAGATTCCCGTCCTTTCTCCGGTAAAGGACATGAACCTCTTCGGAAGCCGAATCGGTATAAACGATGAAGTCCTTCTCCAGAAGATCCATCTGCATGGCGGCTTCATCCACGGACATCGGCTTGACGGCATACTTCCTGGCCCGGATGATTTTCGGTTTTCCACCCGTCGTTCCGATACCCTCTTCCGCCGGAGCTTCTTCATGAACCGACACGGAGGATTCATCGTTCCATCCGGATTTCCCCTTGCCGCTCCAATGTTTGGATTTGAACTTTTTGTAACGCTGCCGAATCCTTTCGATTGCGCGATCCAGCGATTGATACATATCCTTGGTTTCCTCCGCCGCTTGAAAGACGTTCCCATCCACATGACAGGTCACTTCCGCCGTGTGCCGGTATTTCTCTACACAAAGAGTAACCTGGATATCCGATTCCTTGTTGAAATGACGTTGAAGTTTTTTCAGCTCTTTTTCAATATGCCCCCGAAGACCTTCGGTCAGTTCCATATGTCTTGCGGTAATACTGAACTGCATGGCCTCTTCCCCCTTGTAAAAAAACAACCATCCAACCGAATCCCGCTCTTGCTTCTCGTTTCATCCGGCTCCGTCCATACAGACCTTCTTCTTACGTATCTTACATCAAAAAAACCGGTATTGCGAATGCCGGAATTTGAAAACATGACAACACGATGGAATAAAACCTTGCAGGAAGATACCCAACGAAAGACGTATTGATCCATCCAAAGATAGGGGATTCGCAACGGATCCACTCATCGAACCATCCGTCTTCTTTCTGTCGTAGAGAGGATATTCTGTTCAATCCGGTATTTCGTGACCGTCCGCCTCGCAATATGGATACCTTGATTCCTCAGGATTTCGACGATTTTCTGATCGCTCAGCGGCTTTTTGTGATCTTCTTCCATGATCAGCTTGCGAATCCTCTCCTGAACACTGATCGAAGAGACCGTCCCTGATCGTGAGCGAAGTCCGCTGCAAAAGAAATATTTCAGTTCCAGAATGCCATGCGGGGTGTGAACATATTTGTTGGTGGTCACCCGGCTGATTGTCGATTCATGCATACCGATATCCTCGGCAACATCCCGGAGCACCATCGGTTTCAGACGGGACGGTCCTTTCTCAAAAAAATCCCGCTGGAATTTCAGGATGCTCTCCATGGTCCGGTAAATCGTCTTCTGCCGCTGCTCAATGCTCCGGATCAACCAGAGAGCGGACTTGAATTTCCCCTCCACGTATTCCGCGGTCTTCCCGTTCAGGTTGTTCCGGTTTTGAAGCATTCTTCGATAAAAGGGCGAAACCTTCAGGCGGGGCAACCCTTCGTCGTTCAGAAGAATCACAAAATCGTTGCCATCCCGGATGACATAGATATCGGGAATAATATAGATCGGCTCTTCCCCGCCGAAGGAACGGCCCGGTTTGGGTTCAAGATTCTCAATGACACCGGCTGCCATTTCCACGTCCTGAATCGGAACATTCAGCTTTTTCGCAATCCCCCCAAAGTCTCTCGTCTGCAGAAGGGGAAGGTACTCACGAAGGATTGTCTTGATGAATGCATGGTCCACTTCGAGCTGGTCCACCTGCAAAAGGAGACATTCAACAATATCCCGGGCCGCTACGCCGGGGGGATCAAAATTCTGAACCAGAGCAAGGGCCCGTGCGGCCTTTTCCTCGGAATACCCTGTAATCTCCGCAAGTTCCTGGAGTGTGACGCGAAGGTATCCATCTCCATCCAGGTTCCCGATGATATTCTCGGCGATGGTGCGGGTTTCCTCATCACAACGGGAGAGATTCAGCTGCCAGATCAAATGCTCGCTTAACGAAGGCTTTCGGGTCAGGGTGTTTTCATAGGAAGGAACTTCATCATTCCCGGCATAGGGTTCATAGGCGGAGTAGCCCGAATCCATGGAGTCGTTCAGATACTGTTTCCAGTCGAAGTCTTCTTCCCGATCGGTTTTCTTTTCCGGGCCTTCGGCCCCGCTCTCCTCATAGAGCCTCTTCTCTTCCGGGGTCGTTTCCGGGGCCTCTTCCTCAAGCACCGGATTTTCCACCAGTTCCTGATGGATATTCTGTATCAATTCCAATTTGGAAAGTTGAAGGAGCTTTATGGCCTGTTGAAGCTGAGGGGTCATGACCAGCTTCTGGGTGAGTTTCAAATTGAGGCGAGTATCCAACTGCATGGTTTTGCCGCTTTTCCTTCAACAAGTTGACAGTAAGCTGAGAAAATCTCTCTGGTTATGAAATTTCAAAATCATGCCCGAGATAGTGGTCGCGGACCACGGGATCCTCCATTACGCTTTCGGGAGAACCGCTCATCTGTAGTTCTCCATCGATCATTATATACAACCTGTCTGCAATTTTCAACATCTCTCTGGCGTTGTGGTCCGTAATCAACACGCCAATCCCTTTTGCTTTCAAGGTGTTGATCATCCCCTGGATCTCTTTCACAGCGATCGGGTCGATCCCGGCAAAGGGTTCATCCAGGAGAATAAAGACCGGAGAGATCACCAGGGCACGGGCGATCTCCACTCTTCTTCTCTCCCCTCCGGAAAGGGTGTAGGCCTTCTGCTTCCGGATGGAGACAATACCGAAATCCCGTAACAGGGTCTCCAGACGTGCGGACCGCTCCGCGGAGGAAAGAGGGAGGTTCTCCAGAACCGCCTCGAGATTCTGTTCAACAGTCAGTTTCTGGAAAACAGACGCCTCCTGGGGAAGATAACTGATTCCCTTTCTCGCCCGCCGCACCATCGGTTCGTGGGTAATCTCTTCTTCGCCCAGGAAAACCTTCCCCTCGTCCACCGGTATCAATCCTACGACCATATAGAAAGTGGTTGTTTTCCCCGCCCCGTTGGGTCCGAGCAGACCGACGATCTCCCCTGCTTCGACCTCGAGGGTTACCCCGCGAACCGCATCGATCCCATTATACCGTTTCGTCAATCCGGTCGCTCTCAGTACCCGTCCCTGTGTCCTGTTTCGGCCCACGTTCAATTTTCTTCCCCAGGTGTGGATTTCCTCTCCTCCGGGTAGAATAGAAATTTGGGCCGTTCCACTGTGTTTCCCTCCACTTCCGCCCGGTTCTCATCCAGATAAACCCGGATCAGAGGCCCGAAGACGGTATTTTTCCCGTCGGAAACCCTGGCATGACCGGTAAGGATCAACAGTTCACCCTGTTTAAGATACTCCACTTGATCCGCAACCGAGGTTTGTGACCCCTGGATCACGCGGACATGTCCCCTGGCGACAATCCGTTCTACATCTTCTCCCCCGTTTTTGGGATAGGTATCCACACGGTCGGCGTGAAGCACCATCTCCCCACGGACCACTTTCACATGGTCCAGAAAGGTAATCACTCCCTCCTTGAAGTTACCTTCCATCCGGTCCGAAGTGATCGTAACCGGAAGGCAGGTCTTCTCACGACTTCCCTCCTGGGCCATCACCGGGAAAGAAAGCTGAAACAGGATCAGCAGGAACGGCAGCAAGGGTACCCACCTCATCCCGGAAGATGCATTACTCACGCGCAGCCCCCCCGGTTCGCGACACGGGGAAAAGGACGGCCCGCACCCCCTTCTCCACGAGAAGTTCTTCTCCATTCGTCCGGAAAGACATTCTTCCTCCCCTCACCTCATACTGTGACGCAATCAGCCGCACCGGTTGATCCGAAAAAATAAGATTCTTCGCCACATTCCACGTCAACCGCTCCGTAAACAGCGTATATCCGGTCTCGGTCACGACCCGGACGTCACCGGAAAGCACAACACGCCTTTCTTTCTCATAATAGTCCCCCGAACGGCCGGATAACCGGACGACTCCTCCTTCCTTCAGGATGTATTCCATCCTGACCCGGTCCATATGGATCCTGGAACCTGTCAGGAACCGTTCCGCCCGATCCGCCCGGATTTCCCACTTGCGCATCTCCTGTTCCCGTTCCGTGTAATGAAAATTTGTAATGGCGATCTCCGCTTTCGTGTCCAGAATCTTCCGGATCGTCTGTGCTGTTTTTTTCACCCTGTTCTCACCTGTCCGGAAAAAATAAAGCGGAACTCCTACAAGAAAGAGGAGCAGAAGAATCACGAAAGGATTGAACGTTTTCCTTGATAAACCAGGCACCGAACACCTCAGATGCGGAAAAGTATACCACAACCGATGTGTCCCCTCAACCTCCATCCCTCTGAATGGCGGAGACAAAACACACCGACTCAATCACCGCCTTTCCTATGATCCCGCAGGAGGAAGGAGATCCGTCTCAAAGCCTTCCGCACTTCCACACCGGTCATGGACCGGGATACCCTGAAATTCCCCGCGGAATCCAGGTTCATCACACCCGCTTCAACCACCCGACGGATCGCGGAATACCGGAGGTGCTCACGGGGAAGATCCGCCGGCATTCCCGCGGGAAGCGGATGGGATCTCTCCCGCACCTTCCGCTCCCGAAGGATTGTATCGAACACCTGCGCCACTTCGCCACGGGTGACCGGAAGATCCGGCCGAAACCTGTGATCAGGAAACACCGCCATCCAGCCAAGCCGGACCACAGGCAGGATCCAGTCTCTCCCCCAGTGACCGTCAATATCCACCACGATAGGAGGATCGGAGGCAGCGGAGAACCGCTGCGCCGGTAATTCTCTCATCAGCAGAACGGCAAATCCGGCGCGTGTCAGCTGAGCGGCATCGCCTCCGGGGATCATCCCGGAGGGGAGTCTTTCCGGCGCGGTCACCATCTCCGGCGGCCGGATCACCGACTCAGTCGACGAAGGATGGATCGGGATACAAGCGAAAAAGGCAAGCAAGACCCCCGCTCCCAGAACCAACGCGACAAACCTCCTCCAGAGGTTTTCCCGGATTCTCTTCATCATCGCCCATCCAATGAAGAGAAACATCCACGACCCGGCGCGCCATCCCTCCATCAACGATCGCCCGCGGGCGGGAAAGCGCGTTACAGGGGATTGTCCCTCCATGGTCCTCCCCTCCGTTCGGTCCTATTCTCCATGATCGGAAAGTCGGGGCTTCTTCCCGGTATGGGACACCCGGGGAGAGCCCCCCTCCGCCCGGTTGAGAACGGCTAATCTTTGTTTTGCCTTCCGATGGAGCGGTTGCAACCTGAGAACCTTTCGATAACAGCTCTCAGCACGGGAGGAATCCCCCATCGTCTCATAGGCCTCCCCGAGCAGATAAAACGCCTCTCCGGAATCCGGATGATAGCGGAGAAAGGTATGAAGGGAGGAAATCGCCTTTCCGGGCACCCCCTTTTTCAGATAGGCCTCGCCAAGATTGAAATAGACGGTAGCATACCCCGGAGCCATCCACAAGATCTTCTCCCAGACGGATATGGCCTGATCGACCAGCCCCTCCGAAAAATAAGATGAGCCTAAATTGTTCCAGGCATCGAGATTCTCCGGGTTGAGGTCAACAGCCGCTTTATAATGATTCACGGCCTGGTCGATCCGGCCCGTCGATCCATAGGCCAGGCCGATGTTATAATGGATCTCGGAGAGGTCCTCGGGTCTGAATGCAACCGAATTCCGTCCTTCCTTCAATATGGTCTGGAACTGTTCGATGGCCCGATCAAACGCTCCCGCCCGGATCAATACGTTTCCAAGATTGTTGTGAATCTCCCAATTGTTTTCGGTCACTTCCAGGGTATGCCGGTAGAGAGTTCGACTGTTCTTCCAATACCCTGTCTGTTTCCAGGTTAAACCGGCGCAGAAGGCAATGACCAGAACACTTCCCCCGATCGAGATCCACGAAGAATGGAAGCGGCTTCTCAGGAGGTCCGAGATTCCCCACACTGCAACGATGAAAAAACCGATTGAGGGGAAATAAGTATAACGGTCCGCCATGGCCTGATGCCCCACCTGGATCAGACCGATCACCGGCACGAGGGTTCCGAAAAACCAGAACCACCCCACAGTAAAATAGGGAACCCTCCTCCGGAAACGCAGCGCCCCGAGACAGATCAGGAACAACAGAAGACCCGCCCCGGCCACTTGCCATACGCTCCATCCCTTTCCCGTCGCGAGATAAGGGTGGGGATAGAAAACCGCCAGGTCGGAGGGCCACATCAGTTTCAACAGATAACGGACATAAGAAACCAGCGCGTTTCCCAGACGAATCGCCGGAGGCACATCAACGGACCGGGCCACGGCCCCGGCCGAACGCTGCACCAGGAAGGTAATGATGCTTGAAACAATGGATAAGGTAAAAAGGGGGATCTTTTCCGAAATGAACCGAAGTTCCGATTCCTCGCGCTTGAGAGGCCAATAGTCCAGGAGGAGCAGAACAAAGGGAAGGGTAACCAGCATCGGTTTGGAGAGTAACCCCAGTGTAAACAGAAAGACGACGGGAAGAAAACGGATGAACCCCGGACTGTCGGCGTAACGCAGATAGGCCCAGATCGTGAGCAGCCCGAAAAAGGAGCTCAAGACATCCTTTCGTTCCGCCACCCAGGCCACCGATTCCACGTGAAGGGGATGTAAGGCGAAGAGGGCGGCCACCAGCACGCTTCTTCCAAAAGCACCGGTCATTCTCATCAACAGAACGAAAAGAAGGAGGGTATTCGCGAGATGAAACAGGAGACTGACCAGATGATGACCGGCAGGATTCCGGCCGAAGATCTCGATATCGAGCATGTGCGAGATCCAGGTCAAAGGATGCCAGTTCGCGGCATAACCGGAGGTCCAGGCCCACCGGATCCCCTCCAAATTCAGACCATGGAGAACCATGGGGTTTTCCGTAACGTACTGGTTATCATCCAGCGTGATAAATCCCGCAGAAAGCACCCGCTCGTAGGCGAGGGCTGTCACGAAAAGGAGGAAAAGAAGAATCAGGAGATGGGGCCGGATACGTTCTGGAATCATGGGGCCGGTCTTTCCCCATGCCGCACAACCGAAGGAAATTGGGTACGGTCCGTATGAGGCAGAAACATCGCAGCGTTTAAGAGATTCATGAAATCGCCATCCACATTCAGTTCCACATAAGTCACCCGGCTGCAGATCTCTTTGAGTTCCTCCCGTTTCGCATTCGACAGAAGAGTCAGACAGGCCCCTACGCCGGAACTGTTGTGGAGCAACCGATAGCGTTCAATCGGAATGTCCGGAAGCATCCCGATCGAGACGGCCATCTTAGGGTCGATGTAGGCACCGAACGTTCCGGCCACATAAAAATGCTTCAGATCCTGGAAGGAGATGCCGGCGTAACGGGTGATCACCGTCAGGGCCGTGTACATCGCCCCCTTGGTCTTCAAGAGGTTGCCGATATCGAGTTCCGTCAGAACAATCTCCTCGCCCGTCCGGCTCTCTTCCCGGGTCGCCACACGAAAGGCACGTACTCCGTCCGATTCCGTAACCCGGAGTGAATCGGAGACAATCCTGCCCCGTTCATCGATCATCCCCGAAAGAAAGAGTTCCGCCATCAGGTCGATCAGTCCGGAGCCGCAAATTCCGGCCGGCGCTCCACCGCCGATGGTCTCATAAATCGGCATCCGCGTCACACGATCGATCCGGACCTTCTCAATGGCACCGGCCGCAGCCCGCATACCGCACTTGACCACTCCTCCCTCCAGGGCCGGTCCGGCCGCGCCGGCGGCCACCATCAACCATTCCCGGTTGCCGAGAACAATCTCGGCATTGGTCCCGACATCCACGAGAACGGAGGTTTCCCCCTCCCGGTGCATGCCGGAGACCAGCACACCGGCCAGGACATCCCCTCCCACGTAGCTTCCCACATTGGGGAGAACATAGAGAAGAGCGTGTTCGGACCCGCCCAGGCCGAGATCCCGGGCGGAATAGAGATCCGGACGGTTGAGTACCGGGATATAGGGTTCACGGCAGATTCCGAGGGGATTCAGGCCGAGCAGAAAATGGATCATCGTGGTGTTCCCGGCCACGGAAATCGCGTAAAGATGACGTTTGCTGATCCCATGCCTTTGAAGGAGACGAAGAACGTTGCGGTTCATGGCGGCAACCGTCCGTTCCTGCAGATTTCCCAACCCTTCCGGCCGCTCACAGGCATGGATCCGGCTCAGAATATCCTCGCCGTAGTCGATTTGAGGATTTTCGTCGGAGGTTTGATCCAGGAGTGTCCCATTCTCCAGGTCCAGAAGATAATAGACGATGTTGGTCGATCCCAGGTCAACGGCGATTCCGTAGTTCTGCCGACGACGGTCTCCCGGCTCCACGTCAAGTAGTTTCCTCTCCTTTCGGTCCATTCCAATGGTCAGGGTGATTCGATATCCGGAGGCATGGAGAATCTCCGAAGTCTTCCGGACCAGTGAATAGGGGACCTTGACCTTTCCGAGACCGGCTTTTGAGTTCAGGACATCCAGCACCCGGTCCACATCGGCGCGGTTGTCCTTCAGACTCGGAGCCGGCACCGAGAGAAAGACCTTCCGTACCAGGGGATCCAATTTCCCCCTCTCCATCAACTGTTTTGGAAATTTCCGGTTCACCAATGGCTCTCTGTCGACAGCATCACGCAATTATGGAGCGCAGCTTTCCGCCTCCCCATCTTCTGTTCCCCCACGGTCCTCACTCCGGTAGATCACACACCCCATTTCCGAGACATCATATCCCCCGAGGCCGAGAAGGATCTTCTGAAACTCCCGATCTTCCCGGAGGACAGCGAGCAGTCTTCCGAACATTTCCGTCTCAAAAAACTCCTCCGGAACGGCAAGATCATACCGCTCCCTCGCCACGGGAATGAAATCGAGCGAAAGCGCCCGGGCCGCGGCCAGGATCCCGAGTCCCGCATCAGCGGTCCCCCCGGCCACGGCGGAGGCAACCCCCATGTGGGTGTATTCCTCACGAGCATAGCCACATACGGATTCCGGTCCGATTCCAAGTTCGCGAAGAGAATGATCCGTCAGCAGGCGTGTCCCCGAACCTTTCTGGCGGTTGATAAAGACAACATCGTCACGGGTGAGGTCCCGAAACCCCGAAATCCCTCTGGGATTTCCTTTCCGGACCATCAGACCCTGCCGTCGATACACCAGGTTCACCAGGACAATCCTACGCTCCGGAAGAAATCTCTTTAAAAAGGGGATATTGTATTCACCGGTCTCCTCATCGAGCAGATGGGTCCCCGCGAGATGGGCCTCTCCCCGCTTCAGTGCCAGAAGTCCTCCCAGACTTCCCACGTGAGCCGAAGAAAAAGACATCCCCGGATACCGCTTCTTCAAACGGCTCTCCAGAAGGTCAAGGGCATTGTCGTGGCTTCCGATGCAGACCAGGGTCCGTTCGATCTCCCGCCGCGAACGAACGAGGGTAACCGGCACGGTCTCACCGCCTGCAATCCCCTCGCTCAGAGCGGGAATCCGGATCACCCCGTCGGCCCGCACCAGGGACATGAGCCTCCCGGCCCCCCTGGAGACCGGCGTAGCGATCAACCGCCGACCCACCTGGCCCACCTTGACACGGAGAAACTCCTCCTGTCCGAGGGTTGAGGCGACCTGTCTGGAGAGTGTGGCCTGAACTCTCCTCTCCTCCGGAAGAGGACGTCCCTGCCAGGCATGGATGAGCGGCCTGACGAAGAGTTCGAGTGTCAGGACCGCCGAAACCGGATAACCCGGAATCCCCACGACCGGTTTGCCCTGAGCCAACCCCAGAATGACCGGTTTGCCGGGTTTGATACGGACCCCCTGCACCAGGACCTCTCCCAACTCCCGGAAGGCATGAACCGTATAGTCTTCCCTTCCAGCGGAAGAACCGGCGTTGACGAGCACCAGATCCGCCTTCTTCAGGGAATCGCGTACGGTCTCTGTCAGGCGTTCCAGATCATCCGGAACGATCTCATTCCGGTACGGCTCCGCCCCCCACTCTTTCAACATACCGCAGAGGATCCTGGAGTTGAATTCGATAATCTTTCCCTTTCCAATCCCGGAGCCCGGCTGAACCAGCTCATTGCCCGTAGGAATCACAGCCACAACGGGACGGCGACGGACCCGGATCTCAGTCACCCCGCCCGCCAGGACGGCACCTACATCCACCGGTCGGATTTTATGATTTTCCGGAAGGATCATTTCCGTGGCCACCATGTCCTCCCCCATGGTTCGGACGTGCTGGTAGGGAGTGACCGGAGCAATAATCTCGATTTCGTCCTCCCCCGAACGTTCCAGGTCCTCCACCATGATCACGGCATCCATCCCCTCCGGAAGGGGGTCCCCGGTATCCACGAAGAGGGCCTCCCGACCGATCTTAAGCCGTACGGGCGTTGTCTCGGAGGCACCGAGGGTATCGGAAAACCTCACAGCCACGCCGTCCATGGCCGACCCGTGATAGGAAGGAGAAGACAAACGGGCGATCACCGCCTCGGACGTGATTCGCCCCAAGGCGTCATCCACCGGAATCAGCTCCCCGGGAAGGGGTGAGTCCGCGCCGTGTGAAGAAAGGATCTTCTCCCAGAGGGAAAGCGCCTGATCCAGGGAGGTACTTTCCGGATAGATCTGTCTCTTAACCACAACCGGGACTCCTTCTTTCAAAAAAGACGCACATCCACCTCTTCTCCCTTTTCCACACCGAGTTGGTTTTCCGGGATCACAACCGTTCCCGCCGCATCGACCAGCGTGGAAATGAGACCTGATTTCCCCAGAATGGGACGCGCCCGAACCTCCTTCCCTTCCATCTCCAGGGCCACACGAATATAGTCTTCCCGTCCCGCGCGGGATGCGACACTGCGGGTGATCCGGGCACGAACCCCTTGCCTCCCGAACCGGTCCCACAAGGGTATCTCCTCTCCACTGAGCTTCCGGAGCCAGGGTCTGACAAAGAGATCATATCCGATCACCACCGCCGCCGGATGCCCCGGAAGACCGAAGACAGGCCGATCCCCGATCAGGGCGCAGAGAGTCGGCTTACCCGGTTTGACGGCCACACCGTGTACCAGGATCCCCGGTCCTCCAAAGGAGGCGAGTATCCTGGCCGTCAAATCCCGCGTCCCCACGGAACTCCCCCCGGAAAGAATCACCAGAGAGGTTTCCCGTACGGCGCGCTCCACCGCCTCCCGCAGCCGATCTTCATCATCCGGGATAATGGGAAATCGGACCGGGAGCCCTCCGGCCTGCTCGATCAGGGCCGAAAGATGATAGGAATTGATATCGCGCACCTGCCCCGGAGCGGCGGCCCGGTCCGGGGGGATGATCTCATCTCCCGTGGGGATGACCGCAACCCGGGGGCGATGGAAAACGGGCACCCGGGTGACTCCGACTCCGCAGAGTGCACCGATGTCCTGGGGCCGGATTCGATGTCCCCGTTTCAGGATAATCTCCCCCAGCTCCATGTCTTCGCCGGCCCGGATCACATTCTCACCGGGTGCCACGGGTTTTGTCACCTCGAGCATGTGATCATCCACCTGAGAGGTATACTCCAGCATGACAACGGCGTCAGCCCCTTCCGGCAGCATTCCACCGGTAGCAATCTTCATCGCCTCCGCATTCCCGACCTCCCCGACGGCTTCCTTCCCCATCGCAACCTTCCCGGTCAATGCGAGATAGGCGGGAAGGGCCTCGGTCGCCCCAAAGGTATCCCGCCCCCGGACAGCGTAACCGTCCATGGTCGACCTTGTAAAAGGAGGCAGATTCTCCGGAGAGCGCAGATCCCGACTCACCACCCGTCCCAATGTATCGGTCGTCGGGATCTCTTCTTCTCCGGGAAGAGGACACGCTGCATAAAATTTTTTCAACAGCACCTGCGTCTCTTCTCTCGGGAAGAGATCAGAACGCCCCAGCATATCCCGAATGTTCCGGTTCCCGTCCATGCATAATTTCCTTCTCAGGAGTCCTCTGTATCCGCATCGCTGTGAACCCGTTTTATATCACACTTGAAATGCCTGTGACAAACGCTTCTTTACACCCGGCGCACCACAAAAAAAAACCGCTGCCCGATCTCAAAGATGGGCAGCGGCTGAGCCGGTGCAGGATAGAGCTTACCGAAACCGGTTGTCTAATGTTTCTTCCTGAGAGGGAAATGCTGATGCGTTCCTTCCTTCTTCCGTTCCTCAAAATTAAAGGATTTGAAGAAGGGGCTTTGGGGGTTATGGCACTTGGTACAAGTCTTCTCGTTAGGAAGCACAAACCCCTTGGCCTGGATATCGGCAAGCTTGAAATTCCGGTTGGTCATCATCACCTTCATATAAGCCGAACCGGGACCGTGACAGGCTTCGCACTGGACACCCGGCATATCGGCCTTGCCGTTTGTCGTATGACAACCCAGACATTTCGCGTCGGTGGTATAGTCCTTGTTGGCATCCAGTCCCGCCTTGGTCTTGGCATCGGCGGCAACTCCCGACTTCAGCAGTTCAAAGGCATTGGCCATTTTGGTTTTCGCCCAGCTCTTGTACTCTTTCATGTGGCACATCCGGCATTTTTTCACACCGACATAATTCGCGGCGTAAAGATCAGACGCCCCTACAAAAACAAAAACAGATACCATGAACATCAACATCCACTTTTTCATCACCTTTCTCCTCCTTTTGGGTTTGAATGAAATGAATGAAATGAACTCCTGCCTCTCCAGCTTATTCGAATAAGCTTATATACATCAAAGACGATATCGAGTCAAATATATTCGAAGCCCTTGCCGTTTTTTTTCTACCACGCAAGATCAGGTTGCGGCAAGATGACCTCCGGATCCTCTTTTTCATTGAATTTTCTTTACGATACGTTCTGATTTTCCGCTCTGCGATGCTCGGGTGCGTGGAGGGGGCACGCTCCCCCTGCGGGGGAGTCTGGTTTGCATAGCTTGTCGATCCTGTTCATCCTGTCAAAAAGGTTTGTTTTTTTGATGGGTGAATGGTTTTTCGCTTTGGACCTCATCACCCCGGGAAATTGGGGAAACTTCTGGCGAACCAGGTCTTGATCCCCGGTCCCGTTTCCGGTAAAATGGCACCTCAATCATGAAAAAAAATCCATCCGTCAGCGTGATCATCCCCACCTGGAACCGATTTTCACTACTCTGTGAAGCAATTGAATCGGTTCTCGCTCAGGAAGATCCCGACTTTGAGCTGATTGTCGTGGATGACGGATCCACGGATGAAACCCCTGACATTCAGACCCTGTACGAAGGCCGGCTCTTTTATATCTATCAGAAGAACCGTGGAGTCAGCGCGGCAAGAAACCGGGGAATCTCTTTCGCACGGGGGAAGTGGATCGCCTTTCTCGACTCGGACGACCTCTGGAAACCGGAAAAACTCAAGATCCAGAAGGCGGCCATGTTGAATCACCCCGAAATCCGGATTTCCTACACCGAGGAAATTTGGTACCGGAAAGGCATCCGGGTCAATCCCATGAAAAAACACGCCAAGCATTCGGGATGGATCTTTCGACACTGCCTTCCGCTTTGCATCATCAGCCCCTCTTCGGTGATGATCCGGAGATCTCTCTTCCGTGAAGTCGGCACCTTTGATGAAAACCTTCCCGTTTGTGAAGACTATGATATGTGGCTTAGGATCACCCGGAAATTCCCTGTCCATCTGATTCGCGAGCCCTTGATCATCAAACGGAACGGGCATGGGAAACAACTCTCAGCCTGCGGCTGGGGTTTTGACCGGTACCGGGTCCGGAGTCTCTTAAAACTGCTTGATTCAGGAACATTGACCCCCCTCCAGGCCCGGTCTGCAAGGAAGATCTTACAACAAAAATGCGCGATTCTTTCCCGGGGCTTTTATAAACACGGGAAGATCGAAGAGGCAAGATATTATGAGGCGTTGTCGTTTCAGGCGCGAGGTGAGTGAAATCACACAATCAGATTGATTTCCCACTCCAATCATGTTAAGCTCACAACAGATCTTGTGCCGATATCCGTTTTGGTTTGATTCTGACGAATCAGGTTCCATTCCACGATGAAATTTTTCCAGAAACTGAATCAAAGTCTGAAGGCCCGTTTTATCATCTTCCTCGCGTTGATTCTGACCTTCACCATCGGTGTCTCCTCCTACATCGATTTCCAGATCCAGTACAACCAGCTCGTCGATTTTTCCAAGGAGAAGCTTCGTGACCTCTCGGATACCATCGAACGAAGCATCAAACATGCCATGAAACAGGGAAGGAGCAAGGACGTCAAGCAGATCCTGCAGACGGTGGGAACTCTCCCGGATATCGAAAGGATCCGGATTTTTTCCCGACATGGAAGAATTCTGATCTCCAGCCTCCCGAACGAAAAGGGAAGGATGGTCGACCCGCATGATCTGAAGCTCTTTCACGCACGGAAATTCGCGACGGTCTACGATTTCAACAATCTTCAACAGCCGACCTTCTGCGTGATCAAACCGATCATCAATGAACCTCCCTGCTTTCGATGCCACGGGACGAATCCGAATCAGATCAACGGGGTTCTTGAACTGGAGGTTTCCATGGACAAGGTGCATCGGCGCCTTTCCAGAGTCCGAAGATTCATGATCCTCTCCACACTCTCAACGCTCCTGGTCCTGTCCATATCGATCATCTTTCTCCTGTCCCACCTGGTAAACAAGCCGATCAACAACCTGATCACGACCATGCGGAAAACCCAGGCCGGGGACCTGACCGCCCGTGTCAAGCCGGAATCCACTCTCGAATTCAGAGAACTGGGGCGGAATTTCAACTCAACCATCTCCAAGCTCGAAAAGGCACAAAAGGGACTGAAACATCTGCATGAACAACAGATGGAGCGGGTATCCCGCCTGGCCACGATCGGTGAACTGGCTGCGGGAATCGCCCACGAGATCAAAAATCCAATCGCCGGAATCGGAGGGGCCATCCAGATCCTGATGCAGGACCTCTCCCACAAGGATCCGCGACGGGAAATCTTTGAGGAGATTCTCAAACAGATCGACCGGATCGACCAGGATGTGAAGGACCTGTTAAGTTACGCACGAACTGCGAAACCGACCCTGGCGGAACAAAACATAAATATCCTCGTTCAGCAGTCTCTGCTCCTGATCCGTGACCGGGCGGCACAAAAAAATGTTAAGATCATCACCGAACTGGACGATACAATTCCCAGAATCGAGGTGGACGAAAAACAAATCCAGCAGGTCCTGGTCAATCTCGCACTCAATGGCATCCAGGCCATGCCGGATGGGGGAAGGCTCACCTTCTCTTCCAGGATCCAGAACCATGAGAGCGGGAAAACCTATATGGAGATCCGGGTTGAAGACACAGGGAAGGGAATTCCGCCGGAAAACCTGTCCAAGATCTTCACTCCCTTCTTCACAACCCGGCATACCGGCACCGGGCTGGGGCTTCCAATCAGTCAGAAGATCATCCAACAGCATCATGGAAAGATCCAGGTAAGAAGCAAATTGGGCGAAGGGACCTGTTTTACGATCCTGCTCCCTGTGACAAGGACCGGCGCAATGGTATCATGATTCTCCTCAAAACCGACGGCTTCTCGAAAGGTTCGTCCTTGTTCAACAGGCCGTCAAACCTGCAGGGTTGAGGGAAGCATGGATTCCGAGAAAAGAAAATATCTGAGGGTTCCGCTTTCGGTCAGTGTCTCCTACCGGGTCAATCATCAGACCCGGGAAGAGGCCTATCATGTGGAATCGGTCAATATCGGAGAAGGAGGAATCTTTGTAAAAACCGATCTTCCTCTGGGAATCGGAACCGACGTGGAACTGGAGTTCTCCCTTCCGAACGCCCCGGAACCGATCCGTGTTTGCGGAAAGGTTGTCTGGTCCGGCGGTCTGGAAACTCCCGGAAAAGGAGAGGTCTCGGGAAAGGGCATCCGGTTCACGGAGTGCAAGGAGCATTTTCGAAAACTTCTCACAGAGTATGTTCAGCAGGCATCGAAATAAGGAGTGTTTTTCACATGTCAAACGCCACCATCCTGGTCGTGGATGATGAAAAATTGATTCGTTGGTCTCTGAAGGAAACCCTGGAAAAAGAGGACTACGAGGTCCTCACCGCGGAAACCGGAGAGGAGGCCCTGGAGATCATCAAACGGGACCTGCCCGATCTGATCCTCCAGGACATCAACCTCCCGGGAATCAACGGCATGGAAATCCTGGAACAGGTCAAGAAACTTCGCTCCGATGCCCTTATGATCATGATGACCGCCTACGGGGATATTCATACCACGGTTCATGCCATGAAGCTGGGGGCCTACGACTTTGTCGAAAAACCCTTTGACGCGGACAAACTGAAGATCAAGATCTCTAAGGCGCTGGAAACCGTCAACCTGAAAAAGGAGGTCCACGTCTTCAAGGACCGGCAGAAGGCCCTCTACGGAATGGAAAATATCGTGGGCCAGGCGGATGCCATGAAGCGGGTCTTCGAGATGGTAAAAAAACTCTCGCAAAGCGACGCAACCACCGTTCTGCTTCAGGGCGAAAGCGGAACCGGAAAGGATGTCATCGCGCGGGCCATCCACTATCAGAGCCGCCGGGCCGAGAACCCCTATATGGACATCAACTGCACCTCCCTTCCTGAAACCCTGATTGAGAGCGAGCTCTTCGGTCATGAAAAGGGGGCCTTCACCGACGCCAAGGCCACCAAGAAGGGACTTTTTGAGCTGTCCGACGGAGGCACCATCTTTCTCGATGAAATCGGGGACATGCCTCTTTCCACGCAGGCCAAACTCCTGAAGGTGATCGAAAACAAATCGTTCAAGCGGGTGGGCGGTGTAAGAGATATCCTGGTGGACGTCCGGATCATCGCCGCCACCAACCGGGACCTGAAGTCCTGGTCCAGGGAAAGAAAGTTTCGCGAAGACCTCTACTACCGCCTCAAGGTCTTCCCGATTTTGATCCCTCCACTGCGGGAACGCAAAGAAGATATCCCTCTCCTGATTCAGCATTTCATCAACCTGTTCAATCACGAATTCAAAAAGCGCGTACATGGCATTTCCCCCGAGGCGGAAAGAATGATGATCGATTATCACTGGCCCGGTAACGTCCGGGAGTTGAAAAATGTAATTGAGCGCGCCATTATTCTGGAAAGTGAAGAGATCATTCTTCCCGAACATCTTCCGATCGAGATTCTCAAACCGGAGTTGGAAGACAAACCTTCCGGAGTGGCAGGATCCATTGTCAACTTTCCCGCCGAAGGGGTTTCCCTGGCTGAAGTTGAAAAAGAAATGATAGAACAGGCGCTCTCCGCGTCCGGCGGGAACCAGGTACATGCTGCCAGACTACTCAGAATGAGTCGGGATACCCTGCGGTACCGGATGAAAAAATACAACCTGTTGTGAAAATACGCAGAAGTGGGTCTTTTCACACTTGTTAAATTCAAGACTTTATCCCGTTTCGTGAATACAAATGACACAAAAGAGCCCGGAGTTGAAACAGATCCGCAAAAATTAAAAAAAAACTCTTTGAAAAACAATATGTTACGGATGGTTCCATCCGCCCGATGTCCATGGAACCTGAATGGCCCCGAAAATACCCTTTCTGTCGCGGAAACATGGTATGAGAATTGCATAACCCTTCTTGATGATATCCGCAGACACCTTTGGAAACTCCATCTCAACAATCGAAAGGGGCAAACGGGATGAACAGGTGTATACTGATCGTGGATGATGAAAAACTTGTACGATGGTCGATCCAGCAATCCATGGACAAGGAAAACTGCAGGGTGGTCTCCGCTTCCGATGGAAGTGAAGCCATCGAGAAGATCAAGAAAGAGCGTTTTGATCTCATCATCACCGACCTGGTCATGCCCGGATTCAACGGAATCGAAGTCGCCAAGAAGGCCCGGGAACTCCAGCCCGACACCAAGATTGTCATGATGACAGCCTACGGTTCCGTGCTGGACAGAGAAGAGGCGAAAAAGGCCGGTGTCTCCAGCTTTCTCAACAAACCCTTTATGATCAATGAGGTCAGGAGTGTCATCGCAAAACTATTGTCTGAACCGAAACATTAAAAAACACCTCCCGTTCCGCCCCCTGATCACGGTTCTTCTTCTCGGGACCTTTTTGGTCACCATGCCCCGGAAAGTCTTCGCCGTTCCGGGCCATGCGGGACTCGACCCATCCGACGGCAAGGTCTGTTTCAAATGCCACAAGGACCTTGCTGTTCCTCCCCCGGGAGGGCATGTCCATCCTCCTTTTGAAATGGGGGATTGTTCCACCTGCCACGAACTCGCCCCGGACAACACCTTCAAAATCGTCGATACCGGAGGGGAAGTCCTCTGTTACATGTGCCACGATCCCAAGAATACAAAGAAGGTCGTTCACAGTCCGGTAGAATCCGGAGACTGCGTAATGTGCCACAGCCCCCATCAGTCTCCCTATGCTTATCAGCTCCTGGCGGATCCGGTCAGCAAGCTCTGTTTCAACTGTCACGAGGATGACAAAACAAACCACAAGTACGTTCACGTTCCCGTCAAGGAGGGAGAATGCACAGCCTGTCATGACCCTCACGAATCCCCCTATGAAAACCGCCTGATCAAGGAAGGGAATGATCTTTGCTTCATGTGCCACGCCGATAAAGAAGAGGCGGTGAAGACCAAGAGCCACGTTCACGGCGCGATCGAACTGGTCGGATGTACGGGCTGCCACAGCCCTCACGGCACGGAGAACAAATACCAATTGCTCCAGCCGGTCCCCGATCTCTGTTTCCAATGTCATTCCGACATGGAGGAACATATCCAGAACGCCAAGGTCAAGCACGGCGCCATCCGGCAGAAAAAGAGTTGCGTGAACTGCCATGATCCCCACGCCTCGGATTATGACAAGCAGCTGAAGGGAGAAACCATGGACATCTGCCTCTCCTGTCACAAGAGGAAGATCAAGACACCCTCCGGCCGTTACATCCTCAATATGAAAAAATGGCTCCGGGAAAACCCGGAACTGCACGGCCCTATCCTTCTGGACGGAGACTGCGCGGCCTGTCACAACCCCCACGGCTCCAACAACTGGCGTATGCTCAGACAACCCTTTCCGTCCACTTTTTACACCTCCTTTCGAAAGGAGAAGTATGCCCTCTGCTTCCAGTGCCATGACGAAGAACTGGTTCTGACAAAAACCACGGACTCCGCCACGGGATTCCGAAACGGAACAAAAAACCTTCACTACGTTCACGTCAATCAGAAGAAGGGACGGCGTTGCGTCGTATGCCACGACGCGCACGGGAGCAAGGGCCCCAAACATATCCGGGAGACCACACGATTCGGAGAATGGGACCTTCCGATCAATTTCAAAATCAAAGAAAACGGCGGTCGTTGTGCGCCCGGATGCCACTTCCCGAGGGAATACAACCGGGAAAAAGCCGTGAAGAACCGCTAAACTCAACGCCGCTCATACGGATGAAAAAAGGCAAAACAGATCCGGCCGCTCCGCTTGACCCTGCCATGCAATCTTCTTGACAAGAAAAGCGTTTTTTAATAGATTAAAAGAACTTACACGCATTCGCAAAGACGGTTTCGATGAAATACTTTCACTTGATCGTGGTTACCCTGGTGATTCTCTTCGCCGCGGACATCTCCATGAAAATTTTCAGGAGCCGTCTGAGTGTGGCGGTCCCTCACCGGTCCCCGGAAATACCCGCGCGTTCGGAAAACCGGGAGATGAAACCCTTCTCCGTCTATTCGAAGATCGCGGAACGCAATCTCTTTCAGAACTCCAGCGTTTCTCCGCAGGAGGAGAGTCACGAAGAGGAGTCCATGGAACACCCGGTAACCACCCTGAAACTGGCCCTGAAAGGAACGGTCGTGGGAAACCCCAGACGTTCTTTTGCCGTGATCGAAGATGAAAAGCTCCATTCTCAGAAACTCTATCATATTGATGATACCATCAGCAGCGGCGTCACCCTGAGCGCTATTTTCAATGACCGGGTCGTCATCAATCGGAACGGGCAAAAGGAGTTGCTCCTGATGTTTCAGGAAGATCAGGGTAAAAACAGAAAATCCTCCGGTCGTCCGGTTCCGGCGCGCAGAACAAGGACCATCCAGAGGCAGGAGATCCGGGCGGCCGTTTCTGATCTGAGAACATTGATGAGAGATGTCCGGATTATTCCTCACTTTACGGCCGGAAAGCGTGACGGATTCACTGTAACCTATGTACGACAGGGGAGCCGCCTGGAAGAGCTGGGATTACAGAAGAAGGATATCATCCGGGAGATCAACGGGGAACCGGCCGCGGAATTCAGGAACATTTTTGAAATTTTCAACAAATACGCCGATGCCGACAGCCTGGATCTGGGAGTGGATCGGGACAACCAGCGGATCACCATAACCTATTCCATTGAATAACCGGAAAGACGGCTCGAGCGGCTCAAACCGGTAAGGAGCATCGAATGAGACACGAGGGATTGATACGTCATCTTTTTGTGATCCTTTCCATAACAGTCCTTTCCATTCCGTTGATCCCGCTTCCTGCGCACCCGGCCGGGAACCCCTCCCATACGACCGATGAACGCATCACCATGAACTTCGAGGATACGAACATACGGATCGTTATCAAGTTCATCAGCGAGCTTGTGCACAAGAATTTCCTGATCGATGACAAGGTCAAGGGAAAGGTCACAATCATCTCTCCGGAAAAAATCACGATCCCCGAGGCGTATCACGTGTTCGAGTCGATTCTCGAGGTCAAGGGATTCACGCTGATCCCGGCCGGACAGGTGATCAAGATCGTTCCAAGCAACGAAGCCAAGCAGCGGGGAATCGAAACCTTCACCGGAGAAAAGTCCGACTTAGGTGAACGAAGAGACGAGTTCATCACACGGATCACGCGCCTCCGATATGTCAACGCCGATGAGGTGCTGACGCTGATCCGTCCCCTCTTTTCCAGAAACGGCCATCTCGTCGCCTACAAACCGACCAACACCCTGATCATGACCGATCTGGAATCCAATCTCTACCGGATCATGAAGATCATCAACGCACTGGACGTCAAGGGATATCGGGCGCAGCTTTACGTGGTTCCCTTGAACTACGCCTCGGTCCAGAACGTTTCCGAACAGTTGAACAAGATTCTGGAACAAACAAGCATCAAGACCGCGGTACGCCCCATCCGAAGGGGCCCCAGAACCCCCTCGCTGGCCCAATCCGGAGTCGCCGGTGTCTCTTCCTCGATCAAGATCATCCCCGACGAAAGGACAAACTCCCTGATCCTCCTGGCCACCCGGCACGATTACGAAAATATCCTTAAACTGGTTCAAAAACTGGATGTCAAGGCCCCGGAAGGAAAAGGCCGGGTGAACATCTATTACCTGCAGAACGCCGTCGCCGAAGAGATCGTCTCCGTCCTCAACGAGTTTATCAGCGGCATCAAGACGGGCAAGAAGACCGCGAAGGGACAGGTCAGGCTCCCGACCGAAACGGAAATCAAGATTGTAGCCGACAAGGCCACCAACTCCCTGATCATCAACGCGGACCCCCAGGATTATGAACAGATCAAATCGGTGATCCAGAAGCTCGACATCCCGAGGTCCCAGGTCTTGATCGAAGCCCTGATCATGGAAGTCCGGGGAAGCGACGCCGTTACGCTCGGCGTGGAATGGGAAACTTTCGGAGGAAAAATCGGAACCGATAATTCCGTGGATCGTCTGGGTTTCGGGGGATCTCTTCCCCAGGGGACCCTTCTCCCGACGATCGGTTCCCTCAACCAGGGGACCATTCCCGCATCCACGACCGGATTCAACCTCGGAGTCTTCGGTAACTTCATCGAGTTCAACGGACAGAAGTTCCCCTCCATCTCCGCTCTGATCACCGCCGTGGCAAGCCGTTCCGATACGAACGTCATCGCCACACCTCAGATCCTGACCATGGACAACGAAGAGGCCCAGATCAAGGTGGGCGAGAACCGTCCGTTTCTGACACAAGCCCGCACGGGAGAACAGGGGGTGAACGACGTGTTCCAGTCCTTCGACTTCCGGGATGTGGGGGTCACGCTCAAGGTCACACCCCATATCAGCCAGAACCGTTTCGTCCGGCTGGAACTCTTTCAGGAAATCTCGAATGTCGATGCCCAGGCCACCAAAGGAACCGGGGCCACGGCACCCGTCACAACCAAACGTTCCGCTGAAACCACGGTGGTGGTGAAAGACGCTCATACCATCGTCATCGGAGGCCTGATCCAGGACGATGTCACCGACACGACGAGCAAGGTCCCCTGTCTGGGGGATCTCCCGCTGATCAAGCATCTTTTCCGCTCCACCAGCAACTCCAACACGAAGACCAACCTGATGATCTTTCTGACCCCTCACATCATCACCAATCCCCTGGAGGCGGCGAACCTTTCGAACCGGAAACACAACGAATTCAAATCGTACAAGAAATACGAAAGCAAAAAGCCCGATTTGAGGTTCTACGGCCCAGCCCTACCGGCAAAACCGGCGAAGTCGGAAGCACCGGGGAAGACTCCGGCGGCAAAGCCGGTACCCGGGGTATCCGGGAAGGAACCGGTGAAGACTCCGGAAAGGATGGAACCCAATCCATGAAGACGGAATACCGGGATTTCGACCTCCCCTACCTGGAGGAAATCCCCAAACCACAACTGAGTGACGAGACCCTCGCGAAGATTCCGCGGAGTTACCTCAAACGTTTCATGCTGGTCCCCTTCGGGGAGGATGAAACAGGAATCCGCGTGGCCGTCTCGGATCCGGCCAACCTGATTCCCCTGGATGATCTGGGAAAACTCCTTCAGAAAAACGTGGAACCCTGCCTCGCACCCGAGGACCAGATCATCCGGAATATCAATCTTTTCTTTGGAGGCGCCACCGGCACGGCTGAAAGCGTTATCGATGATCTCTCCGGGCAGGAATATGAAAACATCGCGGAGGAATTGGACGAAGTTCAGGATCTGCTTGACGCGGAAACGGACGCGCCGATCATCAAGTTGATCAATCTGATCCTGTTCCAGGCCGTGGAATCCCGCGCCAGCGACATCCACATCGAACCCTATGAGAAGGATATGCTGGTCCGCTTCCGGATCGACGGGGTCCTCTACGAACGGCTTCAACCTCCCAAACGTTTCCAGTCGGCCCTGATCTCCCGGATCAAGATCATGGCCAATCTGAACATCGCGGAGAAGCGTCTTCCCCAGGACGGACGGATCAAGATCAAAATCTCCAACAAGGAGGTGGATATCCGGGTCTCCATCCTCCCCACGGCCTTTGGAGAACGGGTGGTGCTCCGTCTCCTGGACAAAAACGCCACCATCTTCGATCTGGAGGATATCGGTCTGTCGGAGTCCCATTACCAACAGATCTCCCGACTCATCCGGAAGAGTCACGGCATTCTCCTGGTCACGGGCCCCACGGGGAGCGGCAAGAGTACCACCCTGTACGCCGCCCTGAACAAGATCAACTCTCCGGACAAGAACATCCTGACTACCGAAGATCCAATTGAATACCAGATTAAGGGGATCGGCCAGATCCAGGTCAACCCCAAGATCGATCTGACTTTCGCGCGAACCCTCAGATCCATTCTCCGTCAGGATCCGGACGTGATCATGATCGGAGAAATTCGGGATCTGGAAACAGCGGAGATCGCGATCCAGGCCTCTCTGACCGGCCACCTGGTCTTTTCCACCCTGCATACCAACGACGCAGCCGGAGCCATGACGCGGCTCATCGATATGGGGATCGAACCCTTTCTGGTCTCCTCTTCACTGCTGGGGGTCCTGGCACAACGACTGGTCAGAAAAATCTGTCCCGAATGCAGAGTATCCTATACACCGTCCGCGGCCGAGCTGGAGGAATTGGGACTGGAGCCTTCCACGATCCGGACTCCCCGCTTTTATCACGGGAAGGGATGTGACCACTGTTATCAAACCGGTTACCACGGACGGACCGGGATCTACGAACTGCTCCTGACTTCGGACAGAATCACCAAACTCATTCTCCAGAACTTTGATTCCAACCTGATCCGGGAGGAGGCCGTCAGGGAAGGAATGAAAACACTCCGACAGAACGGAGCCGTCAAGGTTCTTCAGGGAATCACAACGATCGAGGAAGTCCTCCGGGTCACGCAGGAGTAACACCGTCATCTGGAAATTGAGAGTTGAGAACTAAATGCTGACAGTGGAATCGTAACCAAAACCCCATGCCTGTTTACGAATACAAGGCCTTTAACAAAAAAGGGAAATCCGTCAGCGGCATCATCGATGCGGATTCCGGTCAGGAGGCGCGGTCCAAACTCCGGGAACAGGAGATCTTCATTACGGAGCTGGAAGAAACCGCGGCCGCCCAGGAGAAAAGACGAAGCAGCAGTACCATCCTCTTTCTCTCCCGGGTCCGTCCCCTGGAGATCTCCATCATGGTCCGGCAGCTTTCCACGCTTTTAAACGCCGGAATTCCACTGGTCGAGGCACTCTCCGCGGTCATTGAGCAGAGCGATAACCGCGCCCTCGAGAAGGTCCTCTCGCAAGTACGGGAATCGGTCCGGGAAGGAATGAGCTTCGCCGACTCCCTGTCCAGGCATCCACGAACCTTCTCCAATCTGATGGTCAATATGATCCGCTCGGGAGAGGGAAGCGGATCCCTGGAGATCGTCCTGCTCCGTCTGGCGGATTTTCTGGAACAGCAGGTGGAGCTGAAGAGGAAGGTCCTCTCCGCATTGATCTACCCGAGCGTAACGATTTCCGTGGCCCTGATTGTGCTCCTGTTCCTGCTCACCTACGTGGTGCCATCGGTCACGAAGATTTTTTCCGACATGCAGCAGTCCCTTCCCCTCCCCACGGCTCTTCTGATCCGGGTCAGCCGTTTCACCCAGTCCTACTGGTGGCTTTTTCTCCTCCTGGTCCTGGCCGGCGTCTCCGGGATCAAGGCCTACACAAAAACAGAGAGAGGACGGATCCGGTTCGACCGACTCAAGTTGAAGATGCCGCTTTTCGGATCCCTGATCCGGAAAATCGCCATCACCCGCTTCTCCAGAACACTCGGAACCCTGCTGAAAAACGGGGTTCCCCTCCTCCACGCCCTTGAGATCGTCAAGAACGTGGTAGGCAACAAGATCCTGGAGGCAACCATTGAGGATGCCCGCACCCATATCGGAGAAGGATCCTCCATTCATGAACCGCTGAAGCGAAGCGGGGTCTTCCCGCCCATTGTAATCCATATGATCTACGTCGGAGAAAAGAGCGGTACCCTGGAGGAGATGCTCAACAAGGTGGCGGATTCGGCCGACAACGAGATCGACACGACCATCAACGCCCTGACATCGCTTTTGGAACCGATCATGATCGTGGGACTGGCAGTGGTGGTGGGATTCATTGTTATCTCCATCCTGCTCCCGATCTTTGAAATCAACCAACTCATTCACTGAACACGCAAAGGAGGTCTTTCCGATGCCATGCCTGAATCATTCCCCAAGGAAGCAAAAAGAAAAACGAATTCGACCGGACTGTGGCCGTGAAACAGGGTTTACTCTGATCGAACTGCTCGTCGTACTGGTCATCCTTTCCGTACTCGCCACGATCATCGGCCCCAAGCTCTTCGGACGGACCGAGGAGGCACGCCGCACCGCCGCCATCGCACAGATCCGAAACATTGAAAGCGCCCTGGCTCTCTACGAAAGGGATAACGGAACCTTCCCGACCACGGAACAGGGACTCCAGGCGCTGGTTGAAAAACCAACCACCGAACCGATCCCCCAAAACTGGCATGAGGGGGGATACCTGGAGAAGGGGAAGGTCCCCCCGGATCCCTGGGGTAACCCCTATATCTATCTCTCTCCGGGAATACACAACAAGGAGTACGATCTGGAGTCCTACGGCGCCGACCGGGAAGACGGCGGAGAAGGAAAATATGCGGATATTGAAAGCTGGAATCTTGAATGAGAACTTTTTGCATGTCCATGAATCAAGACCGGCGGGGATTCACCCTGATTGAACTGACCGTAACCCTGCTGATCATCACGATCATTCTGGCAATTACCCTTCCGAAGATCGGGAATGCGATCTTCTCGTCCGACCTGAATCACTCCGTACGGCAGCTCCGGGCCCTTCTCTCCGTCGCCAGGAACAACGCAATTCTGGAAAGGGTTCCGCGAAGAATCGTCTGCGACATTCCGAAGGGTGAGATTCGTATCGAACGGGAAATCCGGAAACAAAACGATGATCAGGACACGGTCCGTTATGAAAGGGACCGTTCCGTCCTGATCCATACCTTCCGGCTTCCGGCGGGAGTGAAAATCGAGGATGTCATCACCGAAACCGGGGAAAAGGAACTGAACGGAATCGCCACTCTACGGATCGGCGTCAACGGCACCATCGCGGGCAACCTGATTCATCTGAAGAAAAAAGGCGAACCGGTTACCCTGAAAATCAATCCATTAACCGGTCGGGTAACGATCGAAAAAGGATACATCGAGGAGTACAGGATTGCGCAACAGAACGGATAGGGGGTTCACCCTCCTGGAGGTTATCTTCGCCGTAGCCATTTTGGGAATCGGCCTGGTGACCATCCTCGGACTCGAAATCAAGACCATCGGACTTCAGCGTTCTTCCAATCGAATGATCCAGGCCACCCTGCTGGCCCAGGCAAAACTGACCGAAAAGATCATGGAAATCAGCGAACAGACCTCGCCCACTCTCTACTATGAAGAGGGAGATTTCGATCAGGGACCGGAAGGGTACCACTGGGAGTACACCCTCTCCACCACGGAGGCCGATACCCTGTACCGGATCGACTTGATGGTCACATGGGACCCGGAAGACAAGAAGAACCATTCGGTCAGACTGGAAAGTTTTGTCAACGTGAGGTCTTCATGAAGAAGTTTCACGACTCCCAGGAGGGATTAACCCTCCTGGAGGTCCTGGTCGCCGTCGCCATCCTCTCCATCATTCTCGGAGTCATCTACTCCTCCTTTCTGGGGTCCTCGCGGACCATTTCCAGACTGGAAGCGAACGAAGATGTCTATCAGACCGCGCAGCCTCTTCTGGCAATGCTCACCCGGGAACTGAGAGGTGCGTATTTTGATCCGGTCCACGTCACGGGTTTGATCGGAACCGATGGGGAAGCCGACGGAACCCCGGCGGACACACTGAATTTCCTCACCACGTCCTATCCACGAGAAAGAAACAGCCGCACGGAAGAAATGGCTGAGATCGGTTATTTTTTCGACGTCGATTCATTGACGGGGAAGAAGCGGCTCATGAAGAGCGTGGACGCTACGGTGGACTTCGATTTCCAATCGGGAGGCAAGATTTTCCTCTTGACCGACCAGGTGAACGGACTGGATCTTTCCTACTTCGACAAGTCAAAACAGGAGTGGGTGAACGGATGGGACACGGCCAAACGAAGGCGCCTTCCCGACCTGATCCGGGTGGAACTTTCCGTACTGGACGGAAAGGATCACCCGATCGTTTTCAAAACGGAAATCCAACCCATGGTAGTGCAATGAACATCAGCCGGAGAAGAATTCAGGCCGGAGAAGACGGGTTCGTCCTGATCCTGGTCCTTCTCGTCACCGGCGCCCTGGCGGCCCTGATTCTTGACCTGAATTATACCACGCGGGTCAACCTCCATCTGGCGGAGAATTTCCGGGACGAAACGCGGGCCTTCTTCCTGAGCCGGGGGGCGGTGGAGGCGGCGAAGACCCTGCTTCTGAAGGACGGAGACTTCAACTACGACGATCCGGAAAGCAAAGACGATATCATCTGGTCCACCCCGAACCGCCATGAAGAAGAGGGAGGGAAAATATCCATCGAACTGACGATCCATCCGGAGGACGGAAAGATCTGGATCAACGACACGAAACGGATTTTCCGGGATCCCCAGCCCCCAAACGGAACTCTCCCCCCCCTGTTGACCAATCTCCGGGAGATCCTTGACCTTCCGGACAATGAAATCTTTGACTCGATCCAGGACTGGATCGATCGGGACGACCAGGTCTTCGAAGGCGATGGCGCGGAAAACGACTATTACCAGTCCCTGGATCCACCGTACAGCATCCGGAACGGAAAGCTCTCGGATCTCTCCGAGCTCCTTCTCGTCAAAGGAGTCGACGACGCGCTCTATTTCGGGGGAGGCCCGGAACAAGCCAAAGGGCTGAAAGACCTTTTCACCTTGTACAGTAACGGGATCATCAATGTTAATGCCGCGCCCCACGCAGTCCTGGCCGCGCTCATGGACGAAACCGAGGCGCTGGACATCGAAGAGAACCGTCCCATCCGTGAAAAACAGGAAATCCCGGGCTACAGCACACTCCCTGCCCATGTACGAAACATGATCGGCGTCTCTTCCACCTATTTCTCTGCGACAATCTCCGTCCGTGTCTACAAGGTGCGCAAACGGGCCCTTGCAATCTTGAAAAGAGAAACAAATCATGATAGGGTGAGTCTCGTGTACTGGAGAGAGGAATAACCATGGCACGAATCATCACAGCGGTCGAAATTTCGGAATTCGGAATTCAGGCGGTGGAGGTCGCGGCGCAGCACAAAAAGCTCACGATTCTCCGTTTTCTGGAGAAGCCGATCCGGGAAGAGGAGCTGAGTCCCGACAAGCTGTCGCTCTTTTTTTCCGAACACAACCTTCACAGGGAGGAGGTAATCACCTCCGTTCCCGGAGAGATGCTGATCACCCGCAGGATTTCCATCCCCTTCCAGGAGAAATCCAAGATCGACAAGACCCTCCCCTACGAAGTGGAACCTCTCGTTCCCTTCCCCGTCGCGGATCTCGAACTCGGATATCAGATCCTGGACCAGCAGGGAAAGTCCAGCGACATCCTGGTCTACGCACTCCCGAGGTCTCTGCTGGACCAGCGGACCGCCCTGTTCGAATCGGCTGGAATCCCGCTCCGGATGATCACGGTTTCCTCTCTCGCCGCGGTGAATTCCCTGTTCCAGGCACAGCCGGATCTCCGGCAGGGCTCCTTCACGCATCTGCACATCGCGGCACGGTTCAGCATTCTGTCGATCTATGAAAAGGGAATCTTGAACCATCTTCAGCGACTCGGCTTCCACGTGGATTCCCTGTACCAGACCCTCTTGAGAAAAACAGGCCTTGACTCCATCGCCCGGCTTGACGAAATCCCGGAGGCCCCCTCTTCAGGCTCCGGATCCATCCTGCCGATTTTGCAGGAAGGCGCCTCCGAACTGGTCCGACAAATCAAAAAAGGACTGCAGGCCTACCGTCTGCACACCCAAAGGGCTCCTTCCGGGTTCCTCCTCGTCACCGGAACGGTACCGGGAATCCGGCTGTTCCCTCCCCTCCTTGAGGCGGAACTTTCCATGCAGTCCCTGGTACCCGATTCACTCCCTCCCTTTTCGCACTCCCTGCAGAATCCCGGAAAGGTGCAGCGACTTCATGCACCTCTCGGAGGCATCCTGATGCAGTGGGGGAGAGACAGCGTCAACGGTGTCTTCCGAAAGAAGAAACACAGTCTCCTTTCAAGAATCAGGGAGTCACGGCGGGAACTACGGTATGCCGCAATCATCCTGGTCATCCTGTGCATCGGGAGTTTTGCCGACTTTGTCGCGGGAATTCAGGCCAAGGAATTCCGTTATCTCGCGATCCGGAAGGAAATGCGGAAAATCTTCACGGAAACCTTCCCCAACGTGAAAAACGTGGTCAACGAACTGGCGCAGATGAAGCTCCAGATGAAGGATATCGAGAAACAGAATGATATCTTCCGGAATGTCTTCGGTGAGAAACCGTCTCCCCTGGAAATTCTGAATGAGCTCAGTGTCCGGATTCCGGACAAAACAGAACTCCGGATCACGGACTTCACACTCGACGAGAAGTCCGTCCGGTTCATTGGATGGACGGACTCCTTCAACTCCGTAAACCGGATCGAGCAGCAGTTGAAAGCCTCGGACCTCCTCGGGACCGTAAAGGTCAGTAACGCCAAGGTTGGGAAAAACAAAAGCCAGGTCAATTTTCAGATGACGATGACCTTCAGAAAATAAGAGGACCCATCACATTGGAAATCGTTTCAGCAACGCAGAAGTGGATCGATGAAAATTATCTCCGTGATCAACCAAAAAGGAGGAATCGGTAAAACCACGACGGCCATCAATCTATCCGCCTGCCTGTCCGAACTGGGTCAGAAAGTCCTTTTGATCGATATGGATTCACAGGCCAATGCCAGCATCGGGCTGGACGTGGATCCCGACAAGCTGGATAAGACGGTTTATAACCTTCTGGTCGACGAGCGGACCCGCATCGAAGACGTCCTTTTAAAGACGGATCTTAAGAATCTGGATCTGATCCCGGCCCACATGGACCTGGCCGGATGCGAGGTTCAGCTTGCGGGAAGTCCTTCCAGACCGTACCGGTTGAGAAACGCGCTGGAAGGAATCCGCAAAGAATATGACTTCGCCATCATCGACTGCCCCCCATCCCTGGGAGTACTGAGCTTGAACGCCCTTCTGGCGTCCTCTCACATGATTATTCCCACGGAGGCCAAGTTCTATGCCATCAAGGGACTGGACATGCTCAACACAATGATCCGGACCCTGTTTGACCAGTTGGGCCACCGGATTCAACTGATGGGTGTTCTGATTACCATGTTTGATAAACGGACGTCCCTGAACCGGATTTTTTATCACGAAATTCAGGAAATTTTCGCGGAAAAACTTTTTACGACATTGATCCCGAGGAATGTGACTCTGAGCGAAGCGGAACTCTACCGCAAACCGATCATCAAATACGCGGCCAATTCAACCGGTGCGCTGCATTACAGGCATCTGGCCATTGAGGTACTCTTTCATGAGTGACAAAGAGGAAGATCTCAGGAAAAGGACCAGGGCCAATCTCGACCCGAAGGGGTGGGAGGCCCTCCTGGAAGGAGTCCCCAGGGTGGACGACGGAGCGGATCGAGACACTCCACACACCCCCCCGGAAGAAGCGAATCCCCGGGCAGAGACTTCCCTTCCGAAAGAAAGTGCGCGATCGGCAGAGGAGGGATCTCCTTCCTTGCCGCACAATACCGAGACCGCGGACGGTCAACCTTCCGGGTCGGAGCCACTCCCGGCGGAAACCACCGGCACGGATGCCTCCGCCGACCTGCCCGTGCCCGAATCCTGCCCCGTGGATGAATCCTCTGCGGAGGATCGGGATGCACCCGGGGAAAAGAGAATGGGAAAGACGGAGCGGTTGATCCATCGGCTGATGGATCAACCGCTTCTTCAGCGCGGCCTCCAGTACTACCGGGAGCTGACCCAAAGAGATCAACGGATTCTCCTTGCGGGGGTCTTTTTTGTCACCGCTGTCTTCTTTTACTCGACGATTCTCTCCCCTCTGCTTGAACAGGATACCCTGATCAACCGGAAGATCGCAAAAAAACAGAGCGAATTGACCGAGATGCTCCGGCTCCGTTCCTCGGCGATACGGGACCGCCGGGGCATGAACCGCGTAAAAAAAATCCTTGAAAAAAGGGGCCGGGGATTTTCCGTGTTCGCCTATCTGGAAGAATTGGCCGGGAAAGCGAAGATCAAGGACCGAATCGTCTATATGAAACCCAGAAGGGAAACCCCTGTCGGTCCCTTCCGGGAATCGCTGGTGGAAATCAAACTGGACAAAATCGCCCTTCCGGGACTCACCCGCTTTCTCTATCAGATCGAATCCTCCGAGAACCTTCTTTATATCAAGAACCTGAAGATCAAGAGCGGGAAATATGGAAAGGAAAACGGCATGGACGTCACCCTTTCGGTGGGAACTCTGGTCATGAACAAATAAACACGCGACAACTCAAGTGCGACCCATCCGTATTCAGCGACCCGCTTTGATCCTACAACGATGAACGGACAACTGAATCGTTACCCGACCTACACAAGCGTGATCCAATGTTAAAAGAAACTCCTATCAATCTGGGTAATTTTTTTCTTTCACTCTCTGACGCTGTAGACCTTGCAGCCCCATCGATTTCCCTGCATCAACTGAAAACCGCTTATATCGCATGGCAGATCGGCAAGGCAGCCGAACTCTCTGCAGAGACCATCGAGAAAATATTTTTTGCGGCGTTGCTTCACGATGTGGGCGCATTGGCCCCGGAAGACAAAATACGGATTCACCATTTTGAAGAAGAAGACCTGGAACCTCATTGTGTTCGTGGAGAACTATTGTTTGAATCCACAGCATTGCTCAGACCGGCCGCACGAATCGTCAGGTTTCATCACAGATCCTGGAAAGAATGGGAAACCTCCATTGACTCACCGGATGCGACCGAGTCGCAGGTGCTCTTTCTCGCCGACTTACTGGAACGATGGATCCAACGTGATCAATATATCCTGCATCAGGTGGAAAATCTGACGTCAAAAATCATTTCCATTTCAGGAACTGAAATCCACCCGGACATCGTCGACTGTTTTGTCACGGTATCCAACCGTGAAGACTTCTGGCTCGATCTGACCTCGCCGCGATTATACTCCCTGCTTCTGCACTCCGGCCCCTTGCATCGGACCGAGATCAGAGTGGAAGACTTTTCTTCGTTATCTCTGCTTTTCCGTAGCATGATTGACTTCAGATCCTCCTTTACGGCCACGCATTCCACCGGAGTGGCGACTTGTGCCGCCATGCTTTCCGAGATTTTCGGACTGACGGAAACGGAAGTCACTCTCATGAAGATCGCAGGAGATCTGCATGACCTGGGGAAGCTCGCCGTCCCGAATTCCATTCTCAATAAGCCGGGCCGGTTAACAAAAGAAGAGTTCGCAGTCATCAAACAGCACACCTATTTTACGTACATGGTTCTGAACACAATCGGAGGACTGGCTCAAATCCCGGAATGGGCCGCCTTCCACCATGAAAAACTCGACGGATCCGGCTACCCGTTTCACGTCTCCGCTGATCGAATCAGTACGGGATCCAGAATGATGGCGGTGGCGGATATATTCACGGCACTGGTCGAAGATCGTCCGTACCGGAAAGGCATGCAAAAGAAAGAAATCGTGAAAATCCTGAGCAGCCAGGTCGAGAAGCATTCCCTGGACATGAAAATTGTCAATCTTCTTTTAGAAAATTATGATG